>WTBR01000068.1 GCA_013138975.1 Bacteroidales bacterium
GGGGTGGTGACGAACAATCTCCAGGAAATGGAACAACTAAAGATAGCGATTTTGACTAGTAAAGAAGATAATTTTGAATTGCAAGAACATAATCTACTTTTTAATCTTCTTTATTAGAAAAAAAGACATTTTTTTTAAAGCAAACACGGCAGATAAAAAGAGTTTGTCAAATTTGTAAGGTGGCTCTCATTTTTTTGAGGCTAACCTTAATTTAAAATAAAACAACGCTCTTGTTAGAGTAATGTATAATAATAACAATATGTGGTGAACTGCCGTATATTTGACTGAGAGAGAAATGTCCGGGAAACATTTCAAACGAAAGGAAGGTGCGAAGCATGCGTGCAATTGAAAATTTAATTGTGGCGTGTGAGGTTCTTCGATAGGCTTTTAGCCTGTCGGTAGCCTACTCAATTGTGCGGGTTTTTAATTTTTGTATTGTTCTTAAGTTTGAATAGTTTTTATTCTTTGTGTGCCCTAGTGCGCCTTTGTGTGTACTTTGTGATCCTTTGTGCTTAGCTTATAATATTATTTGACAAAATAGCTATCGAGTGCGTTAAGCTATATGTTTTTCCTTTTCTTTTTGGCATTGCCCCAAAAAGAAACAAAAAATGCTAGGATAAACGATCCCTCAGCCGGGCGTTTCTCCTTGCCAACGCCCCTAAGAAATAATCTGTTTACTTTATTATTATGCAAAGTATAATTTGCAATAGTATACTAACACGTGTTGCTAATCTCCTAATTAACAATGAAATACAAATTTTTATTCTTTGCGTGCCTTTGTGTGTACTTTGTGATCCTTTGTGCTTAGCTTATAAATTATTTGAAAAAATAGATTTTGTAAAAATCCGTGTTAATCAGCGTTTTCGGTATTTACCGAAATCCGTGTTATCAGCGTTCTATTGTTTTTAGGTAAACTTGGTATTTGGTTTTCTTATCTGTTTGTAGCCTTCGAGAGTACTTCGACAAAGCTCAGCAACCACCTCTGGATATACGCATTTTCAGTTTTCTTGATAGCTGGCTTATAATTTTATATAAAATCATGTTTTGAACATCCATATAAAAAACCATTTTCGACGCAAATTGCATTTTATGGGTTGGAAGTTGTCGTTTGTCGATATTGAAAAAATAGTAATAAAAGAAATATTATCTTACAGCTGTAATTAAGATTTAATAAAAGGAACACAAAATAATTAGACCCTGCGTCTAACACTCAATTTAACCCAAACATTCTATTTATTACCCAAATAACAAGAGCCAATGGCTCTTTTTTTTTTGCACAAGTTTAAGCTTAATATGCTGATTATTATTCTTGTATGTCCTTCGTGATTCTTTGTGATATAGCTTAAAATATTTGACAAAATAACCTGACAAAGTACTTGGATAGTGCTCAGTAAGCACCTTAGGCTACATTTAATTCTTTTTCTTTTTCCATGGTAAGTAGCCTTCGAGAGCCTCAGGCTACATGCTTTTTTGTTTCTTTTTAGCATTTAAAATAGCCTTCAAAAACTTCTGTGATGCATTAAGAGAAGCTCTCAAAAAACGAACTTTCAACTTATCGAAGTATTTTTATAATTTAGTTACATATACATTACATGAATCTATCCGTAAATTCAGTCAAAATTGCGATAATGAATTATAGATTTCAATTAATTTCCTGAGTAAATTGTTATTTGAGGGTTTAAAGTTGTCGTTTATCGATATTGTACAAATACTAAACAAATAAATCGTATCTTGCAATCGAAAATATTTAGGTTCATTACAAGAAATTTTAGACTCTCAGTCTAATAAGCAATTTAGCACAAACACAATTTATTACCCACATTAAAAAGAGCCAATGGCTCTTTTTTTGTACATACCTAACTGTAAAATACTTGTTTTTGTGTTACCTAATATTATTAGACAAACCAGCCTTTGAGAACCAGACGCTGCATGTTTTATACAAGCTTTTTAAAAAAATAACTCTCAGCCGAGCGTTTTTGCTTGCCTCAGCAAGTATGAAATAATCGGTCTACTTAAATTTACTGAATACCCAATTAGCAATTTCATTAAGATTGATGTAATTACTTAACCAACAGTCATTTATCAAATCCCTTTGAATTTCATTTAGTTTTTATTTTTGCTTTGCAAGAGAAAAGTTCGACAAGCCGGAACGCTTTCAAAGTATGATTAAAGATAAATTGTTTTTATTCAGTTAGTCTCACTGAGCTTATTGAAGTGTTTTAATAATTTTAGTAAGGTATACAATAAATGAGTCTATTCGCAAATCCAGACAAAATTGCGATAATGAATTATAGATTTCAATAAATTTCCAGAGTAAATTGCTTTTTGAGGGTTTAAAGTTGTCGTTTATCGATATTGCATAAATACTAAACAATTAAATCATATCTTGCAATCGAAAATATTTAGGTTCATTACAAGAAATTTTAGACTCTAAGTCTAATAAGCAATTTAAAACAAACACTTAATTTATTACCCACATTAAAAAGAGCCAATGGCTCTTTTTTTGTACATGCTTAACTGTAAAAATTCTGATTACTATTATTTGTATGACTTTGTCTGTGATTCGTAATCCCTTGTAATTCAATATATTTTGTAAAACCAAAATGTTCACAAAATATTTCTGCAACTTTAAGGATATCATATTTCTAAATATAATCTTCACCCTAATGTTTCATTATTTTACTTTTTCAACATCTATAAATTAAGAAAAGGTTTGAATTATTAATTATCGTTTTTAATAAATTTCTGAGCAAACGGCTTTTTAAGGGTTGGAAGTTGTCGTTGGTCGATATTGAAAAAATTCTCAACAAACAAATATTATCTTGCACCTATCAATAATTACAAGGTTTAGAAAAAACAAAATAATTAGACCCTGCGTCTGACACTCAAAAAACCCAACCATTCTATTTAAAACAAAAAGAGCCACTGGCTCTTTTTTTGTGCGCAAATGTTACCTAAAAATATTAATTTTTATTCTTTGTACAAGCATGCACATGTTTTCAATCCATTTTCTGAGCAAATTGTTTTTTATGGGTCAACAATTGTCGTTCGTCTATATTTATACGCCGTTCGTCAAACGTACATTGAGAAATTTAATGAAAAATAAAAATGACTGTATCATGTGATAGAAATTAACACTTCAATACATACTTTTCTTTATTCTTTTTCCGGTCGATTGTGCAAACCACATTCTTTTTTTTCCGGCTGCTCCCACCACCAACGTCCTGCACGAACATCTTCGCCAGGTTCAATAGCTCGTGTACAAGGCTGACAGCCAATACTTGGAAATCCTTTATCATGTAACTCATTGTAAGGGACATTATTCTTTTTAATATAATCCCAAACCTTATCTTCGGTCCAATCAATAATAGGATTTATCTTAAATAAGCCATGTTGTTCGTCCCACTCAACCAATTTATTATCAAAACGAGTTATCGATTGATCTCTACGCAAACCGCAAATCCAAGCTTCCAATCCTTTAAAAGCTCTGTGCAATGGCTCCTTTTTTCTAAGGTAACAACATCTTTCTCGATTTTCGATGCTTTTATAAAAATGATTGATCCCTTTTTCCTCAACCATTTCTTCTACTTTTATATGATCAGGAAAAAAAACTTTAATTTTTATTCCATAATGATCGCTAGTTTCAGCAATAAGATTATACGTTTCAGGGAATAATCTTCCTGTATCAAGTGTAAAAATATTTACTTTTTTATTCAACTTGCAGATCATATCTGTAAGCACCTGATCTTCGGCTCCCATACTTGATGCAAAACCTACCTTTTGATCACACTTATTAATAAAATATTTTAGAACTTCCTCGGGAGAACTCCCTTTAAGTTTATTTGTTAACTCTTTTGCTTTTTCTACATTATCCATCACACACAATTTCTATCAATATTTAGGCTTACAAAATTATGAAAATAATTTCCCTTATTTTAATTATTAATTCCTGATTTTATTAGTACCGCAAAGTTATAACAGTTTACCTGCATATATTGTTTTCAAAGAAATAGTCATCACTATTTATTTGATTATAGCTATATATTTTATATGTTTACTTCTTAGTTGTTTTATTTAAACTTTAGATATGATACCAGAAAATTTTATAAAGTATATTGAAACCAGTTTAAAAGAAAATTGGGATTTACCTGCCTTATCGGATTATCAAGGAGAAAGTTATAAATATAAAGACATTGCAAGAAAAATTGCCAAGATTCACATTATGTTCGAAGAATGTGACGTTAAAAAAGGTGATAAAATTGCATTAATTGGAAAAAACTCCACGAACTGGGCTGTAACTTATCTTTCCATTGTTTCCTTTGGAGCTACGGTTGTTCCAATACTTCCTGATTTTCATCCAAATGATGTTCATCATATTGTTAATCACTCCGACTCTGTTATTTTATTTTCAGGTGATTCCATTTGGGAAAATCTCGATGAAAAAAGCATGCCAAATTTAAGAGCCGTATTCACTTTGTCAGATTATAAGTTGGTAATTGAAGGTAAAAGCGAAAATGTTAAAAACATTTATGAAAAACTAGAATCCTTTTATGAAGACATGTATCCGGGAGGCATTACTGCGGAAAAACTAACTTTTGATGAAGTTTCAAATGAAGAAGTTGGAGTTTTAAACTATACATCGGGAACAACCGGATTTTCAAAAGGAGTAGTATTGCCACTAAATAGTTTGGCTGCAAATATTCGTTATGCTCGTAATAATTTACCATTAAGTGCTGGTGACAATGTAGTCTCTTTTCTCCCATTGGCTCATACTTTTGGATGTGCTTTTGAATTCCTGTGGCCTTTCACGATTGGTTGTCATATCCACTTTCTAACCCGCACACCCTCACCAAAAATAATAATTCAAGCTTTTCAGGAAGTAAAACCTGCAATTGTAATTAGTGTTCCTTTGATTCTTGAAAAAATATATAAAAAACAAATCATTCCATTACTCGATAAAACATCAATGAAACTGCTTTTGAGTGTTCCTTTAGTTGATAAAGCTATATATTCAAAAGTAAAAAAGAAGCTTACGGATGTTTTTGGAGGAAATTTTAAAGAAGTTGTTATTGGGGGAGCTGCCTTAAACAAAGATGTTGAATTATTCCTCAAAAAAATTGGCTTCAACTATACAATTGGTTACGGTATGACAGAATGTGGTCCTTTAATTAGTTATTCCAGCTGGGATAAAGCAAAAGTTGGTTCTGCAGGTAAACTTATCGACACACTTGAAATTAAAATCGATTCGAATGATCCATATAATGAAATAGGTGAAATAATGGTTCGTGGAGAAAACGTAATGTACGGTTATTATAAAAATGTTGAAGCAACCGAACAAGCCATTGATAAAGATGGCTGGCTACATACTGGCGATTTAGGTATTATCGACGATGAAGATTATGTATATATTAAAGGTCGAAATAAAAGTGTAATTATTGGCCCTTCGGGCGAAAATATATATCCTGAAGAAATTGAGGCAAAATTAAATAACATGCCTTATGTTCAAGAGTCAGTAATTATTGAAAAAGATAATAAATTAATTGCTTTAGTTTATCCTGATTTAGAAGTTGTAGATAAAGAAAAAATAAGTGAAGCTCGTTTAATTGAACTTATGGACGAGAATAAAAAAACAGCTAATATCAGCTTAGCTAAACATATGCAGATCTCTAAAATTAAAATTTTCCCTGAAGAGTTTGAAAAAACACCTAAAAGAAGTATTAAACGTTTTCTTTATGCTTCGACAGAATTATAAAAAGGAGCACCTACCACGGGTGCCCCTTACCATTGTTAAACTACTATGAAAAAAATAATGGCCAATCGGCCTAGAAGAACATGTTAACTCCTAATGCTATTGAAAATATCTTACTGCTTCTATCTTCCTGTGCTACAATATTATAATATGCATAATCAGCCAGTGTATTAACTTCAAAATATAAATCCATGGCAGAAAAATGTCGTTCATCTTTAAATGTCAGATTTGATTTTATACCTACATTTAAGCATGCGTAAAAACTATTTGATGTGTAGTATCCGTCGGGATATCTATTTGGGATTCTCATATATGAATTTTCGCCCGGCTCTAAACTTATTGAAAAACCAAGAATTGGACTTAAATTATATTTATTTAAAATTTTAAACTTATATAAGCGAAATGTGTTTTTTAATGTAAATGTATGTATAGTAGCATTACCATGATTTTCAGGGACAAAACCGTATAATAAATCAGATTGTGCAATTTCCCTCCACCAATCGTAACCTAAACCCAATGACATAAAACCTATATTACCAGCATATTGAATTTTAAAGTAATCTGGTTTGTACCATTTCCTTTCTTGCAAATCGCTTTCAATTTCTGTATCGTCTTGAGAAAAGATATTCCCCGAAATGCAAATTATTAAACTCAACATTAATAATATGCTTTTTATATTTTTCACTATCAAAATTTAATTCTTTCAGCTTTTATAGTTTCTTCGTTTATGGTAATTATAGCAAATTCTTCATACCAGATAGTACCCACTGCTAAATATTGCATTCCATCTTCATAGTAGTCCCCATATTTATATTCATGAATATGACCATGTATTGATAAGTCAACATTGTATTCTAACATCAAGTCAACATACGTTTTTTCCATGCTTTTTGTAAATTGAGATGTATAGGGCGGTTGATGACAAACAACAAAGACATTATCATATTCGTTTGATTCAACCAATTGATTCTCCAGCCATTTAAAATCAGGTTCTTTATTACTTTCCCAGAATACATTATCAAAAATTACAAACAAGCAATTATTATAACTAACAGTATAGTTCGTTTTACCATATATTTCTTGATAGATTTTTTCTCCATTCGATTTGTAGTCATGGTTACCAATTACTGTTATATATGGGACTTTTAAATTATCCATCTGTTCATGAAACAACTCATATTCCTTTAAATAACCATTATTAGTAATATCTCCATTTGCAATAACAAAGTCAATATCATTCATTTTATTAATCATTGAAATTGCACCGTCTAATTCATTATATTTATAATGAGAATCGGCAATAACAGCAACTTTAAATTCATCTTTTATAATTAGATCGGCTTTTAATAAACTGTTGATATTTTTCTGATCCGTATTTTTATATGAATCTTTTACATTAGCTGCATATGGACTAAACTCAAAAATATCCTCACATCCTCCCAGCAACAGCATAATTCCTATGCTTACAACAATTTTAATTTCTAGTCTCATAACATTTTCTTTTAATACTTAAACCTTAACTTTTAATTATTAATTAGTCTTTGCAAGAAAACGCCAAATTACTCACAAGTTTAATAATTATAAAAATGCGTTCGTGAGCTTCGCAAGGTTCTTCGTTACTCTCGTTTTGAAAACAGTCATTCACAAAAGTGAACTCCTTGGTTTTCAAAACTTCGAATTCCGATAGCTATCGGAACGTCTTTGACGCTTTCTTATCAAAGACCTTAAAAATAGGTAGTTTTCTTGCTGGCACTAATTATGTAAAAACATTGGTCTTGATTTTTTTTCTAAGAAATATATCGTATCAGAAATCCTTTCCATTCTTAAAATTTCATTCTCCGGTATACTAATCAAAAACTCTTTTTTGATTTTTTTAGCCAATCCCATTAAATCAAGAATATCAAGATTTAAATCGAAGTAATAATCTGAATCCTTTGATATTTTGCTTCGATCAATGCCATAATCAATCAAAATCCCTTTTAATCTTTTTTCTATATTTTCCATAAACAATAAATTATCCCGACCGTTCGGTTTGTTGTTTTACAAAAAAAATTTGCCTTTATTTTTAAGTGTTGTATTTCTCAATATTCAAAATCACACTTTTAAAACCAACCGTTCGGTATGTTATATTTCAAATTTTTTATGCTTTTATTAAATTATATAATTGATTAAATACTTTTTCTAAATTTGAATACAGCTCATGCGAGTTTCCTGAAAATATTGTATTCATTGCAATACCATCTTGTAACCACTGAAAATGATTTGCAAGAATTTCTAAATCAAGATCTTGTTTTAATTCTTTTTTTCTTACACCATTATCAACAATTTTTTTCCAAAAGGCCAGCTCATTATTATTTGATTCTTCAATTTTTTTATGAAATTCAGGAGCATAGTTTGCAACATCCA
This sequence comes from Bacteroidales bacterium, assembly GCA_013138975.1. Lineage (GTDB taxonomy): Bacteria > Bacteroidota > Bacteroidia > Bacteroidales > UBA12077 > UBA12077. Next base: position 8,156 of record WTBR01000068.1, read on the forward strand.
GCATTAATCGATAATAACCCAACCTAGAGGTATCATCTCCTATGTAACTTGTTACCATTTGAGCCATTTTTTTTACATTATCGATATACATATTCATATAATCGTAGAATGTAACTTCGGGATTTATAAGCATTTCCTTATTAAATGGTGAAATCGAGAAAAATAAATTATCAAGTGTTTCTATGAACAACTGCTCTTTATTCTCAAAATAATGATAAAAAGCTCCTTTAGATAGACCGGTGGCTTTAACAAGCGAACTCATTGTTACCTCTTTATATCCCTTCTGTAAGAACAATTTAAAGGATGTTAATATAATATGTTCTTTTGTTGAATTCATAAAACCGACCGTTTGGTATGTAAAAGTAGAAACATTTACTTAAATAAAAAATGTTCTGCTATTTTTATTCTTTTCAAATATACTAAAGGATTTATAATTATCTTTATTGATAAGCCTGTTGATTATATTTAACTTTGATTTTTAAATCTAAATTTATGAAACGATTTGTTATTATTGTTGCAGGTGGTTCGGGACAAAGAATGAAAAGTTCTGTTCCAAAACAATTTCTTGCTATAAATAATGAAATAATACTTATGATGAGTATTAATTCTTTTTATCGTTTTGATAATTCCATCGACATAATAGTAGCACTACCTGAAGATCAAATTTCAACTTGGAAAGAGCTATGTGTGAAACACAATTTCATAGTTAAACATTCTATAGTTGCTGGAGGCCAGACAAGATATCACTCTGTAAAAAATGCGCTTGTAAAAATTAATACAGAAGGTATTGTAGCAATACACGATGGAGTAAGACCTTTGGTAAGTCACAAAACAATTGAACAAGTTTTTGAAAAAGCAACACTAAGTGGAAATGCTGTTCCATATATAGATCTTGTTGACTCTATAAGATATGTAGATTCTGATGTTAATCGCCCTGTTGATAGAGAAAAGTATAAACTAATACAAACTCCCCAGGGCTTTAAGAGTAGTTTAATTAAGAAGGCTTATGAACAGCCATGGGAAGAATCTTTTACCGATGATGCAAGTGTTGTTGAGAAATTTGGTGATAAAATAAATCTAATAGCAGGCAACAGAGAAAATATTAAAATTACTTCTCAAGTTGACCTTAAAATTGCAGAAGTTCTTAAGAATTATTTATCCGCATGAAAAACAAGAAATGGTATATTTGTATGAAACAATACTTTTCTAGCCATACTTGGATTCAATAATTTTGATAACAAATTCCTTTTGTGTGTAACTAATGAAATAATATCGATGTTCTTTTCCCGAATAAAGCTCTGCACTCCTATTAAAAAATCCTTTTCTTCAATTAAACTACATTCTATTTCATAGTCGGGGTATAACGAAAATAAATTTTCTTTTAATCCATTCATCTTTGCCTTATCCCAAGCTTGTCCTTCCATCGTTCCAACATGAACACAATATAATCTAATATCAAAAGGGGACATTATATTCATTAGTTTCTTTATTGCATTAAAATCTGACTCGTCAAAATTAGTAGTATACAATAAGTTAATAGTTTTAACGCCCTTGTAAAGAGAATCCTCGGGTATAACCAAAACAGGAACTTTAGTGTCTTCAATAATTTTAGAAGCTACACTCCCAATTAAATCGTTTTCTTTTTCGCCCTGTCCCCTAGTGCCAATAATTATTACATCTGGTTTATAATCAATGCTTTTTGTAATAATTTCATTACTTGCTATACCACTTACCAAGTAATAGTCTAATTTTACGCCTTGTATATTATCTATATCTATTTTTTCCTTTAAATCTCCGTAAAACTTTTCCATATTTTCCTTTGCTCGCACCTCAATCTCTCTAATAATCTCATCCATATTAACTTGATAATAATATGTGTCGGTTAATGGCATTGAGTTTACAACAGGATTATAATATACATGCATTAACTTGATTTCGGCATTAAGTCTTTCGGCTAATCCTAATGCATAACGACATGCATTAACAGAGTAATCACTAAAATCAATTGGAACTAAAATTCGTTGGACATTTCTTATTTCTTTGTCAGCTTCATTCTGATATTCGAGTCGGAACTGTTCGCTTACCTTTTCAATAATGCGTAATGCTTTATCTATATCTTGCGAGCTTACGCGAACCTTTACGCCACCAGAAATAACAGAATGTATAAGATTAACATTTTTAAGATAACATTTGACTCCTTCTGCTTCGAGTCTTGTTCTTAGTATTTCTGCTCGTGCGTAATTATGAACTGCAATTGTTATTAATCTATCTTCCATAACCCAGCCTTTCATTTTTTAGAAACGATAAGATAATAATAACAAATATCCAGTTAATTTAGATATACTCTTTTGCTCCTATCTTATCATAAAATTTATTAGAAAATGATTTCAAATTCTCAGGTAACTCTTCCATCAATTTTTCGAAATCCGGTTCAGTATCTCTATTCGTAACTATTTCGTCCGGATTAGATGGTGGAGGAGGATTAGAGTTTTTTCCTACTAAAGGCAATATTTGCCAACTTTCAGGATGTTCCTTAAACATTGGTAATAATTCGTAAGCTATAATTAATAATTTACCTCTATTTAACTTATTTTTTTGCCTTAATTTATTAACCTGATTTTGTACCCATTCATTATCAACTTGATATTTTACCATATCCACTTTACTAAAGGCTGCTCCTAAGAGATTACTTTTATAAGAATCAAAATTATACCAATAATCTATTAAGTCATTATTTGGAGGGGTTTTTTCCCATTTTTTGCCTAACATATCGAGTGAATATAAGGCAACTATGTGACATAAAAGTTGAATAAACCAACTTCTCATTCTTGGGTCACAATAGATTCTACAAAGTTCTTGAGAAAACTGAAATGCAATTTGATTATAATTTAAATCGGAAACGTTTAATGCGATTTTATAAAAATCACGACCTAATGGCCAATAAAATGTAGGGCCGGAAATCTCATCATTAACTAATTCCAAGGTTTTAAAACCTAAAGGAGGTCCAGAAGGGATTAATCTATCAAATTCCTCAACAATGTCATTTATTACCATCATTAATTTTATATTCTCTTCTTTTGTTGCAAAGACATTGCTTTTTATATCCCACTTTTCCATACGTTTCTTTTTTAATTTAAGTTAGATTTAGTCTATCTATCCACCCTTTGAATAGATTGTAAGAGGTTTAGGTAAGAGTTCAATTTTTATAATATACAAAAAATCACTCTTAAAATCAAGTAATATTATCGCTTTTTCTCATTTAATATAAATGAGATATGTATTTTATATCATCTTAAAAATATTATTTTTGTGAGATATAATTATATTACATAGACTTATGAAACAAAGAAGAGCTTTTATTAAAGATTTATTACAATCGACGGAAGTTGATCGTGAAGTAAATGCGAAAGGTTGGGTAAGAACCAATAGAGGAAATAAACAAATAGCTTTTGTAGCTTTAAATGATGGTTCAACTATAAATAATATACAAGTGGTAATTGATATTGCTACTTTCAACGAAGACCTGATAAAGAGCATAACTACAGGTGCAAGTATTAGTGTAAATGGTACGCTTGTTAAATCAATGGGACAAGGGCAAAGTGTAGAAATTCAGGCAAAGGAAATTGAACTGTATGGTACTGCTGATCCTGAGACTTATCCTTTACAGAAGAAAGGTCATTCTTTAGAATTTTTACGTGAAATTGCACATTTAAGATTCCGAACAAATACTTTTGGAGCAGTATTTAGAATTCGTCATGCAATGGCTTTTGCGATTCATAAATTCTTTAACGATAATAATTTTTATTATTTACACACTCCTATTGTAACCGGATCAGATGCTGAAGGTGCTGGTGAAATGTTTCGCGTTACAAACCTGGATGCAGAAAATCCTCCAAGAACTGAAGATGGAAAGATTGATTACTCTGAAGATTTTTTTGGCAAAGAAACGAACTTAACGGTATCAGGCCAATTAGAAGCAGAATTAGCTGCTACAGCCTTATCAAATGTATATACTTTTGGTCCTACTTTTAGAGCCGAGAACTCAAATACTCCACGACATTTAGCCGAATTTTGGATGATAGAACCAGAAATGGCTTTTTGTGATATTGAGGATAATATGGATTTAGCTGAAAAGTTACTTAAATATGTGGTTAAATATGCATTAGATAACTGTATTGATGATCTTAATTTCCTTGAAAAAAGGTTGTTGAAAGACGAGAAATCAAAACCTCAAAATGAAAGATCTGAAATGGCTTTAATTGAGAAGCTTAAATTTATTTTTAATACTGATTTTATTCGATTAACATATACTGAAGCTATTGATGTTCTAAAAAATTCACAACCTGCGAAAAAGGGTAAATTTCAATTTCCTGTTGAATGGGGAATAGATTTACAATCGGAACATGAGCGTTATTTAGTTGAAAAACATTATAAAAAGCCGGTAATTTTAATTGATTATCCTAAAAATATTAAGGCATTTTATATGAAACAGAACGATGATAAAAAAACTGTTCGTGCTATGGATGTTCTTTTCCCGGGAATTGGTGAAATTATCGGTGGATCGCAAAGAGAAGAAGATTATGATAAATTAAAAACACGCATTTCTGAAATGGGAATACCTGAAAAGGATATGTGGTGGTATCTTGAAACAAGAAAATTTGGTACTGTACCGCATAGTGGGTTCGGATTAGGTTTCGAAAGATTAATTCTGTTTATTACAGGAATGTCTAATATACGTGATGTAATTCCTTTTCCAAGAACACCTAAAAATGCAGAATTTTAATTAAATTTATACAAATCATTTGCACAGGAAATGTTAAAACTAAGCTTACAACAAAAACTATTACAAAAGCTTTCACCTCAGCAAATTCAAATGATTAAGCTGTTGGAAATTCCAACTATTCAGCTTGAGCAAAGAATTAAAAAAGAGATGGAAGAAAATCCTGTGCTTGAAGAAGGAAAAGATGAGGAGTTTCAAGATGCCAATGAAGAAGAAATCACTGAAGATAATCTTGAAAACGATATTGATGAATTCTCTCTTGATGATTATATAAATGAAGAGGATACTCCTTCGTATAAATTATCAGCAAACAATTATTCAAAAGATGATAAAAAAGATGATATCCCTTTTTCCATTGGGATATCATTTCATGAACATTTACAAAATGAAATTGGATTAAAAAACCTTACGGAAAAAGAGGAAATATTAGCTTTGTATTTAATCGGAAATCTTGATGATGATGGATATGTCCGCAGGAAACTTGAAGCTATAGTTAATGATCTTGCATTTTCGCAAAATATTGTAACCGATGATGAAGAACTTCTTGAAGTTTTAAGAATAATTCAGGATTTAGAACCATTAGGTGTTGGTGCAAGGACTTTACAGGAATGCTTATTAATTCAAATAGAAAATAAAGATCAAAACATTCCTCAAATTAAATTAGCACGAAAAATTTTAAAATATTATTTCGACGAGTTTACAAAAAAACATTACGAAAAAATTATTACTCGTTTAAATATTACTGAAGAAGAGTTAAAAATATCTATTAATGAAATTTTAAAATTAAATCCAAGACCCGGGAACAGTTTTAATGACTCCTCTATTGCGATACAAACTTTAGTGCCGGATTTTATTCTTGATTCTAATGAAGGTGAATTACAGTTATCCTTAAATGCAAAAAATGTACCTGAGCTCAAGTTAAGTTATACTTATACTGAAATGCTTCAGTCTTATTCGAAAAAAGACAAGAAAGAAAAAACGAAAAGTGATAAAGAGGCAATTACATTTGTGAAGCAAAAATTGGATTCAGCAAAATGGTTTATTGATGCAATTAAACAACGTCAAAATACATTGTTACTTACCATGAATGCTATTATTGAGTATCAGTATAAATATTTTCTTGAAGGAGAAGAGTCTATGCTGAGACCAATGATTCTTAAAGATATTGCAGAAATTACTAACTTAGATATTTCAACAATTTCTCGTGTTGCAAATAGTAAATACATTCAAACTCATTTTGGTATATACTCTTTAAAATACTTTTTCTCTGAAGGCTTACAAACAGATTCTGGAGAAGAAGTCTCTACACGCGAAATTAAATCAATACTTAAAGAATGTATTAAAAACGAGGAAAAGAAGAAACCCTTAACGGATGATAAACTTACTGATATTTTAAAAGAAAAAGGATATCAAATAGCCAGAAGAACTGTTGCAAAATACCGTGAGCAATTAAACATACCTGTTGCCCGTTTAAGAAAAGAACTATAAATATGGGAACAAAAGCTGCTAAAATATTTTCAATATTATTTCACCCTTTATTGCTTCCAAGTATTGGTATTATAATTTTATATAATTCCGGATCTGTTCTTGAATTTCTCCCGTTTCAAGCTAAAAAGATAATTTTACTTGTTGTAAGCGTAAGCACATTTGTTTTACCACTAACGTTTGTTCCTTTTTTTATTTTTCAGAAAATAATAAAAAATGTACAAATGCAGCATAATAAAGAACGATTAATCCCCTTTTTTGTAACTTTTGTTCTATACTTTTTCTGCTATTATTTATTACAAAGATTAGGTGCACCCCAAACTATTACAAAATTTTTATTTGCAGCCACATGTTCTGTATTGATTCTTTTTTTACTTTCGTTTAAATGGAAAATAAGTGCGCATATGGTTGGAATTGGTGGCCTTATCGGAGCTCTAATAGCAATTTCTTTTAGACTAAACGTTAATCTTGAATATTTTATTATTGCAGCGATAATAGCATCTGGAATTGTTGGTTATTCTCGATTAAAACTTAAAACCCACGAACATTATCAAATTTATATTGGATGGCTAACCGGATTTTTTACTTCATTTCTTATTATACATTTCTTTTAATGCCATAATTCTTTTTTCCTTTTTATTCGTTTTGTATAATAGCATTTTTGGGAAATCAATAACATTACTAAGTATTCCATTTAAATTAAATTCTCGCTGTGAAACTGAATAAAACAATCCTCTTTTAAATAAATACTTTGCTATATATTCTTGTTCTGTTTGACCAGGAGTAGGAACCAAGACTGCATTTTTTTTCAATAAGAACAAATCCATAACCGAACTATAACCCGACCGACAAACTACTAATTCAGTCTTTGATATTAATCCTAATAACTCTTCTGTGTTTACAATATCATACACCGGAAAATTAAAATCATTTTTACATTCTTCTGAAGTTCCTCGAACAATTCCACACTTCAAATCAGAATTTATGGTTTGTTTATAAATAATCTTCTCAAAAATACTTCTTTGAGGTTTAGGTCCCGATAAAATATAAAGTATGTCAAAGATTTTAGTTGTATTTTCTACATCTGTATCTGCAAACTTTGACAAAGGTCCAATAAAATATATGTTCTTCAATTTGCATTCTATATGCGATAATTCACCCGATAAGTTAACGTCACCCTCATAATCAGGTATCCAACATTCATCATATTTTTTTATTAAATGATAAGATATAAACTTATAAATTGGTTCCAGAAATCTAAGTAAACCCGGAAATTTAACTTTTAACTGATGTGTCATAAAAATATTATATGTGCTTTTATTCCACAATCCAAATCTGTTATCCGAAAATACGATATCAATATTATTTTCCTTAATTACCTTTCTAAGAGTCCTATGTTCCTTTATTATCCAAAAAATTATTTTGGGAATTAACAAAAGCATCTTTAAAACTTGTGATCGATATTTTGAAAACCGTATACTGTAACCTGGGAATTCTATTATTTGTAATTCTGGAAATTCACGATGTAATAATTCATATGTATTACCACAGGATGCAATTATTGGTTCAAAATTATACTTTATAAACAATTTAATTAAGGGTACATCTCTTGCTGCATGCCCCAAACCCCAATCTAAAGGGCAAATTAATACTCTTTTTCTTTCTCTCATAAAATCATAAATTACTCAAATTTAGCTAGATTTATCATTACTTGATTTAAAATATTAATAAATTTTAGTCGCTTCCTTTTATTCATCAATCCTCTATTTGTGTAATGGTGATTATATTCATATATTTGAATATACTATAATTAGTTATTTCTATGGAAAATAAAGTTAATCCAGAACCATTTAAGTGGAAAGAAGAATATAACGTTAACATAACAATTATAGATGAACAGCATAAAAAATTCTTAGAAATAATTAATAAGTTAAAGATAATTATTAACAGTAACTTATGTAAAAAAAAGGTTTCTGAGGTATTTTTTCAATTAGCTTATTTAATAGATCATTATTTTATTAAAGAAGAAATTTATTTTAATGATTTAAAATATCCCAATATAAAACAGCACAAAATAGATCATAAAAAATTCATTGATCGGATTATTCAATTTCAAAAAGATGTTGAAAATAACAAACCAAATTTATGTTTAGATATTTATAAATATCTTGAAAACTGGTTTGATGAACATATACTTAAATATGATAAGGAAGCTGTTGAATATTTAATAAAAAAGGGTGTGAATTAAACAAGTACTTTAACTTCGCTTTTTTCAGTAATATTCATTTTTTCGAAATCAAAATTCGATATTAAATTCAGCCCTGGAGATTTTCCTTTCTCAATACTTCCAAATTTATTATCAACTTTTAAGGCTTTTGCTCCATTTAAAGTACCCCAACTTAAAAGATTTTCAAAACTAATATCATTATAATTCTTTATAATAACTTTCATTTCATTTAATATCGATAAAGTCGTATTAGAAGCCAAACTATCTGTACCAAGAGTAACATGTCCTGTTAATTCTGTAAACAGTTTAAAATCAGGAAGCTTATTTTCTATATATAAATTTGATGATGGACACAAACACCAATATGCATTTTCAAATTTTCTATTAACTAACTCAATATCTGATTTTTTAGAATAAGTATTATGTACAAATAAAATATTATTGCTTTGCGGCAACCAGTCAATAATGGATTCTAAAGAATTTTTACCTGTTGGTTTCCATTCATTTAAATCGATACCCATGTTCTTGAAAAGATTAACCAAATCACCAGATTTATCTAGAAACATCTGGTTTTCAGCTTCACTTTCCTGGTTGTGAATTGATAAAATTAAATCTCTTCTTTCTGATATTTCTTTTATTTTTTGAAACAACTCTTTTGAGATAGAATAAGGTGCGTGCGGAACGAGAGAAGCACTTAATTCGTTTTCTTCAAAATCATCAAATAACTTTTTATATATTTCAAAAATCTCGTTAAAATTTCTGCCTAATCCCAATGCTTCTACAAAAGTATGGTAATATATTCGACTATTCTTTTTGACTGTTTTTGTTATTTCTGTATTAGATATGTCACCGACGGCAACAATCCCTTTCTCCCTCATTATACTATCATATAACTCTATTGATTTAATAGAGTTATTTCTTTCCATTTTACGTTTATAACTTGCGATTCTGTTCACAAAATTAGAAAGACCTAAATGCTGTTCTATTTCACCTTTTAATTCCGACAACTCCAAATGACAATGAGTATTAACAAAACCGGGAGTAATTATACCATTATAAAACTCTAAACTACGTGATTCCTTTAATTCTCCCTTCGTATCTATAATATTAAGAACTTGTTCTTTGTCATCTATCTCAACTATACCATTTTTTAATGGAGCTCTATTTCCCGGGTATATATAATTCGCCGAAATTCGCCTCATTATACAGTTTTTTCTTTCCACATTCTTCTTACTTTCCCCTCAATTTTCTTTATATTTTGCCTCTTCTTCCTTTTAGCATCTTTTATGGCTTGCTTCTCAGCACTTTCCTTTTTTATAATGGTTTCCATTTCGTTAAGCCTATTCAGAACCTCTTCGTATATCTTATCATATTCATCAATATTATTACTATAGAAATTAATTGATGTATCAAAATCAGAACGAGTATATCCGTGATTTGTGAAAATTGCGTTGTAATAGTCAATGGAATCCTTTGTAAACTTTCTTCGAACATTGTTTACGGTAAACAGACCATCAATAATATGCATATCTCCTATGATACTAACCATTTTATCATGTGGAATAACATATTCGGGTGTTTTAATTTCCTTTGTACATGAGGATACTAAAACTACTATTATGATAAAAACTGTTTTTTTCATTTTCATAAAATTAATAATTTACAAAAAAATACCGGCAAAAGTGGCCGGTATATTATAATATAATTGCCAGATTATTTAATATTATTAAATCTATATACCAGCATTACTTCAATTGTAGAACCTGAGTACTGCCTAATTTCCGACAAGGTAATATCATAAGCCAATCCAATAGAAATTTTATTTTCATAATTATAACCTGCCATAACTACAATAGCATCACTTGATCTATAAGATAATCCAAACCATGCCATTCCCATATAATTAAGTTTTGCACTAAGCTCTCCTTGTATAATTCCAGGACTTGTATATTTTATTAATGCAGAAGGTGAAATTTGAAATTCTTTATTTAAATAAATTAATGCTCCACCCGTTAAATAAACATGTTGTTTAAGTCTGCTTATTCCCTGAATAGTATCCGTTTCGTGTAAACTATATTTATTACCTAATAATTGATGAGCTGATAAGCCAACGTAATAGTATGTTGTCCAAGCATATAATCCTGCGGTTGCATCAAACATTGTTTTTTTATAGACTGTGCTTGTCATTGCAGGATCATTAATTTCATTATTAATATATAATTTTGTTCCATCAAGTTTATATTGAAACATTCCTACAGAAATACCTCCTGAAATTCTCCAGACATCATTTATTGCCACATGATATGCATAAGAACCACCCAAGGACAATCTACTTTCGGGTCCGGTAGCATCATTGTAAATATATCCCCCATAACCCATATCTCTATCCTTAAATGGACCATATCCCGCAATACTCATTGTTTGTGGGCCTCCTTCTATTCCAATCCACTGATTTCGAAAATTTCCTCTTACCTGAAAATAATTAAATGTTCCGGCAACAGCCGGATTTATAATATATTCATTAAACATGTATTGAGAATACATTGGCGCTTGTTGTGCATTAACAGGCTTAATAAACACAAAACATATAGAAATAAATAATATTAATTTTAAACTTCTCATACTATCGAATTATCGTTATTGAACCGGAAATTGATGAAAAACCTTCCTCATTTAATATTATTACATAATAATATGTCCCACTCGAAAGCTCCTTTCCATTTTTTGCATTTCCATCCCAGGATTTAGATGTATCGTTATTGTCATATCCTTCTTGTTCAAACACCTTTACTCCCCATCTATTGTAAATTGTTACAATATTATTTGGAAATTTATCTATAAAATTAATCTCCCAATAATCGTTTATTCCATCTCCGTTTGGTGAAAATCCTGTATACGGAGTAATTGCTGGTATAAATTCCAGGTAAACCTCCGAAGAATCAACACAATTATCTGTTGATGTTACTAATACATTGTAAATACCTGACTCCTTAGGGGAAACAGTAGTAAATTGCTCGTTAGCAGGGCTTACCGCCTCTTCAGGTGTCCAAGCAAATGTAAGACTTGAAACATCAATATAATCTGCAAATGTAGCTCCTAATTGACCATTATTTTTGCCTTTCAAATAAATTGTATCACTCAATGAACTATTATCAAACCCTGGAGCAATATCTAATTCAAAATCAGGGAAATAATCTACGAGTATATTTGTTGTATCCTCTTTACAATATTTATTTGTTGCCCTTATGTGTTCAACCATTGTATTTCCTTCAATCTCAAATCTAGCATAAAATGGACTAACATCATTTACTTCATAATACCCATTATTTGCAACAAATGTAGATAAATTTACTTTTTGTAAGAATATAGTATCAACATTTCCTAAGTAGGTTGATGTAAAATGAACACTTTTATTCCAGCACACCGAATTATCATCAAATTCAACCGCAAATGATAATATATCAAAACTTTCATCATTAACAACTGTTGCACTTAAAGATCTCTCACAATTATTAAAATCGGTTACCGTTAAGTTATATAGACCTGGTTGTAAATTTATAATTGTATCGTTATAATTATTAGATTCAGTAATTGAAGGACCCGTCCATTTATAAGAATAAAAAGGAGTTCCTCCATTAACATCAACTATAATTCTACCCAATGAATTTGATAAGGGTCTATCATTTCTTGATGAACTATAAATACAACGTTTATGTCTAATATCCGGGGCAATAGTTATAGGAAGTGGTTCATTTAACAATTTACTATCAGAAAGTACACAACTATCCGGTTGACTTGAATCTGTAATTGTTACCGTATAATTTCCTGAATTTAAACTTGTAATAGTAGATGTTATTGCTCCTGATGTTATTACTCCATTACTCCATTCAAAATTATATGGAGGCGTTCCTCCTGAGGGCGTTGCTTTTATTGATCCATCTGTATATCCATTACACTTAGGCATAACAGATGTAAAAGAAACTGCCAATTGATTAATTACTTGAATTGAAGTATCATGTGCAACTTCACAACCATTGTCATCTGTTACTGCAAATGTATGTACACCTGTTCCTGTTATTAAGAAAATAGAATCATCCTGAGGTACATCTCCGTCTATACTAAACTTATAATCTCTTACACCTCCAATTGCATGTACAGTAATTGAGCCTATTAAACCGGACAAATTACATTCTGAAGCATCAACAATTGTAAAATCATTTATTAATAATTCTGTTGGCTGTTTAATTTCTCTTATTGAGTCTGCACTAATACAGCCTCCATCATCTATAACCGAAATAGTATAAGTTCCAGCTATTAAATCAGTAAATATATAATCATCCGGAGGAGTATTAACCACGCCATCAATATAATATTTATAAACACTTGTTCCTCCACTTACGCTTACTGTCATTTGTCCGGTATTATCCCCAAAACAACTTACATCTGTAACAGTAATAGAATTAATTATAGGAGATGTAGGTCCTGTAACTAAAACAGAGATTTTTATTGTGTCACACCTATTATCCGTTACATATACAGAAGTGTCACCGATAGGAAGATCTGTAAAAATATTGCTAGCTTGAAAATTTATGCCATCTATTGAATATTCTAAAGTACCAGTACCTCCTGAGGCAGTAATATTAATTTCACCATCGACACCTCCACCAGCGCATGTGGTTGGATCAACTGTAATAGCATCAATTGAAATTGTATCTGGATATAACATTTCAATAGTGTCGGAGAACTGAATACAACCTGCTCCATCTTGTACTGCAATATAAAATGTATCCTGATCTAAACTAGTAAATGGATTCGCATGCCACGTCACTGCACTATCAATAGAATATTGATATCCAGAAGTACCTCCTGAAACTGCAATATTAATTTCACCATCAGGGACACCATAACATTTAATATTTGTAGAATCAACTGTAATTGTCATTGCTGTTGGTTCATTAATGGTTATGTCAATTAACTTTACACATGTTGTATTTATATCCCGTATAGCTAAAGTATAATCTTTAGAAGGAAGATTCTTAATTGTATCTCCACTGCTGTACCACATACTACTATCAATAGTATAATCCAATAATTCGGATCCCCCGGAAAATTCAAGCATTATTTTCCCTGTTGTTCCTCCGTTACATGCAACATCCAAAACATATTGATTATCAACAACTATTTCAGGTGGTGAACCTACCATAACTGAATCATCTGCTGTACATTTGTGCATATCAATTACCCTAACATAAACTTTACCTTCACATAAATTTACAGTATCATTCACGTCAAATAAAGGAAGAGTAAAGTTTCGATCATAACTCCATTTATAGGTATAATCGGGTCCTTGACCTCCTGAAGCAGTAGCAATAGCCTTTGCATCACATGAACCAAAACAAGAGGTTGTTAAGCCCGTAATTGGCAGAGCATAATCAGTAAAAACTTGTACACCTCCACCAGGCGATTCATTTATAGCTAAATTAATTGTAGAATCAGCATATAAAACAGATTCAAAAATATTCACTGAATTTGTGTCTGAAAATGTGATTGTAGCTTCGTTTAAGAATCCATCTGAGCCGCTAATGTTCCTATCATCACCTATCCGTACCCTCCATGAACCATTTGAAGGATCTTGTCCATGTAATTTCTTTTTCCAATCTCCCAAAAATTTATAATATCCATCATCAGGATTACAAGCAATTATAGTACTTGCATATACAGTAGATGAATCCATAGGATCGTTATAAAATCTTGCTGTTAAGCTATCTGTAGGAGAGAGAATCCCTAAACAAGAAGTCTTAAGTTCAACAACAGAATCAAGAGGTGAAACTAAATATAATGCTAAATCACCTAGCCAACGATGCAATGAAATTTTCATGTAAACATTAATATGAGTACTTGTAGAATCGATCAAAAATGGAGATGATTTTCCTATTGCCACCAATAATTCAGATAAATATGTTATACGAATAGTATCTGTAGCATCTGCACAAGTTCCTTTTCCTGAAGCATGTAAAACTAATTCTACTATTGCACCTCCATCTGAAGCATTTGGTGTATAAACAGGATCTATTTTAGTAAGATCAGCTGGAATTATACTTCCATTACCAGTCAAAATCTCCCAGGTTACACCATCAGAATTTAAAGTATCAGCATCTTGTATTTGATAAGGAGTATCATAACATAGGGTTGTATCTTTACCTGCAAAAGCTGTTGGAGAATCAGTTACTTTAACTGTGATATTATCTGTGCCCTCACATCCATTATCATCTGTTACGGTGTAAATTAAAGCATAACTACCATCTGTTGGGCAATTAAACATTGGATTTACAATATTAACATTATCTAAAAACGCTGCGCCGACTCCTGTCCATAAATGGGTTAAATAAGTACCAGATCCTCCCGCTGGATTTCCATTCATTACTAAATTCTCACCTTCACATGCTTCCGCTGGATCGGGGAAAATGCTCGCTGTTGGATTATCATTTACTGTGACGGTAATATTATCTGTGCCTTCACATCCATTATCATCGGTTACAGTGTAAGTTAAGGCATAACTACCATCTGTTGCGCTATTAAAGGTTGGATTTACAATATTCACATTATCTAAAAATGCTGCTCCGACACCTGTCCATAAATGCGTTACATAAGTGCCCGATCCTCCCGCTGGATTTCCATTCATTACCAAATTGGTATTTTCACAAACCGCTGCAGGATCGGGTGTGATACCAACTGTTGGATTTGGCAAACCAATTATATCAACATCGGCATCACGTTTAAAACAATCATTTACATCAATAGCATAAACTCTATATGTACCTGCTGCTAAATTATTAAATATACCGGTAGCATTGGTTGTAGAATCTATCCCTGGTCGAACAATGGCATAACTTAATGGAGCCTCTCCAGTTGCACTAATAGTAATGGATCCTGTGCTAAAACCAGTACAAGTATTTGTGGAACTTACTCCTGTTATATCTATTGAATCTGGAATATAAGCATCATAACCAAATCCATCTAAAAAATATATTTCTATATCCTTTACTCCATCACAACCTAAAGCACCAGTAACAAAAACTTTATACCATCCTTGTGTAGCTCCAGTTAATACTTTATTTGCAGGATCATTTGTAGTTAGTACATCCCAAAGTGTAGTACCAGTATTATATTTTATCCATTGATATGAATATGGTGTATTACCCCCTGATGCAACAGCTTCTAATTCCGCATCACTTCCATTCCAACATGTTAATCCTGTATTAACTAAAACAGTATCTACATTTAATTCGTCAGGTTCATAAAGATTTATTGCCCCCGAAGCAAATGGAAAACCTCCAAATTCTGAAACAACTACCGCATAATAATCAGCATCACGACCAGAAAAAGTTTCTGAATCATTAAAAGATGGATCAATAACGAAATCAGGATTTCCCGGTTTATAAACTCCTTTATGTAATTCATATCTATACGGTTTTGTAACACCGCCAATAACATTAATTGTTATAGAACCATCGTTTCCGTTAAAACACGAAACAGAATCTGTTACAAGATCAAGAGACAATCCCTTAGACCCAATGGGAACTTTGCTTGCAAAATTTATTAACGGAATATCTCCAGATTTATAGTTTTGCTTACTTAACTTCTCTGAAAAATAAATTATGGATTCTCCTCCATTAAAAATAATATTTTCAGTTTTAGCAAAATTCCATTTATTAACCGAAACTTCAGAACTCCCTAAATCCAATTTTCTTTCTTCAGAGCCTGAACCAATAAATTCATTTGCTGATAAATTATTGTCACTAGTTGCAAATGCCCCAGATTTTAAAAGTATATTTCCTTGTGTTGATAAATCATTATCTAATTTATATTTACCCTTTTCGGCATCAATAATTAAATCTGAATTTAGTTCAGATTTTGAATTCAGAATACTTTCACTTGAAGATTTTAAAACTATATCACCAAAAAATTCATTCTTAATATTCTCATCAATAAGCAAAGATCCGTATACCTGAAGTTCTGCTTTAGTTATTGTTTTATGTAGGAATGATTTACTTTTAAATATTGATTTATAGTTTTCTACATCCCAATTAAAATCCTTGCAAACCGCAGATCCATTTATGAGTACAATTTGATCATTCGCAGTAAAAGAATTATTATCGAATGTTACCTTATCAAGTTTAGTTGGAATTGAAGCTCCAGAACTACCTCCAGAAGTTTCTGACCAGTGATTTATGTCATTCCACGACCCTGCACCATTTACCCAGAATTTATTTTGTGCGAAACCATTGTTTACTAATAAACTTACAAGAATAACTGTAAGAATAGAAAATATAAAATGTCTAAACTTTTTCGACATAATCAAAAATTTTGGCAAATGTTAATAAAATACATACAATGTTAATAAATTTTTACGGTTTGAGCGGAACTTTTGTTTCAAAAATATTATTAACAGGGCATTTAGAGTCATTTTTTTATTAACATCTAAATATTTGATAAAATACATAAAAACTCTATATGTTAATAACATACGCAAGTTTACTTTAACGTAAAAACCCCACTAACTAGCTAAGTTCTTGAATAACAAAACGTTTTGTTATATAACGAACAGGATAAAAAGCTGCAAAATAACCTATGGTTATAACCGTTAGGAAAATCATTAAAAAATCAGTCCAAATAATTTTTACAGGATAAGCATTTACTATAAATGATCCTGATGCTCCGAATTTTACAAGTTCAAAATTAATTTGAAGCCAACATATCAAAAACCCAATTATCAAACCAAAAAAAGCACCTACAAGAGTTATTAACAAACCTTCGGTTAAAAAAATATTTCGTATGGTTTTTAAATTAGCTCCTAAACTTCTTAATGTTGCTATATCCTCCTTTTTATCAATAATTAACATCGTTAGTGATCCTATAATATTAAACGAAGCTACAATAAGTATAAATGTTAAAATCAAAAAGATATAGAACTTTTCTGATTTCATTATTTTATAAAAAGTTTCATGCAATTGATAACGGTTTTTAACCTTATAATCGGAGCCTAAAATTTCTTGTATTTCTTGTTGTACTTTATCAGCATTAACACCCTTTTTTAGCTTTAACTCCAATGCACTAACCTGATTTGTATATTCGAATAAATCTCTTGCAAAATCTAAGGGCACTATAATGTATTTTGAATCAAACTCTTGCTGTATACCAAATACTGCGGACGGAAAAATATAATTTCTATTAAAGGCTTGCTCTGGATTTAAGCTAACTTTAGCATTGCGTTTTGGAACAAATATTACAATAGGATCAATGTAATTTATATTTAAAGATAGATAATAAGCAACTCCCTGACCAACTACAGCATAGGCTTGGTTTTTACGTTTTAAAATGAAATCTCCAACTGTTAGCATTGTATCCACACCGGATATATCTGCAAAATTATCACTTACTCCTTTAACTGTAGCAATATACTGTTGATCGTCGTATTTTAATAATGCATTTTCTTCAAGTATTTCTGCGACATCAAAAACTGATTCATGATTTCTGACTTTATTCAAATTGGGATCATCCAATGAGAAAACTTTTCCTGTGCTTGGCCTTATTTTTAAATCAGGATCAAAAGAATCGTTCATTGATTTTAGCAAACTATCGAGTCCGTTAAAAGCCGATAATACTATTATTAATGCTGCTGTACCAACAGTAACACCAACAATAGAAATCATTGAAATTATGTTAATTGCATTCTTTGATTTCTTTGCAATTAAATATCGCTTGGATATATAAAATGGAAAATTCAAACTGCTTTTATATGTTAATTATTTTTGTTTTTAACTGTCATTCCCGATAGCTATCGGGACTTAAAGTTTCAACTGAAGCTCACAAATAAAAAACTCGGAACTAAAAGCTTGAAACCTTAAACTACTTATATGCTTTTACAATTAGTCCTGTGCCTGTTTTGTGCTTTATATTTACATCGAAATAATTAAGTATAAACGAAATTGGATATGTTATAATATAATATACAGGTAAAATAATAAAAAATAATTTACTGGCGTTCAAGAGTAATATTGGATACTTCATTGAAAGTTTCCATGATATTTTTCCTGGTGCTCCATATGCATAGCGAGCCTCAACCTTAGTAAATCCGGCACTTTTTAGCTTTTCCTCAATTTCATTAATGTTATATCCATCTCGTACATGTTCATCAATAAATGAATGATCATCTTCATCGTGCACATCCGAACCTCCTTGATCTGAAGGAGTTGAAATTAAAACCATTCCACCTTCTTTTAAGGATTGATGAAAGTTTTTAAATACAAGCACGTCTTCTAATATGTGCTCCATTACATCAACACTTAAAATTAAATCGTATTCCTGATTTTTCGTAAATTTTGTTAGATCAGCAAATTCAAAATTTATTCTTTCTGATTTACCGATCTTTTTGAAAAAACGATTACAATCTTCTATTTGTTCTGTTTTAACATCTACTCCTAAAATTTTCCAGTTTTTAGATTGCTTTGACAAGTAAAACGAATATTGTCCAAATCCGGAACCTGCATCAAGAATATTTGCTCCTTCACGATAATTCTTTTTCCAGATTTTAATTGCTTTTTTAATATGCCATGTACGGATTAATAATAAATCCAAAAGTCTGTAGAATAACTTTCGCAAAAATGGTTTTTTATTAAAAATTACTCCGAGGCTTTTTTTAATAGGGTCGTATTTCATTTCTTCAGTTTACCGCTAAGGCGCAAAGACGCAAAGCTATTTTAACAAATTTTCAATATTATCAATGTAGTCCAGAGAATCATCCAGAAAGAATGACAAGCTTGGTACTTTTCTTAATTGATGACGAACTCGTTTTCCTAAATCGTAACGTATTTGTCCTTCGATGCTATTTATATATTCCATAAATTCCTTTTTATCTTCTACCGGAAACAAACTCAAGTAGGCTCTAGCACTAGACAAATCCGGAGAAACCCGAACTGTTGTTACTGTAATCATTTTTCCTTTAAACAAGGTGCTTGTACCCTTCTGAAAGATATCTCCCAAATCTTTTTGAAGCAATCTCTCTATCTTACTTTGTCTTGTTGAACTCATTCTATACCTTATTAAATAATTAGATTTCAAAATTAGTGAAGATTATTTAATTAATAGCATAAATATTTAGATTTCAAATATTACACGTAAATATCTTTTTTTAATTCCTAATATCCGCAAGTCAATTTTCATTCATTTAAATATTAAGTAATTAGCTGTGCCACGCTTAACTAATATTGATAACAGGAAATAATAATCAACTTGCTGATTATTAATAAATCCGTGCCATGGATTGTGGATTTAAGGTAATTTATTAACTTTGCCATCGCAATTTATATATATCGAAATAATGGATAAGAATTTACACATTTACAATACTTTAAGTCGAAAGAAAGAAGTTTTTGAGCCTATAAATCCACCTTTAGTTGGAATGTATGTTTGTGGGCCAACTGTTTACAGCGATGTACATTTAGGAAATTGTAGAACATTTATTTCCTTTGATTTAATATATCGTTATTTATTACATTTAGGTTATAAAGTACGTTATGTGCGAAATATTACTGATGCCGGTCATTTGGAAGGTGACAGAGACGAAGGTGATGATAAGTTTGCAAAAAAGGCCAAACTGGAACAGTTGGAACCTATGGAAATTGTGCAAAAATATACGCTGGGTTTTCACGATGTAATGAACATATTTAACACTTTATCTCCAAGTATTGAACCAACGGCAACGGGTCATATTTCTGAGCAAATTGAAATGGTTAAAGAAATTATAGCCAATGGTTATGCATACGAAAAAAACGATACGGTATATTTTGATGTTGAAAAATATAATATTGATTTTCCATATGGTCAATTAACTAACAGAAAATTAGATGATCTTTTGGAAGGTACAAGAGAACTTGATGGACAGGATGAGAAAAAAGGACGTTTAGATTTTGCATTATGGATTAAAGCTAAACCTGAAACTCTGATGCAATGGCCATCACCTTGGGGTTGGGGTTTCCCGGGATGGCATATTGAATGTTCTGCAATGAGCTCTAAATATTTAGGAGAAACTTTCGATATACATGGCGGAGGAATGGATTTACAAGCCACTCACCATACCAACGAAATTGCACAATCTCAAGCTTGTAATAATACATCGCCTGTTAAATATTGGCTGCACACAAATATGCTTACCGTTAATGGTGTACGAATGTCGAAAAGTGCAGGCAATGGATTTTTACCTGAAGAATTGTTTACAGGAAATCATCCTTTATTAGAGAGGGGATATTCACCAATGGTTGTGCGCTTTTTTATGTCGCAATCGCACTACCGAAGTACATTAGACTTTTCCAATGAAGCATTACAAGGCGCTGAAAAAGGTTTTCAAAAATTAATAAAAGCTGGTGAAACATTACAAACACTGAAAGCAAAGTCTGAATCTTCAGTAAATATTGAAGAACTAAAAGCGAATTGCTACAAAGCAATGAATGATGACTTTAATAGTCCTATATTAATTGCTCATTTATTTGAAGCTGTTCGAATTATTAATTTAATTAACGATGGTAAAGAATCAATAAATAATACAGATCTTGATAATTTAAAATCACTATTCAATACTTTTGTTTTTGATGTATTAGGATTAAAAACAGATGACACCAATGAATCAAATGATAGCGGATTAACCGGAGATTTAATTGATATGATTTTAAACCTAAGATTAGATGCTAAAAAGAATAAAGATTTTGCTACATCCGATAAAATTAGAGATGAATTAACGAGCAAAGGTGTTGTAATAAAAGATACCAAAGATGGTTTTGAATGGGAAATATAAAATTTAATCATTTATAAATTCAAGAGCAGTGTAAATTTCACTGCTCTTTTTTTGTTCATATTCGAACACAAAAACTCCAAAAACGTTCAATTATGGTAATTCTAAAACAAACTGTAAATATGCTTAAGTATTGTTTATCATCACCTTAAGCTTTTTGGCATAAAACATGCAGAATTGAAGCAAAAGATTAAATAAAAAGGGTCTGTTATGAAACGCATTAAAACAATTGCAATATCAATAAGCTTATCATTAATATTTTCATGTTTTGTTATTGGCTTATATGCAAGCAATAATTATTCTCATTACTCTGATATTGATTTTGGTATAAGTAAACATAAAGTTCATCTAAAACTTGCCCCTCTGGATTATCCCGAAACTTTTGAACAGGATTATCAAATAGATAGTTTGATGAAGAGCAAAGATTTTAAACAAATCACAAAGCCAACTAATTTTAATGAAGAATCTATTGAGGAATTGTCTAAAGTAGAAGATAGTATGATAAATTCTGACCATATTAAAACTCCTTGCTCAAATAGTCAATCTGATTTTATTGAAAAAACATGGATGAGAAAACACAGCTTCATGATTTTATAAGTTTTATCATATAAATTCTCCAAAAACACCATATATTTCCAACTGTCACATCTCGATTTGTGGCAGTTTTATTTTATAAAACTTTATATGACAATCCGTCTAGCGGTTACTCTTGTTAGAAGAGAATAAGATCTAAAGTTATATGAATTTTATTAAGTTTATCCGCTTGACGGGTATATAGTAAACTCTGAAAACCCAACAAAACATAGCGCTTGTCTCAAATTATAGAATATTAATCTAAGAATCATATAATTTTAAATTCATAGTTATACCAATTAAATTTCAAAATGAGCTATAAATAATTTGAATTATTTTTTGCTTAGATGATTCAAAAAATACAAGCATAGCAATAGTTATGGTTTTATTTTTTGAATAAATATAAGTGAAAAAGAAACAAATTATATAGCTCATTTTGGTGTTTAGTTGGTATTAATCCTATTTTCCTTAAATTCGTGCATAAATAATTTTGCATGCACAGTATTTCAACCAACGATATTTTTACAATTAAAAACGCCAGCCAGTTTAATGACTTGGCAATTAAAATATTTAATTATCAAGCTAAAAATAATACTGTATATAAAAAGTACCTCTTTCATTTAGGAACAAAAATCTCATCTGTAAAAGCAATTAATGAAATCCCTTTTCTCCCTATTGAGTTCTTTAAATCTCAGATGGTTAAGACAGGATCAAATGAAACTGTAAAAACATTTTACAGCAGTGGAACAACAGGCACCAAAAGAAGTAGCCATTTCGTAACAGATACTTCAATTTATGAAAAGAGTTTTCTTACTAACTTTGAAAATCAATATGGAAAGTTAAACGATATTTGTATTTTAGCTTTACTCCCCACATACCTAAGTAATGAGAGTTCTTCTTTGGTTTATATGGTGAATAAATTAATTGCGAAATCAGGGCATCCAGATAGTGGATTTTATCTGGATAATATTGAAGAGCTTTCTATAAAATTACAATCATTAGAAAAAACAAATACAAAGATTATCTTAATTGGTGTTTCATATGCTTTAATTGATTTAGCAGAAAAATTCCCGATGAATCTTTCCAACACCGTAATCATGGAAACGGGAGGAATGAAAGGTAAAAGAAAAGAGCTAACTAAAGCTGAACTTCATGGGTTTTTATCATCAGGATTTGGAGTTAAATCAATTCATTCTGAATATGGAATGA
The DNA here is from genome assembly GCA_013138975.1 of Bacteroidales bacterium. Lineage (GTDB taxonomy): Bacteria > Bacteroidota > Bacteroidia > Bacteroidales > UBA12077 > UBA12077. The sequence continues at coordinate 31,277 of WTBR01000068.1, forward strand.
CCGAGCTTTTATCTCAGGCCTATTCCACAGGTGAAGGGATATTTAACACTCCTCCTTGGATGAAAATTTTAATTCGAGACACATACGATCCTTTTTGTTACCTTGAAAAGGGAAAATCAGGAGGTATTAATATTATTGATTTAGCAAATATTAATTCTTGTTCGTTTATTGAAACCAGTGACTTAGGTAAAATAAATTCAGATAACAGCTTTGAAGTACTTGGAAGATTTGATAATAGTGATATTCGAGGATGTAACTTATTGCATGTAGAATAAAAAAGGATTTCTCAAAAATCAAAAAATTGTCTATACTTCGACAAGCTCAGCATGACAATTTTCTGTTAATCAGTTTGTCACACTGAACTTGTCGAAGTGTTTTTACTTTAAAACTACCTTTTGAGACATCCTCTAAATAGTACTATTTAAGATTCAATTTCTTTAAGATTTCTTTTGGCACAGCATCTTTATGAACCATAATAGCTACTGTATGTAAACGCATAAACTCTTCTGACATATTCCAATAACCCTCAAAACCATTCTTAACACCCCAAGAATTTTTCGTTTTATAATATTTAACGCCATTTTGATCTTTAACAAGACCTGTGATATGCATTAAATGATCGTCAGTTATGTTAAAGTTTTCAAATTGTGCTTGTCTAAATTCAGCATCAATATGATTTTCTTTAACGGGTTTTTGTAAGTAAGTTTTTTCTTCATCTTTTTCATCTTCAACAACTGCAATTCCCTCTTTTTTGGTAAATCCTTTATCGCTCATGTCGCCATCAAATACAAAAGTATATCCTTTGTTTAATGAATATTCCATTACCTCCATAAATTCATCTAAAGGAAGATTGTAATAATTATCATGCGACCAGTTATCAGGAATGATTAATTCTGAAGCCTCGTAGTATGGCATATTAGTATATGAAGTAATTTCAATATAATTATTTGCATCGATACCCATTTCACTAGCATATGTCTGTGGAGTAAATGATTTTCCATCTACATCAAAAGACTTAGGTTCTTCGCCAAGATATACCGCCTGAATAGCATTAAATGCATTCATCCAAACAGTTGAAGGCTTTTTTGCTTCTAATACTCCATCCAAAAAGTTTGTTAATACTTTGCTTAGCTCCCGATGATTATGTTTTTCAGATTCATACTCTCTTCCATCATAAACACTTTCAGGTACAATTCCATGATCGACAATCTCATTCATTACGTCATGCGCTTGGCCTCCCTGACTAAAATTTGATTTTCCATGTGTTCCAATATAAAGTTTAGCTTTATACTCATATGCATTCTTTACAATATACATTTCAGATAAATCAGTTATTGGTTTTCCCATTCTTATTAATTCACTTTCTAAAAATGAAACAGTTGCAAAACACCAACAAGTTCCTGTGCTTCCCTGACTTTTTACTGTTGAAACTCCAAGATCCACAACATTTTCAAATTCATAACCTGACTCCTGAGCGTTTACCATTAAAACACAAAGTATAAATGCAGGTATTAATAATAGTTTTTTCATAATTAAAATTTATTTGACATTAATATTTGAAGCTCCTCCGGAAACTATAAATTTCATAAGTTCCGATGGTGCTATTTCTATTTTTCGAACATCTTTGGCAGGAACAATAAATAATTCTCCGGAAAAATTATATGAATGAGGAAAATAAACGGCCACTTTCTCATCTTCAACTCCAATATTTGATAAATCGCTTTGAGTTAAAAACCCTAGCTTTTCTAAATTAGAAATATGATTTACTTTAACAAGTACGGGTTTATCAAATTTCTTTTCTTTCCCAACAAAAGCAGTTAACAAATCTTTTATTGAAGTATAAATTAGTTTTACTAAAGGAGTTTTTTGAATTAATTTATTTGAAATCGCTTTTATTGGACGAGCAATAATAGTTTGCCCAAGTAATCCAAGCAATGCAACAATACAAAACACAAAAACCAATCCTATACCCGGAATATGAAAACCAAACAAATTAATAAAGTATGGTTTTACTGTGTCATCTAAAAAAACAAAAGATTGATATAAAATATAAATTGTTATTGCTAAGGGAGCAATATAAATTAATCCTTGAAAGAAATATGATACTAATTTTTTCATTTTTTTAATTAATTAAAAAATACAATTAGACTTTTTAGACTTATAAATAATCAAATAGATTAAAGTAATCTTAACTTTTCTTTCATCGCTTTGGTAAATTTTTCGACAATAAGAGAATAAGAATCATCAATCCATGTATATAACAATTTATCAGAAACTCTGCCATCAATCATAATTGTGTTCCAATGTTTTTTATTCATATGGTAACCTGGCAAAACACTATCGGGGTATTCTTCTCTTAATTCAATTACTTTTTCCGGATCGCATTTTAAATTTACACTAAAATCACCTTCAGTATTTGTTAAAGCAAACATTTTGCCTAACACTTTATAAACCAGCGTAATTTCATCGAAAGGAAGTTCTTCAGTAACTCCTTTTTTTTCTAAACAATACTCTCTAAATTCTTCTATATTCATATTATTACTTTTTAAAGTAAACTCGGTTGAAATGCATCTTTGATATGTTCTATTTTTGTTTTACCATTTATAATAGTAATAGCTATAACATCAAATCTAACTTCAAGGTTTAGGTCAAATTCAGTAATATAAGCATCTGTTGCATTAATAATAAATTTTTGCTTATTTCGAGTAACAGCCTCTTTTGGATTTTCAAAATAATCATTTGATCTTGTTTTAACCTCCACAACCACTAAAAGGTTATTTTTTATAGTTACTATATCAATTTCTTTTTTTCTATATCGCCAGTTAGAATGACGAATCTCATAAGCATTCTTAATAAGAAATTCTCGCGCTATTTCCTCTCCTTTTTCCCCTAATATATTATGATCAGCCATTTTATTTTTTTACATTTATAAACTATTAGAATTTGTCCGGTAATACAATTATAGGTTTTATAAAGATAATTGATTTTTAATTATGGTAAACTTTTTATTAAGTTTCTTACTTGTCTTGTTTTCTATAAATTCTGATGCTGAATCGTTTGAAGGTAGCATTAAAATGGTTCAAAAAACTTGTTATGAAACTTCCTATTTTACATATTTTGTTAATCATGAAAATGTAAGAATAGATAAATTTGACGTCAATCATATCCCTACACAATCCATAATTATAAATCTTAAAGATAAACAAGTACATGTTTTAAATCCACATAAAAAATTGTTTACTAAAGTGGATATTAACTCAACTCCAAGCGATAATAATAATGATTTCTCAATATTAAAAACCGAAAACTCTAAATTGATTGATAATCATTTATGTTATCAATGGAGAGTTAAGAACAAGGAAAGTAATACCGAAGTTGCATATTGGGTTATTCAAAATAATTTTTATTTTTTTGAAGAATTGATAGAACTATTAAATAGCGTTGATAATTCTTTTACTTATTTTGAGAAGATTCCTGAAACTCAAGGATTTTTTCCTTTGCTTACCGTCGAAAGAACTCTCCTTAGAAAAGAAAAAAACAGGCTCTCTATTTTGCAAATAAATAATGAAAAGATTGAAGAAAATCTTTTTAAAATTCCTAATAATTTTAAATTAGTAAGAAATTAATTCTTAAAAATTACCTTTTCTTTACCAACTTCTAGTTCAACTTGTGCACCAAAAATTAAAGCATAATTATTTTTTATATGTCCTATCGGGAAATTAAAACAGACAGGGAAATTATATTCTGCAACTGCGTCACGAATAATTTCATATGCCGATTTTCCAAAAGGAATTTGATTATCGTTCATATCTGTCATTCCTCCAACAATTAATCCTTTCAGATTTTCAAGTTTCCCTCCGTATTTCATATTCATCATCATACGATCAATATGATATAAGTATTCATCCAAATCCTCCAAAACCAAAATCTTATCCCTTGTATCGATATCATATTTTGTACCTGATACACTAAAAAGAACTGATAAATTTCCTCCTATTAATTCTCCAATTGCTTTTCCGGTTCGATTATATTCATGATTTTCAATTTCATAAACATTTTGCTCACCAAAAAGGGATTTCTTCAAGGTTTTAACGGCCTCATTTTCTGACAAATCTTTTGGAAAATTAAAAGGCATTGTTCCATGAATAGATTTTACTCTTAAATTCTGATTCAAATGTGTATGCAATGCAGTTATATCACTATAACCGACAATCCATTTAGGGCTTAATAGAAACTTTGAGAAATCTAATAATTTAAGTGTTTTAACAGTTCCATATCCACCACGAGCGCATACAATTAACTTGATATCTGAGTTATCCATCATATTTTGCAAATCCTCAGCGCGCTGCTCATCAGTTCCGGCAAATTGCCTATATTGAGCAAATATATTTTTTCCTAATACCACTTCAAGTCCCCAACGTTCAAAAACTTTTATAGCCGCAGCAATTTCATTCGTTTGGATTTTTCGTGCAGGCGCAATTATACCAATTTTATCGCCTTTTTTAAGATTGTTTGGAGTTATCATTAGCAATGTATTAAGATCAATGTAAAACTAAGTAATATTTATATCTTGAAACAAGCACTTTAAAAATAATGATTAATTTTTTTAAATGTGTTTCTATTAAGAAATTTAAAATTATAAATAACCGTATGAAAAAAAATATTCATTCGTATATTTGTCCGAAATTCAGGAAAATATACAAACATAGTCTGTTTTAATATTGAGAAATGAATATGCTTTAAATAAAAATAATCTCAAACGATAAGAAACATAACAATTAATAATATCCAAATGAAAACTCCAAAACGATATTTAATAACCTCAGCATTACCTTATGCAAACGGACCATTACATTTAGGACACATTGCTGGTGCCTATTTACCTGCCGATATTTATGTTCGATACCTGAAGTTAAAAGGTAACGACGTTGCATATATGTGTGGATCGGATGAGCATGGAGTTCCAATTACATTACGTGCTCGAAAAGAAGGAATTACGCCACAAGATGTTGTTGATAAATACCATGGAATGATTAAATCTGCATTTGCAGAATTCGGTATTGCTTTTGATATTTATCATCGTACTTCAGACCCTGTGCATCACGAAACAGCATCTGAATTTTTCAAAACAATGCATGATAAAGGAGAATTCATTGAAAAAGAAGAAGAACAATTTTTTGATGAGCAAGAACAACAGTTTCTTGCCGACAGATATATAGAAGGTACTTGTCCAAAATGTGGATTTGAAGAAGCATATGGCGATCAATGTGAAAAATGCGGAACAAGTTTAAGTCCAAGAGAACTTATAAATCCAAAATCAAAACTTAGTGGAAATGTTCCTGTTTTAAAAACTACTAAACATTGGTATTTAGATTTAGAAAAATATCAAGGAGAATGGTTAGAAGAATGGATCGACAGTCATAAAAAGGATTGGAAATCTAATGTTTATGGACAATGTAAATCGTGGTTAAAATCAGGATTACAGCCACGTGCTGTAACTCGTGATTTAGATTGGGGAGTTCCTGTTCCTGTTGAAGGAGCCGATGGCAAAGTACTTTATGTATGGTTCGATGCACCAATTGGGTATATATCTGCTACCAAAGCTTGGGCTAAAGAAAACGGAAAAGATTGGAAAGATTACTGGCAAAGTGAAGATTCAGAATTAATTCATTTCATTGGAAAAGACAATATTGTTTTCCACTGTTTGATTTTCCCATCAATGTTAAAAGCACATGGAGATTATATTTTACCTACAAATGTACCTGCTAATGAATTTTTAAATTTAGAAGGAGACAAACTTTCCACATCAAGAAACTGGGCTGTTTGGATTCATGAATATCTTCAAGATTTTCCAGGAAAACAAGATGTATTACGTTACACTATTTGTGCTAATTCGCCTGAGCAAAAAGACAACGATTTTACCTGGAAAGATTTCCAAACACGTAACAATAGCGAGTTAGTAGCTATATTCGGAAATTTTGTAAACAGAACCCTTGTTCTTACACACAAATACTACGAAGGAAAAGTTCCTGCATGTGGAGACTTAACTGATTTCGATAAAAGTACATTAGCTGAAATGTCAGTTATAAAGACAAGTTTGGAAAATAGTATTGAAAAATTCCGATTCCGTGAAGCAATAAAAATTGCAATGGATTTAGCACGATTAGGAAACAAATACTTAGCCGACACTGAGCCGTGGAAACTTATAAAAACAGATGAAGAACGTGTAAAAACAATCATGAATATTTCTATTCAAATTACTGCGGCTTTATCTATAATTATGGAACCGTTCTTACCTTTCACTACAGAAAAACTTAGAGGCTTTTTAAATATTGAAAAATTAGATTGGAAATTATTAGGCAATTCTGACTTAATTAAGGCAGGACATGTTATTAATAAGGCTAGTTTACTTTTCGAAAAGATTGAAGACGAAGAAATTGAAAAACAAGTTCAAAAATTGTTAGACTCTAAGAAAGCTAATGAGATTGAAAATCAAAAAGTTGAGCCAGCAAAAGATAATTGTACTTATGACGATTTCATGAAAATGGATATCCGTGTTGGTACAATCCTTGAAGCTGAGCGAGTACCAAAAACAGATAAGTTATTGAAACTTAAAGTTGATACAGGCATTGATCAACGAACTGTAGTTTCTGGAATTGCTGTCGATCATAAACCAGAAGATATTATTGGCAAACAAGTAAGTGTTTTAGTAAATCTTGAACCAAGAAAAATTCGTGGTATAGAATCACAAGGAATGATTTTAATGGCTCAGGATGCAAGTGGAAAACTAAATTTTGTAATTCCTGATGCTGTAACAAAAAATGGATCGGGAATAAGCTAAAAAAGTTCTCTATACTTTGACAAGCTCAGCATGACAACTTTCTATTATTCAGTTTGTCACACTGAGCTTGTCGAAGTGTTTTTGTTTTAAAACTAGCTTTTAGGACAGACCCTTTGTACTTTAAACTTTTTCAGTCCAATCTCCATTATCTTTAATAAGTTGAATTAATTCATCAACAGCATTTTCGGTAGGGATATTTTTCTTAATTACTTCCTTACTTTTATATAAAGTGATTTTCCCAACACCGGCTCCCACATATCCATAATCGGCATCGGCCATTTCGCCCGGACCATTTACAATGCATCCCATAATTCCAATTTTAAGGTTTTTAAGATGCGAAGTGCGCTCCCGTATTTCTTGGGTTACATTCTGCAAATCAAATAGTGTTCTGCCGCATCCAGGACAAGAGATATATTCCGTTTTTGAAGTACGAACTCTACTTGCTTGCAAAATTCCAAACGAAGTATTTATAATATCCTGATCATCTATTTCATCTTTATTTTCAATCCAGATTCCATCTCCTAAACCATCCAAAAATAAACCACCGATATCACTGGCTGATTTAAGCTGTAAATCTTCTAAATTATTCTCTTTATATGATCTTTTTATTATTACAGGCAAATCACATTCAGCACTCATAAGCCGAATAAAAGCTGCACGCTGATCAGCAAATCCATTAGTATTCCTAGTTTCAAGAATTAAAACAAGATTTTTCTGATTTTTAATTTTTAACAGATTCTCATTATTGATTTCTTCACAACTTATTCTTAAAAAATTTATCCTCTCAGATTTATTGTCTGACAAATAATAATCATTAATAGATTTAAATAAGGGAACTACGTTCTCATTATCTAATATTAGCTGACCCCACGCTTCCTCATCAATAATAAAAACTGTATTTTCATTTCTTGATTCAATAATGAATTTATCTCCTAAATAAATAAACTCCGGGCATAATTCCCCATTCACTTCTTTATTTGAAATCACAACAGGAATATTTTCCCCTCCAACATTTAAGACTTTTTTTGTTTTCCTTTTACAATACTCAAAAAAATCAATAGGGATAAATTCTGTTTCTTTTATTTCCTTATGGTCTTTTCTGTCCGCAACATACTCAATCAATTTTTTTGCTACAGGAATCTCATTTTCCGGAGGTTCTGTAAGCGAAACTCGAATAGTATCTCCTATTCCATCAGCTAATAATGTTCCAATACCAACAGCAGATTTAATTCTCCCGTCCTCTCCTTCACCTGCCTCTGTAACTCCCAAATGCAATGGGAAATCCATTCCTTCTTCAATCATTTTTGCTAGCATTAAACGATTGGATTGAACCATTACTCGCGTATTACTTGATTTTAAGGAAACCAGTACATTCAAAAAATCTTGTTTTATACAAATCCGTAAGAATTCCATTGCCGATTGAACCATTCCAAGCGAAGTATCCCCAAATCGACTCATTATTCTATCCGATAAGGAACCATGATTTACTCCAATACGTAATGCTGTCTTATTTTCTTTGCAGATTTCAATTAAAGGAATCAGTTTTTCTTCTATCTTTTGTAATTCAATTTGATATTCCTCATCAGTAAAATCAACTTGAGAAAAGTCGGCACGCTTATCCACAAAATTTCCGGGATTAATTCTAACCTTTTCAACTAGTTCTGCAGCAATAAATGCCACTTTTGGATTAAAATGAACATCGGCTGCAATTGGAATGTCAAATCCTGCCTTATGAATTTCTTCTCGTATGATTTTTAAATTTTCTGCTTCACTTATACCTTGAGTCGTCAAACGGATCAATTCGCCTCCTTTCCCAATAATACGAAGCGACTGCCTAATTGTGTCATCTGTTTTAAGCGTATTCGTACTAGTCATAGATTGTACTAAAATCGAATTATTACCTCCAATTTTTTTGCTTCCAACTATTACAACGCGTGTTTTTAATCGGGAATATTTAAACAAATTGATATATTTTTCGAATTTCATTCCTTTTAACGATATGTTTTTGCAAAAATAGCAAAAAGCAATGAGCTTTCATCTTTGAGTCATGAGCATATAATTTTTTACTCAAAGCTAAATGTCTCTTAACTCATAGCCATTAAAATAAATTATGTATTTTCGTAACAGTTTTTAAAACACAATATCATGTCGATACAAGTAAAAGACTTAACTAAAATATACGGGCAACAAAAAGTCCTTGATCAAATTAGTTTTGAAATAAAAACAGGAGAAATTGTTGCTTTTGTTGGCCCTAATGGAGCAGGTAAATCTACTACAATGAAAATTCTTACCGGATTTATTCCTCCCTCATCAGGCGAAGCCAAAATTAATAATCTTGATTTAATAGAGAAATCACTGGAAATAAGGAAACATATTGGATACCTACCGGAACACAATCCTCTTTACCTCGATATGTATGTAAAAGAATACCTTGAATTTGTAGCAGGGATTTATAAACTAGGAAAAAATACAAAATCAAGAATCAAAGAAATTATTGAGCAAACAGGATTAAGCATTGAGCAAAAGAAAAAAATCGGTGCATTATCGAAAGGTTTTAGACAAAGAGTAGGTTTAGCACAAGCATTAATTCACGATCCCGCCATTTTAATTCTTGATGAACCAACTTCAGGATTAGATCCAAATCAAATTATTGAGATCCGTAATTTAATTTCCGAAGTAGGAAAAGAAAAAACCGTAATGCTCTCTACTCATATAATGCAAGAAGTAGAAGCTATTTGCGATCGCATAATTATTATCAATAATGGAAAAATTGTTGCCGATGATTCAATCGATTCTATTATATCAAAAACTCAAGATCAATATATTACAATAATTGTTGAATTTAATAAAGCTCCAAATCAAAAAGAACTGGAAGAGATTAATTTAGTAGATAAAGTTGCTAAAATAGATGACAAAAACTGGTTGATTCAAAGTTTATCAACTGAAGATATCCGACAAAATATTTTCAACTTTGCAGTTAAATCAAACCTTGCTGTTCTTTCAATGCAAAAAAAGGAAAAAAGTCTAGAAGACGTCTTCCAAGAATTAACAAAGTAAAACAACATCTTAAAATACATAGTTCCTTTTTATTCTTAGAGATTAATTTAAGACTATTACTACAACTGCGACAAGTTAATCACAGAAAACACTATGATCTATAAAAGATAATTATTGTGGTTTGTTAATAAATATTTGTTTTTAATTCAACATTTTTTGTTCATTGATAATTGAAGATTGGTAATTGTTAATTGAAATTCTTATTTTTGGTCGTTTTTTATTTTTAATCAATATAAATAAATTTTATTATGGGATATTTATTTACATCTGAATCTGTCTCTGAAGGACATCCTGACAAGGTTGCTGATCAAATATCAGATGCTTTATTAGACGAATTTTTACGTCGTGATCCTGAATCAAAAGTTGCTTGTGAAACACTTGTAACAACTGGTTTAGTGGTTTTAAGTGGCGAAGTTCGTACAAATGCATACATCGACGTACAGGAAATTGCCCGAAGAGTTATTAAACGAATTGGTTATACCAAGCAAGAGTATCGATTTGATTCAGAATCCTGTGGTGTTATTTCTACTATTCACGAACAATCTCCAGATATTAATCAAGGAGTTGTGAGAGAAAAAGAAGAAGATCAAGGAGCAGGTGATCAAGGAATGATGTTTGGTTATGCAAGCAAAGAAACCGACGATTATATGCCGTTGTCATTAGTTCTATCGCATGTTTTATTGATAGAAATGGCAAAGATCAGAAGAGAAGGAAAAGAAATGACTTATCTACGTCCGGATTCAAAATCTCAGGTTACTATTGAGTATAACGATAAAAACGAACCACAAAAGGTTCATACGATTGTTGTATCTACGCAACACGACGATTTTGATGAAGAAAAAGCAATGCTTGCTAAGATTAAGAATGATGTTAAAACCATTCTTATTCCTAAAGCAAAAGCTTATTTTCCTGAAAGAGTCCAAAAGCTATTTAGCGATGATTACATATTACATGTTAATCCAACAGGTAAATTTGTAATTGGTGGACCTCACGGTGATACAGGACTTACAGGACGTAAAATAATAGTTGACACTTACGGAGGAAAAGGAGCTCACGGTGGTGGTGCATTCTCTGGTAAAGATTCATCTAAAGTTGACCGTTCCGCTGCTTATGCTTCACGTCATATTGCCAAAAACATTGTTGCAGCAGGTATTTCTGATGAAGCATTAGTTCAAGTTGCATATGCTATTGGTGTTGCTAAACCTGTTGGTTTATATATAAACACATATGGTACCTCTAAAGTAAACATGACTGATGGAGAAATTGCAGAAAAAGTAAACGAAATATTTGATATGCGCCCAGCGGCAATTGTTAAACGTTTTGGATTGAAAAATCCTATTTTCGAAGTAACAGCTGCTTATGGACATATGGGTCGTGATTTCAAAACAGGTAAAGTGGAAATTATTGAAAACGGCAATGGTCGCGACGAAAAATCAATTCAAAAAGACGTTGAATTCTTTGCTTGGGAAAAACTTGACTACGTTGATAAAATCAAATCAGCATTCAATATATAAAATCAACTTTTTTATATAAAATCAGCCACGCTCTTTTAGAGTGTGGCTTTTTAGTTCAAAGACCAATTCTCAAACAGAATAAAACAATGAATGGCATTCAACATAGAAATGTAATCCTCCAGATAAATAACTAAATTAAAAAAATCATTTTTTCTTTTGTAGTGTTTGTATATCGAACATTAATGTTTGTTATTTGAGTATTATTATTTTTATTCATCAATTATAGGAATTAGAGGTAACATGGCAAAATATTGGTTTGCATTATATACAAAATCACGATCCGAAAAAAAAGTTAACCAAGAGTTTATAAATAAAGGCATTGAGTGTTATCTGCCTTTGGAAAAAAAACTCAAATTATGGAGCGATCGCAAAAAATGGGTTGAAGAACCATTTTTTCGTTCTTATATATTTGTTAAAACAGAAGAACACGAATTACAAAATGCTTTAAACACTATAGGGGTAGTAAGTGTTATAAAGTTTGGTGGAATACCTGCTAAAGTGCAAGAAGAACATATTAATATAATTAAATCGATTTTAGCGACAAACGAAGATCTCGAGTTAAGTACTGAAAACTTCAATCCTGGTGAAAAAGTAGAAGTAGAATCCGGTAGTTTAAAAGGATTATTTGGAGAGTTAGTACATCACTTAAATAAATATAAAGTGTTGGTTCGAATTGAATCAATTAACCAGAACATATTAATAAAAATTAATCCTTCACATTTAAAGAAGGTTTAAGTATATTTGAGTACTAAAATTAGGGGGTTTATCGCTTTTTCGGACACATTCGATAACTATCGGGACTGTGACTGAAGAAGCGGAGCTGTGTAAAAACGGCTACTAGCTATTAACATTCAGCTCTTAGTAAAAACATAAAAAAAATTGAGATGAAAATAAAAATAAACCATATTGTTTTATTTGGAATAATGGCTATTCTTTTAAGTTCCTGCAACTCATACGAAAAACTAATTTATTTTAAAGACATTAAAGAAACAGGCAATAAGGACATTTTTAAAAAACAAAAGCCAAGCTACAATATTCAACCCGGCGATCTTTTATTTATTCAAATTATAACCGAAAACAAGGAAATAAACGAGCTCTTTAATCCCATAAATGGAATAAGTTCAGCACAATACATACGACCCGAGACCATGTTTTACACTAGTTATCTAGTTAATGATTCAGGATACATCGAAATGCCCTTATTAGAAAGTATTTATGTTTTGGGATTAAATATCGATCAGGTACAAGATTCTGTAAAGCAAAAAGCATTTCGTTTTTTAAAAAATCCACAAGTAATAGCCAAATTAGCCAATTTTAAATTTACTGTTGTTGGAGAAGTTAAAATTCCGGGAGTAAAATTAGTAACAGCAAACCAAATAAATATTATAGAAGCGCTGGCTTATGGTGGAGATATTTCGTACAAGGGTAATCGTAAAAAGATTCTATTACTGAGACAAACAGCTAAAGGAACGCAATCGTATAAAATTAACTTAACAAAACCCGATATTGTAGATTCAGAACTTTATTACATTATGCCCAATGACATTATTTATGTAGAACCACTAAAATCAACCTTATTTAGAGAACAAACCTCCGATTATGTATTTGTTATAAGTGCAGTAACATCTACATTAACTGCGGTAGCATTGATTCTTAATTTAATACAATAGCCTTTTGCTTTTTGCCGTTACTCTTAGAAAAAAATAAATTTGCCACATAGACACAAAGAACACTTTGTACTATTTACAAATAGCAAATAACTAAAACTAAGTGCTAAAGCCCTGTCAATTAAGATGAACAATAAAGATATACGCTGGAAACAAAGATTTGAAAATTTTGAAAAAGCCTTTATTCAATTAAAAGATGCTGTAAGTAGATATGAATCACTGGATGATCTTTCTAAAGAAGGGCTTATTCATCGATTTGAATATACTTTTGAATTAGCTTGGAAAACGTTAAATGACTATTTAGAATCTAATGGGGTTATTTCTAAGTTTCCAAGAGAAGTTTTAAAAAATGCTTTTCAGGCTGAATTAATCAATAATGGTGAAATCTGGATTGATATGCTTGAAAAAAGAAATCTTCTGGCTCATACATACGATAAGAAAAATTTTAATGATGCCTTACAAATAATTCTTAAATTATATTATCCTGAGATGCTAAACCTATTTTTATTTTTGAAGAGTGAACAATAATTTTGGTATATACGATAATTCTTTTTCTTTGATTCTTGATTCATTAAGGAAGTTCACCGAAATTGAAAAAGCTATTTTGTTTGGATCTCGAGCAATGGGAAATTATAAAAAAGGTTCTGATATTGATATAGCAATTACAGGTAAAAATATAAGTGACAAAACTGTAACACGATTAAGTAGTATTTTAAATCAGGAACTCCCTATACCCTATTATATTGATGTTGCAGATTACAATTCCTTATCAAACATTGAACTTAAAGAGCACATACAAAAAGAAGAAAAAATTATTTACCAAAAGTAACTATTAGCGATTAGCATTAAGGTACACACTTTGTTCATTAAATCATTTCGCTAAGTTGGCTTTTATAATATAGCTTGTAGCTTAAAGCATACAGCTCAAAATCAACAACTAAGAACTCGGAACTCATAAACTATGGATTCATATCCTCAACAGAATATCTACCAAGAAGAAAGCATCGACATTAAAAAGTACTTTTTTAAGTTTCTATCCAACTGGTATTGGTTTGCTATTGCTGTTGGAATTGCTCTCTCCGTGGCTTATTTAGTAAATCGTTACTCCGAATCTACATATACCATTAGCTCATCCATTATTATTTCCGACAATCAAAACGAAACTTCAAGTATTGAATCTATTGTACAAGAACTTGGGCGTTTTAGAGCACGTAAAAAAACAGAAGTAGTAAACGAAATAGCTATTTTAAAATCATATAAAATGGCTCGCCTGGCATTAGAAGAGCTTGATTTCGGAATATTATATATCTCCATTGGCAAACGCGAAATAGCCGAAACAAAAATATACAATAACAGCTCGTTTATTATTATACCCGATACCGCATTTACTCAAATGATTAATTACCCGATTGACATTAAAATTTTATCAGAACATGAATACCAATTAAGTATTAATGATCAATTTAACATTAAACGCACTCTTAAGTTTGGAGAAACCTTTGAAAACGAAGCTTTTAAGTTTTCAATTATAAAAAACGAAATAATAGATTCTGTTTTTAATGAAAACAGCTCAAATAAATACCTTTTTAAATTTTTAGATATTAATAATTTAGCAAAAACTTACAGAAGTAAACTAAAAATTGATGTAAACGACGAAAAAGGATCTATTTTAACACTTAAACTTAATGGATTTGTACCAGAAAAAATGGCTGCATACCTCAATAAACTTTCTGAAGTTTACATTCGATCCGATCTTACAGAAAAAAATGAACGAACTGAAAATACATTAAGTTTTATAGATGATCAATTATCCGTAATAGTAAAAGATTTAAACAATGCAGAAGTTCGGCTTCAAGAATTTAGATCCGAAAATCAGGTGTTTAACCTAAGTCAAAAAGGAGGATTGCTCATTAATCGTTTATCGGAAGTACAAATGGAGCAAATCCCTTACGAGGTTCGTGAACGTTATTTCGATTACTTGAACACTTATCTTCAGGAACACGCAACAAATCAACCTATTGTGGCACCTTCCATAATGAATATTAATGATTTGGCACTGCAAAAAATAGTGGAAAAATATAACGATCAGTTATTTCAAAAATTAAAATTTAGTCAGGTTGCCAACGAAGATGCAAGCAATATTATCATTATACAAAATGAAATTAATAGTTTGCAAAATATAATTTCAGAGTATGTTAAAACAAACAAACAAGCAAACAAAATAAGCATTCATGCGCTCGATCAAAAAATTAACGACATAAATAAAGAAATAAACCTACTACCGATAAACGAACGGATCTTAATTAACATTGAAAGAGAATATACCCTAAATAACGAACTTTATACTTTCTTACTTGAAAAAAGAGCCGAAGCGGGAATTACCAAAGCATCGAATGTTGCCGACAATAAAATTCTTGATATTGCACGCCCCGAAAACGCAACTCAATTAACTCCTAAGCGTTCGCAAAATTATTTAATAGCATTGGTGTTAGGTTTTGGTTTGCCTGGTGCTATTATCTTAATGTTAGAATTTTTCAATACTAAAATCGAAAATAAAAAAGACATTGAACAGAATACCGATATCCCAATTATAGGAACCATTGGTCATAATGCTACTCAAAGTAATATTCCTGTTTTTATCGATCCTAAATCGGGATTAGCAGAATCATTTAGAACTTTACGAACCAACTTGCAATACATTCTGCGTGAAAAAAATCAAAAGGTAATAATGATTACTTCAACCATAAGTGGTGAAGGAAAAACATTTGTCGCCATTAATCTGGCAACAATTATATCTATGGTAGGCAAAAAAGTACTCTTAGTAGGTTTAGATTTAAGAAAACCAAGCTTACATAAAATCTTTGATGTAGCAAATAATATAGGTTTAAGTACATATCTAAGCCAACAAAACACATACAATGAAATTATTAGAGAAACACCTATCGAAAATCTATTTATTGCACCTTCAGGTCCTATTCCACCAAATCCTGCAGAACTTATTGAAACAGATCAAATGAAAACTTTCTTTGAAAATGCTGAAAAAGATTACGATTTCATTGTAATAGATACTCCTCCTATTGCTCTGGTTACAGATGCATTATTAATTTCTCAATACTCACATGCTAACCTTTTTATGATCCGACAAAGGTACAGCACCTCACATGTATTCGATTTAATAAATAAGTTAAAACAAGATCAAAAAATTGCACACATGAATATCATAGTAAACGATTTAAAAATGCCCAAATACTATGGTTATAATTATGGGTACGGATATGGATATGGATATGGATACGGATATGGGAATCAAAAAATATAAAAACATTTTTAAATTAATAAATATAAATTATGCTAAATAATAAATCTGTATTAATAACAGGAGGAACTGGTTCTTTTGGCAAGAAGTTCACAGAGATTATATTAAATAGATATAAAAATATAAAACGGTTAGTAATATTTTCTAGAGACGAGTTAAAACAATTTGAAATGGCTCAATATTATCCGGAAGAAAAATATCCACAGGTTAGATTTTTTATTGGAGATGTAAGAGATGCCAATAGATTTAAGCGTGCTTGTGAAGGAATTGATATTATAATTCATGCTGCGGCACTTAAGCAAGTTCCTGCTGCAGAATATAATCCCGATGAATTCATTAAAACAAATATTGGTGGAGCTCAAAATATTATAGATGCCGCTCTCGAAACAAATGTAGAAACAGTTGTAGCTCTATCAACCGATAAGGCTGCGGCTCCTATTAACTTATATGGAGCAACAAAACTGGTGTCTGACAAACTCTTTATTGCAGCTAACAACATTAAAGGAAGTCGCAATTTAAAATTCTCTGTTGTTAGGTATGGAAATGTTATGGGTTCTAGAGGATCTGTAATTCCTTTCTTCATAGATAAAGCAAAAAAAGGTGTTTCGTTACCTCTTACCCATAAAGATATGACTCGATTCAATATTTCTTTGGAAGATGGTGTTGAAATGGTTATGTGGGCAATAAAAAATGCTCTTGGAGGGGAAATTTTTGTCCCCAAAATCCCTTCTTATAAAATTGAAACAATAGCAAAAGCTATCGCTCCTAATATTAAAACGGTAGATGTTGGTATTCGCCCTGGAGAAAAACTTCACGAAGAAATGATAACAGAAAGTGATTCTTATAATACAATTGTATTTGATAAATATTATGCAATTCTAACGTCAAATGCAGATAAAGAAAAATATATAAAGCATTATAATGCTAAAGAAGTAGAGAAAGGCTTTAAATATAATTCTGGTACTAACGATGAATGGGAAACAGTAGAAAGTATTAGAACTAAAATATTAAAATATGTTGATCCTAACTTTATTCCATTTAAATGATGAAGCCAATCCCTTATGGTAAACAGTCTATTAATCAAGATGATATTGATGGCGTAATTGAAGTATTGCATTCTGATTATTTAACACAAGGACCTAAAATTGCTGAATTTGAGCAAAAATTTGCAGAGTATATCGGTTGTAAATACGCTGTTGCAGTTTCAAATGGAACAGCAGCATTGCACCTTTCAGCTTTAGCCTTAGATGTTAAATCTGGAGATAAAGTTATAACCACTCCAATCACATTTGTAGCAAGTGCTAATTGTGTTCTTTATTGCGGAGGAGAAATAGATTTTGTTGATATTGATCAGAATACATTTTTGATGGATCTTGATAAACTCGAAGAAAAATTAGCATCCAATCCCCAAGGCACATACAAAGGTATAATACCAGTTGACTTTACTGGTTTACCTATAGATACTGAAAGACTAAAAAAAATTGCCAATAAATATAAGCTGTGGATAATTGAAGATGCATGCCATGCTCCTGGTGGATATTTTAAAAACTCAAATAATAAAACAATATATTGTGGAGATGGTCAATATTCTGACTTAAGTATTTTCTCCTTTCATCCTGTAAAACATATAGCTACGGGCGAAGGAGGAATGATTACTACAAACAATGAAGAACTCTATAAACAATTGTTGTTATTGCGCACCCATGGTATTACAAAATCTCCAGAAATGTTACAAGAAAACCATGGTGGATGGTATTATGAAATGCATGAATTAGGTTTTAATTACAGACTCTCTGATTTATCTGCATCTCTTGGAATTACACAATTAAAAAGAGCAAAGGAAGGCTTACAAAGAAGAAAGGAAATTGCAAATAACTATTTTAATGCATTTAAAGATTCTCCAATCAAAATGCAAAAAGTTAACAATAACTTTTCCAATGCGTTTCATTTATTCGTTATCCAAGTTAAAAATAGATTAGAATTATATAATTATTTAAAATCGCACAACATTTTTTCGCAAATACATTATATACCAGTTCATCTTCAACCTTATTATAAAAACTTTGGTTGGAAAAATGGAGATTTTCCTATCGCAGAAAATTATTATAATGAATGTTTAAGTCTGCCTATCTATGCTTCACTTAGCACGAAAGAACAAGACTATGTAATAAATACAGTTTTAGAATTTGTAAAATGAAAAATTTGGCCATTATTCCTGCTAGAGGAGGAAGCAAAAGAATACCTCGAAAAAACGTTAAAGAATTTCTTGGCAAACCCATTATTGCCTATTCTATAGAAACAGCATTAAAAACCGAAATATTTGATGAGGTGATGGTTTCAACAGATGATGATGAAATTGCAGAAATTGCAAGAAAATACGGTGCTTCAGTTCCTTTTATGAGAAGCAAAGGAACATCAGATGATCATGCAACTACATTGTCTGTAATTAAAGAAGTTCTAGCTACATATAAAATAAAACAAGAAAAAGATTTTAACTTGATTTGCTGCATCTATCCTACCGCGCCTCTTATTCAGATAAAGCATCTAAAAAAAGGATTAGAGCTATTAGAGTCTAAAAACTACCAGAGCGTTTTCCCTGTCGTCACTTTTGGTTATCCCGTATGGAGAGGGCTAGAAAGAATGGACGATGGAAAAACCAATATGTTATGGCCAGAAAACCTAAATGCACGATCTCAGGATATGAAAAAAGTATACCATGATGCGGGTCAATGGTATTGGATAAAAAGTCAAAAGATAAATCACTCTATTTTTTCAGAAAACACAGCAACAATAGTACTTGAAGAAACAGAAGCACAGGACATAGATAACCTTACAGATTGGAAATTAGCTGAACTGAAATATCATTTACTTAATGAAGCCTGAGATTTTTATAAGGGCAGATGGAAACCACCAAATTGGACTAGGTCATCTAGTAAGGTGTTCTGCACTTGCGCACATGCTTAAGAATAATTTTATCATTTCTTTTTTTTGTCTAGAAATTCCAGATAAAATGCTAAAGGAACTAGCAGATAATGACTTTCATTGCATCCGCATGAAAAATGAAGATCTTTTATTTTCTAAGATCAGTGCAAAAAGCATTGTAATACTGGATGGTTATCATTTTGATACTAATTACCAAAAAAAAATTAAACAGAAAAAATGTAAATTAGTTTGTATTGACGACCTACATGACAAAGAATATGTTTCAGATCTTATTGTTAATCATTCTCCAGGAATAAGCCCTGAAGATTACAATTCAAAATCTTACACAAATTATGCCTTAGGACCAGAATTTGCATTATTGCGTCCATTGTTTAATGAAGCTGCTAAAAATAATCGAAAAATTTCTAAAGTAGATTCGGCATTTGTTTGTTTTGGTGGTTCAGATCAATTTAACCTGACGTATAAAACAACGTTAGCGTTATTGAAAATTAAGCAATTTAAACAAATAAATATAGTTTTAGGTATTGCCTATGAAGATCCTGAGATTTTTGAATTAGAAAAAAGCAATCCAAGTATAAAACTTTACAAAAATCTAACTGAAAAGGATTTAATCTCTGTAATGCAAGAAAGTAATTTTGCCATAATTCCAGCTAGCAATATATTATTTGAAATTATGGCTGTTAATATTCCATTTATTACAGGTTATTATGTTGATAATCAAAAACATTTTTATAATTATCTAACAGAAAATAACCTTGCGTTTGGGCTTGGAAATTTTGTATCAAAGACTGATAAAGAAATCAAAAAGTATATATTGAATTTTTTATTGGAAAAAGGGAATTTATCAAGCAAAACCAATTCACTAATAGATGGTAAATCTCCTGAAAGGATCTTAACAAAAATAAAAAATCTCTATCATGACTAATCTCGTTCTCCATATTCCTAACTACTTATAATTCTGATATGCTATCATTTAGATTTGCAACAAAAGATGATGTTGATATATATTTCAAATGGACAAACGATCCAAGTGTTAGAGAAAACTCTTTAGCCTCTTCTGAAATAAATTATAAGGATCATGTCAAATGGTTTCTGTCCAAGCTCAATAGTTCAAATGCATTTCTATATGTTTTTTTAAATGAAAAAAAAGAATCTGTCGGTCAGGTTAGAATTGAAAAACTAAAAGATAGAATTTTTGTAGGGCAGTCGGTTGATATAAAACATAGAGGTAAAAAATATAGTTCGGAAATGTTAAAAAAGGCAACAGATGATTATCTAATTAAGTTTCCAAAAGATACAATTATAAGTGTTATTAAAAAAAACAATGCCCCTTCAATCAAAATGTCTATAAATAGCGGACTTATTATTGTTAATACGGATGATCGTTGTGATGAATTATTAGTTTTAAAAGGAAATAAACAAAATGATCAAGGTTTCATTCAAGCTTCAAAGCGTTTATACAATCTAATTTGATTTTTTTTCATGGAAAACTTAAACTTTTCTTTCAATAATTTAAAGACTGTTTTTATAATTGCAGAATTATCTGCAAATCATGGTCATGATATTGAAATTGCAAAAAATACAATTCGTGCAGCAAAACGTGCAGGAGCTGATGCAATTAAATTGCAAACCTATACAGCCGATACAATAACATTGAATTGCAAAAAGGATGATTTCTTAATAAAAGGAACAATTTGGGATGGAAAATCTTTGCACGAATTATATAATGAAGCATATCTTCCTTGGGAATGGCATAAAGAACTTTTTGATACTGCTAAAGAAGAAGATCTTGTTTGTTTTAGCAGCCCTTTTGACAAAACAGCAGTAGATTTTCTTGAGAAATTAAATGCTCCAGCATATAAAATTGCTTCTTTTGAAATTACAGATATCCCTCTAATTGAGTATGCTGCCTCTAAAGGAAAACCAATGATTATATCAACTGGCATTGCCGATTATGATGATATTAAATTAGCTGTTGATGCATGCAGGAACGTTGGTAACAACCAGATAATTTTGCTTAAAACATCATCACAATACCCTGCTAAAATTGAGGATGCCAATCTATTAATGATTCCTGAAATTGCTAAACAATTTAATGTTATTACAGGATTATCAGATCACACATCAGGAGAATTAGTACCTATTATAGCAACAAGCTTAGGTGCAAAAGTAATCGAAAAACACTTTATATTGGATAAATCAATTGGGGGTCCTGATGCGTCTTTTTCTTTGGACGAAAATGAATTTGCTAAAATGGTAAAAGCTGTTCGCAACACGGAATTAGCTCTTGGTGATGTTAGATTTTCACTATCAGATAAAGCTAAAAAGAGCAAAGAATTTTCTCGTTCATTGTATGCTGTTCAGGATATAAAAAAAGGAGAAATAATATCTGAAAAAAATATTAAATCGATTAGACCAGGATTTGGTATGCACCCGAAACACTTAAACACTATTTTGGGAGAAAAAATTAACATAAATATTGAAAAGGGAGAACCTTTAAAAAAAGAAATGTTTGAAATTTTTAAAAATAAATAATGAATCCAAACACTTGATAAATTACTAAGAAAGACAAGAGTGGTTAACCTGATATATTCAGGAAAATATAGCTCACCCTGAATATAATTGTTTAATTGTCGTTTCTGGAGGAAAGAACTCTCATATGATTGTTCGTAGGTTAATAGAAAACCATGGAATAATAAACCTACAGCTAGCTACAGTAACGAATAAGTTTTCATACACAGGAAGGCTTGCATAAGATAAATAATTTTTGTGTGAGTTACGATATAGACAATATAACATTTAGATACAAACTTATTATATTTCGAAACGAAACTTTAAAAGATTTTGAAAATGAGCTTCTCCCATTAAAATGGATTGAAGAAAAAACATATAAAGTGCCTGCTGAAATTGCAAAAAACTATGGTATTAAATTTATATTTTTTGGAGCAATTTATCCTTATTCAATATCAGATTCACTTAGAATAGCTCGTAAAATAGGATTTAAAGATTTAGATGATTTTAACGAATGGTCTCGTTAGGGTAATATTGAAAATGACTCGCAAATTGATTGTGTTGCATATATAATCTAACTATGGGTCAAATATGTGAAATTTGATTTCCAACAAATTTCGGACATAGTATACAGATTTGTGCGCAAAACCTTATTATAGTTTTATATGTTTTTCAGAATTATTAAAGATGCATTAAAAATTGATATATGGAGAACTAATTATATAATTAGTTCTCCAACATCTGAATTTTTTAAATATATTCCTTTAAAAAAACATCAAAATTTATTTACATCAAGCATTCAATTTATATTTGAATTTCTTAAATCATTCAAATATTTATCATTTAGAAAATCTGAAAAATCAAAATATTTATTCTTTTCGAGCTCTAAGAATCAGACTGATGCTATTATTTCTGTAAAAAATAAAATACACAATTCCACACTATATTCATGCAAAAACTTGGGAGGAGAAAATTACAATGAAACTGTGGCTTATCTTTATTCATTCCTTTTTTTTCCTATTCTTATTTTCAAATTAATTCAAGCTAACGAACATCAAAAAAATTGTCTTTATAAATTCTTTAATAGATATTGGCTTGTTTATGGATATTATATCAAAGCAAGATTATTTATAAGAAAAATTAATGCAGAAATTATAATTGTAGCTAATGACCATGATATTAAATGTGAATGCTTTACTTTAGCTGCTAAAGCAGAAAATAAAAAAAGTATATATATTCAACATGCAAATGTTTCAGATAAATTTCCACCCTTAGTACATGATTATGTTTTTCTTTATGGAAAAGATTCATTAAAAAAATATGATCAAATTGGGAAAAGCTCATCAAAAGTGTTTTTATTAGGAAACCCTAAATTCGATAAATTTCTTAAACAAACTTCAAGTAAGTTAAAAACAAAAATTGGAATTGCTGTTAATTCTATTGATGAATACTCAAAAGTTCTAGAACTTATAGATTTTATGCAAACTACTTTTCCTAAATACGATCTTATTCTTAGGCCACATCCAAGAGATATTCGATTTAAGGAATATAAAAAATTATGCCATTTGAAAAAAATAAAATTTTCTAACTCTCAAAAAGAAAATTCCTTTAAATTCCTTTCAAATATATTTATATTAATTTCTGGGGAATCTAGTATTCATTTAGAAGCTGCATTACTGAATGTTAGTTCAATATACGCTTCTTTTTTTGCAGATTACAATTTAATCTTTGATAATTATGGATTCTGTAAAAATGGTTTAATAAACCATGTACCTAAAGATTTCATAAACTTAGAATCAAATATTCAAGAAATTATTGGTTCAAAGAATAACAGAAAAGAAAATATCAATTACTATTTAGCCAATATAAATACGCATTTTGAAACACGTGCGGGAGAATTAATTGCACAAACAATAGAAAATATTAATAATGACTCTTTTATTAAACAAAATTTTCAAGTTTGCAGTTTTTATTGTAATACTCCTAACACCTTTACCATTTCTAATTTACAATCAAATTGATAGATAAACTTAAAACAATACTTAAAAGTAATATTTTTAAACATGCTGGTACTTATACTTTTTTTAATGTATTTGACCGAGCTATTCCTTTTTTATTACTTCCTATTATAACTCGACATATATCTCCTTCGGAATATGGGAATTATGCAATGTTTCAAGCAATTCTTCCCATTGCGGTACCGTTTATTTCTTTAAACTGTGGAGAGGGTGTTGTACGAAATTTTTTTAGTTTAAAAAACAAAAGAGATTTTAGTATTTATTTTTCAAATAGCTTACTCATATTATTGGTTGCTACTATTTCATCCATTTTAATTGTATACTGTTTTAATAATTTTTTTGAAAAAGTAATAAATTTTCCTTCTGAATGGATTCTGATTACTCTTGCAATAGGTTTTTTTCAAACATTCTCAAGACTTAACCTCTCTCTTTATCAAATAGCAAAAAAACCTAAAAACTACGGGATTTATAAAATCATTTTAACCTTTTTAAAGTTTTCGTTAATGATTTTGTTTTTAGTATACTTTAATAAAAATTGGCAAGGCTTAATTATTGCTCAATTAATAAGTATAATTATTGTATCCACATATTCTTTATACTATTTCAAAAAAAACGGTTTTTTCATTTTTAAAATCAATAAAAACTATTTAAAAGACAACTTTAAAATAGGGTTTCCTTTAATATTTCATAAAATTGGAGGCTGGTTAAATTCTTTTGCAGGAAGGATAATTATTAATTCATTACTAGGAACTGCCGCTACCGGTAATTATAGTATAGGAGCAACGTTTGGTATTATAATTGCATTATTGCAAGATTCTTTTAATTTAGCTTTTACTCCAATCCTCTTTGAAAAACTAAGTAATGTTATTAATATAAAAGAAAAAAAAAGAATTGTACGTTTTACTTATATGTATCATATAGGTATTATTACACTTGCAATTATTGTGGGACTAATTGGTGCAAATTTAGTAAAATTCATTTTTGGTCCGGAATTTATAGGAGCTAAAAAATTTGTACTACTTACTTGCGTTGCATTTGCATTTAATGGATCATATAAAATGCATGTAAATTACATCTTTTTTCAAAAAAAAACACATATAACTGCAACAATAACAGTTATATCCGGGCTTGTAAATGTTTTATTAACCTATGTTTTAATAAAAACAAATGGAGAAATTGGTGTAGCACAAGCCCTTGTAATTAGTAATGCTTTAAGCTTTATATTGGCATGGTATCTTGCAAATAAAGTCTACCCTATGCCTTGGTTCTCTGCAAATATTAATCGTTCTTAATAATTATTAAATTTTAATTTTATGGCCACTATCAAAAAAATCAGAAGGTTTATTATTCTCCTTTTAAAAAAAATTAATTCTTCTATTAAAATATTTATTCTTAAAAAGAAAGGGGCTCAAATTGGAAAAAGAACTTATATTGGACCGAATTGCAAGATCAGTTCCAACTCATTAATAATTGGAAATAATAATACAATAGTAGGTAATAGTAATATTAGTGGGAATGTTCAAATTGGAAGTAATGTTAATATTGGATCCGGATGCACAATATTAACAAATAATCATGATGTTGGACCATCTCATAATGCTTTACCATATGGTACTGAATATAACATTAAGCCGGTAGTTATACAAGATAATGTTTGGATTGGTCATAATGTACAAATAACTCCCGGAGTTACAATTGAAGAAGGAGCTATAGTTGGATTAGGAAGTGTAGTTACTAAAAAAGTGGAAATCTGTAATATTGTTGGTGGAAATCCAGCTAAAGTAATTAATTATAGGGATTTAACCCTTTACAATGAATTAAAGAAAAACAAATTCTTTATAAATGATATAAGAGGAAAACACTATTACAATGCTTTTACTCGCAGAAAAATATTAAAAAAATTAATCTCCCTATTACAAAATCAAGAAATGGTCAAAGATTATGAAATCTTTGATAAAGAAAATAATTATAAAGTAAGATCTATAATGTATCAATTATATATAAAAAATCAGAATCTGTATTTTATTGGAAGTGAAAACAATTATTTTTTTATTAAAAAACGATAATAATAGATGCTATTAATCCTTTTAAGTACTATCATGCTTATTATTTCATACTTTTACAATAAAGTATATTTTTTTGCATCTATATTATTAATCTACTCCTTTTTAAAATTTATCTTTTTCAAAATTGGTTTTCACTATGCGCCTACAACATTTACTATTGTTTATGTGGCACTTTTAGTTACTTTTTTTATCGACTTTTTTTTAAATTACAATTTTAATCTTAAATCAAAAGCTTTATTTCAGACTTTACTAATTACGATTGTTTTATTTTTAGTTTATATATTTTTAATCGATTCCGGAAGAGAGGTTAGCTCACTTATTCACATCGAATTTTTCAAACATTATTTTTGGGGATTTCTATTATTTATCATTATGGTGTCTTCATCTTATAAAAAAAACATAGATGTGGTAAAACTCGAAAATATCATCTTTTATATTTTGCTAATACAAATATCCATTGCTACTATGCAATATTTTTCCAAAAATGTTTCAGATTATTTTAAAATAGTTGAATATAGCTGGCAAGGCAATACAACTATTACCTTAGGAGATTCTTTAATAAAGTCAAAAATTATAAACGGAACCTTTTTTCGTGCAGCAAATTATGGTAATACTATTGCAATCATCATAGTATATTTCTTTTCACAAATATTATACGGTAAATTTAAATATAACAAATTTAAAATTGTTGTTCTGATTTTAGGAATTATTACTGTATTACTAACAGGTATAAGAACTTCAGCCGGCTCAATGGTTTTAGGGATGTTTTTTGTGTACTTTTTCAAAAATAAACGGAAAGCACTTATGTTGCTTGGAATAGTAATAGTTTTACTTTTTACTTATCAACAAGTATTAGTAGGAATAGGGAAGTTAGGCTTAAGTCAAGGTACTATTGAAAATCCTTTTTCGCGTTTATCAGCAGCTCTTGTAATGTTTAGCGGAGATATTAATACAATAGAAGAAACAACAATTACCAGAAGTTTAAGTATTTTTCCTTACGCATTGCAAAATCCTTTTTTTGGTATTGGACAGTATTACATTTCTGGTTATACAGGAATTGAAAGTATTACAGATGCCTTTTTATTATTTCATATTGCCGAAATTGGAATATTTGGTTTATTAATTCTCTTAATACCCCACTTTAAGGTTCTACAGCGTATAAAGAAAATAAATAAACAAGGATATTATACAGTTTTAAGTTTATTTATACTATTGCTAGTACAAACCGTTACTGATGCCGGATTATTTAGTCATTACGGAATGATATTTTTCTTTTTTCTATCAGCACTAATTTATTTAAAAAACACCCTTATTTATGAAAAAAAATAAACAAGTCATTTTTACTTTTAGAAATGATGATGTTAGAAAGAATCTAGATGAATCTTTTATTCAATTAACAAATATATTTATAGACCGAAATATCCCTATAACACATGCCGTAGAACCTGCAAATGTAACTCCTGAAGTAATTGAATGGCTTTTAGATAAAAAAAATAAACATCCCCATTTAATTGAAATAATCCAACATGGCTATAATCATAAATTAAATTACAAAACGGAAATAGGTGGTAAAATAAGAAAAGGTGAATTTGGAGGTAGTAGAGACTTTAATGATCAATACTCTGATATTAAAAAAGGCATGGAATTAATGGATTCATATTTTGGAAACCGTTGGTTTAAAGCATTTACATTCCCCTATGGTGCCAGAAATAAAGATGCGATTAAGGCTCTTGATGCATTAAATTTTAAAGTAGTAAATGGAGGCATTTCACCTAAATTAGTAAAACAATTATTTTATATTGTTGGAAGGCTATTAAATAAGGAAATATTTCTTGATAGAAAAGTATCTTGGAATTTAAAAAAGATAAATAAAACCAATGTATTTCAAATCGATCTTGCTATAAGCATTATAAAAAAATACATAAATGAATTCGAAGACTGTGAAATGGAAACTCTTCAGGATTTAAAACGAGAAACACAACAATGTCTTAAGCTTACAAATGTCGGAGTATTATTCCATCACAGATATCATAATTCTCCTGAAAAAATTAAATTAATTGAAGATTATTTAGATTGGCTCATTTCAATTCCAAATATAAAATTTTGTACTCAAGAAGAAATCTTTGAAAAATACAATTCATGAAAAATTACATTGTAATTACACCTGCTTACAATGAAGAAGATAATATAGAGCTTACTATAAAATCTTTTTTAAAACAAACTATTTTACCATTGCAGTGGATAATAGTGAATGATGGATCAACAGACAATACAGGGTCAATAATTAATTCGTATGCAGATAAATATCATTGGATAACACTATTAAATCGTGAAAATGGAAAATGGCCATTTGGAACACACGCAGTAAAGAATTTTGAAATTGGCTTAAAAGCAATAAAACATACTAATTATGATTTTTTAGTAAAATTTGATGCAGACATAGATATCGACAGAGAAGATTATTTTGAGTTTCAATTAAATCAATTCAAAAAAAATATAAAGCTTGGCATCTCAAGTGGAATTACTTATTATATAGATAATCTAAATAATAAGAAAATTGTATGGCATCCTTCTTGGCGCACAACGGGTGCAATGAAAATGTATCGACGTGAATGCTATGAGAATATGGGTGGTTTAGTTCCAATTTATGGTTGGGATGGAATAGATGATTTAAAAGCACGATTTAATGGTTGGGAAACAACAACATTTTATGAGTTGGAAGTTAATCATCTGGAAAAAAAACGAGATTTTAAAAGAAAATTAGATCCTAAATTCTCTCTGAAACAAGGGAAAAGTTTTTACGTTAGAGGATATCCCCTATTTTTTATATTATTAAAAACTCTAATGTTTTGCGTAAAAATTAAGCCTAAACAAGCATTTTATTTTTTAAAAGGATATATAAACTCCCATTTTAACAATGTAGAACAATGCGTTTCTGAATCAGAAAAAAAATTTATTCGAAAATTTATATTAAAACGAGCCCTAGGTTTAATAAAATAATATGTTTACTTCTAAAGAACAAAGCTTCCTTTCATATATTTCCATAATATCTAAAGGAGTACCTCAAAGTAAAGAATGTATAGAAGCAAGATTTCTTCCTAAAGGAAAAAAAAGCATCTATAAAGTTCACAATAATGAATATTCAAATTATTTTGCTTTTCAACCTGAAGACAATAAACTATACGAATCTATTTATTTAGATTCTGAAGAAGCTTGTTTGCTTATAAATGGATTCTTTTATGAAAAACCACAATATCCTAAAAGTATTAATTCAAAAAATGAATTAAAAAAATATTTAAACTCCCTGAATGGTAATTTTAATGGATACTTTATTGATAAAATAAATAATCTTTTATATCTATTCTGCGACTACTTTGGCTTCGACAAACAGTTTTATTTAATAAATAATAACATCGTTTATATTTCGTCATTTATATGGCCACTTATAAAATTTGATAAAGAAGGTACAGTAAATAAATCGGCAATTACTGAACATTTAGTCTTTGGATATCCTTTATTGGATAAAACTATTTTTACTAATATAAAAGTTGTTAAACCTGAACAATTGATTCAGATTAATCTAAAAACTAACCATATAACGTACGATAATTGGTATTGTAAAAGCAATAGCATAATTAAGGATCCTCAAAAAACATTTTACCATTTAACAGAAAAGCATTTTACATTTTTAAAAAATCGTATAAATCCTGAAAAATGGGGTAATACGTTAACGGGGGGAAATGATACTCGTTTAATTCTTAATTCCTTTTTAAAATCAAATATAAGCCCGATTTGTATAACCGCCAAGGACAGAAAATTTGAAATTGATCGTGCTAAATTAATATCTAAGCATTTTAATCTTGATTGGCAATTAATTGATAATAATCCAAACATTGTGAATAATTATTCGTTTTGGCTTTCAAATGGTTATACCAACGGTGAGTCTATGACGTCATTGGCATTAAATTCTACAGGTATAATTGATTCTTTACATTATGGTTATTCAGGCGATCTTATTTCCGGAGGTGTAGAAATTGATAGTAACCAAATTAAAAGAAAAGGTTTTCCATATATTCTGAAATCTAAGCTTGATTATAATTTATTAAATTTAGACACAATTTTAAATTTTACTCACTTTCATGCTGACGATATCTTAAATGAATTTTCCAAATCTTATAATTCTACGATAGAAGATCTTTCATACTCCGATTATCTTCTTCAAGAAAGAAAGGAAAGAAATTTTAGAAGAATTGGATCCTTTTCTGAAGGTGCAAAATTAGGACCTATTCCTATTTACTTTTTTCATGACAAAACAATAATAGATTTCTATAACAACTTAGATTATAAATATCTCAAAAATCAAAATCTACATATAAAGTTAAGTTTCTATAAAAATTGGTATTTAGGTATAGTGCCATCTGCTAACAATTTACCCGTACCAAGTTTTACAATGAATCTTTTCAATAAATATATTCCACATACTTATATAAAAAAAGTTAAGAAGCTACAGGCTAAAAAATTAAAGAAGATTTCATTCTCTGATAAATCAAGTTATTACAATATATATGATGAAGATTACACACAATTAGATCTTGATTTCGAATTACTGTATAATAGTTTGAAAAAAGAGTTAATAACAAATCGAGACGCACATTTATTGAAAAGAAGATTAAAGGAAATAAAAGAAACAATAAACTTTAAATACTCTGATTAGCAACAATGAATTTATATAATTTCTTATCAAAAAATATTGTTTATCCATTCTCTGATAAAATTCTTGGTCGAAATATTACTAAACAGTTAAATTTCTTGTCGAAAAGCCAATGGTGGAGTCATGATAAATTAAAAGAATTTCAACTAAATAAATTAAAGTCGATTATAGAAATAGCATATAATCAAGTGCCCTACTATAAAGAAATATTTAGTAAGAATCAGTTAAATCCATCCGATATAAAATCTATTGATGATCTGAAAAAGATTCCCATTCTCACAAAAGATGACATTATTGAAAATTTTCCTTCAAAAATTGTTAATAGAAATATCGAAAATATTCCCCATTATTACTCTGAGTCAAGTGGTTCTACAGGAAAACAAACCCGATACTTTATTGATAAATCGGCCTATAGCTTGAACATTGCTTCTTATTTAAGAGGTTGGAACTGGATGGGTTATGAATTAGGTGATAAACTAATTAAAGTATCCCAAAACACTCGGGTTAGTTTTGAAAAAGCAGTTCAAGATTATATTAATAGATGTAAGCTTTTTACACAAGAATATTCTGATGGCAATTATGAACAATTCATAAATCTCATCAACAAGTTCTCACCTAAGATTCTTAGAAGTTATCCTGATCCTCTAGACTTTACTGCAAAATACATTTTAGATAAAAAAATAGAAATTTCAGGAATTCACGCTATTAACACAACAGGAAATACTCTCAATGATGATAAAAGAAAATTAATAGAACAAGCATTTAAAGCTCCTGTTTTTGACTCGTATAGTACTGAAGGTGCAGCTGTATTATTTGAATGTCCAACACATGATTGTTATCATTTAGCAATGGAATATGGTATTTATGAAGTTTTGGATAATAATGGGAATGAGGTGAAAGAAGGAGAATCTGGAAGATTAATTACTACAGATTTATGGAACACATCTTTACCATTTATCCGATATGAAACTAAAGATATAATTACCAAGTCAAAATCAACTTGTAAGTGTGGAAGAGGCTTGGAAAGCTATAAAAAAATATTAGGTAGAGAAAATGATATAATAATTACTAAAAATAAAACAATTTTAATTGGGCAAAGTTTTACAACATATTTTAAGCATATAGCTGAAATAAAACAATTTTATATTAATCAAACTGATATTAATGATTATATATTCTCATTTGTTTTAAATAATCCTTTATCAAAGGATAAAATCATAAGAATAGAAAATGATTGGAAACAAAAAATTGGTGAGAATCCTAATATAAAAATTGTTATTAAAGAATTTATTCCTGAATTACCATCAGGTAAAATTAGATTTGTTGAAAGAAATTCGTCTATTGATTTTAAACTATAATTTATGAAACAAATCTATATTTTAGGTAATCATATTCAAGCTTTGGGTATTTCAAGAATAGCCAAAGAGTTAGGATTAAAAGTAACCGTTTTTAATAGTTATAAAGCATCTGTAACGAGATTTTCCAATAGTTGTGATCATTTTAAATTATTTAAATCTCACGACGATCTTTTATCTCAGCTTAAAAAAGCTAAAGAAAAAGATACTCTTATAATGCCTACAAATGACAATCTTGTTCATTTTATATCAGAAAATTATGAGCAACTAAAGAAAAAGTATTATATATCGTTACCAGAACCAGATATTATCAACATTTGTTATAATAAAATAGAAACATATAAAAAAGCTATAGACTTAGGTATTCCTATTCCTAAAAGTTATTTTCCAAGTTCTTTAGAACACATGAATAGTTTTATTCACGAATTAGAATACCCCCTTATATTAAAACCGGCTGTAATGCATACTTTTCATAAAAAAACGGGACAAAAAGTTTTTTTATGTAAATCTCAAGAAGAACTAATAAACAATTATCACACTTTAATTAATATAATTCCTCCAGAACAAGTAATTATTCAAGAATTTCTAACTGGTGGAGCAAAATCTCTTTTTTCATTTGGATCTTTTTTTTCAAATAAGAAAGTATTTGGCAGTTTTATTGTAAATAGAATAAGACAAAAACCGATGGACTTTGGTATTTCCACTTGTTTTGCAAAGTCAGTTATTAATAAGCAAATTGAAGAACAATCAATAAAGTTTTTAAAAGGTATTGATTACTTTGGTCTTTCTGAAGTTGAATTTATGTATGATAAAAAATCAAACGAATATAAATTATTAGAAATTAATCCTAGAACATGGAAATGGCATTCTATCTCAAACATTTTAAATATTAATCTTATAGAAATGTTAATTAATCATATAGACAATAAGCCTTTTGATGTCCAAAACAATAATTTAGAAGATATTGCTTGGATAGAACGTGTTACTGATTCATATGTATCAATTAAAGAAATTATTAAAGGAAAAATGACATTAAAAGAATACATAATAACCTTAAAAATGCCTAAAGAAAATGCAGTTTGGTCATTCAAAGATCCTCTACCAGCAATAATGTATATATTATTATTACCATATTTATTTTTAAAACGAAACTAGAAAACATAACATGTACACAGCAATATTTTTAATTGAAAATATAATAATTAGTAGTTTATTATATATTTATCTTCACAGGAAAACGAGAATAAGTCTCAAATATCTATATATTGATAATATTATTATTATTGGATTCTCAACTTTAATAAATCTAATTCTAATTAAATATCTATCTTTCATAAACCCTGTTTTAATATCTCTTTTTAATGTTCCCTTAATTCTTGGTCTTGCTTTTACCTTAACAATGATTAGATTTTGGAGAACGCCACAAAGAAAAATAAAGGCTAAACAAAACGAAATTATATCTCCTGCAGATGGTAATATAATATATATCAAAAAAATAGAAAAAGGAACTGTTCCTCTTTCTGTTAAGGAAAATGTAACTGCCACATTGCATGAATTTATAAATACTGAATTACTGAATACACCTTGTTGGATCATTGGAATTAATATGACTCCATTTGATGTTCATAAAAACTGTGCCCCCATTAATGGTGAAATTATTTCAATAAATAAATTTAAAGGACAATTTTTATCACTCAAAAACCCAGATGTTTATGGTCAAAATGAAAGAACTTCTATTGTAATTAAAAACGAGGAGCTCTCTGTCGGAGTAGTTCAAACAGCTTCTAAATTAGTTCGACGAATCGACACTTATAAAAACATTGGTGATCAAATTAAAAAAGGTGAATGGTACGGAATGATCAGGTTTGGATCTCAGGTAGATTTAATTCTGCCTGATTTTTGTTCAATAAAAGTCAATATTGGTGATCAAATTTATGCCTCACAAACAATTTTAGCTTCTTATGAAAATATTAATTGATATCGGTCATCCCGCCCATGTTCATATTTTTAAAAATGTGGCTTGGAATTTATCCCAAAAAGGGTATGAAATTATATTTACCACAAGGGATAAAGAAAATGAATTGTATTTATTAAAAAAATATAATTTTCAATATATTTCTTTTGGAAAAAACAAAAAAACAAAATTAGGTAAGCTTTTTGGACTAATTTATTTCAATTTTAGATTATTAATTGTAGCTATAAAATTTAAGCCTGATCTTTATTTAAGTCATGGATCTATGTATGCAGCTCAAGTTGCTTGGTTATTAAGAAAAGATCACATCTCTTTAGAAGATTCTGGAAATACTGAACAAATTAAACTTTACGCTCCTTTTACAAAAGCAATTATAACTCCAGATTTTTTGCCTAATGATTTAGGAGAAAAACAAATTCGTTATAAATCAAATCATGAACTATCATATCTACATCCTAAATATTTTAAACCCAATAAAGATATTTATCAATTTTTAGGGGTATCAGAAAAAGAACCTTATGCTATCTTACGTTTTGTTTCTTGGTTTGCCACACATGATAGTGGACAAAAAGGATTATGTCTAAAAGAAAAAGAAGCTCTTGTAAACAATCTTATTTCAAAAGGGCTTAAGGTATTTATTTCATCCGAAAGGCATCAACTCCCCGAAAATCTAAAAGATTACTCTATTAAAATCCCTCCTGAAAAAATTCATGATGCTTTAGCAAATGCAACTATATATATTGGTGAAGGTGCAACCATGGCTTCTGAATCCGGAGTATTAGGAACTCCTTCGATTTATATTAGTACTATTACTCGATACTATAATATTGATCAGGAAAAATTTGGCTTAGTATTTAATTTTTTAAATTTTAATGGTGTTATTGAAAAGGTTAATGAGATTCTAGAAATCCAAAATAGAAAACACATATTTAAACAAAGGCAACAGAAATTTCTTGATGAAAAAATTGATTTGACGACTTTTCTTATATGGTTCATTGAGAATTGGCCAAAAAGTTTTAAAACCCTAAAAAAAGATCCTGATTATCAATATAAATTTAAATAATGGATTTTACATTAAAAACATACCAATCGCTATTAACAAATCTAAAAGGGCAAGGCTATACTTTCCAAACCTTTCATGAATTTCTTGAAAAACCGGAAAAAAAATCTATAATTCTGCGTCACGACGTAGACAAGTTACCTGAAAATTCATTAGAATTTGCACAATTACAAAAGGAATTAGGAATAAAAGGATGTTATTATTTTCGAATTGTACCGCAAAGTTTTATTCCTGAAATTATAAAAAAGATTGCTGGTTTAGGGCATGAGATAGGTTATCATTATGAAGATATTGATCTAGCTTCTAAAAGTATTAAGTATCAAAATGCAAAACACAAAACACTAAAAGAAAAAGAATTAGCAGAAAAAGCGATTGAATTATTTGAGAAAAATTTAATTGAACTACGAAAATACTATCCTGTAAAAACAATTTGCATGCACGGAAGTCCCTTATCTAAATTCGATAATCGTTTACTTTGGAAATATTATAATTACCGTGATTATGGAATAGTTGGTGAGCCTTACTTCGATGTTGATTTTTCAGATATTCTTTACCTAACCGATACCGGAAGAAGGTGGGATGGAGATGCTGTCTCTATTCGAGACAAAGTAAAAAGTACTAAGGTAAAAGATAAAAACTTTAATAGTACATCAGATATTATAAAAGCTGTAGAAAATGAAGGGCTTCCAAATCAAATCATGTTCACTTTTCATCCTCAACGCTGGACAGATAAACCTTTACCATGGGTAAAAGAATTAGTTCTGCAAAATACTAAAAACATAGTGAAATATTTTCTTAATAAAATAAGGTCATAATTTTAAGAACTAAAATCAAATAGCTTAATACTATTTTAATGAAGCCTCTAAAAGTCTTTCTCTTCTTTCTAATAATAGTCATACTTGCTTTTAAAAGCTACACCCAAACCGTTCCTGTTCATAATCTTCACAATAGTATCTATGATTTTATAGATGAATTGGCCAATGATAAGGTCATTGAAATAAATTCAGCCATAAAACCTTATTCTCGTAATTTTATTTATAAAAAACTAAAAGAGGCTGAGGTTAAACAAGAAGATTTAAATAAGCGACAAATAAAAGAACTGAATTTTTACCTTAACATTTATGCTTTTGATGGCGATTTAAACTACAATCCATATTCTGCCAATGCAAAATTAAATATCCTAAAAAAACGACCCGGTTTTAATACTGGATTAAATCCTTTGGGCTTATTCTACAAAGATTCCTCTTTTTCGTTTTCCGTAAAACCCATTTGGGGAATCCGATATTATACCAACCCAAATGGACAAGTACAACATACTTGGGGTGGAGCTGAAGCTTACGCCACTATAGGAAAAAACTGGGCAATTTATGCAAGTCTGCGGGATAACTACCAAACCGAAATTCTTGCCTTCCCTCAATATTTTACTCCTTTGGAAGGTGGCAATTATAAAATTAATGTACAAGATCGTAAAGGAGGAGATTACAGTGAAATGCGTGGAGGAATAAACTATTCTTGGAAATGGGGAACAATTGGTTTAGTAAAAGACCATTTACAATGGGGAACTAATTACAATGGAGCAAATATATTTGGTGGTCAACAACCTTCTTTTGGAATGATAAAATTACAATTGAATCCTGTTAAATGGTTAGATTTTAATTATTATCATGGATGGTTGGTATCCGAAGTAATTGATAGCTCAAGGTCTTACACTACCTCCAACGGTGATTGGCGAGCGGTTTTTCGCGATAAATACATAGCAGCTAATATGTATACATTTAAACCTTTCAAAAATTTCCATTTTAGTATTGGAAATTCAATTGTATATTCAGATGTAAGTCCTCAGCTTGTTTATCTTATTCCTTTTTTATTTTATAAGTCCGTTGATCATACCATTAACCATAATATTGATAATCAAAACTCACAAATGTTCGGCGATTTCAGTTTTCGTATGATTAAACACTTGCACCTATACGGGACTATTTTTATTGATGAATTTTCCATCACCCGAATTGGTAATAAAGAAGAGTCAAATTTCTATAGCTATAAACTGGGAAGCAGATTAAACAATTGGCCAATAAATAATATTTACTTAACATTCGAATATACCAAAACTTCTCCTATTACTTATAAACATCGAGTTCCAACATTAACATATGAATCAAATAAATATAACCTCGGACATTATTTACGTGATAACTCAAAAGAATATTATGTTAACATTGGTCTTAGACCAATGCGAGGATTAAAAGTCGAAATCTCATATTTAAATGCAAAACACGGAAACGATTACCAGTATACCGATGGCAAAGAAGCTGTATTATTACCCTTTATAGAATCAGTAACTTGGTCGAACGAATCTTATTCGCTAAAAATACTTTATGAATTTATTTCAGAAGCCTACCTATTTTTTAACTTTACTGCCAGCAATATTCAAGGCTATGATGTTGACGGACAAACTGCACAATACTATTTAGATCAATTTACACCTCAAAGTTTTCAAGGCAGAAACAATATGCTTACACTAGGGTTTAATATTGGATTTTAAATTAACCCTTGGTCTTTAGCTATTTACTTATTGTTTTACTCCTCCTTTTCACATTCTCTCCTTTTCTTTTGCAAATGAATTCTATATCCTTTCTCCTCTTTTTACCTTATTTCTTAATTTTCTTTCATGGCTCATTATTCATGGCTTTTTATTCTTTGGTAATTGCTCTTTTGTGAATCTCTTCTTCTCCATTTATTCCTTTCTCTCATTGCTAACAACTCAAAACTATTCGTTTAAGAAAATTTTATCTTTGATTCAGAATCTCTTATTCTCTCCATTTCTCATTATTTCCTTAATCATTCCTTTGTTCTCAATAGTTGATTCTTTGTACTTTTATCTTTTATCTTTTATCTTTAAACATTAACTTTATACGCTACTTGCAGTTAGTAGGTTATAAATATTGTACTTAAAAATAGCAACTCTGAACTTATTAATATGAATCGTCGATCGGTATACATAAATACAATTTTTGATATTCTTGCATTATTTGCAGCATTCTTCATCATGATATGGATTAAGCCGGCAACAAAGCGAATTTATTTACCAAATTATATTATTCCCTTTATTATTTTTGCTTTTGTTTGGGTTGTTATTTCCTTAATCACACAAAAGTATTCTGCACCCGGACGAATTAGTTTATCGCGTGCAATTCTGCATATCATAATTACAAACCTAATAATAAGCGGAATAGCAACAATTTTAATATTTTTATTTCGTTCTGATTTTTATTCAAGACTAGTTTTTGGTGGAATTATTATTTTAACTTCAATAATAGAAATATTTTTTGCTTTTTGCGATTTTTACATTTGTAAAGCGAATGAAAGCCCCGACACTTCTAGAGTATTTGAAGCTTACCAGCGCATTGTCGGTCGTCAAATATATGAACCGATTGAACCATTCCCTCCCGAGTTAACACTTGACCCTGTTCCCGAAAATATAAAAGAGGCCATTCTGGAAGAATCAAATATTGATGTTTTTAACTTTCTATGCGAAAATATCGACCTAAATACTCCTGACTACTCATTATTGGCTACAACTACACGATTTAATATTAACAAATTACCCGAAGAAAGTTATAAAAAAATTGTTAATTTAAAACGTATTAACGATATTCGATTTATCAATAAATTTTTTGAATCGGCTAACCATAAAATTACCCTTGGAGGTGTATTTATTGGCTGTGTAGAAACTAAAGATCAACGTAAAAAACGTATTTTCCGAAAATATCCTCCTATCTTCAGAGGTATATATTACTTTTTTGATTTCATTATAAAAAGAGTATTTCCCAAGTTTAATTTAACCAAACGACTATACTTTTTCTTAACACGCGGTGAAAACAGGGTTGTATCTAAAGCCGAATGCTTAGGTCGTTTATATTCATGTGGATTCGAAATTGTTAACGAAAAAAATATTAATAATTGGTTGTATTTCGTTGCAAAAAAAACCGGAAAACCTGCTCTTGATCTAAAACCTACTTATGGGCCTTTTATAAAACTTAAACGTATAGGAAAAAACGGTAAGCTTATTAATGTGTATAAATTACGCACAATGCATCCTTTTGCCGAATATTTACAAAAATATGTTTACGAAAAATCTGCCTTACAGGATGGTGGAAAATTTAAAGATGATTTTAGAATAACCACTGCAGGGAAAATATTCCGTAAATTCTGGATCGATGAATTACCTATGTTTATCAATTTCTTCCGTGGCGACATGAAATTGATTGGTGTTCGACCATTGAGTGAGCATTATTTTAGTTTATACAGCAAAGAACTACAAGTAAAAAGAGTAAAAACTAAACCTGGTCTTATTCCTCCATTTTATGTTGATATGCCCAAAACATTAGATGAGATTCAAGCTTCGGAGTTAAGATACCTCGATGCATACGCAAAACACCCACAACTAACCGACTGGAAATATTTCTGGAAAGCCTTTTGGAATATATTGTTTAAAAAAGCCAGAAGTGCATAAGGGAGAAAAGGAGAATTTGAGAGTATGAGAAGAAAAGAAAAAGGGAAAACATAAGAAAAAAGGAGAAATATAAATTTATAATGAAAATTGCAAAACACACAGATCTTAATGTTTATCAAATGGCTTTTAAAACTGCTTTAGAAATTTATGAATTTTCAAAAACCTTTCCCAAAGAAGAAAAATATTCTTTAACAGATCAGATTAGAAGATCATCAAGATCTGTTTGTGCAAACCTTGCCGAAGCCTTTCGTAAAAGAAGATATCCAAAAGCCTTTATTGCTAAACTTTCTGATTCTGAAGGTGAAGCAGCTGAAACACAAGTTTGGCTTGAATTTTCACTTAATCATAACTATATAAATAAAGTTGATTTTGAAAAACTTAATCAAGACTATAATAATATTATTGGCAAATTAGTAATAATGTCAAATCAATCCGAAAAGTGGCAAGTATAAGTTACTCTCCTTATCTCCAATTCACCTTTCCCCTCTTTCCCAAAATCCCTTTCTCTTTTCCTCATAATCTCCTCTTCTCTCAATCTCAGTCTCCTCTTCTCACATTCTCCACATCTTTCTTTTCTTATTTCCCCTCATCTCATTCTCCTTTTCTAAAATAAACCCCGGAAACTTTTTACCTTTTTTTTGTATCCTGAGTTTATTTGCATAATTTTGCCTCATGAATAAAGAATTAGAAAATATTTTAATAAAAGTAGGAGACCTTTATAACAAGTATGGCATAAAAAGTGTTACAATGGATGACGTTGCTCGCGAGCTTGGTATTTCTAAAAAAACACTTTATCAATTTGTTGAAAACAAAGGCGATTTAGTATCAAAAGTTCTTAAAAATACTTTATCAAAAAATAATTGTACGTTTAAAGAAATAGATGAAAAAAATCAAAATGCTATAGATGAATTACTTGAAGTTGGTAAACATATTGTTAAAATCATTACTAAATACAATCATTCATTAGAATATGATTTAAAAAAATATTATCCTCTCCTCTATGATCAAATCCACGAAATGAGAAAGGAAAAGATGTATAATTCTATTCTAAATAATATACTAAAAGGAAAAAAAGAAGGATTGTATCGTTCTGATATGAATGAAGAAATAATTACAAAAATACAAACTAGTAGATTTGTACACATGAGTTCAGGTGAACTTTTTGATCCCGAGGATATAAACAAACCGCAATACATTCTTGAGCTTTTTATTTATCACATTCGTGGTATTGCAACCATTAAAGGAATTGATGTACTTGAAAAAAAATTACTAAACACAGATATACAAGAATATTTACAATAACAGAATAATTTGATATAAAAATGAAACACAAAGTCTTAATAAAAACACTTTTGCTAATTGTACTTCCGTTTATTGCCATGTCGCAAAAAGATAGTACAGTAACCCTTTCCCTAAATGATGCGCAACAATATGCCATTACACACAACTTAAACCTTGAAAATGCACGATTGGATATTGAATCAGCAGAAAAGAAAGTTTGGGAAACAACAGCCATTGGCTTACCTCAAATAAATGGTAACCTAAGTTATCAATACATACCTGGTGATATTCCAACGGCTTCTTTTGGCTCAGACAGCTCAACTGCAGTGCTTTATGGATATATTTTTAATTCCTTAAGTACACTTGAAGCATTTCATGGAGCTAATATACTTGACGACATACCTGTAATGGCTGAAGCTGAGCCATTTACACTAGGTGTAAAAAACAGCACAACTTATTCTGTAACTGTTTCGCAATTAGTATTTAGCGGTGAATGGATTGTAGGATTACAGGCATCAAAAACTTACCTGAAAATTTCTACATTAAGCCACGAGAAACAAAAACAAGAAATAAAAGCTGGTGTAATAACAAGTTATATTTCAATTCTGATTTTAGAAAACAATCTTAAAATACTTGATTCAACCGTCGAGAACATGGAATCTCTTGTAAAAGAAACCAAGTTATTAAGTGAAAAAGGATTTTTAGAATCTACAGATGCTGATCAATTGCAAATAAATTTAAATACATTAATAAATTCAAGAAACACTGTTCAGCGTCAAATAGAAGTTTCGTATATGCTATTTAAAATATTACTTGGTACTGACTTAAACAGTAATCTTGTTTTAAATGAAAATCTCGATGCAATATATAATCAATTTGTTCTTGGCAATCAAAATCAAGAGTTCAAGCTTTTAAATAATATTGATTATAGAATGCTTAGTAATCAAGTAGAGATTACCGAATTATCATATAAAAGAGAAAAAACAAAATATTTACCAACAATTTCAGCATTTTACAATTATCAAGACAAAACAAATAAAGCTTCGTTTGATTTTACAATTAATCATATTATTGGAGTAAACCTTGATATGCCGATATTCTCTAGTTTCTCTAGAAACGCAGTTGTACAACAAGCTAAAATTGAATATCAAAAAACCTTAAATAATCAAATTTTACTTGAAAACAATTTAAAAACAACAGAACAACAGCTTGGTTTTAATTTTACAAACGCATTAGATAAATATAATATCACTATACAAAATGTTGAATTATCTAAAAATGTATATGATAATATCACAAAAAAATACAAACTAGGAATGGTTTCAAGTATGGATTTAACACAGGCAAATAATACTTATCTGCAATCACAATCGGATAACACATCTGCTTTATTTGAATTATTTAAAACAAAAATTGAATTAGAAAAAATATTAAATGAATTATAAAATGAAAAAAATAATTGTACTAACATTAATTGCCTTAGTGGCAGCTTGTAGTCAACCTACAACTACAAATGAAAATCTTACCGTATTAACTTCAAAAAGAGATTCATTACAAAACGAACTTACTAATATCGAAAAACAAATAAATACAATCGATATGCAAGTGTCTGAGATTGATACTTCAATTAATCCAAACGATTTAAAGCTAATCCAACAAATAACAATGCAAAAAAACAAAATTGTTGGAATAGAAACTAAAATAAAAAAACTGGAAAATAAAATGACAGCCAAAGTGGAAACGAATTATATTCCGGTAGCTGTAAAGAATATTCAGAATGAACTATTCGACCACTTTATTATTTCGTTTGGTGAAGTTAAAGCTAAAAATTACGCAATGATTAGCCCGGAAATAGGTGGTCGAATTGCAAAAATATATGTTAAAGAAGGACAGAAAGTTACAAAAGGATCATTATTAATTTCTTTAAATGCTGATGCTTTCAATACTCAAATTACCGGAGTAAAAAGCAGCCTTGAATTTGCAACTAAAACCTACGATAAACAAGATGCTTTATGGAAAGAGGGCATTGGTTCTGAGATTCAGTATTTAACTGCGAAAAACACAAAAGAAACTTTAGAAGCCCAATTAAAATCCCTTGAAGCACAAGTACGAATGACACAATTAAGAGCTCCATTTGATGGTATAGTTGATAAGATTTTCCCTAAAGAAGGAGAAATGGCAGGACCATCGTTTCCTGTTATCGAATTTGTAAATCTTGCAAAACTTACTATTCAAGCTAATATTTCTGAAGCTCATATAGATAAAATAAAAACAGGCCAAGATGTTGAATTAAGCTTTTCATCCCTACCCGATTTTAAAGTTACAACACCTATAATCCGTATGTCAAAAGTTATTTCTTCGGCTAGTCGCACTTTCGAAATTGAAATGGAAATAAACAATCCGGGTGAAAAAATTATACCAAATATGGTTTCAACTATTCACGTAAAAGATTATTCTAACCAAGAAGCTTTTGTTGTACCTTCATTGGTAATTCGATCTGATACAAAAGGTAACTACTTGTATGTGGTTAACAAAAATAAAAAAAATGATGTAGTTGAGAAAAAATATGTAACTACAGGCTTATCTTATGACGAAAACACCAATATAATTAAAGGTCTTAATGCGGAAGATTTGGTAATTGTTAAAGGATTCCATCTTGTTAGCGCAGGAGTACCTGTAAATATTGTTGAATAATTTGAAAATTGACTGATATGACAGGAAAAGAATTAACAGAAAAAGTAGTCAGAGAATTTAAGCTGACATCTCTTGCTTTAAAAAATAAAAATACCGTTTATCTGCTTGCAATAATCCTTCTATTTTTTGGTATGTATTCATATAAGAATTTACCAAAAGAGCTTTTTCCCGAAATAGTTTGGCCCCAAATAATGGTACAAACTATTTATCCCGGAAACTCTCCAGAAGATATTGAAAATCTAATAACAAGGCCTCTTGAAAAAGAAATTGAAAACGTTCGAGGACTTAAAGAACTAACATCCGTTTCGGCGCAAGATGCCTCAATGATTTTTGTAGAATTTAATACAGATGTCGATATAGAAGATGCACTACGTAGAGTTAAAGATGCTGTTGATATAGGACAGAATGAATTACCAAAAGGAGCAACTGAATTGCAAGATCCTTTGGTATTTGATATTGATTTTTCGGAATTTGCCATACTTAACATCAACCTTTCTGGTGATTATAGTATTGAAGAATTAAAATATTATGCTGAGCACCTACAGGATGAATTTGAAAATATTCCTGAGGTCTCAAACGTAATGATAGAAGGTGTAAATGACCGTGAAATAAAAGTAAACGTTGATTTATTAAAACTAGAAGCTTTAGAAATTTCTTTTTTCGAAATCACCAATGCAATTCGAAACGAAAATATTTCGATGGCGGGTGGCGAAATACTCTTAGGACAAACCCGTAGAAGTATCAGAACTGTCGGCGAATTTCAGAGTATAGCCGAACTTGGAAATATCATAATTAAAAATAAAGATGGCAACATTGTTTATTTAAAAGATGTTGCCGATGTAGTTGATGCCTATACAGAACCAACAAGTTTTGCTCGTTTAAATAAGGAATCCGTTGTCTCCGTTCAAATTGTTAAAAAAGGAGGAGAAAATCTATTATCTACAACCGATCAGATATATAAAAAATTAGAAGAAGCCAAAAACAACAACATTATTCCGGCTAATATTGAAATCTCAATAACGAATGATCAAAGTGAAATGGTAAAAATGCAGTTAAGCAATCTTGAAAATAGCATGATTATGGGTGTTATTTTTGTAGTAGTTGTGCTGTTTTTCTTTCTTGGTACGCGTAATGCCTTATTTGTTGGTTTAGCTATTCCAATGTCAATGTTTATTTCATTTGTTGTATTTGGTGTTATTGATTTTAGAATAAATATGATTGTGTTATTCTCATTAATTCTGGCACTCGGAATGCTTG
The DNA here is from genome assembly GCA_013138975.1 of Bacteroidales bacterium. GTDB lineage: Bacteria > Bacteroidota > Bacteroidia > Bacteroidales > UBA12077 > UBA12077. Next base: position 76,056 of record WTBR01000068.1, read on the forward strand.
TTGATAATGCCATTGTTGTTGTAGAAAACATATATCGTTTTGTTGATAATGGTTATGAACCTTGGGAAGCAGCTAAACAAGCAGTTGGTGAAATTGCAATCCCAATTATCGCCTCCACAGCAACTACTTTGGCAGCGTTTGCTCCATTATTATTTTGGGAGGGAATAATGGGTGAATTTATGCAGTACATGCCTAAAACACTTATTATAGTGTTATCCTCATCCCTATTTGTCGCACTAATCATAATCCCTGTAGTTTCGGCCACATTTATACAGGTTAAATCGAACGAGAAAAAAGTTGAGTCTAATGGTCAAAAGAAAAAAGCTATACTTTTTGCAATTGCTTTAATGATTTTTGGTGGTTTAATGTTATTCACAGAATCCCGAATTTTAGCAAATGTTCTCATCCTGTTTGGTTTTATTGGATTAATGCATCGTTTATTTCTTAAACGTTTGGAATCATGGTTTCAGGAGATATTCTTAGTTAAATTAGAGCGATTTTATAGTAGGGTCTTACGCTATGCTTTACGTGGTAAAAATTTACTATTCTTTTTTGGTGGAACCATTGCATTACTTATAATTACTATCATGCTTTTCTTTACAAGCATGCCGGATATTACCTTGTTTCCTGATGCAGATCCTAATTATGTTAATATAGTTATGGCACTGCCTATCGGAACCGATATTACCGGAACTAACGAATTTGTTGATGTATTAGAAGATGATATAGTTGGATTTTTTAAACCTTTTAAAAATGAAGAAGGTATTCCAATTGTAGAATCAATATTAACAACTGTAGGTCGTGGAGATCCTATGGATTTTTCTGGTGGAAATAAACCTAATCAGGCTATTATAACCGTAAGTTTTATCGATTACGAATTACGTGGTGATGAAAATAATACATCTGAAATGATGAGTCATTTAAGTAATCATCTATTGGGGAAATATGCCGGTGTTGAAATTGAAGTATCTAAAGACGATGGTGGACCTCCAACTGGAAAACCTGTTAATCTTGAAATTATTGGTCAGGATTTTGATCAACTTGTATACTTGGCAGACACAATTAAGACCTTTATTGATGTAGCTGGTATTAAAGGTATTGAAGGATTAAAAATGAATATTAGTACACAGAATCCTGAATTGCTAATTCATATTGATCGCGATAAAGCACAACGTTATGGTTTATCAACTCAAATGATTGCATATACAATACGTCAATCATTATTCGGAGATGAAGTTTCTGATTTTAAAGTGGGAGAGGATGAGTATCCAATATTGGTTCGATTAAAAGACGAATACAGATACAATTTACCGATAATGATGAATATGAAAATACCGGTATTTGGGGATGGCCCACCAGCTTATATTCCTCTTTCTGCCATTGCAAACTTCGAATATTCATCAACGTTTAGTTCTGTTCGAAGAAAGGATATGGACAGGGTAATAACGCTATATTCTAATATTATTGAAGGATATAACACCAACACTGTTAATGTTCAATTAGCGTCCTTAATGGAAGATTTTAATATGCCTCCCGGTTATCGCTTTGAATTTACCGGAGAACAACAAGAACAAGACGAATCGTCAGAATTCTTAGGAAATGCAATGTTAATTGCATTGGCTCTTATTATGCTAATATTGGTAACCCAGTTTAATTCTTTAATACGCACGCTTATTATCCTTTCTAGCATACTTTTTAGTACTATTGGTGTATTTGGTGGTTTATGGACATTTGATATGGATTTCATCATTATAATGACTGGAATTGGTATAATATCCCTAGCGGGGATTGTTGTTAATAATGCTATAGTCCTAGTTGATTATGTAGAATTACTAAAAGCACGTAAAAGAGTAGTACTTGGATTACCTGAAAATGCATATTTACCTTTAGATGTTGCTACAGAATGTATAATTGAAGGAGGTATGACAAGACTTCGTCCTGTGCTATTAACAGCTATTACAACGATATTAGGGCTATTACCAATGGCAATAGGTTTAAATTTTGACTTTAAAGGTTTATTCCAAAACTATGATCCAAATATGTATTTTGGTGGAGATATGGCTGAAATGTGGAGTCCAATGTCATGGACAGTAATTTTTGGTTTAACATTCTCTACTTTCCTTACTCTTGTTATAGTTCCTGTTATGTACAGGTTATCAACAATTGCGCAAAAAAGATTATTGAATTTAATCGATACGATTTTCAATTCTAAAAAAACAGAAGTTGATAACATAGTTAAATAAAGATTTAACATTAAAACTAATGATAAAACCTGTCAGTATTAAGCTGGCAGGTTTTTCTATTTTAAAAATTTGTCTATTACTAAATATCTATTTTGATTTATTCATAATTCTTTGATTTTCTACCCATCATTAAGTATATTTAACTTTCATATCATCTTACTGTAAATTAATATTAACTATGGGTAACCATCCTTCTTACGAAGACTTAGTTAAAAAAGTAGCTTTCCTTGAAGAAGAATTATCTTCATTAAGGACTGGACAATACAACAACCATAGTCTGGATCACGATTTATTCTTTAAAATATGTGAATATTCTAAAAATGGTATTGCTCTTTTTGAATCACAAGACAATGGAGTAACTTTTATTATTAAATATTTTAACCAAAAAGCTGCAGACATAGAATTTGTCAATAAAGAAGATGTAATTGGTAAAAAACTAACAGAATCATTTCCTTCGATTAATAAGTCGGGTCTTTTAGAGGCTTTAAGAAGTGTTTTTCATCATAATGAACCTGAAGAGTTTCTTGTGAAAGTTTTTTCTTCAGGAAAATTAATAGAATGGAAGCATAACTATATTTACAAACTATCGAACAATGAACTAGTAAGTATATTTATAGATGAAACCAAAAATAAAAACAAAGATTATGAGCTAAAAGAACATCGTGGAAAACTAGAAATAGCTATGGATGCTGCTGATAACTTTTCTTTTGAATTTCATTTTGACTCTCTAAAAATTACAACTCAAAAAGAACTTTATAGAAGTCTTGGTTTCAAAGACGTAGAAATTAATGAATTATTCCAAAAATTTAATAGTCTTATTCATCCTGAAGATTACAGTAATATTAACATATTATCTCAAAATAACACTGAAAATAAAAAATTCAGAGTATACACAGAATTTAGATTAAAAAATAAAAATGATAATTGGATCTGGTTTATGGCTACCGGAAAGATTGTTGACTGGGACGAAAATAAGAAACCTATTAAACTTGTTGGTTTGTTAAAAGATATTCAAAAAGAGAAAGAACTCTTTTTAAAACTCAAACAAAGTGAAGAAAACTTCCTTCAATTATCTGAGAATATAAACGATGCTTTTTGGTTAAGATCTCTTGATAATAAAATTGTTTATGCAAATCAAGCTTGTTATAAAATCTCAGACGGTTTTTTTAAAGAACTCTTTGAAGATTTTAATAAATATTACCATTGGATACATCCCGACGATAGAGAACGTATTATAAAACAAAGAAATAACAATCTCAAAAATCCAAACAATAATTACTTTTATGAACATAGAATTATTAGACCAAATGGAGAAATAAGGTGGTATTGGATTAGAACTTTTCCAGTTTATAATGAAGAAGGTAAAGTATACAGACGTGCAGGTATTTCAAGCGATATTACTGAACAAAAAGAATTGGTGAACGAATTATTACTTGCAAAAGATAAAGCAGAAGAAAGCGATAATCTCAAATCAGCATTTTTAGCAAACATGTCGCATGAAATAAGAACTCCAATGAATGGAATTCTTGGTTTTTCGGAACTCTTAAAAGATGAAGACATTACAACTAAAGAAAAAAATGAATATATAAAAATTATTGATCAAAATGGCAATCAGCTTTTAAATCTTATAAATGATATTATTGATATAGCAAAAATAGAAGCTAGTCAACTTTCAATAAATAAATCAGATACAGATATTAATTCAATACTTGAAGAAACATATTTGTTATTCTCCGAAAAGCAAAAAAGATTAAAAAAACAAACAATTAATTTTTCGGTTAATTTTAATAACAACCAAAATAGTACAGTTTATACAGATCCCAAACGATTGCAACAAATTCTTAATAATTTATTAAGTAATGCTTTTAAATTTACCTATTCAGGATCAATTAGTTTTGGATACGATTTTATTAATAACAAAAATTCCAACTATTTTAAATTTTTTGTATCTGACTCAGGTATTGGGATAAGTAGTAAAATGAAAAAAATCATTTTTGAACGATTTGGCCAAGAATTTAATGAAAAATATAAAAATTCACAAGGTACCGGATTAGGTTTAGCAATCTCAAAAGGAATTGTGAAATTGCTTGATGGTGAAATTTGGGTAGAGTCAACGCAAGAAAATGAAACTTTAGGAACATCCGGAAGCTCTACTTTTTACTTTACAATACCGGCAGTTGATAATGCTCCGCAAATAGTACCTATTGAACCAAAAATAACAGAAATTAACAACTTTGAAAATACAACTATATTAATTGTTGAAGATGATCTGGATAACTTAGAATTCCTTCGTCAATTGTTAGTAAAATATGAAGCAAATGTGCTACTTGCAAATTCGGGAGAAGAAGCCATTAGCATTGTTAAATCAAATAAGCAAATCAATCTTGTTTTAATGGATATTCGTCTTCCAGATATGGATGGGTTCGAAACTACACGAAGAATAAAAAAAATAAGCCCTAAATTACCTGTAATTGCTCAAACTGCATATGCTATGTCTAACGACAGGGAAAACTGTCTTAAAAATGGCTGCGACGACTATGTCTCAAAACCCTTAAATAAGAGTATTTTATTTAAAAAAATAAATCAGTACATTTACAACTGAATCACCTCGCTGCAAGCTGCTAGGTAATAAAGTCGGCTATGCAAGCGTATTTGTTTCCAACTTAAAGAGTTGGCAAATAAACAATATTATAAATTAAATTACTATGCAAAAATCTCTTATAATCAGCTTACTATCAGCACTTTTACTTGTTATATTTGCTTTAGGTAATAGCGATCCTGTTGTACTAAATTTTTTTATTGGAACCGTTAAAGGTTCATTATCATTAATTTTGCTAATTACTTTAATTATTGGTGTATTTATTGGTCTATTACTTTCGTATCCTACTCTTAAAAAACTAAAAAAGAACATATTAGCCGATAAAGCCGAAATCACTAAATTAAAAAATATTCTTGATGAGTATAAAAAAGAATATGGTATTAGTAAAGATAAAACTCCTGAAGATAAGCCTTTTATAGACTAAATTAATTCTTGTTTTTAACTATAGGTGATTTATCGACAGAATAACCTTTCTTTTTCCATTGCATAATTCCTCCTTCTAAGCTGTAAACATTACTATAATTAAGCTCTTCACATATAAACTTAGCTATTTTTTTACTTTTCACACCTATATAACAGTAAACATAGATACTTTCACTTTCTTTAATTCCATTAAGTAACAATGTTACTAAATCCTTATCCGTGGCTGAATTTGCATTATGAATACGTTCCTTTTTGTAATCATTAAAATACCTAACATCAATTATAAAAATGTCTTGTGTTTCATTTAATAAATTAAAATCATCACAACTAATATTTTCATAACAGGTAGTATCTGATTGAATGTTAGCACAAACAGGCAAGTAAGAAATTAATAAAAACAAAATGCCTAAATAAATTGTTTTCATAATATTAAATTCATGTATATGAATGCAAATTTAAATTAATTATTCAATTTTAAATCTAGTATTCTTAAATTTACGTATAATCTCTAATTTCAAGGATCATGAAAATAGGTATCATAATTGGCAGAATAGGCGGCGTTGACGGCGTTGCACTTGAAACTGAAAAATGGATTGAAGTGCTTCAGAAAATGGGGCACGAAATATTTATTATTTCTGGCCAGTTTGAAGGAAGGAAAATGAACTGTGAAAATGAAACTCGTGTGCTTGAAATGTCATTTTTCTCACCAGAAAGTTACTGGGAACAGAAGAAAGCTTTTTTCCACCCCGATTTTAATCAAGATGATTTAATTGAACACCTCCAACTTTATGCTAAAGTTATAGAAAATAAAATTATTGATTGGATTAATAAATTTAATATTGATCTTTTACTTTCTGAAAATGCTTCTTGCTTACCATCTCATATTTCAATGGGAATAGCCATAAAAAATGCTGCGCTAAACACAGGTAAACCAATTATTACCCACGATCATGATTTTGCTTGGGAACGTGGCAATAGATATGTTTCTCCACATCCTAAAATTAATGAATTAGTAAAAAATGAATTTCCTCTTCGAATACCTAACAGTTATCATGCTGTGATAAACTTACATGCTCAAAACACTTTAAACAAAAAATTTAATCGCAACTCTGTTGTTGTTCCCAATGTTATGAATTTTGAACTGCCTTTTGGAGAACTTAATAACTCAAATAAAAATCTAAAACAAGATCTTGGTCTCGATCAGGATGATATTTTATTATTTCAAATTACTCGTATTGTTATTCGTAAAGGCATAGAAACTGCAATAAAATTGATAGATAAACTTAACGATAAAAAAATAAAATTAATTATTACAGGAAATTATGCTGATGATGCCGGTAGTGCTTATTATATGGAGCTTGTTGAACAAATTCATGAATTAAATCTTAGTAAGCAAATTCGTTTTGCATATCAAGATTTCTCAAATAAAGGATTATCTGGCCAGGCATCTAAGAATTATTCGCTTTCCGATGCTTATGCCTATGCAAGAGCTTGCACTTACTTCAGTACTTATGAAGGATTTGGGAATGCTTTTGTAGAAGCAATTTTAGCCAAACGTCCCATTTTTGTAAATAATTATAAACCGGTTTATTGGCCCGACATTGGTAGCAAAGGATTTAAAGCTATTATGCTCGAAGATAATATATTAACTGATGTAGCCGTAAAAGATATGCATGAAGTAATATTCAATACAAAACTAAATAAAGAAATTGCTGAATATAATTATCAATTAGGTAAAAAATACTTTTCTTACGATACTTTAGAAGAAAAATTACACGAACTATTAGATTTAGCTACTAAGTAATTGTCAAACAATTTGCAATAACATTGGTGCTAATTTCTTCTTTTACAATGTAATTACGTGCCCCTGCTTCAAGCATTCCCTTTATATCTTCGAGCTCAGAATGAAATGATAATGCAATAATTTTAATATACCTGTAATTATCAACAATCTTTTTTGTTGCTTCTACACCATTCATTACTGGCATTTCTTTATCCATAAATATTATATCGATAGCATATTTTTTAACTATATTAATACACTCAACACCATTGCTTGCTTCATATAATTTCTCATACTTATCCGCTAAATTTTCTTTTAAAATAAATTTAAATGCTTCACGAAATTGTTTATTATCATCAACTATTAGAATATTCATCTATTTATTTTTAATTTTTTCTATCTCCTTTATTAACTTAAAACCGAAGCCTTTTTTATTTTCTAAAATAAATTGATACTTACCATTTATTGACATTATTCTGTTTGTAATATTAAATAATCCTATTCCTTTTTTTTCAAGAGTGTTTAAATCATCTTTATTTATTCCTTTGCCATCGTCTTCATATATTAAAATTAAATCTTTTTCTATATAATTTAATCTTATAATAATATTTTTTGCTTCAGCATGTTTTATTGTATTATTAAATAATTCTTTTATAATTCTATAATAAACAGTCTCGATATTAATAGGGAAACGCTCATCTTCCAAATTTGTTTCAAATTCGATTTTAATTCGTTTACCAAAATTTTTAATAAAACTTTTAATTGCTGATTTAAGCCCGTATTTATTTAATAAATATGGACTTAATGCTCTTGAAACTTCCCTTACATTTTTTACTGATTCTTTTATTAAACTCTGTAACTTATTCTTTAAATATCCTTGCTTTTTTTCATCATTTGTCACATTTAATGATTCAATATACATTTTTAAGCTTGCTAATAATGGCCCTAATTCATCATGAATGTCGCTGGCTAAACGTTGTCGTTCTTTCTCTTCTGTTTCAATAATTGTGTCAAAAATCCGTTGCTCTATTTCTTTTCTTTCGGTAATATCTCGTACAATAGATTGTAAATATTGCTTATTATCAATTACAAAAGGGATTAAACTTATTTCTGCATAAAACGTTGATCCATCTAATCGGGAATGAAGCCATTCAAATATCTTTTTTTCCCCATTGTGTGCTGAAATTAAATATTCTTTTACTTTTTCTGCAGATCTAGTTCCATCTGGCTGAATTTCAGGACTAAAGTCAGCAGATGATCTTGTTATGAGTTCTTCTTTATTATTACATCCAAATATTCTTATTGCTTGCGTATTACAATCAACAATTCCCTTATTATCAGTTATAAAAATACCATCTTGTGAATTTTCAAATAACAATCGGTATTTTTTTTCACTTTTTTTAATCGCTAATTTCGCTTCATTTCTCTTTGTAAGATCCCTGACAAGTGCTTGTATTCTACCGTCATGTAAAATCTTTGTATTCATCTCAACAGGAATTAATTTCCCATCCTTTCTAGTGATAATACGTTCATATATAACCATATCACCTTTATTTACCAAATCATATCTTAATGGCTTTTTATCAAGCTCCTCTTCAGTAAAAAAGATAGATATATTTTTTCCTATCAGTTCCTTTTTTTTGTAACCCGTTAATTTTAAAATACTTTCATTAGCATTAACTATCTCACCACCTGATATACCAACTAAAATTCCATCTGCGGCCTGTTCAAATAATGTACTATACTGTTTTTCGCTTTCTATTATTCTTTTTTCATATTCTTTTTGTTTTGAAATATTACGCCATACGGTGAATAACATATTTTTTCCTTTATACGGAATTTTTGTTAATGCTACATCCATATAAATTTCAATACCATACTTATTCATATGAATCCATTCAAAACGATGATAACCTTTTGAATAAGCTATATCCATCATTTCTTGTGCTTTTTCAAATGAAAGCTTTCCGTCTGGCTGATAATTTGGCGATAATTTAGAAGGATGAATGTTAAAAAGTTCATCGCTTGTGCTATAATCAAGCATTTCTAAAGTAGCATTATTACATTCCACAAAATTATAATCGTCGATTATTAAAATAGGCTCCCTTGATTTTTCAAATAATAATCGAAATTTTTCTTCGCTTTCAATTAGCTTTTTCCCTGCAATTTTACGTTCAGTAATATCTGTTAAGGCTCCAACTATTGCAACAGTTTTTCCATTCTCCACGACAGGTGCTTCATGAACCTCAACATAAACTTTTCTGCCTAATTTATGAATAAGCTCTAATTCATAAGGATCTTGAACCTCTCCCTTTTCTATAGCTAAAATGGTTTTTCTAAATCCTTCATCATTCATGGGACTATCAGATATTAAATCTGTCCATTTTATCATCACTTCGCTAGCCGAATATCCAAGTATATCAAATATTTGTGAACTAAAATATGTTAATTTTTGATCTGTTGTATGGCTATAAAATGCATTTGTGCTATGTTCTAAAATCTTTCTGAAAATTGATTCATCCTGATTTGAAGCTTTTTCCGAATCATGGCTTTTAACCTCTTCTTCTAACTCTATAATTCTATTTTTTAAATACTCATTTTCTGAATTATTATCCATATCATTATTTTTTTAATCATATAAAAATTCCTGAATAATATTATCAGATATAAACATCCCTTTTTCTGTTAAAATAAAATTATTACCTGACTTTGTTAATAATTTTTCTGTAAGCAGTTTTTTTGTTTTTAGTAAAAAATGCTTTTCGTATTTTTCTTCAAACTCTATTTTTAGCTTTTCGGTATTTAAACCCCACATTGTTCTTAAAGATGTTATAACAAAATCATTGTATTTTTCCGATTTACTTAAATTTTCGTATTCTGAAGGTGCTTTTCCTTTTAATATTGCATCCATATACTCACGAAGATTTGAAATATTCCATTGTCGGGAGGTTAAATTATAAGAATGTGCAGAAGGGCCTAATCCTAAATACTTTACTCCCATCCAATAATTTGTGTTATGTAACGAAATAGATCCATCTAGAGCAAAATTGGAAATTTCATAATGTAAAAATCCATTTTGTGCTGTTTTGTCTATTAATAATTTAAATTGATCGATACTTTCGTCTTCAGTTGGTAAATTTAATTTTTGCTTATTATATAATTTATGGAAAGTTGTATTTGGTTCAATTGTTAAATGGTAAGCTGAAATATGTTGAATTTTTAATTTCAGTGCTTCGTTAATATTTTTCTCCCAATTACTAATTGTTAAATTAGGTAAACCGTATATTAAATCTATACTTATATTGTTAAAACCTTGCTTTTGTGCTTCTTTCACTGATTCTATCGCTTGATTAACGGTATGCCTACGTTTCATTAACTGCAAATCAGCATCATCAAATGATTGTATTCCAACACTTAATCGATTCACTCCAAGAATTTTTAAAGCCTTAAGATATTCTACATTCAAATTATCCGGATTCGCTTCCAATGTTATTTCACAATCCGAATCAACATCAAAATACTTGTAAATATTCGTAATAATTTTTTCTATCTGATTTACAGTTAAAATAGATGGAGTTCCTCCGCCAAAATAAATTGTTTGTACTTTTTCCTTATCTAAGTAATTTTTTTGTAATTCTATTTCTTTACAAATAGCGTCAACAAAATCCTTACTCAATTTCGTATTAGCTACAGAGTAAAAATCACAATATGCACATTTGCGTGTGCAAAACGGAATATGTAAATAAATACCTGCCACCGATAAAATTTTTAATTCTCAATATATCCTATGATTACATTTGAAACGGCTCTTGGTTCAGGTGGAAGTGAATAAATATTTTTTTCGTAATTACTATTGTAAGGTGAAATATTTAAAGTTTTTCCATTTACAACCAATGTACTACTTCCTCCCGGATCAAATCCCATTGCCTTTACAATATTAAGCTTTTTTAATATCTCCGCCATATCATAATGTGTTGCACCTACCGATTCTCTAATTCTACCATTTATTGTAAGCACTACAAGATTACCGTCTTTATCAATTCCCGCTGCAATTTTAGGTCCTCTCATATCTGTATAGTCTAATCGTGCAGCTTGAGTTCTAATAGAATTTTGAGTTTTCCAACCTTCCGTTTCCATATCAAGAATAATTTTACCATCTTCCATTAACATTGGACCAGCCTCAATTGCATAATCAATATTTTCCAATCCGTTTATTATAATATCAAGCTCATCATTTACTTTCCACGATTTCGGAAACATCTCACTTGGAACTACAAGTGTTAAACCCACCGGAATTATATCAACAGTCTGTTTTTCAGGCACAACAACAATATCTTTTATGATATTTCCCGCCAATCTAACAACTATACTATTCTCAACAAAAATTTTCTCATTTTCATACATTAAATCATAAAACCGTGCATTATGAAAATTACTATTTGTATTGTACTGATCCTCTGAAAGTTCGATACTATCTGTTCCACGTGAAACATTTATACCTTTTGAACAATTTACCCTAGAGATATTAACAATGCCATTTTTAAAAATTAGTGCTGGTTTATTAAAAAGAGGTGTACTTAACACTTTTCCTTGAGTTATTAACAATCCCAAAGGCGAACCTATGAAAGATTCCGATAATCCCAACTTACCAACTAACTCTGCATTAAGAATATATCCTCCATTCCAAGCAATTTTTGCTTCATTTCCCGTTTTTTCTTTTAAACTTTTAACAAAATCTGTAACACGCATTGTTTTTTTTGTTGATTGTGCTATAAATTTCCAATTATTTTCTAAATCAGCTGTTGCAATTACTCCACTCCACGGCATTCCATCCTCGTAAATACCACTTAAATATTCATAACTTACAATATCCTTTATTTTTTCCTCTTTCATTAAATCACCAATTACTTTTTTTATTGGTGACATTTTTGTTTCAGCATCTGCTCGTAATATTTCGTAAATCTTTTTTTCACCAAACTTTTCAACAGCTAATTTAAATTCTGTGCTTTTAAAATACCTATCTAAATCCTTTGCTGTTTGAACAGGTGTCGGGAAAGCTAAAGTTGAACGAATACCCGCCGGTACGAACTGCACAAATCCACTATCCACAGGAATTCCTAATATTGCAGCAGTAATTTCATTTTCAACTTTACCAATATGAAATCGATCAATGCCTATTATGTCAGTCATTATGGCTGAATCTTGTCTATTCGAAATAATAAAGCCGTTCTCTTCTTTTACTTTTTTTAATATAGCAAGTCCTTTATCCCCTAGCTGATTAAAATGTATGCCAATACACATTTGATTTGTTTCTATTACTTGCAAAATTTTATATTTATAAAGTAAAAACAATTCCTCATCCTGCTCTTCTGCAATAAAATTTGTTATACTTCTACTATTATAATTTTCTATAGTGCTTTTTTTACTCACCATAATATAAATTGGTGAAATATAATTTGCGTTTTTTTCTACAATTTCCTCTGTTAATTCTTCTTCTATACCCAGTTCAAGACGAGAACGAACACCTTGTAAAGCAAAAAATTCCATTTCATTTTTTATATACTTACCAGGAAAATATGCAATTGGTATATTCGATTGAAGTTTCGTAATTAATTTTTTTCTATTATCAATACCTAAATATGTACTTGACGTTAATTGTGATAAAGCTAATTCAAGGTCTGTAAAAAAATGTGCGTTCTTATTTATTTTAGGACTTAACTTTGTTCTAATAATTGAATGAAATAATAGATTTATTAAACCACTTAATTCCTGAATAGTATAATCCTGATATGGATAATTAAATTTATTTCTATGTCGATAAGGTAATGAATGATCATGCCGAATATCTATTTCTCCATTTTTAAATAAAAATATTTCTTCAACCGCATTTAAAAATAGTATTTTGTTTTTTTCTATAAGTTCTTCTATTCTACTATTTAAAATTTCATTCGCGTATTTAAAGGCCATCCCTTTAAATAATTGTTCCTCTACCCTAAAATAACTTGGATCTATTAACGACTTTAAAAGAATCATAAATCTTAATCGACCATATCCCGGTAAATATTCCCTATTAGTATTATTTAAAATATATCTTAAATCATCATTAGTATTATTACATAGTACCTGATATTTAATAAAGGCTTTTTTAATAATTGCTTTACTTTTCAAATTTGGTTTTAATTGATAATACATTCTATAACATATATCATCAACATTACTTTTTAAAGCTTCCAAACTATAACGTTTATCTACTACATTTTGATTATGCTTAATTTCGTTGGAAAAGTTATGAGGAAAAAATACTCTGTTTATTATTTTTTTTATATGCTTTTTAGTAATTTTTTTTCCATCAAATTCTATAACTTTCAATCTATCAACATGAGGTAAATGCTCGCCTATAACTTCTGAATATACATTTTCCGGATAATATCGGCTGCAAAAAATAGGAGTTCCACATGCCGCTGCTTCAATAATTGGTAATCCTCTACCTTCAGTTTCACTTGGTAATAATATTAAAGAAGCTATATTATAAAGTTCTGGTATTCCTACAGGCTTTTCAAAATGAGATTTAAATTTTGCTTTATCAAGTTCACTAAATAAAAAAGCCAAAAAAACTTTATTTCTAACTGTTTGGTCTAAAGATTTTAATAAATCTTTAAATTTATTTAATAAATGTGCAAAATATTCAAAATGCCCAACAGCTATTGGGCCCGTTATTATTATTGTAAGTTTAAGATGTTTTGTTTCACTAAATCGTTTATAAAAATTTTCGTCTTCAAATAATTTCTTAACTAATTCAAAACCTATTTCAATTCTTTTTCTTGAAATAATTCTCGTTGGCTGCAAAAACACTATATTTTCATTTAAAAAATTTTCTTTGACTTGTGTTTTTTTTGCACCTATTAATATTGGTTCTGGATTTTTTGATGATACTAAATCACTTTCAATTACATCCTTAGCCGAATAACTTATTAAAGCACCTGAATAACGACTTAAAACTTGTTCAAATTGATAAAATGTATTTATTTTTTTTCTTTTAGATGTATTTCGATATATATTCGTATCAACCGCCGTTCCAATTTCAAAAACGTTAACTGGATTATGTCCATTTATTTCTACTAAATGTTTGCTTTGTTGTTTATTTATATTAACATTTATCCATATTCTTGATTCCCATGGAAATAATATTTCAATAATTGTAAAGAATTCACCAATATGAGAATTAGTAAAAAAGAAATCTCGTGGTCCATCAGGTAAATTATTTTGAAGTTTTTTAATTTCATTATTTCCGCCTTCCCAATAAAAATCGTGATTATTATTTATAACAGGAATTCCTAAAAATTCTGAAAGAATAACGACAGCAAGACTTAATGATACATTACCCGGATTAGAACAAATATTAATTAAATATAAAATTCTAATGTTATTTTCTAATATGTAATTTCCTAGATCATTAATAATTTGTAATGTTTGATCCCAAAAATTTCCTATTAATTCATTATATTCCTTACTACCTCTTTCTAATTTGGTGAAGAAAAAATCTTTATATAATTTCCAATCATTAAAAGCTCTAATTATTGGTAACTCAAATTGTTTAATATATTCAGGAATCGAACTTTTTATTTCAGGATAAAATTTACCCGTTATGTAATGAATATTAGAACTCTTAAATTTCTTATTAAACACTTTAGTATATTTTTCTATTTCAATACTAACTCCATCAATAGAATATTGATATGTCAAAAATGCCATATCTCCTTTACACATGTGTGCTTTAAAATCCTCGTAAGTACCTTTGAATTTTTTTTGTGGTGTTTTTCTGTTTTCTTTAACTTTATCAAGAAATAAACCTAAATCAAACCAAGTTTTTATATTTTCGCTTTCTAATTGATTTATTATTTTTTTAATCTTTGTATTTGCTTTATTCATAACTAAGATTTTAAAAGTTATAAGTTATGAAAAAAGATTAATATAGAAGTATTTAAGTCTAATTTTATTAATTGTAAAATTATGAAAATAAAGCCTTATTGGAAACCAATATTTATTGCACTTTTTATTTTTTATGGTAGTTTAAGTTCTGGAGATAATATAAATAAATTATCACTTTTCCATTTTAATAATAGTGATAAACTTATACATTTTATTTTTTATTTTATGTTAAGTATTACTTTACAATTTTCAATTTTACGAAATACTTCAATAAGTAGAAAAAATCAAATCTTACTTACATTTATAGTAGTTGTAACATATGGAATAATAATCGAAGTTTTTCAATATTATTTTACAAATAGTAGATCAGCCGATATAATTGATGCTTTAGCAAATACTTTAGGCTGTATTTGTGGTATTCTTATTCTACCATTTTTAAATAAATTTACTTTATCGAAATATTTATAATCCTATTTTTCCATCCGAAGCATCTATTTCCTGTGCTAAAGATTGAATAGTTTCTTTGTTAAATAAATCATAAACTTGATTAATTATAGGTAAAAACTTACGATGCGTTGGACATTGTACTTCTATATGTGATTTTGCTGAACAACTACTTAATCCAATTAAACAATCTTCAAATAAACCTAATCCATCAATAATTTCAATAATATTTAATAAAGTAATTTCAGTAGCTGGTCTTCTTAAACTAAATCCTCCGTTAGGTCCTTTTGTAGAATTAAGCATTTTATTTTTAGCAAGCATTTGAAGTATTTTTCCAAGAAAAGGTGTAGGTATATTTAGTTCTTCAGAAATTTCTTTTATTCCAATTTTTTTATTTTCTTCTTCATTTAAAGCTAAATATATAACGGCTCTTATCCCGTACTTACAAGTATTTGATAACATAAAAATAATTTTTAATTAACAGGTATTTTCTCAATTCTACGTAAATGTCTTCCACCTTCAAAATTAGTATTTAAAAAGGTATTTACAATTTCTTTCACTAAATTATAATCAACAAACCGTGCTGGTAATGAACAAATATTAGCATCATTATGTAATCTTGCTAATTCTGCAATTTCTACATTCCAACATAAAGCAGCTCTAATTTTTTGATATTTATTTGCAGTCATATTAATACCATTTCCAGTACCACAAATAGTAATTCCAAATTTATGTTTATTATTTTCAACTGCTAAAGCAACAGGATGCGCATAATCAGGATAATCCGTACTTTCATTAGAATATGTTCCATAATCCTTGACTTCATATCCCTCTAATTCTAAATATTCTTTTAATTTTTCTTTATAATCAAATCCTGCATGATCACAAGCAATACCTATTGAAATCTTTATCATATTATGTTAATATTTATTCAAAATTATTCCTCAAAAGTAAATAATTTATTTATTAATTTAAATAAAACTATTATATGTTAACAATCACTTATTATATAGTTGAATTACAAACATTAATAAGTCATTAATTAAATTATAGTTTTAATTAAAATACATTAAAGCTTTGAATTTATATCATTTAAGTCATTTTGTTAATAAAGTATAATATTGTTAATTATTTAAGCTTTTGATGTTAATTGAATGTTAATTGAAGTCAATAAAAACTAAAAACTTTTACTTGCATTATTAAATAGATCATCCTTTATATTATTTTTTACATTAAATCAAAAATTATTTTTTAGTTTTAGCCTCTAATTATTGAACAATATATCAACATGATTTGTATACTAATCAAGTAAGTTTTTATTAGTACATATGGCTATTAACAGTATGTTAATAAAAGTTGGATAGTATTAATTATCAAAGTAATTACTACAACAAACATTGTTAAAAGAGTATTAATAGCTTATTGAAAACGTAAAAAACAAGTAATTATTTAATTATTTAATAACAGTACTAACAGGATATCATTATTATTATAATAATAGATAAATTAATAATATATATAATATATATAGTATGTGTGTTAACAACGACCTAATATCAAATGGATTTGTCAATAAGAAAATTGATAAAAATATTAATGTAGTAGAAGAAATAAATAAATTAAAAAAAGAAAAGAATGCTGTAATTCTGGCACATTTTTATCAAACAGGTGATATTCAAGATTTAGCGGATTTTGTTGGCGATAGTTTAGCTTTATCACAAAAGGCTGCTAGTACTGATGCAGATATTATATTATTTGCTGGTGTTCACTTTATGGCAGAAACAGCAAAAATTTTAGCACCTAAAAGTAAAGTATTAATTCCAGATTTAAATGCAGGATGTTCACTTGCAGATTCTTGTCCACCGGCAGAATTTAAAAAATTTATAGATAATCATCCAGATCATTTAGTTATTTCTTATATTAATACTACTGCAGAAATAAAAACAATGACAGATATTTGTTGTACATCAACTAATGCATTACAAATTGTTCAATCCTTACCAAAAGAACAAAAAATTATATTTGCTCCTGATAGAAATTTAGGAAGTTATATAAAAAAAATAACTGGTAGAGAAGATATGGTAATTTGGAATGGTGCATGTCATGTTCATGAAGAATTTTCCTTAGAAGCTATTTTAGAGTTAAAAAAAGAATATCCAAATGCTAAAATAATTTCACATCCTGAATGTAAAATGACAATTCAAATCATTTCAGATTTTGTTGGATCTACTTCAGCATTGTTAAAATTTACAAAAACAGATAAAAGTAAAGAATATATTGTTGCTACAGAATCAGGTATATTGCATCAAATGAAAAAACAAGATCCTAATAAATTATATCTAGCGGCACCACCAAAGGATTCAACTTGTGCTTGTAACGATTGTAATTTTATGAAGTTAATTACAGTAAATAAAATATATAATACCTTGAAATATGAAGTACCTGAAGTAATTTTAGAAGAAAGTATTATAAAAAAAGCAAAAAAATCAATTGATACAATGTTAGATATTTCAAAGAAATTAAATTTATAAAATTATTTCGATGAATAATGGAGCAGGGAGATTTTCCCTGCTTTTTTTGTATATTTAACTTTGACAAAATATTTTGAAGTGAAAAATTTAATTTTAATAATTATAATTATTTTTGTTAGTAAAGAACTGAATGCTCAGCTAGATTCTATACAATTGAATACAAATGTTGTATATAAAGAATTTAAATATAAAAATGGTAATATTTCAAGTAAAGGATATTTAAAAAACAATCAACCTACAGGCTTTTGGAAATCATTCTACATTACTGGTATTACTAAATCGGAAGGAAAGTGGATAAATAATAAATTAGATAGTATTTGGATTTTTTATGATCAAATAGGAGATACGCTTCAAAAAATAAATTATTTCCAAGGAAAAAAGAACGGATATCATTTTAAATATTTTAAAGAAGAAAATTATAAAAATATAATTACTTCTAAAGAATTGTATATTAATGGGAAACGTAATGATAATTCATTATATTATTTTAAAAAAGGTAATATAAAAATGATAGTTCCATATTTGGATGATAAAAAACAAGGAATAGGTTTCGAATTTGATATTAATAAAAATATTGTTTCAATTATTAGATATAGAAATAATGAAGTTATTGTTAAAGAGAATATTAATAGATATAATAGAGAAGGAAATAAAGAAGGAATTTGGAAATATTTTTATATTAGTGGAGTTTTAAAGACAGAAAAAAATTATGTTGATGGAAAACTAAATGGATATTCAAAAATATTTAATGAAGAAGGAAAATTGTTAGAATCAATAAAATATAAAAATAATGAGATAGATTTAAAATCAAATGATTTTGACATTAACATAGAAATTAAAGAGGAATACGATCAACAAAATAACTTAAAATTTCAAGGAAGTTATAACAAAGATATGCCCATTGGAGTGCATCGTTATTTTAATAATGAAGGATTAGTAATAAAATCAAAAACATATAATATCATTGGTAAATTAGTTGCTGAAGGAATTGTATTAAAATCGGGAATAGAAAAAGGAGATTGGATTTATTATTATGAAAATGGTAAAAAGAAAGCACAAGGAAGTTTTATAAATGGTAAAAAGACAGGAGAATGGAAATATTTTTATAGTAATGGACGTATTCAACAAATTGGTTCTTACACTGGTGGGAAATTAAGAGGAATATGGAATTGGTATTATGAAACCGGAGAATTGTTAAAAGAAGAATATTTTATTTACGGACAAATAGACGGAGAAGCAATAGAATATGATAAATTAGGAAATATAATTTCGAAAGGGAATTATATTGAAGGCAACCAAGAAGGAGAGTGGAATTATATTATTGGTGATCATAAATATATTGGTAAATATGTTTATAATGAAAAAGATGGAGAATGGATAAGTTATTATATTGATAAAGATAAAATTAGCTTTAAAGGTAAATATTTGCAAGGGAATCCGGACGGTAAACATGAATATTATTATCCTGATGGAAGTTTAAAAAAAGAAGGTTATTTCGATGCAGGAAAGAAGGTTAAAACATGGTCGAAATACAATGAATTTGGTGATTTAATTATTGTAGTTCAATATAAAGAGGGAAAAGAGTATAAAATTAATGGCGTAAAAGTTAAATTACATAATACAGAGAATTAGTTTTAAATTTGAGAAGAAAATATTTTAGATGGAAGATATTGATATTAGGGATTTATCAGACGATAAGAAAGAAAAGCAATTTGAAGATAAAGAACAGGAATTTGAAAAAAAGCTACGTCCTTTAGATTTTAAAGATTTTAAAGGTCAATTAAAAGTAGTAGAGAATTTAAAGATTTTTGTTCAAGCCGCAAAAATGCGAAATGAAGCTTTAGATCATGTGTTATTGCATGGACCACCGGGATTAGGAAAAACCACTCTGGCAAATATAATAGCAAATGAACTTAGTGTAAATCTTAAATTAACTTCTGGGCCCGTTTTAGATAAACCAGGTGATTTGGCAGGGTTATTAACAAATCTTGAAGAAGGAGATGTTTTATTTATTGATGAAATTCACAGATTAAGTCCTGTAGTCGAAGAATATTTATATTCGGCTATGGAGGATTATCGTATTGATATAATGATTGATAAAGGTCCAAGTGCACGATCAGTTCAAATTACACTAAATCCATTTACTTTAATTGGTGCAACAACACGATCTGGTTTACTTACAAGTCCTTTAAGAGCAAGGTTTGGAATAAGTTCACATCTCGAATATTATGATTTTAAAATACTTACTTCAATTGTAAAACGATCATCAGGAATTTTAAAAGTAGAAATTAAAGATAATGCAGCAGTAGAAATTGCTTCTCGTTCACGTGGAACACCAAGAATTGCAAATGCACTTTTACGACGAGTTCGTGATTTTGCTCAAGTAAAAGGAAATGGAAAAATAGATCTGGAAATTTCTAAGTATGCTTTGGAAGCTTTAAATATTGATAAACATGGATTAGATGAAATGGATAATAAAATTTTATTAACCATTATTGATAAATTTCAAGGTGGACCAGTTGGTATTACTACAATTGCAACTGCAATAGGAGAAGATAGCGGCACAATTGAAGAAGTTTATGAACCGTTTTTAATTAAAGAAGGATATATTAAAAGAACCTCACGAGGAAGAGAGGCAACGGAGAACGCATATAAGCATTTAAGTAGAGTTAGAGATGTGGGTGAACAAAGTACCTTATTTTAATTTTAAAGTAGAAAAAAGGGGTTTAAAACGCCTTTTAAGAAGAAAGAAAAATTAGAAAGATTTTTAAGATATAAACAATTAAAATAAAAAAGCTCTGATTTTTGTGATCAGAGCTTTTTTTATAATGTATGAAGTAAATATTTAATTAAATGCGTTAGATATTTTTTCTAATTGTTTGATGTTTAACAATTTAATTTTTCGTCCGTTTAAATCAATTAATTTATCGTGTTTAAATTCGGATAAAAGCCTAATAACAGATTCTGTTGCAGTGCCTACAATATTAGCTAACTCTTCCCTGGTAAGAGAAATTTGTAATACTTGATCAGCATCTAAATCAAAAATATTTTTTAAATTTAAAAGTACTTCCGCTAATCTTTCACGAACCGTTTTTTGTGCAATATCAGTAATAAAAGAATTTGCTTCTCCTAATTCCTTGCAAGTTTGTTGCATCATGGCCATAGAAAAATTACCATTCGTTTTTACCAAACTAATTAAAGTTTCTCCTGGAACGAAACAAAGAACAGCATCATCAATAACCTTAGATGAAGAACAAGCAAGTTCGTTACTTAAAATTGAACGAAAACCTATAATATCTCCTTTTTTCGCAAAAGCAATAATTTGTTCACGGCCATCAATACCGGTTTTAAAAATTTTAACAACACCTGAATTAATACAGTAAAAACCATTGGTTCTGTTTCCTTCATGATAAATAATATTTCCTCGTTTGTAAAAATTACAAACTTTATCTTTATCAACTATAGCATGTTCTTCTGGCGTAAGATGCTTAAAAACAGTGTCTAAATCGGAAAAGCAATTATCACAAGTAGGTATTTTATCGCGATTTTTCATTTATATTTTTAGTCCTTTAGGATTTAAATCTAATATTTATTGAAAAATATTGTAATAATTCATAAATTTAAAAAGCAAAAATAGGTATTTTGTTTTATATTTTAGTATTCGAAATATATAATTTAACGTACTTTCGTAAAAATAATAAATATAATTATAAAAATATATAGATATGAAAACTTCACTTAATGTAAATTGGATAAATGGAATGGCTTTTGAAAGCGACGTAAATGGTCACAAAATTACAATAGATGCTATGGAATCTGTTGGTGGTGCTGACAAAGGTCCAAGACCAAAACCATTAATGCTATTATCTTTAGCAGGCTGTACAGGAATGGATGTAGTTTCAATATTAAAAAAAATGAAAGTTGATTTTGATGATTTTGCGATTGAAATCGAGTCAGAAATGACAGAAGAGCATCCAAAGCATTATAATAAAATAAAAGTTATATATAAATTTTGGGGTAAGGATTTACCTATTGATAAAATACAAAGAGCCGTTAGTTTATCAGACGAAAATTATTGTGGAGTAAGCGCAGTTTATAAAAAGGCAATAGAAATGTCCTACGAAATAAGATTAAACCCGGAGAAATAATTTAAAAATAATGTAAAAGAAAGCCCGGCTAAATTTTTAGCCGGGCTTTTATATTTAAAGAGTAAAATTATAAAGCCGATTTAAATTGATTTAAAAATCGCACATCGTTCTCAAAATAAAGGCGAAGATCTTTAACTCCATACTTAAGCATTGTTATTCGCTCAATTCCCATACCGAATGCAAAACCAGTATATTTTTTACTGTCAATACCACTGCTTTCCAATACATTAGGATCAACCATTCCACAACCAAGAATTTCTAACCAACCCGTATATTTACATACATTGCAACCTTTACCACCACAAATATTACAAGCTACATCCATTTCAGCTGACGGTTCAGTAAAAGGGAAGTACGAAGGACGTAAACGAATTTCTGTTTTTTCACCAAACATTTCTTTAGCAAAGTAAAGAAGAGTTTGTTTAAGATCAGCAAAAGAAACATTTTCATCAATATATAATCCTTCAACCTGATGAAAAATACAATGAGCACGAGCGCTTATAGCTTCGTTTCTAAAAACACGACCAGGTGAGATTGTGCGAATAGGAGGTGTAGAATTTTCCATAACACGTGCTTGAACCGACGATGTATGGGTTCGCAATAATATATCAGGATTAGTTTCAATAAAAAAAGTGTCTTGCATATCTCGTGCAGGATGTTCTTCAGGAAAATTCAAGGCTGAGAATACATGCCAATCATCTTCAATTTCTGGCCCTTCGGAAACGGTAAAACCTAATCGTTTAAAAATATCATTAATTTCATTTCGCACTATTGATATCGGATGACGAGTTCCTAATTTTAAAGAATCGCCAGGTAAGCTCATATCAATACCAGAACTTGTATCTGTTTTATCTTCTAGATTTTCTTTTAACGAACTTATTTTTTCTTGAATTGAAATCTTAAGTTCATTTAATTTTTGTCCAACATCTTTTTTGTTTTCACGTGGAACATTTTTGAATTCAGAGAAAAGATCATTTACCAATCCCTTCTTTCCCATATATTTAATTCGAAATGATTCTATTTCATCTAATGTTGATGCAACAAATTCTTTCGTATCCTCTAAATATTGATTAATCTTTTCTATCATGATTTTAATAAGTTACAACTTTTTTATTTTCATTTTAATATCTTTCAACGGTCTGTTTCTTTCATCATTTTCAACAGCAGCAATTTTATCAATTACTTCTAATCCTTCAACTATTTCGCCAAAAACGGTGTATGCATTGTCTAAATGAGGAGTGCCTCCAATAGTTCTATATACACTTAATTTATTTTCAGGGATTTTATATAATCCTTGAGATTTAATTTCTTCTTCAGCCTTTTTACGTGCGTTGGGAACAAAAATTTCATAATCAATTGTTCCGCCTGTATTAAAGGCTTCGTTTTTATTTTCTTCAATATATTTGGTTACTAGGTTATTATGTATTGAAGAATTAATTCTATCTTCTACTTTTTTAACAGCTTCATCGTCATAAACAAAACCTTGTACAATATAAAATTGAGAACCTGATGAACGCATTTCAGGATTTGTATTGTCACCTTGTCGAGCTGCTGCAATAGCACCTTTTCTATGAAATAGTGAATCTACAAATTCTGCGGGAATAGTATAATCAGGACCACCATTACCTAGTGCTATTCCTGCTTCTGCATTTTGCGAATTGGGATCACCACCCTGTATCATAAAACCATCAATAACTCTATGAAAAAGTAAATCATTAAAATAACCTTGTTCGATAAGTTTTATAAAATTTTCTTTATGCAGTGGAGTGGCATCATATAATTTAAATACCATATCACCGTAATCAGTTTCTATCTTGTAAAGTTGATCTTCTTTTTTCTTTTTTGATTCATCAACCTGGCAAGAAAAAATTAATAACGAAAATGCTATAAATAATAAAGTAATTTTTTTCATGATTTTTAATTTTTATTTAATCAACAAAAATAGAAACAATTACGAATTAATTAAAATACTATCAGATTTATTTAATCTAAGTATACTGTTAATATATAAAATTGCAAATATTATGATAATAAGAATAAGAAGTTTTACTTTGTAATTGGTATAAAATATAATTTAAGTAAGGATTTGAGTCAGATTAAAAAACTCGCCGGACAAACCGTAATTTACGGTTTGAGTACAATGGTTGGAAGGTTTTTGAATTATTTATTAATTATAATTCATACGCCCGCTCTGAAACCGTTCCTATATGGTAAATTAACTTTTTTTTATAGTAACACAGCTATTTTCCTTGCATTACTAACTTTTGGAATGGAAACTGGATTTTTCCGATTCGCAAGCAAAAAAGATGAAGATTATAATAAAGTTCTTGGAACAAGTCTTTTTACAATTATAGCTACTAGTACCATTTTTATACTAAGTTCCTTTATATTAAGAAATCAGTGGCAGAGTTATTTCGAGATTGATAGTTATAGGTTAGTTATATATTTTGTTTTAATTCTTTCCTTCGATGTACTAAGTGCAATTCCTTTTGCAAAATTGCGAATCGATGAACGACCTATAAAGTTTATGTTCATTAAGTTAGCGGGTATAGCTGTAAATATTTTTATTAATGTTTTTTACTTGGTTTTATGCAGGAATCTTTACGAAGCAGGAAGCGAGAGCTTTTTTGCGAGTATCTATAATCCCGAATATGCTTTGGATTATGTTCTTATTGCAAACTTGGTTGGTAGCGGAATAACATTGTTAATATTGCTTCCGGAAATATTAAAAGTAAAACCACAGTTAGATTTTTCATTATTAAAACGCCTATTAAAATATTCATTTCCAATTTTATTAATAGGTTTAGCAGGCCAGCTGAACGATCAAATCGGCAACATACTTATTCCAAAGTTGATTAATGATCCAAATCCTATGTCACAGTTAGGAATTTATGGAGCGAATTTTAAGCTTTCGGTTTTAATGGTTTTGTTTATTCAGATGTTTCGATATGCGGCAGAGCCGTTTTTCTTTAAAAATTCGGAGAGTTCAGAGGCAAAAAAACTGTACGCTGATGTAATGAATTATTTTATAATCTTCGGCTTAATAATATTTTTAGGAGTTGTCTTTTATATAGATATTTTAAAATACTTTATCGACAAAGACTTTTGGCCAGGATTACATGTTGTACCAATTCTTCTTGTGGCAAAATTGTTATTTGGCATTTTGTTTAGCTTATCAATATGGTATAAGGTTACAGATAAAACTAAATATGGCATATTGATTGCCGGAATTGGTGCCATAATTACGGTAATTCTAAATATTGTTCTGTTACCTCGAATAGGATATGTAGGTTCGGCAATTGCGAGTTTATTAAGTTATGCCATAATGCTAGGTGTATCATATTATTTAAGTACTAGGCACTATTTTATTAAATATGATTTCAAAAAAATATCCTTTTATTTAATTCTGGCATTTGCCTTGTTTGGAATAAATCGAATTATACGAATAGAAAATCAAGTTATATTTCTAATCATTAATACTTTTATGTTATTAACTTTTGTGGGAATCGCATTTTATAAAGAAAAAAAACATTTTAGAAATGAAAATTAATATTGTAAACAAATCTAATAATCCTATACCGGGTTATAGTACCGATCATTCAGCAGGAATGGATTTAAGAGCTAACTTAACAGAAGCCAAAACCTTAAAAACACTTGAGCGGATATTGATTCCGACAGGATTATTTATTGAGTTACCGGTGGGTTACGAAGCTCAAGTACGTCCAAGAAGTGGATTAGCTTTAAAAAAAGGATTATCGGTGTTAAATACTCCGGGAACAATTGATGCCGATTATAGAGGAGAAATAGGAGTAATATTGATTAATTTATCAAATGAGGAAGTTACTATTGAAAATGGAGAACGCATTTGTCAAATGGTAATCGCTAAACATGAGCAGGCCGAATTAATTCAAGTAGAAGTATTGAATGAAACCGATCGGGGAGCAGGTGGTTTTGGTAGTACCGGAGTAAAATAGATTTCTTAATAAATGTTAAAAATTGCAATTTGTAAACTTAACGCAGGTTTTTTGTGTTATGTTTATAATTGTAAAAAATTTATATAGATATGAGGATAAAAGTGGTATTTGTAATTGTAATAGCTTTTTTAAGTATTACATCGTGCAGTGGACAGAGGAATATTAAGAAATCTAAGGTTAAAATTAAGAACGAACTTAGCAAGGATAACGAACAGCAATATTACTATTACTTTCTTGAGGCAAATCGCAAAAAAGTTTTAGGTGATTTAAATGGAGCATTAGCATTATATTATCAATGTTTAGAGTTGGATCCCAATGCTGATGCTGTTATGGCAGAAATTTCTAAAATCAACGAAATAATTCAAAATTTTGAGACTGCCATAAAATACGCAGAACAAGCAACCGAAACTGATCCTGAAAATAAATGGTATAAAGTAAATTTGGGTAAATTATATATAATTACTAAAGAGTACGAAAAAGCGATAAAAACATACGAACAACTATATTTAATTAATAACACAGATTTAGAAATACCATATAATTTAGCCGCTTTATATGAGCATATTGGAAATTTTAAGCGTGCAATAGGATTATACAATGATATTGAAAAAAGTAGTGGTGTAAATGAAAATTTAACCATGGCTAAGCAACAGCTATATTTAAAAATTGGAAACAAAACAAAAGCTTATGATGAGATTGATAAGCTCATTCTTCATTATCCAAACGTACCAAAATACTATGGGATAAAAGCTGAGATGTACACAAATGATAATTTATTTATTAAGGCAAAAGAAAATTACGATAAATTATTTAAATTAGATAGTACAAATGCCTTGGGTTTAATGTCTATAGTTGATTTTTACAGAAAAAAAATGGACTACGATAATACTTTTAAAACCATTAAAAAAGTAATTTATCATGAGGGAATAGAAGTTAATCAGAAAATTTTAATCTTCGTTTCATTATTAAATACACAAAGCGAGTTTACTATTTATAACCAACAGATAATTGAAAATTTATTATTACTAAAAAAGATTTATCCGGACGTTCAGGATGTTTATACTATACACGCCGAATATTTAATAAAATCAAATTTGTTAGATGAAGCTAAAACAGAGATGGAATATATCTTAGATAACTTTACCGGTAATGTAGTTATTTGGGAGCAACTTTTATCAATATATAGTTTTAGTGGTAACTTTGATCAATTATATACCAAATCTATTGAAGCTATAGATAGTTTTCCGCAGCATGCCTTGTTTTATCTTTTTAATGGCGTTTCGGCAAATCAAATAAACAAACCTGAAGAAGCGGTTGAAATTTTAAACAAAGGTTTAAAATGGATTGAAAACCAACCGGATTTGGAGATAGATTTTTACACTAATTTAGGAGAAGCATATCATAATAAAAAAGAATATAAGCAATCGGATTACTTTTTTGAATTAGTATTAAAAAAGGAACCGGAAAATATTTATGTAATTAATAATTATAGCTATTACCTTTCTGTAAGAGAAGAAAAACTCGAATATGCTGAAAGTTTAAGTAAGAAAACAATAATTATTGAGCCAAATAATGACACTTACCTTGATACTTATGCTTGGATATTATTTAAATTAGAAAAATATCAGGATGCATTATATTATATAAAAAAGGCATTTGAGCATGGAGGAGCTCAAAGTGAAGTTATAGTTGAACACTACGGTGATATTCAATTTATGGTTGGGAATAAAGAAACCGCTTTGGAATTATGGAAATTATCAAATGAAATGGGTAATAAGAACAAATATTTAATAAAGAAGATTGAAACTAAATCAATATTTTAACGGTAATATTTATAGCAAAAAGCAATGAAAAAACGATTTTTTAAAAACGCATTTTCGGTAATAATAATAATACTTGTATCAAGTAACGTTTTTTCGCAAACCACAGAGGAACTAAACCAAAGACAATTAAAAACACAGGAAAGCATCAACATTACTAATCAATTGTTAAAACAAACCGAAAAGTCTAAATCTGTTGGATTAAATAAATTGCTAATAATTAAAAAAAGAATCGATTTGCGTGGGAGGTTAATAGAAGAGATAAGCGAAGAAATTGATTTACTTGAGAAGGAAATAGAAAAAAACAAGGATAATATTACAAAATTTGAATTGGATTTAAAAGATTTAAAAGAGGAGTATGCGCAAATGATTTATTTCGCATATAAAAACCGCAATAATTTTGACCGAATGATGTTTATATTGGCCGCTGAAGATTTTAATCAGGCATATAGACGAATGCGTTATTTTAAGGAATACACAAAGTATAGAAAGAAACAGGCACAGAAAATCGTTGTAACGCAAAAAAACTTGGAGTTTGAAACAGAACAGTTACTGGATAAAAAGAATGATAAATTAAGATTACTTTCAAATAAAGAAAAAGAAAAAGCACATTTAAATAATGAAAAGATTAGAGAAAGCAGCGAAATAAATAGATTAAAAAGAAGAGAGCGTGATTTAAAAAAGCAGATTGAAAGCAAAGAAAAAACAATGAAGCAATTAAAAAATGCAATTGCAGATCTTATTGCACATGAAGCTAAAGGAAATAAAACTTTTAAAACTTTAAGCGCAAATGAGGAAATTATTACGCAAAAATTTAAAAGTACAAAAGCAAAACTTAAGTGGCCGGTAGAAAATGGGATTATAATTCAAGAATTTGGTAAACATCCTCATCCGCTAATAAAAGGTGTAATGATTAACAACGAAGGCATTGATATTGGTACAACAAAAGACTCAAAAGTAAAAACTATTTTTGAGGGCGAAGTCAAAAAAGTTTTTGCTGTTCCCGGAGCTAATATGGCCGTTATAGTGAGGCACGGACATTTTTTAACCTTGTACTCAAACATTGTTAACGTTAGAGTAAAGCAAGGTGATAAAATTGGAAATGATTTTTACATAGGAGATGTATATTATTCGGACAATGATAAAGGATCTATGCTACACTTAAGGATTTACGAAGAAACAAAAGTATTAAACCCAAAAAATTGGTTAAGCAGACAGTAATTATCTCATAAAAACCTTATATTTGAAAAATACAATATTAAAAGTGTAACAAATTGTAAATAATTGAGTATAATGCGATAATCGTATTACTTAAAGATATAAAAAGTGCTAAATAGTATAATAACAATGGAAAAAAGCATTTTAATTGAGTCGAAAATTGAGAACATCAATAAAATCGAAAAGATTATTGATGAAGTTTCAGAAGAGGCTAAAATTAACTCGGAAGTTTATGGTAAAATTTTAATTGCGACGATTGAAGCAGTTAATAATTCTATTGTGCATGGAAATAGTCAGGATGTATCAAAAAACGTAAAAGTTGAGTTTAAAGTAACAGAAAATTATATTAGCATTTTTATCGAAGATGAAGGGCCGGGTTTTAACTTCTATAATGTACCGGATCCAACTATTCCTGAAAATATAGAAAATATTCATGGTAGGGGTGTTTATTTAATGAAACATCTTGCAGACGATGTGATTTTTCATGGAAAAGGAAATCGCGTTGAAATAAAATTCAACTTAAAATAGGAATGCCAACAAAATTCTTCACCGAAGAAATAAAATTCCAATTAAAAGAGCGAATACGTATTAAAAATTGGATTAATGAATCCATTACTGCAGAGAAATCAGAGCTGGGAATAATTAATTTTATCTTTACTTCAGATAATTACCTCTTAGAGATTAACAAGCAATATCTATCTCATAATTACTTTACCGATATAATTACTTTTAATTATTGTGAAGAAAACACTATTAATGGGGATATTTATATAAGTATTACTACAGTTAAGAACAATTCAAGGCATTTTAATGTTACCTTCATTGAAGAGTTACATCGAGTAATGATTCATGGAATACTTCATCTTATAGGATACGAAGACAAGACTGATGAAGAAAAAGTAAAAATGAGAGAAAAAGAGAACCTTTATTTAGAAAGATTTAAAAAACTTTCATAATTTTCCAAAAAATTCAAAATAGTAGATATGTTACCAGAATATGATGTTATTGTGGTTGGTGGAGGGCATGCTGGTTGTGAAGCTGCTGCTGCCGCAGCAAATATGGGGTCAAAAACATTGTTAATAACAATGGACATGACAAAATACGCACAAATGTCTTGTAATCCTGCAATGGGAGGAATAGCAAAAGGACAAATAGTAAAGGAAATTGATGCCTTAGGAGGTTATTCTGCAATTGTCACAGATAAAAGCATGATTCAGTTTCGCATGTTAAATTGTTCAAAGGGACCAGCGATGTGGAGCCCAAGAGCACAATGCGACAGAATGATTTTTTCTATGGAATGGAGAAATATACTCGAAAACATTGATAATTTAGATTTGTGGCAAGATTTAGTAACTGAACTTATAATTAAGGATAATAATGTAAAGGGAGTTATAACTAAACTTGGAATTAAAATAGAATCGAATTCAGTTATTTTAACCAATGGCACTTTTTTAAATGGTTTAATGCATGTTGGTACAAAACAAGTTGAAGGAGGGCGTGCAGGCGAAGCAACTTCAAAAGGTATTTCTGAGCAATTAGAAACTTTTGGTTTCGAGGTAGGAAGAATGAAAACAGGAACACCCGCAAGAATAGATGCACGAAGCATTGATTTTGCAAAAGTAGATGAACAAAAAGGTGACGAGGGTGGAGGTCAGTTCTCATTTTTAGAACATGATTTTAAAGTACAGAATAATAAAAGTTGTTATACTACTTATACAAATAGTGAAGTACATCGTATTTTAGAAACCGGATTTAAAGAATCCCCACTTTTTACAGGAACCATAAATGGGGTTGGTCCGCGTTATTGTCCAAGTATTGAAGATAAGATTGTGACTTTTGCCGAGAAAACTGAGCACCAGTTATTTCTTGAACCGGAAGGACAAACTACAAATGAATACTATATAAATGGATTTTCTTCATCGTTACCTTGGGAAGTTCAACTTAAAGCATTAAAAAGCATAGCAGGTCTTGAAAATGTAAAAATATACAGACCGGGGTATGCTATTGAGTATGATTATTACCCACCAACTCAATTAAAGCATACCTTGGAAACAAAAAAAATAAGCAAGTTGTATTTTGCAGGTCAAATTAATGGAACTACAGGATATGAGGAAGCAGCCGCTCAAGGTATGATGGCAGGAATAAATGCTAGTTTAAAAGTTGAGAATAAAGAGGAGTTTGTTCTTAACAGAGATCAGGCATATATTGGTGTTCTTATAGACGATTTAGTTACAAAGGGAGTGGATGAACCATATAGAATGTTTACTTCAAGAGCAGAATATAGGATTTTATTACGACAAGATAATGCTGATTTACGATTAACAGAATTTTCATTTAAAATGGGATTAGCTGAAGAAAGTAGATTTAATCTTTTAAAAGGAAAAATTGAATCGCGAGATTCGATAATAAAATTTATAAAGGAATATAGTATAACGCCAAATGAAATAAACGAATATTTAGAAAAGGTTAATACACCACCTATAAAGCAAAAAAGAAAGCTGCTTGATGTGTTGCTAAGACCACAAGTAAAGCTTGAAGACTTAATACTACTTATTCCAAAATTAAAAGAAATTATTGATCGAATAGATATAAAGAGCGATGAAATAATTGAATCAGCGGAAGTGCTTATAAAGTATTCAGGATACATTGAAAGAGAACAAATAGTTGCAGATAAATTAAAAAGGCTGGAATATGTAAAGATTTCAGAAAGTTATGATTATGATAAAATAGCATCTTTATCGACAGAAGGAAGACAGAAGCTAAAGCGTGTTCAGCCAACTAGTGTTGGTCAGGCAGCACGTATAAGTGGTGTTTCGCCATCGGATATAAGTGTATTATTAGTATATATGGG
>WTBR01000158.1 GCA_013138975.1 Bacteroidales bacterium
ATGTAAATTTTGTGGTGTTAAAACGGGGAAGCCTTTGCCCGTTGATTGGGATGAGCCAAATCGTATAGCCGAATCTGTAAAACTGATGAGTGTTAAGCATTGCGTTATTACTTCGGTCGATCGTGATGATTTGGATGATGGGGGTGCGTCATTTTGGGCAGATACAATTAAAAAAATTAAAGTAATAAATCCTGAGACTACAATTGAAGCTTTAATTCCTGATTTTGACAATATTAAAGAAGATATCGAAAAAGTTATAGAAGCTAAACCTGAGGTGATTTCTCATAACCTGGAAACAGTAGAGAGATTAACACCTGAAATAAGAAGTAGAGCTAAATATCAAACAAGTTTACAGGTAATAAAACAAATTGCTGATTCCGGCTTGGTTGCGAAATCAGGAATTATGTTAGGTCTTGGAGAAACCGAAGAGGAGATCATTCAAACAATGGATGATCTTTTGGCTGTTGGGTGTAAGGTAATGACTATAGGTCAATATTTAGCTCCAACAAAAGATCATATGACTGTTATTGACTATATCACTCCTGAGAAATTTGAGGAATATCATAAAATAGGTATTGATAAGGGATTTCAGTTTGTGGAAAGCAGTCCATTGGTAAGATCATCTTACAAAGCAGAAAATCACGTTTGTTCACATTAACCAGTCATTGACTGGATTTAATATTGAGAGATATTGGTATCTTGATTAAAAGCACAAGCAATTAATGTAGTTTAGCAAATTTTGTAAAGATGAAAAATGTAAAATTCGAAGATTTAGGAATAATTGAATATAAGAATGCCTGGGATTATCAGGAGGAATTTTTTGCTAAATATTTAAACATTAAAGCAGAAAATAGAGATCTGACCGAAGAAAATCAAACAGAAATTGAGGGGAATTTGCTATTCTGTGAACATCCACATGTATATACTTTAGGAAAAAGTGGAGAGCAAAATAATTTATTAATTAGTGATGAGTTTTTAAATAAGATTCAGGCTACATACGTTAAAACAAACCGTGGTGGAGATATTACTTATCATGGCCCGGGACAAATAGTTGGCTATCCAATTATCGATCTGGAACGATTTAATTTGCAGGTAAAACAATATATTGCTAAATTAGAAGAATCAATAATTCTAATGCTAAAAGAATTTGGTATTGAGTCGGAACGTTTACAAGGAGCTACCGGAGTGTGGCTTGAAACAGAAACTAGTAGGGTTCGGAAAATTTGCGCAATAGGTGTTAAGGCAAGCAGATTCATTACAATGCATGGATTTGCTTTAAATGTAAACACCAATCTCGAATACTTTAATCATATTAACCCTTGCGGTTTTGTTAACAAGGGAGTAACATCAATGGAGAAGGAACTTGGTGAAAAACAGAATTACGAAAAAGTAAAAGATGTTTTAAAAGTAAAGATTGAACAAGTATTTGGGATGAACCTAAAAAAGTAAAAAAATATGAAAGTTATATATGGAAAAAAGATGGTTGCTAAAAAAACAAGGGAGCAAACAAGACAATGAAAAACTGGCGAATGAATTAAACATAGAACCTATACTAGCAAACCTCTTAACTCAAAGAGGTGTTAAAACATTTGATCAGGCTAAAGCATTCTTTCGACCTGAGTTGGGTGATTTGCATGATCCATTCTTAATGAAGGATATGGATTTAGCCGTTGTGCGTATTAGGGAAGCAATAATAAGAGGTGAGAATATATTAGTTTATGGTGACTATGATGTTGATGGAACCACATCGGTTGCATTGATGTATTCATTTCTCAAAGAATTTTACGATAATGTTGGATATTATGTCCCTGATAGGTATAGTGAAGGATATGGTGTTTCATTTCAAGGAGTTGATTATGCCCACAAAAATTCTTATTCATTAGTTATTGCATTGGACTGTGGAATAAAAGCAAATGATAAAATTGATTATGCAAAGGAAAATGGAATAGATTTTATTGTTTGTGATCATCACTTTCCCGGTGCCGAAATTCCTGATGCAGTAGCGGTTTTAGACCCTAAGCGTCCCGACTGTAATTATCCTTTTGCAGACCTTTCTGGTTGTGGTGTTGGTTTTAAGCTTATTCAAGCTTACGCTCAAAAAAATGATATTGACTTTGAAAGATTAATTCCCTACTTAGATTTGGTAGTTGTAAGTATTGCATCAGATATAGTTTCCATTGTTGATGAAAATAGAATTCTTTCTCATTATGGATTAATACAACTAAATAAAGATCCACGAGAAGGTTTAAAATCAATTATTAGTCTTGCCGGTTTAACCGAAAAAGATATTGCAGTTGAAGATATAGTATTTAAAATAGGACCAAGAATTAATGCAGCAGGAAGGATGGAGTCGGCTGATAAAGCAGTTGAATTGCTGTTGGCAGATAATGAACGAAGTGCAAAAATTGCAGCTAATAGCGTAAATTTCTTTAATGATGCAAGAAAAAATATTGATAGAACTATTACTCAAGATGCTTTAAGTGTATTGGCCGACGAGAAAGAGCTTAGTAATCGTAAATCTACAGTATTATATAATTCTAAATGGCATAAAGGTGTTGTTGGAATTGTAGCTTCTCGTTTGATTGAAACCCATTATCGTCCTACAATAGTATTAACAGCATCGAATGGTGTTGCTACAGGTTCAGCAAGGTCAGTAGTAGGGTTTGATATTTATCAGGCAATAGAAGCGTGTAGCGATTTGTTGGAAAATTTTGGCGGGCATATGTATGCCGCAGGCCTGACATTGAAAATTGAAAAAGTACCTGAATTTATTGAGCGATTCGAAAAAATTGTTTGTGAAACGATTAAGGATGAACAGTTAATTCCTCAGGTAGAAATTGATGGCAGGCTTGATTTAAATCAAGTAAACGCTAAGTTTTATAGAATATTAAAGCAATTTCGGCCTTTTGGTCCTGGTAATATGGCACCTGTATTTGTTGCAAAAAATGTTGCTGATAATGGAGAAGGACGAATTGTTGGATTAACAAAAGAACATTTAAAGCTTTCGCTTATTCAAGAAACTGATCCTTTTAATAATTATTCTGCAATCGCTTTTCAACAGGCAAATTTATTTGAATACATTAATTCTGGAGATTTTTTTGATATTTGTTTTTCAATAGATGAAAATAATTATAGAGGAATAAAGAATTTACAATTAAACATTAAAGATATAAAGGTAAATGGCACAGTTGAAGAGGTTGAGAAATCTAGAATTTGATAAATAATATTAGATCTAACAGGTTTTCAAAACCTGTTAGATCTCTAATAATTACTGGTATGCCTCAAAACAGTAATCATACATATGCGTTAGGGCAATTACTTTTCCCTTATCACCACTTTCGCTGGGAATAACATATACAGCATTTGTTTTAAACCTGCCTTCACTGTCTTCCAGTTTTTTTGCATCGAGTCGCCAAACCGTTTCACCTGTTTCAATATCTACGGCATGGAACCTACTATCGCCACCACCCACAAAATAAACAATGCCATTAAGATACGACATACGGCTACAAGTTCCTGCTCCTTCACCTGTCCAAATAGTACCACCGGTTTCAGGATCTAAGCAATACAAAGTTAAATCCTCGTTATTGGCAATTATTTTATCATCTTCGATTATAAATCCCGAAAACATAAAATCCTGAGTAAATTGTCTTTTCCATACTTGTTCGCCGGTTGAAATGTTGTGACAAATCAACTCGTGACCGATATTAGCATAAAACATATTATTATATATTACCGGTGGGGCAAGGCTTACTCCATTTAGGTTTGGTTCGTTCATTATTTTTCGCTCGTAAACCCATTCATTGGTTTCTTCATTATATAAACCAAGGAAAGATTGGAAATTCCAAATTGAAGAGGAGGCAAGTTCTTGGTAAACAACAACAAGATGGTTTATGCCATCAATTTCATAAGGAACTATTTCGGTTACATCGCACATTCTGTTTCCAATAGAATACTCAAATGAAAATTTAGGTTCCAGAAATTCTTCAATTTCTCCGGTTTGGATATCTCCTTTATGCCCTACTTTTATATTATAATCTGAATATTGATTTGTATTTCCAAAAGAGTAATATGTGTTATTTAACCCCGAAATTTTTGCATGAAAAGAATTATCTCTTAATAATTTCCAATAAGTGGTTCCTGTCTTTAAATTTATACATAAGCTCCACCCCCCTTTTTGAAAAGTCAATAAATTATTATATATATAAGCATAAGAAATATCTATATAGTCAGTACTTAAGTCTTCAATATCATTCCATTGCCAAACAGTTTCTCCGTTATCTAAATTTATCATTGTAAAATAACGCTTGCCATTTGCATCGGTCGTGGGTATAGCTATATTATTTTCATATTGTATAGGTGTTTTAAAATAGCTATTACTATGAAAAACATTATTTTCATGTAAAGATTTTTTCCAATGGTACGACAATGAGACAAAAATTCCATCATCATCTTTTTGTATATTGTCTATTTCATCTTTATGACAAGCTCCAAAAGAGATGATAATTAATAATATTACTATATTTCGTTTCATAACTTAAAACTACCTTTCGTCAGTACCAAAAATGTCAATTCTTTCCCATATCTCATTAAACCTTTGTCTGGTAATATCCCCTTGCGAGCTATTCGACATATTAGTTTTCCATATGGTTAGCACTATTTATTAGGTCTAACAGGTTTTCAAAACCTGTTAGACCTCTAATAATACTTACTGGTAAGCTTCAAAACAGTATGCATACATATGCGTTAGGGCAATTACTTTTCCCTTATTACCATTTTCGCCGGGAATAACATATACAGCATTTGTTTTAAACCTGCCTTCGCTGCCTTCAAGTTTTTTGGCATCGAGCCGCCAAACCGTTTCGCCTGTTTCAATATCTACAGCATGGAATCTGCTATCACCACCACCCACAAAATAAACAATGCCATTAAGATATGACATCCTGCTGCAAGTTCCTGCTCCTTCGCCTGTCCATATATTATTTCCGGTTTCAGGGTCTAAGCAATACAAAGTTAAATCCTCGTTATTGGCAATTATTTTATCATCTTCTATTATGAATCCTGAGAATAGAAAGTCATTATTAAATTCCCTTCTCCATAATTGTTCTCCTGTATATAAATCATGACAAACTAGGTTATTGCCAACTGATGCATACACTTTATTATCATAAATTTGTGGCCAATATACGCTAGTATTCCACAAGGGGGGAGCCATTAGTTTGCGTTCATATACCCATTCTTGCGTTTGTGTATTATAAAGTCCTAAATAGGAATTTACAACCCATTCAGGTAAAGGTTCTGCATAAGTTATGGCTAATAAATTGCTATTTGATGGTGCTTTAATAATATTAGTTATGCCTCCAACCCATCCATTCTCCGTAATAGGACCAACATACTCACAAGAATAATTTGCCCTTAAAAATTCAGTTAATTCTCCAGTTTGAATGTCTCCTTTATAAGCAATATGCTCATCATAACCATCTGTTCTAGTTATACTGGTGGTTGTAAAATAATTATTGTCAATATATTTTTGAATCCTTGGTTCGTATGATTTTTCTCGTTGTATTTTCCAGTGAGTAGTTCCTGTTTCTAAATTAATACAAATACTCCAACCACCGCATTGGTATGTCAAGAGATTGTTATTTGTATAATTGTAAGAAATATCAATATAATCAGAGCTTATGCTTTCAATATCATTCCATTGCCAAATAGTTTTTCCATTTTCTGAATTTATCATGGTCATATAACGTTTACCATCTGCATCCGTTGTTGGAATAGCTATATTATTTTCGTATTGTATCGGAGTACTAAAATGGCTATTACTATGAAATACCTCGTCTTCATGGAGTGATTTTTTCCACTGGTATGGCAAAGAAATAAATATTCCATTATTATCGGTTTGTAATAATGGAATATCTTCCTTACTGCAACTAGTAAGGAAGAAAATGGTCAGTATAATTACTACATATAATTTCATATTCTGTTAATCCCTTTTGTTAGTTCTGAAAAAATCACCAAGTTGTCTATCCCAAATTTGATCAAACCTAGTTCTGGTAATATCTCCTTGCGAGCTATTCGACATATTAGTTACTTCCATATGGTTAGCGCCAGTTACTTTATAAATATTACCTCCGGGTATTCCTTCTAATTTTTGTGTGTATTCGGGCAATAAGCCATCGCTTGGGTAGCTTACAGAAACTGTGCTCGTTGTAGTTACATAAACCCATTGCCATTCACACTCATCCGGTGGTGGGGCAATTTGTTTTGTTCCATCGTCAAATTCATTCCAAACATAAATACATCTGTAATCCCAATAAGAGTAAGTGTAATATTCTAAGCGTGTTGTTTTA
Source organism: Bacteroidales bacterium (assembly GCA_013138975.1). Taxonomy (GTDB): domain Bacteria; phylum Bacteroidota; class Bacteroidia; order Bacteroidales; family UBA12077; genus UBA12077. Next base: position 6,351 of record WTBR01000158.1, read on the forward strand.
ATTAAACTATTCCATATAGATTCACTGTCATCTATCCAGTCATAACCTTTTTTCCATTGTGCTGCCCTATTAAAATATAACGCACTTAAGAATGGGTTCCAGGAGTTTGCTATTGCTTTGCCTATATTATAATCGTAATAGGCTTTATAAGCATTTCGTGCAGTATTAATGTCATCAACTAATTCTGTATCGTTTTCGCAGTCAGAATAAAATGAACTTGCAAGATGCCAATGTGAGGGGCTATCTTCTGCCGACCATATAGATATGCGAGGTGTACTGGTAGAGTAATTGTTAATTTCATTAATTTTAGTACTACTTACACTTAAATCTTCTAAGGCTTCAGAATAGCCTATTAAATCCTGAACAGGATCTAAATCAATTAACAAATTGCATAAAACATCGTTGGTGAGATTGCCGAGAATTACCCATGGAAGTGGCAATGCTTGGTTAAGAGGTCCGGCACTTAATTTGTTACAGGCATCTAAACTTACACTTTCAACACTTCCATTCTCAATAGAATTAGCAATTGCAGCTCCATAATTAGGAGAGTTTACAGTTATTATACCACCAAACATTTCGTTCCCACTTTCTTCCCTGTCAATATCTCGAATTATTAAGCCCCCCATACTATGACCTATTGCAATATTCTGCGAATTAGTTGCGTCACTGCCAAGTACATAATTAACAGAGGAAATTACCCTGGCTGAAGCGTTTTCTATGCCATGTCCTGTATAATATGATTTTCTATGTGCATCCATTTGCCTTTCTTGTGTAAAAATTGTTTCGTAGTGTTCCCACAAACCTTCATCTTCTCCTAGGCCATGCACCCAAACAACATTTCTGTCCTGAGCATTTAAATTAAACAAAGGAAAACTCAATAAGATTAATACTAAATAAATATATGTTTTTTTCATTTTTAGTCGATTTAAATGTTAAGTTTAAATTTTATATTATCAATTTTACTTAGCGATTCAACAGTTACATCATTGCCGGAAGGTAGTGTTTCTTTAACTTGTTGTTTTATTGCTGTTAAGAAGGGTTTTTCGGGTGGTCCATATCCAAAAAGAGTATTTGATAATAGTTCTCCTGATTCATTGTAAATGCGAGTACCCCCGGCTCTATTTAGTTTTTTATCAAGTAATACAACTATTTCATCAGTTAATCCGGGTTCTAATTGTCCGGCCGACATACGTATTGTAATAAGTCGTTCATTTTCTTCCATAATTTGAGCACCATTTTGTTTGGCATTCTTAACATAATCCTCCATATTTTCTGTAAATCTGCCTCCTTGTAATTTAGCAATAGCCTGATTTAGTTTTTCTTCTGAATAACAACTGTCTTTTAATTCTAATAATCTATTTGCTGTTTCTGAATTATCAGGTAATTCCATGTTAATAGAGTTCAAGAGTTCACCCGATTTACTATAAAAACTGGCGCGATTATTTTCAATAATAGTTTTATACAATTGATTACTGTTATCTGGACCTGTTTTGTGGGAAATTTTTATTTCTTTTTGAGGTGTTAATTTTTCAATTGTCATTGCCATTTGCCCATTTTCGAAAAGCTTAATGCTGATTTTTTCTTTATTATTTTTAGGAGTCATGATCGCAATGTCTATATCTGAAAATTTTTCTTGGTCAGATATGTATTGGGTTGATGTTTCAATAACATAGCTTAATTCCAGAATTTCACAACCATTTTTAGCAGAGCTCTTTAATGAAGAAGATTCCGGTTCTAAGGCATTTTCATCATTTAAAATTTCATGTTCTAACTCACACGTGGTAAAAAAAGTTGTAATTCCTAACAGAATTCCAATAAAGAGAATTTGTTTTAATTTAAATCGATGGTTTTTCATTTTTTTTAATAAATTTTAAGTTAATATATAAGGTCGCAAACAAAGTAATTTTTTTAACGAAATTAAATTTATAACTTAATTTTAAGAAATGATAGATAAAATAAGAAATTTATTTTTTTCAACAAATTATGATTGATTTAATTAAAACCAATAACAGAAAATTAAAATCTTATTCTTACTTGTGCTTTAATTTCCGACTTTGTGTTTCCTTTAATCTGCGTTAATCCAGATGAAATAATATCTAAGTTAGAATAATATGTTTGTGAATATCGAAGCCAGATATCCATAAAATTACCGATAGAATATTTTAAATTTAGGTATGTTCTTGTTCCTTTTGAATAGTAAGCAGGAATTGAGAAGGCATATAAAATATCACTTTCGTATGCGTAGATTCTTGAATCGTAAGAGTCGGTATCAAAAATAGCAAATCGCATGTTTAATGAAAGAGGAGTCTTTTTGAAAGTGTAAAAAACATCTTGATATACAAGATAGCCATAATCGGTATTTTCATTTCCTTCTGAAAAGCTAATTGTTTCTACCCTGGATTTTAAAGTTACTTGGTCATTTATTTGTGAATTTAAATGAAATCGCATTTTAAAATTACCTTGACTTACCAATTTATCAATTCCAGAAGTAGAACTTTGATTTACTTGTTTCTCTTCATTTTTAATTTTAAGGTACATACTTAAAGTTCTCAAAGGATTATAATCTACCTGTAAGAACCAATCATAACCGCTCGATGGAGCATCAATGCTAGATTTAATCCATTGAAAATTATAATTATCGAAGTAACCGGAAATTTTCCAATGTTTAATTGGATGAACTTCAATTCCAAAATACAATCCAGATTCATTACTATTCCCGGATGATTCGGCAAAAGCATTACCATAATTAGATTGATAACTTCTGTCGTAGTATCTGTGTAAAGCAGATAGTGATATTTGTGGTGCAAGATTAATAAGCATTCCGTTTAAAAATGCTTTTCCGCCAGATTCGCTAATAGCTTCTTCTCCAAAAAAGTTAAAATCCAAAAATTTAAACAAATAATCAAAACTCAGGTTTGAATTTTGGTTTCCTCGAAAATCAAACTGGCTTTCAGGATTAATGCTTTTTTCCAAGTTAGCAGAATATTGATAATTTAATGCTGTAATTCCAACTTTAAAGTTTTTTTGATTAAATGAAATATTTCCTCCAACAATTTGTTCACCGATTGCATCTTCATCGATTATTTCCGAAGGTATTGAGTGAAGGCCGCTAATTTGGAAAGAGGAAACATCAGAAATGTCATTATTTGTACTGTCTGTTATATTAGCATCAATGTTTTTTTGAGAATACAAAACGGATATTTCAAGATTCTTTAATGCAATTGTAGTACCGACTCCACGCATGAAGACATTTTCGTTAGTTGATGAATATTTCTTTAAACCTTGTGCTTTTCTGCGAATATTAAGAACGTCAGGAGTTTTTCCCCCGCCCATATTTGACCATAAGACAAGACCTTGACCAAATTTAGCTTGGTAATCTCCAAGACTCAATGTTTTAATAATTCCAATATCATTAATTTGAAGATGAGCAGAGTAATAATCAAATCCGGATTTATTACTTCCGGAAAAAAATTCTTCTCCAGGATCTTTTTCAGCTGTAAATCCTGCATAAATTTTATTCTTGTAATTGTATTTGTATTTGGCGTAAATTTTATAAGAAATGCCTAAATATCTGGAATTTGGATTGGCTAATAAAGCAGAATCCGATATTGAACTATAACCAATTTGCTCCTCGAAAACTTTTTGACTGCGTAAGAAAATTTGATTATTTCCGTATTCCAGTGCATATTTTAATTTGAAAGTTTCATTTTTTGAAATATCTGTAACAGTTATAAATGGCAGTATATTTAGAATATCTTGCTCAGAAAAACCATAAATTAATTGCAGTTCATATATCGATAACATCTTTCCGCTTTTATTGATATAGTTTAACAAGCTTTTAATTTGAAAATCATTTAATATTTGTAATTTCTCAAGATCTTCTACACTAGCATTATTTAAATTAAGAGGATCATTTAAATAAAAATTAAGATCGTCATATAAACTAGTATAATCGATGTTTTCATCAAGACTACTAGCTAAGTTTTCAATTAAATCTTCAAGGGTTTGTCTAGAATTAATGGATTCTTGGGCAAATAATTTAGTGTAACACAAAAGAAGTAGAACAATAAATAATATATGTTTTGATTTTAGAACTCTAAAAACCATAGCTAAGAGTAAATGAAGGAGTATAGCCTAGAGTTTGATGATTTACAAACCCTACATGAGCAATAATTCTTTCGTAATGAAAACCAATGCCAAATGAATATTTTGTAGGATTTGTTGAAATTCCTGCTTGTAACGAAATAAAATCAATGAGTTTATAATCTATTCCTGCTTTAAAAATAGCTTCTTGATTTAAATCCTTTTCTGTTCCAACTGCAAATAGCACTTTCTCAGAGAACAAATAACTTACACCCAGATTAAATACTGTAGGAATTTCTTCTTCTCCCATTTTACTATGTGTAGGATTATAAACATGTGCTCCAATAAACAAATTGTCAATTGGCTGCGATAAAATTCCAATTTCAAAATTTATAGAATTTGCTGTTCCATAAATTCCTGCAATTTGAGTGTGCAAATAATTTAATTGTAATCCAATGGAAAAGTATTTTGAAAACGATCGACCAAATGCTAATCCAGCTTGCATCTCATTGTATTGTGAGAATCCATAATAAGAGTATGAAGCACCTATTGTTCCTGTTTTGGTTGGCAAAGCAAAGGCAATTCCTTGAATATTTTGTTCCTTAATAAATCCGGATTGATGAAAAGCTCCGATTGAGATATTTTTTAAATGTCCTAATCCTGCTTGATTGTGATAAATTGACCAAATATCGGTTAAAGTTACAGAAGCGTTTGCCATTGCAGCAGCTTTGCCAGATTCAATATTTTGATCTTGTATGGGAAACGCTTTTGTTATAATACAAAAGGAGATTAAGATCAATAAAATTAATTTAGGCTTTTTAAAATTGAGTATCATTTTAATTATTTTCTAAAAAAACATGAAGATAATAATTATTCTTTGATTTCTTATGTGTGTTTTAAAACAAAAAAAATCCGAAGCCATTAAACTTCGGATGTTCTGTATAATATAAAAAATACTAAGGATTAAAAGATCGATTTAATTCGTTTTATACTCGAATTTTATCTTTGCTAATTCTTCATTTGCTTTAACAATCTTAGATTTTAAAGTTTCTTTATAATCAATTAAAACTTGTTTTAAATTTTCATCGCCTGCAGCCATCATTTGAGCTGCTAAAATGCCTGCATTAAGTGCGCCATTAATTCCTACAGTAGCAACCGGTATTCCCGGAGGCATTTGTACTATTGCTAATAAAGAATCCATTCCGTCTAAAGTTGCGTTAATTGGAACTCCAATAACAGGCAAACTTGTCATTGCTGCAATAACACCAGGTAAATGCGCTGCCATTCCAGCACCAGCTATAATTACTTCAATGCCACGATCTTTAGCTGATTTGGCAAAAACTTCAACTTCTGCAGGAGTTCGATGTGCTGACAATGCATTTATCTCAAATGGAATTTTAAATTCATCAAGGATTTTTGCTGCTTTTTCCATTACGGGTAAGTCTGAAGTGCTGCCCATTATGATACTTACTTTTGCTTTCATGTGTAAATTAAGTTTTTTAATAATTGAATAATAATTAAAGCATTAATTCGTATTTTCGCCAGATAATTGTTAACAGATATTTATCTATTAACAAAGTCTTAATAAAATCTGTGCAAAGTTAATATTATAATTTTAGATAGCCTCAACAGTTATTTTAGATATTTACTGAGCAGCTTTAAAATTTAAATGAAATAATGAAGCAAGTTAAATTAAAAGATAAAGAGTTTAAAGTGTCTATTCCGGAAGAAAAGATACAATCTGTAGTTGCTGAAATGGCAAAAAAAATAAACAGAGATTATAGCAATAAAAACATCCCATTATTTATAAGTATTCTTAATGGCTCTTTTATGTTTACGGCTGATTTATTTAAACATATCGACTTCGTATGTGAGGTTACATTTCTTAAATTAACTTCATACAACGGTACTTCATCAACAGGTTCTGTGAGACAATTAATAGGAGTTAATGAGTCAATAAAAGGACGAGATGTGATTGTTTTGGAAGATATTGTTGATACTGGAATTACTATTGAACAAATACTTGATCAATTAAAAGGCTTTGAACCAGCAAGTGTAAAAGTTGCTTCATTATTATTTAAACCAGAAGCTTATCAAAAGGACATGGTTATTGATTATATTGGAATGAATATTTCTAATGATTTTATTGTCGGATATGGTTTGGACTATGATGGTTTAGGTAGAAATCTTGCTGATATATATACTTTGAGTAGTTAATTTTAATCACGAATTTTTAATGTTGAATATTATATTGTTTGGCCCTCCGGGAGCTGGAAAGGGTACGCAGTCAAAAAAAATTAGCGATAAGTATAAATTAGTTCATATATCTACTGGCGATACATTGCGAAAAGCAATTGTAAAACAATCACCAATCGGAATTGAAGCTAAAAAGTTAATTGATGATGGTAATTATGTTACTGATCAAATGGCGATTGAAATAATTAAAGAAGAATTGGATAATCATAAAAAGGTTAATGGTTTTGTTTTTGATGGTTTTCCGAGAACTACTTATCAAGCAAAACAATTTCCTAAAATATTATCAAGTCATGGAGGAAATGTAAATGTAATGATTTCAATGGCTGTAGATGAAAGCATATTACTTGAACGCTTAATCAATCGTGCTAAAGAGAGTGGCAGACCAGATGACAGGGAAGAAGAGATAATTTATAAAAGAATTGAGATATATAATAAAACAACAGCTTGTGTGAAAGATTATTATAAATCTTTGGGAAAATATGAGTCTATAGATGGAAATGGAGAAATAGATGTTATATTTGATGAAATTAGCACAGTAATAGAAAGATATAAATAGATGGCAGGGTCGAATTTTGTTGATTACGTAAAAATATATTTCAAGTCGGGTAAAGGAGGCGCAGGATCTCCTCATTTGCACCGCGAAAAATTTATTACCAAAGGAGGGCCAGATGGTGGCGATGGTGGTCGTGGTGGTCATGTTATTTTAAAAGGTAGTTCACAACTATGGACGTTGCTGCACTTAAAATATAGGAAACATATTTCTGCTACAAGCGGAATGGCTGGTGGAAAATCTGATAGATCCGGAGCCGATGGTAATGACGTAATTGTAGAAGTACCATTAGGTACAATTGCAAAAGATGCAGAAACAGGTGAAGTTATTTTTGAAATAACAGAAAATAACGAAGAAAGAATATTCTTAAAAGGAGGTCGAGGCGGTTTAGGAAATACACATTTCAAATCATCTACGCACCAAACTCCTCGATATGCTCAGCCAGGTGAAGAAGGATTAGAAGATTGGTTTATTCTGGAATTAAAACTTCTTGCCGATGTAGGTTTAGTTGGATTTCCAAATGCAGGAAAATCAACATTATTATCAGTAGTATCTGCAGCAAAACCTAAAATTGCTGATTATGCATTTACTACATTGGTACCAAATTTAGGAATTGTACCTTATCGTGATATGCAATCGTTTGTGATGGCCGACATACCTGGGATAATTGAAGGTGCTCACGAAGGAAAAGGTTTGGGATTAAGATTTCTACGTCATATAGAACGAAACTCCATGTTACTTTTTATGGTTCCTTGTGATAGTAAAGATATTCATTCAGAATATAAAACTTTGTTATTAGAATTAGAAAAATATAATCCCGAATTATTAGATAAAAATCGGGTTTTGGCCATTACAAAAACTGATATGCTTGATGATGAATTGATAATTGAAATGAAAAAAGATTTACCAAATATTCCATACTTATTCATATCATCTGTGGCACAAAAAGGAATTCAGGAGTTGAAAGATTTAATTTGGGAGCAACTTCAATAAAAATAAATTATGCTCGAATTTCTTAATAATTTAGACACTCAACTTTTTATTTTTCTCAATGGAATAAATTCTCCTTTTTGGGATGTGGTAATGCGATGGATTTCTGGATCAAAATCATGGATTCCTATGTATTTAGTGATTGTAGCATACATTGTATATAAATTTCGATGGAAAGCAATTATTACTCTAGTATTTATTGCACTGGTGGTAACATTAGCAGATCAAATATCTGTAAAAGCATTCAAAGAAGTATTTGAGCGATTACGTCCTTGTCATAATCCAGAATTACAAGATATAGTTCATCTGGTGAAAAATAAATGTGGCGGCAAATATGGATTTGTATCATCGCATGCAGCAAATACCTTTGGTGTAGCATTTTTCTTATCGCTATTTTTTAAGAATCGAAATTTTTCAATATTTATTTTTATTTGGGCATCGGTAGTTTCTTATAGTAGAATATATCTTGGAGTTCATTATCCATTTGATGTATTAGGAGGAGCAATTTTAGGAAGTGTTATAGGTTACTTCGTTTATTTACTTCATAATTTTACTTTACAAAAAGTATCAAAACATTTTAAGTCAGTGAAACTATAATTTCAGGAACGATAGTGAACTGAAAATATCTAGTTGAACTGCTCCCGAGCAGACTCCACTGAGCCTGTCGAAGTGAAGTCGAGGGATCTCTTGGGTCATAACTTGCTTGTTGGCAGTTAGGCGGTTCCTCACCCCCCTTGAGACGAAATTAAAAAGAAATCTTTTGTTGATACCTCGCCTCTCGTTATTTATTATTGATTAAGAATATCTAAAAGCTATTATATCTGTCTAGCCGCTTCAAGCGGCTTGACGGATTAGGTTAAAAAATAGTATGTTAACTTATTTTTTGAAAGCTTTTTAAAACTCAGCTTAAATAATCAAAACTTTTTCAATAGAATATTGTTGTTTTTGTATCCGCTCAGCCGCTTTAAGCGGCTAGGCGGATTGTATTTTTAATCTAAGTTTAAATACTTTTAAAATTAGCTTAAAAATTTAAAAAATAGTATGTTAGCTTATAATTGTAAAGATTTTATAAATCAACAAGATGCTTTGTATTCAAAATAATTCTACAGATCCATATTTTAATCTGGCAGCCGAGGAATATCTTTTAAGGAACTTTAAAGAAAATTGCTTTATGCTATGGCGAAATAAACCATCCATAATTGTTGGTAAACATCAAAATGCTTTAGCCGAAATAAATTATGAATATGTAAAAGAAAACAACATCAATGTTATACGCCGATTATCGGGTGGCGGAACTGTATTTCATGATTTAGGAAACCTGAATTTTACATTTATTCAGAATGTGAATGCCAATGAAAACCTTGTTGATTTTAAAAAGTATATTAAACCAATTGTAGCTGTTTTAAATCAATTAGGAATTAATGCTAAGCATGAAGGTCGAAATGATATAATGATTGACGGTAAAAAGGTATCAGGTAATGCCGAGCATGTTTTTAAGAGAAGAGTGTTGCATCATGGAACATTATTATTTTCTTCAGTTATATCGGATCTTTCGAAAGCACTAAAAGTAAATCCATTAAAATATCAAGACAAGGGTGTTAAGTCTGTTAAAAGCAGAGTAACTAATATCAGTGAATGCTTGCCAAATAAAATTTCAGTATTGGAATTTCAAGATAAGATTCTTAGTTATATAAAAGAATCTGAACCAAATATTGATAATTATATTTTCTCTAAAACAGATATTGATCAGATAAATAAATTGGTTAAAGATAAATATCTTACCTGGGATTGGAATTACGGGTACTCACCTAAGTATAGTTTTGAAAAGACTATTAAAATCTCACATGATAAAATCGAAATTCAAATGAATGTTGAAAAGGGAATTATCGCTGATATTACAATAAAAAGTGATTCAATAGATAAGTCTGATGTTTCTTTCGTTGAACAAAAATTAATTGGAATTAATCATGAGGAACATTCAATTTTTAAAGCTTTATCTGATATTCCCAACAATAGATTTCTTAAAGCACTTCCATTGAGCAAATTTATAAAATCATTATTTTAACACTTTTATTAAGTTATTGATTGTCATAATTGTAACTGATATTACTTTAAGTTAGTTATAAAATTAGTTGATTCTGAGCTGATTTCTTCGTATTTTGTAATTGAAGATTTTTATACTCTCTTTTATATACTATCGAATCACGTTTATTTTAATTTAAAACCAAAGATTATGCAGAAGAAATTAATAATCATTAGTTTAATAGCATTTTCTTTTCTTTTTGTTCAGTGTACAAAAAAGGACAACAAGGAAGATTCAATGCCTCAGACAAAAATTGAAAAGCTTTTGGCTAATTATGCTGATGTAAAATTAGAAGTAGATTTGAATGCTTTAAGTGACAATCAGCAAAAGATGCTAGCACTGTTATATGAAGCAGCACAATTGATAGACGAACTTTATTGGGCGCAGATATGCGAAAAAAAGGATGAAACAAAGCAAGTCATAACAGATGAAAATGTTATGAAGTATTTTAATATTAATTATGGACCATGGGACAGATTAAACGGAATGGATCCATTTGTTGAAGGAGTAAATGAGAGATTTGAAGGGGCAAATTTTTATCCTAAAAACATGTCTTATCAGGAGTTTGAGGAATTTGCAAATTTAGAAAAGTATAATTCATATACATTAATTAGAAGAAACGAACTCGGTAGCTTACGTACGATACCATATCATCAAGCATATAAAGAAAAGCTGGATAAGATTGCAGAATTAATGAATAATGCAGCAGATTTATCTGATGATGAAGGGTTTAAGAAGTATCTTAAATTGCGTACTGAAGCATTGCTAACCGACAATTATTACGAAAGTGATATAGCCTGGATGCAAATGAAAGATAATTTAATTGATTTTGTTGTTGGGCCAATTGAAGACTTAGATGATAGATTGTATTATACAAAAGCATCTTACCAGTCGATGATTTTAGTAAAAAATAAAGAATCAAGCAAAGATTTGGAGAAATATTCTCTGTTAGTACCATATCTGCAAAAAAATCTACCGGTTGATGCTAAATATAAAACTGAAATACCTGCAAAACTATCAGATATTATGGTTTACGACGTAATTAATTGTTCAGGATATTGGAATGCAGGAAGTAAGAAAATAGCAATTACGCTACCTCTTGATGGACAAGTACAGTTTCAAGTAGGAAGTAGAAAATTGCAATTTAAAAATGTAATGGAGGCAAAATTCGAGAAGATTTTAATGCCAATAAGTGAGTTGCTAATTGTAGAAGATCAACTTAAACATGTTAAATCAAAGGCATTTTTTGAAAATACAATGTTTTACGAAGTAGCTAGTGCCTTAGGAATAAAAAACACGATAAATGATAAAGGTACTGTTCGTGATGCTTTAAAAGATCAGCATAATATTATTGGAGAATGCAAAAATGATATTTTAAGTTTGTTTTTTGTTACTAAACTGTATGAAATGGGAGAAATGAATGGGGGTAATTTAATGGATAATTATGTAACCTTTATGACTAATGTATTTAGGTCTGTTCGTTTTGGTATCTCCAATGATCAGGGAGTTGCAAATATGATTCGGTTTTATTATTTTGAAGAATTGGGTGCTTTCACTCGTGATAAAAAAAGTGGAAAATACAGAATTGATTTTGATAAAATGAAAAATGCGATGCGTAATTTCTCAGAAGATATTTTAGTAATTCAAGGCGATGGAGATTATGAGGCAGCCAAGAAATTAATTAATGAGAAAGGATTTATTAGAGACGATTTATTAAATGATTTATACAAAATTCAAAAGCAAAGAATACCAAAAGATATTGTATTTATTCAAGGTATAAATGAGGTTGGACTGGAAAATTAAACAAAAAAAGGGAGCAAAGCTCCCTTTTTTATTAGTTTGTATCGTCATCTTTTTTTGGTGGATCAAATCCATATGCAATTCCTTTAACTTCGTACGTTGGTGGTTCTCCAAATCCCCCTATTGATTCTTCTTTTGTTACCAAAACAATCATACCTCCAAGTCTGGCTGCTTTTTTCTGAAGTCTTATCATGGCACTCTTTTTTGCTGATTTAGCGCTTCTGCTTCCTTTGGATGAGCTTGATTCTATTTCACCCAATTCATATAAGCCTTCTACATCATTTTTTCGATCTGTAATAATTACGGTTTTCCAATCGCCTTCTGCAACCATCATCATAACAGGTTTATTGAAAACTTCTTTTCTTCCATTACTAAAAACAACTTTTTGAATTTGTTTTCTTTCTACGGTTATTGTTTCATCCGCACCTGGTGCGGTGTATCGAACTGATGCCGATGAAATATTTTTAACGTCAACAATTAATTTTCTCCTACCCAACATATATATAGTATCAAGCTTTACATTATCTTCTTGAGCAAATAAAGGCAAGCTCATTATAATTGCTAAGCTTCCTATAATAATTTTTTTCATTTCCATGATTTAGTAATTTCAGTTTTAAAATGGTTGTTCTTAATTTTTTTGTGAAATTAAGAAGTAAAAGTTAATATTCAAAAAATATACCAATTTTGAAAATAATTTATAGTGAAAACAAATAATTAAATAAAAACGATATTTTTGCATTAATTAATTTAGTAAGTAATTGAAATGAAGAAAACTATATTTTCAGTTTATGTATACCTAATAATGATAGTTACAGCATTGGTACTTTGGTTACCTTTTGTTATAATTTGGTTATTTACAGTGTTATTCGATAAAAGATTAATAATATTACATTATTTTGCTAATTTTTGGGGTGGATTATTAACAATATTGGTTCCAGGATGGAAATTAAAGTTAATTGGTAAAGAGAAATTAAATAATAAAGCAAAAATAATTGTTGCTAATCATCAATCTCAAGAAGATATTTTATTGATTTATCGACTTGGTGTTCCATTTCGCTGGATCTCAAAAGCTGAAGTTTTTAAAACACCAATCTATGGTTGGTTAATGGCTCTGAAAGGTGATATAAAACTTCATAGATTTAGTAAATCGAGCATTAAACAAATGTTTATTGATGCTGAAAAAGTTCTTAGAAAAGGATGTATAATTACTATTTTCCCAGAAGGAACCAGATCGAAAACAGGTAAATTGGGAAAATTTAAGGAAGGTGCTTTTAAATTAGCACAAAATGCAGAAATACCAATTGTACCAATTGTAATTTATGGAACAGGTACAACGCTGATTTACCCAAATAGACAATTTAAAGGAAAACATGAAGTTATTGTTAAGGTACTTGATGAAATTCCATACGAAGAAATTAAAGACAAAGACACAGGTGAACTTGCAAATCAGGTAAAAGATTTGATAGAATTAGAATTAAATAAGCTTAAATTGTTATATAATGGAAGCGAATAAGCAAAGAGAAACTTATCAAAAACGTGTTAATTTATTTACACATAAATATTCAGAGATTAAAAGAAATCTTGTCGTCTTAAGCTTTTTAAGATTCTTCACCTTTATTTTGACAGTAACTTTAGTAGTTCTATTAGTTAAGGAATTTAGTTTTATCTTATTGGGATTAATATTATTTTCATTTGCTTCATTTATTTTCTTAGTACTTTACTATTTTAAAAGAACCGATATTTTAAATCATTTTAAAAATCTGATTAAAATTAATAAAGACGAGATTGATGGTCTAAATAATGATTTCTCTAAATTTTATAATGGTGAAAATTATATTAGTCGAGATCATGAATATTCATACGATTTAGATTTATTTGGTGAAGGTTCATTATTTCAATATTTGAACAGAACAATAACCCTGATTGGGCGAGAACTTTTGGCAAATAGATTATTAAATGTTAATAGAGTAAAAGCTTCTGTATTAGAAAAGAGGCAGGAGGTTATAAAAGAATTAAAGCCTAGAATAGATTGGCGGCATAATTTTTTGGCAACAGGATATTCATGTCCGGTTGCGGAAGAAGATAAAAAAAGTATAGAAAATTGGATTAATGATCCGGTTTATTTCATAAAGAAAACCTTATTTAAAATAATAGTTGTTTTATTACCAGCAATAACTTTGTTGTTTATTGGACTTTATATAGCTGGAATATCTCATTATGTATGGTTCTCAACATTAGCTCTTTTTCAATTATTCTTTGCAAGTGCAATGATTCGCAGAACAAATAAAGAACAGAATAGAGTTTCCAAGGGACTAGGAATATTGCGAAATTATTCAAAACTAATAAAACTCATAGAACCAGAGGTTTTTAATTCTGAAATATTAAAAGATTTACAAAAAGACTTACAGACAGAATCAGTTCGTGCTGAATTTGCATTTAGAAAATTGATTAAAATTATTGATGCATTTGATACTCGTTTAAATATATTCCTCGGCTTTATATTAAATGCAACATTAATGTGGGATTTGTATTCTTTAATGCGTTTGGAAAGATGGAAAGTAAAGTATGGAGAAAATATAAAAAAATGGGTGCACATTATTGCAGAATTTGATTTTTATTGTAGTATGGCAAATTACAGTTATAATAATCCTGATTTTGTTTTTCCGAAAGTTTCCGATAATAAAGTATTAAATTCTCAAGAATTAGGACATCCCTTAATCCCTAAATTAGAACGTGTAAATAATGATTTTATAATTAATAAAACAGGGGAAATAGATATTATTACAGGCGCTAATATGGCAGGTAAAAGTACATTCTTAAGAACTATTGGCATTAATTTAATTCTTGCTATGACAGGTGTTCCTGTTTGTGCTAAAAAGTTTGAGTTTCGATTAATGGATTTATTTTCAGGAATGCGAACAGCCGATTCACTTAAAGAAAACGAATCGTATTTTTATGCAGAATTAAAAAGATTGAAGAACATAATAGAAAAACTAAAGCAAGGGCAACAAGCATTTATATTATTAGATGAAATTCTTAAAGGAACAAACTCTATTGATAAAGCTGAAGGTTCATGGAAGTTTGTAGAACATTTAATAAGTTTGAAAGCAACAGGAATAGTTGCGACGCATGATTTAACATTATGTAAACTTGATAATAAATACCCTGATAATATCAAAAATAAGTGTTTTGAAGTTGAAATTAATTCTGATAAAATCTTATTTGATTATAAACTTCGACAAGGAGTTACACAAAATATGAATGCTTCATTATTAATGAAACAAATGGGAATATTTTCTGATTAATATTTTTCAACAATTTACATGTTTATTATTTGTTGATTTTTAATTATTTTGTGAAGATTTTTGATTTATCAACTACATTAAAATCTTGCCTGTTGATAAACAAATTCTATAGGAATTTTTCTTTTATTTATATTTACAGAAAATTAGATTAGATGACGGCTATATACACAGAAGACAGTATTCGTACTCTCGATTGGAAGGAACATATTAGGAAACGACCGGGGATGTATATCGGAAAATTAGGTGATGGTTCTTCGCAGGATGATGGGATTTACGTATTGCTAAAGGAAGTTATGGATAATTCCATCGATGAATTCATGATGGGAAATGGGAAAACGATAGATATTGAGATGACCAATAGTTATGTTAAAGTTCGTGATTATGGTCGTGGAATACCTTTAGGAAAATTACTGGATGTTGCTTCTAAAATGAATACCGGAGCAAAATATGATTCTAAAGCATTTAAAAAATCGGTGGGATTAAACGGAGTTGGTATAAAAGCAGTAAATGCATTATCATCTAGTTTTAAAATAGAAGCTTTTCGCGAAGGTGAAAGAAAAAGCATTGAGTTTAATACTGGTGAAGTAGTTAATGATGAAGATATTCAGAAAACATCTGAAAAGAACGGAACATTAACAACTTTTGTGCCCGATAGGGATATTTTTGGTGAATATCATTATATTGAAGAATATGTTGTAGCTCTTATTAAGAATTATGTTTTCTTAAATGCAGGACTAACAGTAAAACTTAACGGGGAAAAGTATTTTTCTGAAAATGGACTTCGAGATCTTTTAGATCAGAATATGAGTTCTGAAGGATTATATCCGATAATTCATATTAAAAGTGAAGATATTGAAGTAGCGATTACACATGGTAATCAATATGGTGAGGAGTATTATAGTTTTGTTAACGGTCAGCACACTACACAAGGTGGATCTCACCTAATAGCTTTTCGTGAAGCCTATGTTAAAACAATTCGCGAGTTTTATAAAAAGGATTTTGAGCCTTCAGATATTAGAGCATCAATTGTTGCCGCAGTTAGTATTAAAGTAGAAGAACCCGTATTCGAATCCCAAACAAAAACAAAACTTGGATCAAAAAATATTGCTCCAAATGGCCCTTCTGTCAGGAATTTTATTGCTGATTTCTTAAAAAAAGAACTTGATAATTTTCTGCATAGAAATAGTGAAATTGCAGATGCTTTGCATAATAAAATTATTGAATCAGAAAAAGAGAGAAAAGCGATTTCCGGCATTAAAAAATTAGCTAAACAAAGAGCTAAAAAAGCAAGTCTTCATAATAAAAAATTACGCGATTGCAGAGTGCATTTTAATTCGAATGCAGAACGTAAAGAAGAAACAATGATTTTTATTACCGAGGGAGATTCAGCCAGCGGGTCAATAACTAAATCGCGGGATGTAAATACTCAAGCTGTTTTTAGTTTGAAAGGGAAACCATTAAATACTTTTGGTTTAACTAAGAAAATTGTTTACGAAAACGAAGAATTTAATTTATTACAAGCTGCATTAAATATAGAAGAGGGGATTGAAAGTTTAAGATATAATAATGTAATAATTGCAACCGATGCCGATGTGGATGGCATGCACATTAGATTATTGTTAATAACATTTTTCTTGCAATTCTTTCCAGATCTTGTTAAAAATGGACATCTTTATATTTTACAAACTCCATTATTTAGAGTGCGAAATAAAAAAGAAACCAAGTACTGTTATAGCGATGAGGAAAAATCAAAAGCAATTAAAAAGCTGAAGAATAATCCAGAAATAACAAGATTTAAAGGTTTAGGTGAAATATCTCCAAATGAATTTAAACATTTCATTGGAAAGGATATTCGATTAGATCCGGTAAGTTTACGTAAAGAAGATGCTGTTAAAGATTTATTGGCATTTTATATGGGTAAAAATACACCTGAAAGACAGGATTTTATTGTTGAGAATCTTAAAGTTGAGCTTGACGATTAATATAATAATATAGTTTGATCAATTAATAGATATTGTTGTAAGAATGAGTAACGAGAATAAGGAAAATACAGATCAAAAAAACAGTGAAGAGTTGGAACTGAATTCAGAGGTATCCGATAATGAAAAACAAAGTAAAGAGATGCATAAGATTGTGCATTTATCAGGAATGTATAAGGATTGGTTTCTTGATTATGCATCATATGTAATTTTAGAAAGAGCAGTTCCTCATTTATATGATGGTTTAAAACCTGTTCATCGTCGAATTTTACATGCAATGAAAAAATTGGATGATGGCAGATATAATAAGGTGGCCAATATAATTGGTTTTACAATGCAATTTCATCCTCACGGTGATGCTTCAATTGGAGATGCTTTGGTTCAGCTAGGACAAAAAGATTTATTAATTGATGCTCAAGGAAACTGGGGAAATATTTTAACCGGTGACGGTGCTGCTGCTGCCAGATATATTGAAGCAAGATTATCAAAATTCGCTTTGGATGTTGTTTTTAACCCAAAAACAACGGAATGGAAAAAATCATACGATGGAAGAAACGAAGAACCTGTGTCTTTACCTGTTAAGTTCCCTTTGCTTTTAGCTCAAGGCGTTGAAGGTATTGCAGTTGGTCTTGCATCAAAAATATTACCTCATAATTTTAATGAATTAATCGATGCAGCAATTGCTTATTTAAAAGGGAAAAGCTTTGAGTTGTTTCCTGATTTTTTAACCGGAGGAATTGCTGATTTTAGTAAATATAATGAAGGGATTCGCGGAGGTTCAGTTAAAGTAAGAGCAAAAATTGAAAAAGAAGATAAGAAAACACTTAAGATAACAGAACTTCCTTATGGTAGAACCACCCAAAGTCTTATCGATTCAATCATAAAGGTAATTGATAAAGGAAAGATTAAAATCAGAAAAATTGATGATAATACAGCCGAATTTGTAGAAATATTGATTCATCTTCATGCTGGCACGTCTCCTGATCAAACTATTGATGCTCTTTATGCTTTTACCGATTGTGAGATTTCAATATCACCAAACTCATGTGTAATTGAAAATAATAAACCTGTTTTCCTTGGAGTAACTGAAATGTTAAAATATTCGGCAGATAATACTGTTGAATTATTAAAAAAGGAACTTCAAATTAGAATGAATGAATTGCATGAATCTTGGCATCTTTCATCATTGGAGAAAATATTTATTGAGAATAGAATTTATCATGATATTGAGGAGTGTGAAACTTGGAAATCTGTTATTGAAACTATCGATAAGGGTCTCGACCCGTTTAAAAAAATGTTATCACGTGCAGTAACTGAGGAGGATATTGTAAAACTTACTGAGATTAAAATTAAGCGCATAACAAGATTTGACGTTAAAAAGGCTGATGAATATATTAAAGGTGTTGAAGCGGAAATAAAAGTTGTTCAAAATCATTTAGATAATATAATCGATTATACGATTAATTATTATAAGCAAATTCGAAAAAAACATGGTGATGGCCGTGATCGTAAAACAGAAATCCGGAATCTTGATTCAATAGCTGCAACACAGGTAGTTGTTGCTAACGAAAAGCTTTATGTTAACCGTGCTGAGGGATTTATTGGCACAGGTCTTAAAAAAGATGAATATATAAGTGAATGTTCAGATATTGATGAGATAATTGTATTTCTTCGTGATGGGAAATATGTAATTACTAAAGCCGATGATAAAGTATTTGTTGGACCAGACATTATTCATGTAGCCGTGTTTAAACGAAATGATGATCGTACCATTTATAATGTAATTTATCGCGATGGAGTAAATGGTGCAATTATGATTAAACGATGTGCTATAAAAGGAATAACAAGAGATAAAGACTACTATATTACAAAAGGGACAAAAGGATCAACAGTATTGTATATGACAGCGAATCCGAATGGAGAAGCTGAGATCGTTAAAGTTTCTTTACGTCCACGTCCACGGTTAAAAAAACCTATTTTCGAATTTGATTTTAGCGAGCTTGCAATTAAGGGTCGTCAATCAATGGGTAATATTTTAACGAAATACGCATTACATAAAATTGTGCTGAAAGATGAAGGAGTTTCAACTTTGGGTGACAGGAAAATTTGGTTTGAAGAAGAAGTATTGCGTTTAAACGCTGATGGGAGAGGAAATTATTTGGGTGAATTTCATGGCGACGATAAAATTCTTGTAATAACAAAATCAGGAAAATACAGATTGACAAATTATGATTTGGTGAATCATTTTGAAGATGATATATTCATTGTTGAGAAATTTAGAGCAGAGAAAATATTCTCAGCAGTTTATTATGATGCTGATTTGGAATACCATTATGTTAAAAGATTTACTATTGATCTTATAGATAAATTAACTAGTTTTATAGGTGAAAATAAAGAGTCGCAGTTAATAAAACTTACTGAGCTTGAATACCCCAGACTAGAAGTTTCATTTGGAGGATCGCATAAAACTCGTGAAAATGAGATAATTGAAGTGGCTGAATTTATTGGAATTAAGAGTTATAAAGCCAGAGGGAAACGTCTATCTAATTATGAGGTAAAAGTAATTAATGAGCTTGAACCTTTAATTATTAAAGAAGACGAGCCGGTAGTTGATGAGACCATTGATGAAATTAATGATGAAGATACATCTCAAATGAGTTTATTTGAAAATGGTAATAAAGAATAAGTTTTATCAAAGAGTTTTTTTTGTATATTTAATTTCTAAAATTTAAGAATATGAGAGTTTTTTTAGTAGGATTTATGGCAAGTGGAAAGTCTTCAGTTGGAAAGAAATTAGCAAAAAAAATAGAACTCCCATTTGCTGATTTAGATAAATATATTGAGGAAAAATACAATAGTACGATCCGTTCACTTATTGCTAATAAAGGAATTGATAGATTTAGAGAAATTGAAAAGGAATCACTGAAAGTCTTAATAGCTAAGAATGAGAATATTGTAATTTCTACTGGTGGAGGTACCCCTTATTATTTCGATAATATGAAACTAATGAATGACTCAGGAACAACTGTATATCTTGAGGTTGATATTCCTACATTAGTTGATCGATTAATGTACGCAAAACAAGACCGACCATTAATTTGGGGTAAATCAAGAGAAGACCTAACTGTTTACGCCAATGACTTATTTAGTAAAAGAGAAAAATATTACTTAGAAGCAAAATATAAAGTGAGCGGCAAAGATTTTAATATGCAAGCTTTGATAAGTTTGCTAGAAGTTGAAGCATAAGTAAAATTATATTTTTAAGCCAATTGAAAGAATATCATCTACTTGCTGTTCTTTACCTTTCCAATTGATGAAAGTTTCAAATAAAATTTGTTTTTGTTCTGGCATTTCTTTTTCATGGATTTCCAACAGCAATTCTCTTAAATTACCAGTTCTGAATTTTTTTCTAAAAGGACCCCCAAACTGATCTGTATAACCATCAGTAAACATATAAAACAAATCTCCTTTTTGGATATTTATTGTATGATTTGTGAATGGGGCTATAGATTTATCAGAGATACCAATAGGCATCCTATCCGCCTTAATTATATTAAGCATATGGTCACGAATATTATATAAATTGTTATATGCACCTGCATATTCCAATTTCATATTATCATAATCAACAACTATTAACGAAATATCCATACCATCTCTTGATTCATCTATTCTATTTGAACGCACCATCGTTTTAATAATTTTTCTGCGTAATTGATTTAATATTTCGTTTGGTTTAATAATAAGCTCATCATGGATAATTTCATTAAGAAAATTTATACCAATAATACTCATAAACGCACCAGGTACTCCGTGTCCTGTGCAATCTACTGCTGCAATAACAGATTTATTTCCAATTTGTGCAACCCAATAAAAATCACCACTTACAATATCCTTAGGCTTAAATAGACAGAATCCATTTTTAAGGATTTTTTGAAGTGTTATATTGTCTGGGAACAAAGCAATTTGTATATGTTTTGCATATTCGATACTATCAGTAATATCCTTGTTTTGCTTTAATATCTTATTAGTTTGTAATTCAGAAAGATCAATTTGACGTTTAATTTTATCTCGCTGAGCTTCAATTTTATCTCGTTGTAACATTATTTCAGCATTACGCAAACGCTGATTTTGATTAACATTTCTTCGTTGTTTATTAACTATAATTAGAAATACAATGAAAATACTAAGAATAAAAGAGCCGGAGAATCCGAAAATATTTAATATTTTTTTTTGTTTTTGCTGTTTGTTAAGAAGCTCAATTTTTTGCAGTTGTTTAGTTGTTTGGTATTTTAATTCTAATTCTACAATTTGAGAATTGGATTCTTGATTAATTCTTTTGTTTTTTAGTTCATAAAATTTTTCAAGATAGAACAGTGTTTTCTCAGTGTTATTAATCCGATTATATATTTGATAAAGTAAATAATAATTAAGCTCAAGGGTATGATTGTAGTCTAGGGAATCTGAAATAGTGATACTTTTTTCACAAAATTCAATGGCTTTGTCGTAATTTTTTAATTTAAGATTAATTCCGCCCAAATTAAGATAAGATGTTGATCTGCCTTCTTGATCATTTAAATCGAGGTCTATTTTAAGTGATTTGGTATAAAAGTCATTAGCTTGAGAAAATAAATTAAGATTTTCATATAAAACACCTAAATTATTATAAGCACTACTTAGTCCTTCAATATCGTTCAGTTGAAGGCATGCTGCCATCGATTTTTTATAACATTGAATTGCTTCTGAATAATTTTCAATAGCTCTGTATACTATCCCTAAATTATTATAAGCTCTTCCAATATTTATTTTGCTATCTTGTTTTAGCTGAATATTTAAAAATTTTGTAAAGTAGTCAAGCGCATTATTGTAGTTTTCTTGTAAATAATATGCTTCACCCAAAATTTGATAACAGTATTCTATATTTTTAGTACTGTCATATTTTTCTGCAAGAATCAAGAATTCATTGGCAAACCGAATGGCTTTGTCAGGAGAATTATAAACGTAATAGTCGGTTATTGCATAATAAAAGGGAATTTTTTTTACGCCATGAGAATTTTCTAGTAATGTTTTAAGAGAATCAATATTGTAATTTTGTGCCGCTATTTTATTTAACCCAAATGTTGAGATTATTATAATTATGGAAATAAAAAAAACTGGTATTTTGCGTATCATATTAATATTTACAGGAAAAAATATATATAGATATTTCTATAAGTACGAAAAAAATGAAAAAATGATACAATATTCTTTTGTTTTTTCTTAAAATGCAATGATTACAAAAGAGTTATGCAAAAACTTGAAGGTCATGTAATTTTTTATACGTTCCTTGTTTTTCAATTAATTCTGCATGTTTTCCACGTTCCACAATTTTGCCTTCTTGTAATACACAAATTTCATCAGCATCACGAACAGTTGAAAGTCTATGTGCTATAACAATTGATGTTCTGTTTTTCATTAATTTGAATAATGCATCTTGAACCAGCTTTTCGGATTCTGTATCTAATGCCGATGTTGCTTCATCAAGAATCATAATTGGAGGATTTTTTAATACCGCTCTGGCAATGCTTATTCTTTGACGTTGACCACCAGATAATTTTGTTCCTCGGTCTCCTATATTAGTTTGATATCCATTTTCTGTTTGAAGAATAAATTCATGGGCATTTGCAACTTTTGCAGCTTCAATAATTTCGGCTTCGGTAGCATTATTCATTCCAAAGGCAATATTATTGTAAATTGTGTCATTAAATAAAATAGATTCTTGACTCACAATTCCCATTAAGCTTCTTAAATCATTTATTTTAAGATCATGAACATCATGACCATCAATACTTATACTTCCTTCTAATACGTCATAAAATCTAGGTAAAAGATCAACAAGAGTAGATTTTCCTGAACCAGATTGACCAACCAATGCAATTTTTTGACCTTTTTTTACTTCCAAATCAATATTTTTAAGAACGTAATCTTCTATATATTTGAAACTGAGATTTTTATATATAATTTTATTCTCAAAGTCTTTTATTGAAATTGCATTTGGTTTTTCAGTAATAGCAACCTCAGCATCCAAAATTCCACTAATACGATCTACTGAAGCTAAACCTTTTTGTAAATTGTAATATACGGTTGACAGTTCTTTAGCAGGCTGAATAATTTGAGAGAAAATAATTAAATATCCCATAAATGCTTGAGGGCTTATTAATGAATCAGAGCTTAATACGACATTCCCACCAAACCACATAACTATAACCATTACTATTGTTGCCATAAGTTCACTAAATGGCCCTGCTAGTTCTTTCTTCCGCCATATCCGGGTCATTAAACGAGTATAAGCTTGATTTTCATTTTTGAAACGATCGTGGATTTTATCCTCGGTACTAAACGCTTTTATAATTCGAAGCCCAAAAAGAGTTTCTTCTATATAAGATAAAAGCACGCCTAGGCGCTTTTGCCCTTTTAGAGATTTCCTTTTTAATGATTTCCCTATAGTTCCAATTACAAAACCACTGAGTGGTAATAAAAGTAGAACAAACAATGTGAGTTTTGGACTCATTATAAAAAGAACGGATAAATAAATAATAATTGTAATAGGAGCTTTAATTGCATTATTTAAAGATCTAATTATAGAAGACTCAATCTCATTTACATCACTAGTCATTCGTGAAATTAGATCTCCTTTTCGTTCCTCTGTAAAATAGGATAACTGTAAGTTTAAAATTTTTGAATTTAAGTTATTTCTGATATCTCTAATCACACGAGTTCTTAGAGGAGCCATTGCGTAATTACTTAAATAATGGAAAAGTGTTTTAAAAAAAACAAAGAATATCATCATAATGCTTACGGCCAATAAAGCTTGTTGTATACCTTTGGTTTCAATTATATTACTTAGAAAATAATTGAAATTTTGCATTATTGCATCTTTGCTGAGTTCAAAAGGGACAGGATCCGAAATTTTTGGTTGATTATCGAATAATATTCCTAAGAAAGGTATTGCCATTGTAAATGAGAACAATGAAAAGATTGTACTTAATAATGAAAGTAAGATACTCAATAAACCTTTGCCCCAATAAGGGATCATATATTTAATTACTCTTTTTAATCCACTCATCTTATATATGTTTTTAACGCTTTTAATTTAAACGACAAATGTAGAAAAAAATATACTAGAAAGTCTGTAATTGTATGGCTTAAAGACTTAAAAAAAGTTAAACTAATTAAAATTGAAAATATATAAAAGGCTGTAATTCCGATGATTTTACTTGATATAATATGAAAATAATAATCACAGCAAAAAGAATTTTTATAATTATATGTGATTTTATAAACAAGCCTCGATAATTCTCCTTAAAATTTGAAGGTAACCAATGAATTACAAATCCAAGAATTATAACAAAGAAAATCTTATAGTATGATGAAACCATTATTGGGATAAGTTCAAATTGAAAATTTCCTGTAATCTGAGATATCATTCCAAGAGCATTTTCCATACTTTCTGCTCGGAAAAATATCCAAGCAAATGCTACTAAATGGAATGTTGTAAATATTGAGATAAAACGGTAAAATATATTTTTACTTGATCGTGAGGTGTAATATTTGCTTAAAGATAAATTCATTTTACCCCAAAGTTTATGGATTACTAAACCTAAACCATGCAATGCTCCCCAAATTACAAATCTTAAACTAGCACCATGCCATAATCCACCAAGAATCATAGTTATCATAATGTTTATATACACTCTTATTTTTCCTTTACGGTTTCCGCCAAGTGGAATATATAAGTAATCCCGCAGCCAGGATGAGAGAGAAATATGCCATCTTCTCCAAAAATCAGTAATATTAATTGCTTTATAAGGAGAATTAAAATTAACAGGTAATTTAAAGCCAAGTAATAAAGCAACGCCGATTGCTATATCGGTGTATCCCGAAAAATCACAATAAATTTGAATGGAATAACCATATACTGCCATCAAGTTTTCAAAGCCTGTAAATGACAATGGTGATTCAAAAATTCGATCAACAAAATTAATGGAGATATAATCAGAGATTAGCATCTTCTTAATTAAGCCATTAAGAATTAAAAATATGGCATGCCCAAATTCTTGTTTTGATAATTTAAATTTTTGATAAAGTTGAGGAACAAACTCTGCTGCTCGAACAATTGGCCCTGCAATCAGTTGGGGGAAGAATGAGACATAGAAACCAAAATCAATAATGTTTTTCACCGGTTTTAGTTTTCCACGATATACATCAACCGTATAACTAATGGTTTGAAAAGTGTAAAAAGATATTCCAACAGGTAAAATGATTCGAGATAGATTGAACGAAGATCCAGTTAAATTATTAGTCCAGGATGCTAAAAAGTTTATAACTTCAAAATTAGTATTAAAAGTAGAATTTATAATATCTGTAAAAAAGTAAGTGTATTTAAAATACCCTAAAAGACTAAGATTGATAATAATACTTGTTGCTACAAATAACTTTTTCTTTAATGAAGTATTTGCACTATAAATTAACTGCCCCAAAGTAAAATCGGCAATTGTGGAGAAAATAAGTAATGAAAAAAAGTAACCTCCTGATTTATAATAAAAGAATAAACTTATGAAAAACAGGTAGGCATTTCTCAGGGGATTTTTCTTATAAATAAAAGAATAAATGAGAAGTAAAAAAGCAAAAAATCCCCAAAAGTAAAATCTGGTAAATAACAGAGGTTTGGCTTCAGAGTATAATAATATGTCTTTTAAAATATCCATTTATTGTTTTAGTTCATTCTTTTCAATTAAATCTAATAAAGCTTTTGTAAATAATTCTCCTTGAATTTTATATCCAATTCTTTTAAAATGCAATCTATCTTTTCCAACTAAACCTTTACTGTACCATTGATTTATTGAATGTTCACCTCCCATAATGGAATGAAAATCCCATGAGCAAAGTTCAAATTCATCACAGATATCTACAATGTTATTTCTGACAGATAAAATATTGTCGTTTAGTTCTTTATTTTTCAGATGATCATTTGGTGTTGTGAGCAATATTGAAGCATTAGGGACAGCGCTTTTGATCTGCAAAACCAAATCTCTCAAAATATATTTATATTCTAAGTATGAGAAATTTTCATCATATGCTTCGTTTGTCCCCAAGGAAACTATAATTAAATCGGGATTAATTATTTCTAATTGATTTGAAAAATAATCGCATTTTAAATAAGACTGTGCTGTTGATCCATTAACTCCAATGGTATGATAATTAATTTTTGATTTATCGTTTTCGAGAATCATTCCATACAATTCAAAAAACTTACTTGTGTCATTTATATTAATTGTAAAAGATACAGAATCTGTTAAATTATCAAGTTGGATTAAAGAAAATTCACCTTTAGATATAACTTTTTTGTCATTAACCTTAATATCAATTGAACTCTCATTATTATGAAAAATCTTTATTTTATTAAAAAAGTACTTGTGGGGATAAGTATATTTTTCATTCTGCATTTTTATGCTAAATGATGTAATACTATCCTTTGTTCTCACAGTAATTCCGGATAAACCTAATTTGCAGGTTTTTTCTGAATCGACATTTTTACACCATTCCCAGTTTCCGGTATAGTTTACTTTATAAAAAAAAGGATTATTGGTTTGTGCAATGGTGTAAGGAAAAATAAATCCGGGAGCAGTATAATCATTTATTTCTGAATAATATTGAAATAAATTTTGCTTAATTTTCTCTGTGACAAATCCTGCTTGCAAGTGAGAATCTCCAATATGTACAATATTAACAGCATTGTTCTTCTTTGTTTTTAGACCTTGGAATTTTTGAATCAGGAGATCTATACTTTCATTATTTCTGGCAGAAATAGAATTTTCATTACAATTAATAAAAGGCAAAGAATCACATAGACTTTGACTTTTTAAAGCAAAAGAAAGTAAAGTAAATAAAATAATATAGATGTTAATTTTCAGTATTCTCATTCTTCAACTGTTCTCTATTCTTTAAATATTCGTTATAATCGTGAATAAATGCTTCATAAAACATTTTTGAAATAACAACTGATCCCTTCCATGTGAAATGAGTATAATCAGTTTTTGCCAACGGAGGAGAAGTACTCGCCCATGCCGGCATTGAATTCTTTCCACCCATAGCAGCATACATATCCCAAAAAGCACAATCTGCTTTAAAAGCAGCGTTTCTTTGTGCTTCACGGATATTCTCAATGTTTGGATACGACTCAAGTTTTCCATTTTTATTTCTTGACATATCAGAAACGCCAATTACTATAATATCGATATCGGGTCTGAGCCCTTTTAATGTTTTTAGTTGTTTGTAGAATTGCCTTTCATAATACGAATAATCTGTAGTTTCATAAGGAACCAAGTTTACGCCGAACTGAAGAATAATTAATTTCGCATTAAGTTCTTGATACATCGATCGTAAAAATGCAAGATCGGTTCTGGTAAAATCAGTTCCACTACTGCCACGCAAAGGGATATTATCAACTGCAATACCCGAATGATCGTCCAGCGCAATGCCATATATATCAGGGCTTGCTTCCCCTTTAAAACTTATTGTTATTTCACCCAATTCACTATCAATATCCCATGTTAAAGTATTTAATTGATGAGATACAGAAATTAAGTCGGCATCAAGGGTTTTGTCTTTATACTTTAATTCGGCAATAAACGGATGTTCATTATACCCATAAAAAACTCTACACTGCTTGAATTTCCTTGTTAGTAAATAAGTAATGTTTGATTTTTTTAGATTTATTTCTCCTGCACAAAATGTATTTTCGTTAATATTAGCAGGAGCAAATCGTCCAAAACTCATTAATGCACCAAGCCTTTTATGATAGATATTCCCGTTTTTAATACTTTGCATAGTAAATCTTTCCCAGTTACCGTCGAGTTGATGTTGCATTGAAATGTTTGTGCCTTTTATAAGTACGGGTGTAAATAATCCTATACCAGATCCACCGAATTGTTTTTGCAACTCATTTCGGATGTATGAAGTAATACGATCTCCTTCTATTTGAGAATCTCCATAATGCAAAATGCGGATTAACTCACCCGAAGTTTTTAAATTATGTAAATGATTAAAAAACGAATATAAAACCTTAGGATTTCCATCGGGATATTCAAGTTTTTGTCGAATGGTACCAGGTTGGTGCAAAGAGCTTTTAACAGTAGTTGTATCATTACTTTTGATAGAATCCGAAATGATATCAGCATTTAACGAATCTGGAATAGTTAAACTGTCAGTAAACTCCGCTATTGTATCGGATGCTAATTGATTGATATTTTCTTCAATATCGGATTGATGATATTCAAGGATCTCAGAAATATCTGCATATTTTGATTCATCTGGAGTAAGGCTGGTTCTAAAATCTGGAAATTTTAATAGAATATCATTACCTAAAAAGATACCATCTTTAGGAAATACAAGAGAAAGCAAAGAAAGTACAATGAATATACTAATTAGAAAAAGTAAAATTTTGTAAGGTTTCATTTAGTTTGTACTTGTGTGCTACTCATTTTGATTTCTAAATATATCAATATTTCTTTTAATAGAAAGATTTTATGACTAAGATTATATTTTAAAAGAAATTAAACATCCTTATTGTAGTATTTGTTATGATACTAAAAGGAGATATTTTTTAAATGAAATTATAATTTTAAAATATTAAAGAAAAAGCTCATGCTTAAGAAAAAAGTTACAGGAATTAGCGAGATATTATTTAAATGTAACAATCCTGAGGAAATGAAAGACTGGTATAGTGTCATTAATATATAGTATTTATTTAACTATATTTACAATAGAATATGTAAAGTTATATTGAACGAATATATTTAATAAGTAACTTGAAATTTGCATACAAGACTTAAACTCTTCATTTCGATTATTAATTAAAGGAAAAAAGGAATAAAGTGAAAATTCTTATTATTGAAGACGAGAAAACATTATCTGACTCAGTTGTTGAATATTTAACAACTGAAGGTCACTTGTGCGAAGCTGTTTATAATTTCTCAGAAGCAATTGAGAAAATTGAACTTTACGAATATGATTGCGCAATTGTTGATATAAACCTGCCTGATGGCAGTGGATTAGAAATCATTAAAAAAATTAAAGGAAATCAAATTTCTTTGGGCATAATTATAATCTCAGGGAGAGGATCTTTGGAAAATAGGATAGAAGGTTTAGAAATAGGAGCAGATCATTATCTTACTAAACCATTCCATTTGGCCGAATTAAATGCCCATTTAAAATCAATAAATAGGCGAATAAACTTCAGTGGACATAATGAGATTACGGCTAATGAAATAAAAATTTTACCAGAGGAACACAGAGCATTTGTTCACGACAAGGAATTAAAACTTACTAAAAAGGAATATGACCTATTGTTGTTTTTTATTTCGAATAAGAACAGAGTAATAACAAAAATAAGCTTAGCTGAATATCTTTGGGGAGATTTTATGGACACTGCCGATTCTTTCGATTTTATATATACACATATAAAGAATCTGAGAAAAAAATTATTAAAATTAGATTGCGAAGATTATATCCAAACAGTTTATGGTGTAGGTTATAAATTTGATTTAACAATTGGGTGAACCATAAATGATTGTTTTTTAAAGCGAGCATATCGCACATAACAGACTTAATTGACAAATACGAATTAAAATTAAGTGGCATAATTTTAAAGTAGGGTATAAATTTTAAAAACATGAAACTATTAACAAAAACAACATTAAATTTTCTTTCAATTACTCTATTTATATTTTTGTTTGGGATTGTAGCCTTTTATTTTTTACTACGTAGTCAGGTTGATCAAAATATTAATTTAGAGCTTGATAAACGTAAGGCAAGTATTATTAAACAATTAAATACTACTGATTCTAAAAATAGAATACCACCAAATCCGAACGAAAGAATCATAATTGACGTTTTGACAGAGAATAATCAAGTTCCAGATATTATTTATACAGACACTTTGATTTTTGATGTTGTACAGCATCGATATATCCCTTTTAGGAAATTAGGATTTATTGCTACACATAATGACTCAAAAATTTATATCAGAATATTTAAATCTTTAGAAGAATCTGATTTATTAATTGTTAGAATATTCCTAGTTCTAACAGCCGTTGTTATAGCGTTAATTGTTTCACTAATTATAATGAATAGAATTACGCTACAACAATCATGGAAGATATTTTATAACACGATTAAGAGTTTGAGTAAATACGATGTGAATAAACATGAACAGTTTACTTTGCAAGAATCGGATATTACGGAGTTTGAAGATTTAAATAATGTAATTCAAACTATGACAAATAGAATTAATGCTGATTATTTAAATCTGAAAGAATACACGGAAAACGCATCACATGAAATACAAAATCCTCTGGCAATTATAAATTCAAAAATGGAATTATTGTTGCAATCAAGTGATTTAAGCGAAAATCACTATAAAGCAGTGGTTGATGCGTACGAAGCTTCAAACCGTTTATCTCGATTAAATAAAACTTTAATTTTATTGGCTAAAATTGAAAACAGACAATTCCCGCAATCAGAGCCGGTAAATCTTAAGCTTATAATAGATAATCAGTTGGACTTACTTGAAGATATACTTGAATCAAAAAAAATACAGACAAAAAATACTATCCAGACTAATTACTCTGTTACGATGAATCCATATTTAGCTGAAATACTATTTGCGAATTTAATTAAAAATGCGATAAGACATAATGTCGAAAAGGGACAAATAATAATTCAGCAAACAGCAAATACAATTAAGATATATAATTCAGGGCCAGTTCTTAAGATCTATTCAAAAGATTTATTCAAAAGATTTAAGAAATCTTCAGAATCTTCAGAATCACTTGGATTAGGTCTTTCTATTGTGAAAAAGATATGTGAAGTATACGATTTCCATATTTCATACGAATATGAAGAAATGCATCAATTCATCGTTAAATTTGGTGATTAAGAAAAGGTATTGTTACAATTTTGTTAGCGGTAATTAGTGAGAAAAAAATCAATGAAATATACAGAAGAGCAAAAAGAAATATTAAGAAATATAAATGCACGGACACAGATAAGTGATTCGAAAACAAGGGCTTTTTTTTTTGAGGGAATAATACAAGATTTGTCGCCTGAGAATTACTTTCTTAGCTTTGACTTAGATCATCGTCAAAATAGACTTTATTTACAATCAACAAATAAGGCGGTTAAAGATAGAAAAAGAGAAGATGAAATTTTAGGTAAAATAATTACCTATCTTTTTTTGCTTGATAATCTAGTTAAAGAAAATCAGGTTATTTACTATTTGCATAATGAGTCAGTTAAGTTAAAAGATAACTTCATAAGAGATTCTAAAGATAATAACCTACCGACTGACAAGACTATTTATAAATCAGATGGTTGGAAGAGTCCAACATTTACTTCTCTGATAAATAAATATAAGGATTCAGTTATAATACCTAACAATTCTTTGCTTGAATATATCAATAATGAATTTCAAACAAGTGAAGAATTAGATAGAATTAAAAACTTACAATTTAATATTGATAGTCTTAAGATTGCGAATGATAGTTTGAAATCTGCTAACAATAGTCTTTTTTATACCAAATTAGCTTTAGGTATAACAATTATTGCATTATTTTTTTCGTCCTTTGCTGAATTTTCGAGTATAAAACGTAATTCTCAAGGATTGGATATTGAAAGGGAAGTCTTAACATATTCAAAAAAATCAGCAACTGATTCGATTATAAAAAAACTCATGCTGAATATTGATTCTATTCCTATCAGCGAAATAAAAAAGGAATTGATAAGTATAAAGTTAAATATGAATAAACAAACAATAATACGTGAAAACAGAAAAGCAAATAAATTATTAAGACAAAATAATGATTTAATGAAAGAGTTAACTAAAAAGAAAAAACCGCTAACAAAAAACATAGTACATTTGGCAGATAGTTCAAAAAACGAAGATGTTAGCATTAATAAATCATCGCGGTAAACAGAAGTGTTGGAGCGTTGAAGTTCCAAACGCACCATATTCGAGCTGTTAGATTAAAAAACAACTACAGATTTTCTTCAGATTTAAGTTATATGTTTGCGGTATAAAGTTTAGATTATTTTTTTCATAGCTGAAAAAATAAACATAGAAACAAAGTTGTTGGACGGCAAGCCAGCAACTTTTTTTCATTTATACAACTTATCCCAATTAAACATCAAAATGCCCCTTATAACGACAGCAAGGAAACGGCCTTTATTCACTTATATTTCTTCAAAAAATAATTCAATTTAGTTAAATAGTCGTGGCACGGATTTTAAAATTATTAAGCAAATCTGGTAATGGCTGTTATACAGTAACAAAAAGGTTCTTCTCTTTCTGAAGAGAATCCGTGCCACGGATTTTATATTTATTAACAAATTACTCCAAAGTCTTTATTAAGAAATTCAATATCTGTAAGACTTTTATATCCTGTAGGACTTGTACTCCTTTCCCATCCTGCCGGAATAGGGTCAGGAGTATTATTATCTTCTGAACAACAAACAAAAGAAATAATAATTAATATTGCT
>WTBR01000124.1 GCA_013138975.1 Bacteroidales bacterium
AATAGTGAGGAAATAATTCCCTCACTATACAAGATAAACTTCGGTTCAATGAATCACCAAAAGTTTTCTTTCTGCGAATACAAAATTATTGAAAATAACTTGGATTTTAACACAATTCAATTAAACATCAAAATGAGCTATATAATTCGTTTCTTTTTCACTTATATTTCTTCAAAAAAATAAAACCATAACTTTGGCTATGCTTGTATTTTTTGAATTATTTAAGCAAAAAATAATTCAAATTATTTATAGCTCATTTTGAAATTTATTTGGTATAAGTATTACACTACAACTATTTTTTGTTATGTAAAATGCACTTTTTATTAAATGATATTTTTTAATTTTTAAATTTCTTTGAAATATGGTTTAACTCAATTATATCAAGAATTTATTGTTTCATACTAGAATTATGTTGTTTTATCTTTTAAAGAAATTTTTTTGTACGTTTGTTTTTTTTTAAGAAAAGATAAACAAAGAAAGTAGCTGATTTTGAAATAAAGGATTATATAATATTAAAATTTAAACAAAATAATTATGAGGCGGACATTAATTTTAATGATTTTATTAAGTATTACAGGTATTACTTTTTCACAAGAAACAAAGTTAGATAAGGAACAAGAAAAAATAAAGAAAAATAATGTAAGAGGTATATACAATTATGTAGATGCAAAGACTGCTGAAGCACTACGTGAATCAAAAAAATATACGGACAAAGAAAAGGCTGATGCTATACGTCAATTAGAATTATATACAGATGAAGCCAAAGCAGAAGCAATTTCTATATCTAATGAATATACAGATGAAGCTAAAGCAGATGCTATAAACGAATTAAAAATATACACAGATCAAGCAAAAACTAATGTTATTAATGAATCAAGCTTGTATACAGATGAAGCTAAAGCAGAAGCAATTTCTATATCTAATGAATATACAGATGAAGCCAAAGCAGATGCTATAAACGAATTAAAAATATATACAGATCAAGCAAAAACTAATGCTATTAATGAATCAACCATGTATACAGATCAAGCTAAATTGGAAGCTATAAACAAATCTGTAACAAATGCAAATTCATATACAGATACTAAATTAGAAGAAAAGATTGGTCCTCAGTTTACTTGGGATGGTAATGGTATTGGGATAGGAACAGAGACTGTTGGTTCATTTAAACTAGCTGTAGAAGGGAAGATAGGTGCTCACGAAATAGTGATATCAACAGATGGATGGGCCGACTTTGTATTCGAACCCACCTACAATTTAATGCCATTAAAAGAACTCGATACTTACATACAAGAAAACAAACATTTACCGGAAATACCTACAACAGCAGAAGTTCAAGAAAATGGCATATCTGTTGGTGAAATGAATGCCAAACTTCTGCAAAAAATTGAGGAGTTAACGCTTTATGTTATTGAACTCAAAAAAGAAGTTGAAATTTTAAAAGAACAAAATAATAATTAATAATCTGAACTGTAAAAATGAGGAGGTGAAATAATCCATTCATTAATTACAAATCACCAAAAGAAAAGATTATGAGAATAATAAAATTAACTTTATCCTTTCTGATTATTGCATTATGGGGCAATAATATTTATTCACAGGAAAGGACCTTTGCCGATTGTGAAACAACTATATCTCCCGAATACCCTGAAGGTAATGTTTATTTAAGTAATGGAGCTGGATCGTTTATCATAACTGTTAATACGAAAACGGGTTGCTATTGGAATGTTACTGGTTCTAATTCTACTAGTAGTACTTGGCTAACAGTTACACCAGAAGATGGAACTGGTCCAGGAACATTTACTGTTGAATATGATGCAAATACTTTAGCATCTTATCAAATTTCAGAACTTGAAATTGAAGGTAATTTGCTACATTTGAGACAAGAACCAGTCACTAGTACTGGAGGAGGTGAGGAGCCTCCGGTAGAATGCCCGCCATACGAACCCGTAAAATCACTTGCTATATCAACTCTTTTAGAAGACGATGATTGCGATATTTATAATGGACTTATACAAGCTAGGGATTATATAAAACTTGATGGTGCATTTTCATATAATGCAGCTACAGAAGCACCAATAACAATTAAGGCTAATTCTGATATAGTTTTAGATATGGAATATGAAAGTACAGAAGTAGATCCCGGCATGCGAGATCTTACATTGAACGATGTAGGCAGTCTTCCGGGAAGCATAAATGTATCATCATCAGGTGCTGCGACATATCAACTTCCAATTTCGGTTCCTAACGGATTGGGTGGATTGCAACCACAAATATCAATTGCATATAATAGTCAAAGTGGAAATGGACTACTTGGTTTTGGGTGGAATATTGCTGGTTTATCTGCAATAACGAGAACTTCACAAAATTATTTCTTAGATAATAATAAAGATGGAGTTGATCTGCAAATGACGGATAGATTTGCTTTAGATGGAAATAGGTTAATAGTTACAAACTTGAATTATGGAGAGGATAATGCACAATATCATACAGAAATAGAGTCTTTTTCTCAAATAATTTCACATGGAACTTCTGGCAATGGTCCAAGTTGGTTTAGTGTTATATCAAAAGGTGGAACAAGTTATGAATATGGTAATACCTCAAATTCTAAAGTAGAAGCTCAGGGCAAAACAACAGTTTTAATGTGGAGACTTAATAAAGTAATAGACATTAATGGAAATTACATGAACTTTATTTACAAAGAAGAAAATGGAGAATCATGGATTGAGAGCATTGAATATTCAGGAAATAGTACTCAAGGAGTAATCCCGGTAACAAAAGTACATTTCTATTATGATAGAAAATCTGATAAAAATACACTATATGTTGGAGGTAGTGAATTGCCTCAAACAGTAATTCTTAGATCTATAAAAATTGAGAGCGATGGTACTTTCTTAAACGAATATCAATTCAAATACTTAAACGATTTCTATTCTTTGTTGACAGAAATAAGTAAAATAGAACACGATGGAAGTCAATTTAATTCTACAGTTATAAATTGGGGAGATGAAACCTATCAATTTTTTAATACCTCTTTTTATATGAACGATCAAGAGAAAGATTTTTATCCGGCTGATTATAATGGTGATGGAAAAACAGATTTTCTTGTAACAACAAGAGCCCCGGGTGAAGATTTATGGGAAAAATGGTATCTCTATATATCACCAATGACCTTAGTTGCAGAAGGAAATCTAAGTTCTGATTTTAAAGGTTTTTATATAGCTGATGTAAATAATGATGGTGCTATGGACGTATATTGGAGAAATAGAGAACTATTCACATATGATTGCAATTGTCAACCATGTGGTAAGATGACTGTTGTTTCCGATAAACAAATACCGGATGGTAAATTCATAGAGAATTCAACATTAGAAATTGTGGTTCAACCTCCGGATGATGATGATGAATGTTGTGATGTGTGCTCATATTGGCAGGAATCATTCAAATATTATTATTTTAATGGATCAGGTTTAGTAAGAGGAAGTACAAATTATGATCATAATTATAATAACACAGTTGAAGAGATTTACATGCATCCGGGTGATTTTAACGGCGATGGACAAACTGATTATTTAATTTTGGAATATCTTGATAAAGATTATTATTTTCTGGACGGACTTCCTATAAATAATCCTCCTGATTTTAATGAACCTGATAAATTAGAGTTTATAGATTTTAACGGTGACGGAAAATTAGATATTATGCTTATAAAAGAAGCTAATTGTAAAATTTACAGCTATAACAATAACTTATATGAGTTCGAAATAATCTATGAAAGCGGGTTTCCTACAAAGTGGCATGAAATATTTCCCGGCGATTTTAATGGCGACGGCAAATCGGATTTGTTAGTTTATGCTGCCGATCCTTATAATACATGGAAAGTACATTTCTCTAACGGAGTGAATTTTGCAAATAGTAGTGTACCTCCATTAAAAAATGTAAATCCTGCAGATAATGATTCCAATGATAATTTCTTTGTGAAGGATTTTAATGGAGATGGAAAAGATGATATTCTTGAAATTTATTCAGTTTATGCCGATGGATCATTTTCTACCAGTACTTTTAATTTTTATTTTAGCAAAGGTGACGGAGATTTTTATAAAGAAATAAACGCTTATAATAAACCATGTGATTTAAACACAAATTATCATTTTGGAGATTTTAATGGTGATGGCAGACAAAATGTATGCTATCAAGGTGCAACAGGTTCTGCAGATCTCTTTTATACTCATAAAGATGAAAAAAAGAACCTTGTACATTCAATAACAGATGCTTATAATAGAAGTGTTCGTATTGCTTATGAACCATTAACAAAGGGTGAGCCTTTTTACACTAAATCAAGCGGAGAGGTTTTTCCAATTATTGATGCGAAAGTACCATTATATGCTGTATGTACTGTAAGTCATAATGGTATAAGCGGAGAAATAATTACAACATTTGAGTATGAGGGAGCTAAAATTCATAGGCAGGGAAAAGGATTCTTAGGATTTTCGAAAATAACTAAAACAAACAGCCTTAATAATTCTATTCAAGAAAATTATTCCGAAATCGATGATGAGAATTATTTTCTTATGGCAAGCAGAAATGTTTCAAAAATTGGAAGCGAAATTATTTCTGATGTAGTGTATACCGGCGATAAAAAAACATATTTTAGCGACAAATGTTTTTTCCCGTATACCGGTGCAGTTGTAAGTAATAATTTTTTAAACGGAACAAGTTCAACTACAAACAATACTTTTGATAATGACGGAAACTTGACACTGACAAATAGTACTGATAGCGATGGAAATTCAGAATCTGTTGCCACAACATATATAACGGGTTCCGATCCGAATACATTATTCTTACCGGAACTGATTATACGAACTAATACCATCGAAGCGGATACTAAAGTAACTAAAAGCTATATTGAATATAATACAGATTTCCGAATCGATAAAAAAACAGATTTCTATGAAACGGCAAAACCAATATTAACCTTATACGAATATGACGGTTTTGGAAATCCTGCCAAAGTTACAACCGAGGCTGACGGTGAGGAAAGATATAATTCGTTTACTTACGACAGCAAGGGATTAAAACTTATTGAAAAGAACAATAATGCAGAATTTAAAACTAAATACGAATACGATAGATTTAACAATCTAATTAAGAGTTTCGATCCGAATGATGCCTTAACAGAATATAAATATAACAGTTTTGGCAGATTAATTCAGTCGAAAACCCCGGCCGGATATGTTACTGATTATACTTTAGCTTGGGACGACAGTAACGGTCCTTCAAATGCAGTGTATTATACATTAACCGAATCGCAAGGAGTTGCCAATACCAAAGAGTATTATGATATTTTAGGAAAAGTGATAAGAAAAGAAACTACAGGTTTCGGGAATCAAGTCATTATTAAAGATTATGTATACAATCAGCAAGGACAGTTAATAGAAGAGACTGATCCTCATTTCGATGGCGATGCTTATGCAACTAAAGTATATTCATATGACACTAAAGGGCGAATAGAAACAATTACAGGTGATTATATTGATGTATTACATGAATATTCAGGAAATTCGACAAAGGTAACAGATAAGCTTTTGCAAACTTCCTATGATAAAAC
Source organism: Bacteroidales bacterium (assembly GCA_013138975.1). Lineage (GTDB taxonomy): Bacteria > Bacteroidota > Bacteroidia > Bacteroidales > UBA12077 > UBA12077. The sequence continues at coordinate 5,612 of WTBR01000124.1, forward strand.
ATACAATGCAAAAGGATTGCTAAAAACCGCAACAGACGATGACGGTACAATTACATACAACTATAATGGTTATGGTAAAACCGATGAAATTATTACCCAAGATGGAACAATAACCATGTCTTATAACGATGAGCATGGAAATCAAACTTCATTGGTTGATTTAAATGCCGGAACAATGACATATACTTACACTGGTTTTGGAGAGCTTTTAACTCAACAAGATGCAAAGGGGAATTTATTTACCATGATTTATGATGATATGGGAAGAATAAAAACCAAAACGGGCCCCGAAGGAACTGTTGAGTACTTTTACGATGGACATAAAAAAGCTTTGCTTGATAAAGTAAGCCACACAAACGGTATTACTAAAGAATATGAGTATGATGATTTGGGTAGATTAGAAAAGTCAACAGAGACAATCGACGGACAGCTATTTACATACGATTATACATACGACACATATGGTAATATGAGCAGTTTAACCTATCCTAACGGATTTGCCGTAACAAAACAGTACGATGCTAACGGATATTTAACTCAAATACATAATCAGAGTACCGGTTCATTAATTTGGGAATTAAAAAGTACGGATGCCTTGGGACATATCGAATTAACAGAGTATGGAAATGCAATTCAAGAAGACAAACAATACCTGAACCAAAGAATTGAATCAATTGATGCCTCGCAGCAATTTGCAGAAACATATAATTACAATACTTTTGGAAATATAGAATGGAGACAGCATCCAAGTGGATTGAAAGAAACATTTACTTACGATAATCTAAACCGATTAGAAACATCGCAAATAACAGGTGAGAGTCTTTTAACCTACGAGTATTATTCGAATGGTAATTTAAAGAATAAACCCGGTGTCGGTACATTTAATTATGGACAAAATGGAGGAGGCCCACATGCTTTAAGTTCTGTTACAAATAACAGCATAGTTTCTACCGATTTACAATTAATCGATTATAATTCAATAAATAAAGTAGAGCGCATTCGGGAAAATAATTACGATATGCAATTCACCTATGGTACAGGAGGAGAAAGGAAAAAAGTAAGAACAACACTGAATGGAACTAATGGACAAACAAAATATTTTGTTGGTTTATACGAGAAAATTGATCATGACTCAGGCGATGTGCAAGAATTTAATTATATTACATCGCCCGACGGATTAATAGCTATGCAAACAGAGGATAACACAACCGGCATGAACTTTTATTATGTACATAAAGACTTTTTAGGCTCTGTAAGAGCATTAACTAATCAAGCAGGTGTAAGCATTGAAGAATATGCATACGATGCCTGGGGTAAGCGTGTTAATCCTATAACACGGCAGCTCGATACACGCACAAGTTTTATAATAAACCGAGGATATACAGGTCACGAGCATTTAGATATGTTTAACTTAATAAACATGAACGGCCGTGTTTACGATCCTGTTGTAAGTAGGTTTATTAGTGCTGATAATAATATTCAGGCGCCAAGTTTTAGTCAAAGTTATAACCGATATTCGTATTGTATGAATAATCCATTAATGTTTTCCGATCCAACTGGTGAGGAGTGGTGGCATTGGGCACTGGGTGATATTTTAACTGGAGGTGCTGTTTCTGCTTCAATTTCTGCCACATCTGCTACAGCATATTCAACCTTGCATGTCACAGCGGTAACATTTCAGCAAGTCATGTCTTCACTCGATTATGTTTCAGCTCCGTTTAGAGGGGAACAAGATAATCCATTAGGAAATTCTTTTGAAATTGATTTAGGTATGGCTTTGATACCATTAGAACCTTTGATGGATATTTTTGGGGTTTTACCTAAAGATGAAAGTGCTACTAGTTCAGAAAGATTTTTAACTTATGTTAATTACTTTTTAAATGGAGAAAGTATTCAAGACCATTTTGGGAATGGGTTTGCACATTACCAAAATATGGCTGGAAATATAGATGAGATTGGCTACTATCAGGGAAGGACGATAATTCGTGTAAACGATGATTCGTTTGATGGATATAGTGGTGTTTCGCATGGGCATTATGTTTTTGGGGAAAATATGGCTCTTAACCCTTCTGATACAGATTATGATATAGGATTGTTTGCACATGAGTTTGGACATACTTACCAAAGTAGAATATCAGGACCTCAATATTATTTAAATTGGGGTGTTCCAAGCGGCCTCCTAGATAGAGATTATCCTGAAGATGATGCAGACTTTAGGGCATTTGAGAATTTTGGGATATGGCCACATGCACCACGCACTACTAACCCTAGGAGAACAAGTGTTTGGGATTATATTTTGGGTCCATTTGCATTATTTTGGTATTACTAATTAATATTTAACTTTTTTTAAAATGAATAAAAATAATATAATATTTATAATAATAACATTTATTATTTTCTGTTCCTGTGATAGGGAGTTGTTTGAAGATTTTATTGTCAAAAATAATCTTTCAACTTCAATTACTGTTGTTCATGAAACTAATTTAGATGAATATTCTGAACTAGTAATACTGCCAAATACAGAAGCTATAGTACTTCAAGCTAGTGGTTACGGCAATTCTGTGCATAAATATAAAATTAGTGAATGGTTTAAATTATTTGAAGTAACAAAGGACGATACAGTTCAGTCAAAAGTGGACTACTTGCTAGACGAAAACTGGGAATACAAGGAGCTATCAGATACACATGCAGAGTATCGGCTCGTAGTTGATTCAACACATTTTGAATAATGTCTATAATGGCGCAAGCGTCTCGCTTGTGCTATTATAGAACGATCCAAGCCGGAGACTTGAACCATAGAGAGAATATCAAGATTTACAATTTTATGATTCTTGGTATATTAGAAATTATTTATTTCCTGAATTAAACTTACTTCATATATTTGATTTAATATGGTCGAACTAATTAATAATTAAAATATGAGATTAATAAAATTAGGTATTCTTATTTTTTCAATGTTTTTTTTGTGCAGTTGCCCTGAAGGATTTGTAGAGAAAGACGGAACAATCTTCTTAATAAATAACTCTGATGAAGATATTGTATGGTATCGTTATAGTCATGTTAGTAATTCTGATACAGCATATATTCCCGAATCTTTTCCTTGGCGAGAAGCTGATACTAAATTAATAGAAAAAGGTACTTTTTATACAGATTATATTAACATGGAGAATACAAATGAACTTTTAGATGAAGGATTTCTTAAATATTACTTTTTAAATTATGATACTGTTCTTACTGCACCTTGGGAGAGAATCCGAGATGAGAATATAATTCTTAAAAAAGTATATTTTGAAACTTGGGAGGATTTGGAGGCATGTAATTTTACAATTACGTATCCATAATGCAAAATGGTCTCCTGCTCGCACGGACTGATAATCAGCAAGAAATTTGGGTAGAACTAGATGCAAATGCAAGGGCATGGTCTTATTTTGGAGACAGGATGACGAGAGATGCACTTGATGAATTTAGTTCGGGGGGTATTCAAATCAAAGTTATTATGATTCTAGTTTCTTTAGAGGATATTTATGTATTGATTTATTTGCAACATTTTTATACGATGTATTATGGTCAGATTAAGAAGAATAACCAAATTAGGATTTTTATTTTTATTTTTATCTGTTTTTTGGGCTTGTCCTGATGAAGGGAATAATCTTGATTTAATAATAACTATTGAAAATAATTCTCCAGATGATATAATATCATATACTTATAATTCAAATCCACTAGATACGAGCCTAATTGAAAAATTCCCATGGTATCATATCGAAGATGTTATTATTAAAAAGAATACTCAATCTAAAAAGGCTTATAGTTCTGAATTATTAAGGGATTTGTTTGCTAATGGAGGTTGGGAGCATTATTATCTTTTTAATTATGATACGGTAAAAAATGTCCAATGGAATAGAATAAAAGAAGAATATATTGTTGCAAAAAGAATTGATTTTAATAATTGGGAAGATATGAAGATATGTAATTTTACAATTACGTATCCGTAATACTAAAAATGGTATATACTGGTTCTAATGGCGCAAGCGTCTCGCTTGTGCCTTTATAGAACAGTCCAAACCGGAGACTTGAACCATAGAGAGAATATAAATATCAACAATATTATGATTCACGGTATATTAGAAGTTATTTATTTTCTAAATTAAACTTACTTCATATATTTGATTTAATATGGTCGAACTAATTAATAATTAAAATATGAGATTAATAAAATTAGGTATTGTTATTTTTTCAATGTTTTTGTTGTGTGGTTGTCCTGACGAGTTACCTATGGACGATGCTTTTATTAAAATTGTTAATAACTCTGGTGATAATATTGTTTGGTCATATCTTAGCAATACAACTGCGATTGATACATCAATATTAAGCGAGTCATTACCATGGAGGAACTTAAATGATTATATAATTTATGCTGGAGAGACATATATACAAGCATTTAATAAAGAAGGTTTTATATCTATATTAGAAAATGGGTGGTATCAATATTACCTGTTTAGCTATGATTCATTGATAACCATTCCTTGGGAGCGTATACGAGATGAGAATATCATTCTTAAAAAAGTATATTTTGAAACTTGGGAAGAAATGGAAGCATGTAATTTTACAATTACATACCCCTAATGGCGCAAGCGTCTCGCTTGTGCCTTTATAGAACAGCTCGCGCGGACATTTTGTCCGTGCGTTAACTAATAATTTGATAGCTGCTATGCGCCAGTTTTAGATTTTTACTCTAGATAAATAGTTATGAAAAATTTTATTACAGCAATTATTTTAATAGTCTTATTTACCAAGTGTGAGTATCTCATACCTGATAAATGGTATGATCTAATTTATTTATCCAATGAATCGGACATTCCTATATCTTATTTCGTTGCAGATAGTTTTGTTGGGAACGGTAGTATTTACCCTGACACAATACTTCCAGAGGAATTGCCATATCTTACTTATCCACTTGTAAAATCAAATGAAAAGCAAGTGATTGTAAATCAGGATCATAAAATAGAAAATTATTTCAAATTCCCTGCAGACACACTATCTGTATTCATTTTTCATACGGATACTCTAAATAAATACTCATGGGAAGAAGTAAGGGATGGATATATGATTTTAAAACGTTACGATTTGAGTTTGGATGATTTGGAGGTAAATAATTATACAATTATTTACCCCTAATGTCGCAAGCGTCTCGCTTGTGCCTTTATAGAACGATCCAAGCTGGAGACTTGAACCATAGAGAGAATATCAAGATTTACAATTTTATGATTCTTGGTATATTAGAAATTATTTATTTCCTGAATTAAATTTACTTCATATATTTGATTTAATATGGTCGAATTAATTAATAATTACAATATGAAATTAATAAAATTAGGTATTCTTATTTTTTCAGTGTTTTTAATAAGTAGTTGCGATGAGTTTCCTGATCATGATGCATTTATTGAAATAATCAATAATTCTAATGAAGATATAGTTTGGATACAACTTAGCAATGTTACCGTTAATGATACATTAACATTAACAGAATCGTTACCGTGGAGTAATATAAATGAAAAGATAATTCCAAGTGGAACAGAAATTAAACATGATTTTATTGCTAGTAATGTGCAAAAGAGATTAAGTACGGGTTGGTTTGTATATTATTTATTTAGTTACGATTCTTTAATGACTATTCCTTGGGAAAGAATAAGAGACGAACATATTGTTCTAAAGCAAGTATATTTTGAAACTTGGGAAGATATGGAGGCATGTGATTTTACGATTACGTATCCATAATGCAAAATGGTCTCCTGCTCGCACGGACTGATAATCAGCAAAGTATTTGGGTAGAACAAGATGCAAATGCAAGAACCAGAGGTTATTTTGAGTCTAGAATGGGTTCAACTGAATTGTCAAATTTTGATGCAGCATATCCTAATCAACAATATTTTGATTCGCGCTATTTTAGAAATTATTTATTCCCGGAATTTAGTTTATTATATTTATTTGATCGAATATGTCCAAATTAATAAATTTTTTATATGAAAACATTTAAAATATTTTTGTTAGTAATTACAATGATTGTAATGTGTGGTTGTCCAGAAGAGGGGCCTGATTATGATGGTTTACTTGAGATAATTAATAATTCTGAAAATGAAATTGTTTGGTCATTTCATAGTAATAGAATAGAAAGTGATACTTCAGTTTTAAGCGAGTCGTTTCCTTGGAGTAACATAAATGATTTTATGATTCTACCAGGTGAAACATTTAGGCAAAAACTAAATTCAGATGGATTTGTTCATATTTTTAAAAATGGATGGTTTCAATATTATCTTTACAGCTATGATTCTGTTATGATCATTCCATGGGAGCGAATACGAGATGAGAATATTATTCTTAAAAAAGTATATTTTGAAATCTGGGAAGATTTGGAGGCATGTGATTTTACGATTACGTATCCATAATGCAAAGGCTATTAATGCAACAACTAGCCGGACAGCCGGCTTTATAGGTGCTATGGGTGACGAATGGTTTAATGGAAGCAGTTCGAGAGAAGCAGATAAGAGAGCACAAAATTCTTGGAAAATCTCACGAGGCTTATTTGTAGCAGATGAAGGAAGTGATTGGGATAAGGTTTGGCAGGTTTTCTCAAGACATACATGGCAACAACCAATGACAGAGTTAGGTTATCGTTATACCAATTTTACTAATAACATGGCTAGCATAGATGTTGAATATTTTCGTGGAGCTACAGTAATAAGTAGCCCTTATTGTGAAGGTAAAGGAGCTTTATCTATAGGAGGGTTTATTCATTTACCACCATCAGATTTTAATTTAGATTACGATAATGAAAAACTTTTACATGAATATGGACATTTCTTACAAACCAGAGATTGGGGATTATTTACATTACCTAGTTCATTTACTAGTTTAATGAATACAATTCCAAACGAAGGTGATACTCATCGAAAATTATGGGTTGAGCAAGATGCAAATGCAAGAACTATGAGTTATTTTGAGAGTGCTATGACTACTACTCAAATTTATAATTTTGAAACAGGTGATTATAAAAACCAACAATATTATGACAATCGTTACATAAGGTGGTGGTATTTGTTGGCTCCTGATCCATTTTTTATAACTTATTATAATGTAAACAATAATCCACGATAAAATGAGTAATTACATAAAATGCTTTATAGGCATAATATTGCTAATTTCTTTAACAGGATGTCCGGAAGAATTTCCTGAAAATGATTCAGCAATAGAATTAATCAATAACTCTGATGAAGATATTATTTGGTGTGGTTATGATCATTTAATAATATCGGACACCTCTCAATTAAATGGATCATTTCCTTGGCGTGAAGTTGAAAACGATAAGATAGTAAAAAGTGCATCTTACTCATATGAATTTTATTCAGGTAATATGAAAGACCTTTTAAACGATGGTTGGCTCCAGTTTTACTTTTTAAATTACGACTCAGTAGCAACAATACCATGGGAACGCATACGGGATGAGAATATTATACTTAAAAAAGTATATTTTGAAACTTGGGAGGATTTGGAGGCATGTAATTTTACGATTACATATCCTTAATGTCTGCCCCTAATGGTCCAAGTGTTCCGCTTGTGCCTTAAGTGAAAGGTCTAAGTCAAAGACTTGAACCATACTTAAAGAATAGAAAATAATTGAAATGAATAAAAAAAAAGCTCGTGCATTTTATAGCTTATTATAATGTAAATAATAATCCAAATTAATATGAGAAATTATTTAATTTTTTTCATTAGTATAATCTTATTAATTTCATTAACAGGATGCCCTGATGAATTTCCGCCTGATGGTGCTGAATTGACAATAATTAATAATTCTGATGAAGATATAATTTGGTTTAATGTAGATCATATAATTACTTCAGATACTAATTATATGGTTGAAACACTTCCTTGGGGAAATAATATTGATAATTATATTATTACTAAAGGTAACTCTTTTTCAGATACATTTCTCTTAGGAAATATAAAATACTTGTTAGAGGAAGGATGGATGCAATATTACTTACTAAATTATGATACGGTTCTTACAGTACCTTGGGAACGTATACGAGATGAGAATATAATTCTTAAAAAAGTATATTTTGAAACTTGGGAGGATTTGGAGGCATGTAATTTTACAATTACGTATCCATAATATTAATGGCGCAGGCGTTTCGCTTGTGCCTGTTTTTGGTATCTATTGTTCCCATAACCTTTATTTGTAAATTACTATAGCGCATATAATAATCCGAATTAATATGAAAAAGTACATAATATATTTTATAAGTGTTATTTTGTTAATTTCTTTAACAGGATGCCCTGAAGAATTTCCAGAAAATGATGGCTTCATTGAATTTGTTAATAATTCAGAAGAAGATATTGTGAGGTATGGTGTTGATCATCGTATACAATCTGATACAACTTATCAGATCGTATTATTTCCTTGGGGAGATGATGTTGAAAGTTATAAGATTGCAAAAGGTACATCTTATTTGTATGAGATATATTCTGGCAATATTAAAGATCTCTTAAACGAAGGTTTTCTTCAGTATTATTTTTTAAATTATGATACTGTTCTTACAGTACCTTGGGAACGAATACGAGATGAGAATATTATTCTTAAAAAAGTATATTTTGAAACTTGGGAGGATTTGGAGGCATGTAATTTTACAATTACTTATCCGTAATATTAATGGTGCAGGCGTTTCGCTTGTGCCTGTTTTTGGTATCTGTTGTACCCTGACCTATTTTTATAACTTATTACAATGTAAATAACAATCCACGATAATATGAAAAAGTACATAATATATTTTATAA
>WTBR01000081.1 GCA_013138975.1 Bacteroidales bacterium
TCATTAGCATGTCGTGCTACGGATTTTATAATTATTAAGCAAATCTGGTAATGGCTGTTATACAGTAACAAAAAGCTTCTGCTCTTTCTGAAGAGAATCCGTGCTACGACTATTTAAAGATCCCTCAACATTATTTCGACAAGCTCAGTGTGACAAACTGATTAACAACGAATTGTCATACTGAGCTTGTCGAAGCAATCCGTACTACGACTATTTAAAAATCTAAGCTAAGATCATTAGCATGTCGTGCTACGGATTTTATAATTATTAAGCAAATCTGGTAATGGCTGTTATACAGTAACAAAAAGCTTCTGCTCTTTCTGAAGAGAATCCGTGCTACGACTATTTAAAGATCCCTCGACTTCACTTCGACAAGCTCAGTGAAGTTCGCTCGGGATCAGTTCGACTATATGATTTCAGTTCACTATCGTTCCTGAAACCATAGTCTCACTGACTTAATTAGAAAAGCGAGTATTGCTAATATTATGAATAAGGAAACAATTTTTCTAAAAACAAAGCCTCTAAATAATGCTTCTTGGTTTCCTACGATTACAAGGCTTGCCCAGTATCTTGGACTCGCATTTAGTGGGTTAGATGATTTGATATACTTTAATTTAGCCAGTCTAAGTGCTTCATCTTTACGTTTTCCTAATACTAAGTGCCAATAAAACGCTTTTAATTCGAATAAAGATGGTTCATAATGGGCTAACCATAGCGAAATAATTAATGATGGTGTGCCTGCATTTAAAAATCTTCTGCCAATACTTAATGGTCCTTCGCTTTTGTTAATTGTTCCTGAACCCGAAAAACAGGATGCAAGTACAACCAAGTCTGCTTCAATATCTAATTCATCTATTTCGTAGGCATGTAAATATCCATCTTCGATGGTATCATTTCTATAAGACAGGGATATTTTTGAGAATTGAGGGTTCTCTAAATTTTCATTACCATGTGCATACAAATGCAGTATTCCATAGTTTTTACAGCTTTTTCTTAGATTATATTCCGTTGCATCTTCCCCGGTAAACGCCTTGCCCCTTATTAATCGCGATATAGCTTTTATGTTTTTCATTACCAAAGGCATAGCATCCAATGAATCTCTTGAATTTATATAATCGGGGGCAATTCCAAGAAATTTTGGATTCCATTTCTTTCTCTTTTGCACAGAATTAGAATACAATGTTGCTGAATAAGCGTATCCTATCGGATATTTAATTAAAAGATAGGGTTCTGTTGCATAATCGGCATATGCTTGTTTTTGATAAGGTTCTGTAATTAAGGATTCAAAAGCGATTAGAGACATTTTACTATCGGGAACGATCAAAAGGTTTTTTCCTTTTAAATGGTTTTCAATCGGCTTTATAAGTGTTTTGTATAATTCATACGCAGCAATTCTGTAATTAACATATCCGAATTCATATTCGCTATGCAAAAATTCCTGATACTGTTTTAAATGTTTAAAGAATGTAGTATCGACCCTGATTTTAGTAAAAGTTCGGGTTTCATTTGTAAGGAGAAAGGTAAATAGTGCACTGTCTGTCAATTCATAACTAATTATTGCTTCTTTTTCGGATATTTTTGATTGAAGTTCAGTAATGCCGACTACATGATTTTCGTACTTACGTTTATAGTATTTCGGATATTTTTGTTCAAGCTCACTGATTGTTTTTTCTCGTGATTGCGTTAAGCGGAAAAGCTTTTCTTTTAATTCATTTTGTTTTAAACTGTCGGGATTTACAAGCTTATTTTCGTTTTCTATCTGTAATCTGGCAAATCCAATTTGCTCTTTTATTCCTTGTATATGCTTTTGTACACTATCGGAAATGGATGCAATATTTCTGGCTGATTCTTCATTAATAGACTCCCTTAATATGGCATATTTGCTACGTTCAGAATATTTAAAGGCAACATGAATATAATCCTTATTCCCGGTTATGTTTAACAGTTCGTATGCTATTTTAACAATAGACATATAGCTTTCATATTCCTTTTCTGCCAGTACCAGTTTCGAATCTTCGTACAAATATCCCATCCTGAGTTGCTCTATAAAACCAACCGTAAGTTCAAGAGTAGAAAGTGCTGCTTTAAGGTTGGTTTCCTTGTTTTCCAATTCAGAAAGTTTTTCCAGTACGATGGATTTTCTTTTTAGTATTTCAAGTAAGTTCATGTCAGGAATTATTTCACTGGATGGCTTATTTAATAAAGCAGTATCATTAAAGTTGGGTATTTTTGAAATAAGGGATTGTTGGTAGCATTCAAGTGCATTTTTATAATCTTCACGATTAAAATACATATCGCCTATATATGAATAATAATACGAAGTATATTGGTGTTTGTGTCCAACTGTAACTATTAAATTTGAATATATTTCGTTAAATAATTTTTCTGCCTTTTCATAGTTTTTGGTTTTAACCAATAATGTGGCAAGGGACATATAAGACAGTATCGTTTTGGGGTGATTCTCATTATAAGTCTTAATGTTTATCTCAATAGCTTTTACAAAATAGTTTTTTGCCAATTCAAGGCTATCCATTTTTTCATAAACCAATCCACAATTACGATAAGTATCACCCATAAACCCAATGTTATACTCCTTAGAAAACTGGATACATCTTAAATATTTTTCCAATGCAAGTTTATATATACCTAAATTGTGATAAACTTGTCCTTGATTGTGATATATATCAGAGATCTTTGCATATTTTTTCTCGTTTTCACTGTTAATTAATATAGATAGTGAATTTTCATAAAAATCAAGAGCTTTAGAATAATTCCCTTTTTCGACATAAATGTTGGCAATATTATAATTGATAATTGATTTATAATATTCATCCTGTGTGTGGCTTAATGCATTCACATATGATTCAATGGCTTTTTGGAAATTTCCTAATTCATAATATACTATTCCTCGCCTATTATGAATTTTAACATATTCTGGTGGATTATCAATATTTGTTTGTTTTTTTAAGATGATAGCTTTATTTAAATATTCTAATGAATTTGCATAGTTCCCATTTTGATAAACAGTCCAAGCACTATCATACATTATTTTAATTCTATTTTCATTATGTTGTGAGTAGCAATTAGATATTAAAAAAGGATTACCTAGCATTATAAATGTAACTACTATGTATATCAAAACTTTAAGTTGTTTATTGTGATAAATCATTATTATTTTGTTAATGTTGCTTATGTTAACACATTAATTTAACAAAAAAAAGTAAAATTATGAAAACAAAAAACAAACTTAACAAAAAAACAGGCATGAAGATTTTAACAGCAAAAGAACTTTTTAAAATTAAGGGAGGTGATTCTGATTCAACACCAAAGAATGGTGATTTGGATTAATGAAAAACACTTAAATCTATTAAGTAAACAACTGTTAAATGCTCTAATGTATTTACCCTCTTTTTTATCAATAACATCTAATAAAAAATTCTCCTGATAGTTTAATATTATCAGGAGTCTTTTATTATTTAGTATTATCATATAATTGTGTACGAAAGTTAATTATTTAGAATCACATTTTATTGAACAAGAAGTTGAAGCGATAGGATTTCTTGAAGGTGAAATGGACAAAACAGAGGTAATGCATAATATATTGATTATGACGTTAAGGGGCAATTTTAAAAGATAGGAATTGCTTTGATAATTTTTATGAGTTTCTATTTTTTTCTTTTTCTAGGAGGCGTAGAATAAGGTTTCGGCTTTTTATCTTCATGAGTAATTTTGTCCAATAAGATTTTATTATACTCGTGTAGTCGTTCATTGTTTTTCTTCAATAATTCAATATGTTTGGCTTGCGTATTTAGATTATCAAGTTGCAGAAAAACTATCTGCTCTAATTCCTCCTTTTTGTATCTAGTTGCCATTCTTAGTTTATTTGCATGAGTGAATATCTATTAATATTGAAAGAAATACTAGACAAATTAAATGATATTCTATCAAACCAACAAACTATATGAAAGAATTTCTAAACATTTTGTAGTTTTATACGATAAAGTTGAAAGAAAAACGAGATACGATGACAAGGTTGGGGTTATTTTTTGCAAAAAAGTCGGTTAATAAATCAGAGATTTCAAGAAAAACTGGAATAAGCAGGGCTAGAATAAGCGAACTTACATTGAACGAAAGCACCAAGCTGAGAGCCGATGAATTATATCTTATTGCCCTTGCAATGGATATTAAGCCATGCGAGTTGCTGGAGTTTATCTGTGAAGGATTGAAATTGGTAAAGGATTAAATAACATCATTTTATCTTAATAAAACCATTAAATATTTTCCTCTCCAATCACTTCACTTTTCTAAAAAACATCTGATAAAAATATCTCCTAATAGTTTAATATTATCGGGAGATTTTTTTAGCAATAACAGTGGTTTAGGTATAATCCTAAATAAGCTCTACATTGTTATATTTTTTACAAGAAAAAACAATATTTTGTAAATAATTCAATAAATAGTTATTAGATTTGTTCAAGAATCGTTCAAGTACATTATGAAATTAAAAAAGACATACATACTTTATGTCTTTGGTTTTCTATAAGTTAATTACTTCTTACAAAAAGTGTTCTATAGTCGTGGCACGACTATTTAACTAAATTGAATTATTTTTTGAAGAAATATAAGTGAAAAAGAAACGAATTATATAGGTTATTTTGGTGTTTAATAAGTATAACACACGCTTATAGAAATATACATTTATTACATTAATAAAAACAAGATAATATTTAATTTAAAAATATAAAGAGATGAATACTAATACAATAAATATAGATCAAACAACAGTAGATGAAAAAACTAAACAAGGATATTTTGGAGAATTTGGTGGGATGTTTGTTCCTCCGGTTTTGGAACCTAAACTTTTAAAATTAGCCGAAGTATTTAATGAAATAAAACAGAAAAAGGAGTTTATTAATGAGTTCCATTATTATTTAAATCAATATGTCGGAAGACCATCGCCTTTGTATTTCGCAAAGAGATTATCTGATTATATAGGCAGTAAAATCTACTTAAAACGCGAAGATTTAAATCATACCGGAGCACATAAAATAAATAATACCGTAGGTCAAATACTTGTTGCTAAATATATGGGAGCAAAAGAAATTATTGCAGAAACAGGAGCAGGGCAACATGGAGTAGCAACGGCAACCGTTGCAGCCTTATTTGGAATTAAATGCAAAATTTTTATGGGTAAAAAAGATGCTGATAGACAACAACTAAATGCATATAGAATAAAGCTACTCGGAGCTGAATTTATTACTACAAATCAGGGAACAGCAACATTAAAAGATGCTGTGGATGCCGCACTTGGATATTATATTGAAAACCCGGATTCGTTTTACATTTTGGGTTCTGCTGTTGGTCCACATCCTTATCCAACTATGGTTAAGTATTTTCAGAGTGTAATTGGAACAGAAGCGCGAAAACAGATATTAGAACAGGAAAATCGATTGCCTGACTCAATTTTTGCTTGCGTTGGAGGAGGATCAAATGCAATAGGATTATATTCCGGTTTTCTTGAAGATAAAAATGTAAGAATATATTCAGCAGAAGGCGGTGGTGATGGGCTGATTCCTGGAAGAACAGCATCAACACTTTCTATGGGTAAACCAATGGTATTTCAAGGAACTTATTCTTACTGTATGTCAGATACAGAAGGAAATCCTATTGATACTTATTCTATTGCAGCTGGATTGGATTATCCGGGAGTAGGGCCTGAACATGCATTTTTAAAGGAATCTAAACGCGCCGAATATCATTGTGTTACAGATAGTGAGGCGATAGAAGCTTTCAAGTTACTTTCATCCTTAGAAGGAATTATTCCGGCAATTGAATCGTCACATGCTATTGCATTGGCTATGAAATTGCTCAAAAATAAAAATGAAGTAAGTATTATTAATCTATCCGGCAGAGGAGATAAGGATGTTGATAGAAATCTGATTTAAAAATACAAACCGGTTAGGTATTCAAAACCTGACAGGCAATAAAACACTTTTTGTAAATAATAATTTACTTACAGAAAACCAAAGACATACAGCAAGTATGTCTTTTTTAGTTTCATAATGTACTTGAACTATTCTTGAATAAATCTAATAACTATTTATCGAAATATCGAGATCATATTTATGAGTTCCTATACAATGAACCTGTTCCCCCTGAGAATAACGGATCTGAGAGAACAATTAGAAATGTAAAAGTTACACTAAAAGTATCTACAATGTTTAAAACAAAACAAAGAATAAATAGCTATGCAATAATACGTTCAGTATTTGATACATGACAAAACGGGGAATAGACATATTTGATTCTACGCAATTAAATATTACTTCATAGTACTTGAGTAGTTACAAAATCCTGATCTTTTTTTATAAAAAAGGGGTGATTATTAAAACTCAAGACTCAAATTTCAATTGATGTTAAAAATTAAATTCATATTTGTTTGCTATAAATTATAAATTCTTGCCTTCAATTTTCGAAAATATTAGTTTTTGGCTGCCATAAATAGCTTTAAAAACACCTATTAACGGACAGTGTTGTATGTATTCATAACACTTTTTCATATTTCATCTATTGCGATCAGACATATAAGTTAAAGGCTATGAGAAGCTTATTAAGTATGATGCCTTTTTGTTTAAGTAGGGCATGAAAAAAATTAATCATGATTAAGTAGGTTGTAAGAAACATATTGTTATTTTTGAAGACTTTTTGCAGTCCTTTATTATAAATAAAATATATGAAATTAAAACAATCGCTTCTAACAATTCTACTTGTTTTTGTATTATTTACAGCGAAAGCTCAAGAAGATTATGTCGAGAAAAAAATTTACAATACAAGAAAAATTACTGAGGAAGCTCCCAGAATTGATGGATTAATAGATGATCAGGCTTGGAGTATTGTTGAGTGGTCGGGAGGATTCATACAACGATCGCCTAGTGATGGTGAAGCCCCAACACAAAAAACAGCATTTAAAGTTTTATATGATGATAATAATTTATATCTATTAATTCGTGCTTTTGATACCGAGCCCGAAAAAATTGTGGAGCGAAAGTCGCGTCGCGATGGATTGGATGGCGATTGGGTTGAGGTAAATATTGATAGTTATTTTGATAAACGTACGGCCTTTTCTTTTACAGCTTCTGTTTCTGGTGTAAAAAGCGACCATGCCATTTCAAATGATGGAGATGTGTGGGATAGTAACTGGAATCCAGTATGGTATCTGAAAACAAGTATCGATAAAGAAGGGTGGATAGCGGAAATAAAGATTCCCCTTACACAACTTCGATTTAATAATAATAAAGAAAACCCGGTTTGGGGATTACAAGTTAACAGGCGTTTGTTTAGAGAGGAAGAGAAATCACATTGGTCTTATTTTTCGAAGGATGAATCGGGATGGGTACGTCATTTTGGTGAATTGCATGGACTGAAAAACATAAAACCAAAAATACAAGTAGAGCTTTCGCCCTACATAACTGCCAAACAAGAAAACTTTAAAAAGGAAAGTGGAAATCCATATAAAGATAAAGGTGTTGATAGAAGCTTTGGCATAGGGCTCGATGGAAAAATTGGTATTACAAATGATTTTACGCTGGATTTTGCGATTAATCCTGATTTTGGGCAGGTAGAAGCCGATCCTTCAGAAGTAAACTTATCTGCTTTCGAAACTCAATTTTCTGAAAAAAGACCTTTCTTTGTTGAAGGTAAGGAGATAACTTCGTATCGCGTTTCACAAAATGGAGGAGTGTTTACTGGGGACAATTTATTTTATTCGCGAAGAATAGGTCGTTCTCCTCATTACTATCCATCGCTTAGTAGTAATGAATATGAAAACCGACCTACTCAGACCACTATTTTAGGAGCATTAAAGCTTACCGGGAAAACAAAAGACGGTCTCACAATAGGAATAATTGAAACCTTAGCGGCTGAGGAAAAATCAGAGATTTATGATACTGATAATAATGAAGAGCGAAAGATAAGCATTGAGCCAATGACCAATTATTTTGTTGCAAGAGTACAAAAAGATCTAAATAATAACAATACCATTATAGGCGGAATATTAACTTCTACAAATAGATTTATTAAAAATGATCATTTAAATTATTTAAACACCGACGCATATAGCGGAGGGCTGGATTTTACGCAATATTTTAAGGATAAGAAGTACTATTTAGCAGTAAAATATGAAATGAGCCAGATTAGTGGAGATAGCACCGCAATGATTGCACAACAGAGATCTTCACGAAGATATTTTCAGCGACCAGACAATAATTACACCGAGTTAGATTCTACGAGAACATCGATGACCGGACAATCAGGTGCAATTGAGATAGGTAAAAAAGGAACCAGTAAATGGAGATGGACTAGTGCTTTAGCATTGCGTTCGCCTGAATTTGAAATAAACGATATTGGCTATTTAAAACGTGCCGATATTATGCTTCAGCGATTATGGATAGGTTACATGTGGACTAAGCCATTCAGTATTTTTAGATCCTTGAGATTAGATTTTACTGAGTGGAGTGAGTGGGACTTTGGGTTAAAGAATAATTATTGGGTTGCTTATCTGAGTACAGATATGGTATTTAAAAATCATTGTGAATTTTTTACAAGAACAAGATATAATAGCGGATCCGCATCAAATTCATTTATGCGAGGAGGCCCAACAATGCATACGCCAGCACGTATCTATTATACTTTAAAGGCTAATAGTGATCCAAGAAAAAAACTGCATATAGTTGGACTTATGACACTTCAAAGGGGATTTGAGAATTACAGAAATTTAACATCTTATAGTATTAATCTTGTTTATCGTCCTAACGATGATTTTAAATTCACATTTAATCCCACATATTCAGTTAAGAGCGATGAATTACAATACGCAAATACCGAAGTTTATAATAATGAAAATAGATATGTTTATGCTCAAATAGATCAAATCACAACTAGTTTTACACTTAGAATTGATTATTCTATTACTCCGGATTTAACAATTCAATATTACGGATCCCCATTTGTTAGTGCTGCAGATTATTCAGAACCAAAATATATCACAAATCCTAATGCCGATAAATTTGTTGATCGTTACAGTACGGACATGTCCTTTTCATCTATAGACTATGAAAACGTTTGTGATTTTAATTTCAGACAGTTTAGATCGAATTTAGTTGCTCGTTGGGAATACCGACCGGGATCTTTATTATATTTGGTATGGACTCAAGGTAAAACAGGAAGTGTTAATAATGGAAATTTTTCTCTTGTTGACGATTTTAATGACTTATTTAATATTTATCCATACAATGTTTTTTTAGTAAAACTTTCTTTCAGATTCGCAAACTAAGATTGCATTTTGATAAGGGTGTCTAAAAAGCAAAAACTATATCGAAGTGTCATTCTG
The DNA here is from genome assembly GCA_013138975.1 of Bacteroidales bacterium. Taxonomy (GTDB): domain Bacteria; phylum Bacteroidota; class Bacteroidia; order Bacteroidales; family UBA12077; genus UBA12077. Next base: position 9,389 of record WTBR01000081.1, read on the forward strand.
AACGCAGTGAAGAATCTAATTAACTAAAAAGAGAGATAAATTAGATTCTTCGCACTGCTCAGAATGACATTGTGATAGTAATTAGGTAACATTCTTGCTACTATTTTTAATTATAGCTAATATTCTAATCAATATCACATATCGGGCCCCATGTCCATGCGCATACATCCAAAGTATAAGGCTCATATTCTCCACCTTTTACTTTACTTAAGTTTAAATTTGAAATAATCCCTTTTTTCAAAACTAACTTTTTGTTTAAACTCTTTTTCTTCATTATAATTTTATTTTATTAATTTGCCTACTCTATTTATGGCTTTTCGGTATCCGCCTTGGGTAAAAAATATTTTATATAGTTAAACTTATTTTCTTAAGATGTATGTTTAACTATATTGTTGGTAATGCCCACAAACATATTGCATTTTTTTATATTACAAGTTCAATCCTGTAAAAAACTCTCACTTTTATAAAATAAAATGTTTTAACTAAAAATAGAGATAAATTAGATTCTTCGCACTACTCAGAATGACATTGTTGTAGTAATTTGGTAAGATTGATACTTCATTATTCCCTGCGTTCTTCAGAAAGTTTTAAACGAATTGAAGAATCTTAAGACGCCTAATTAAGCAGGAAAAAGTAATAAAAGCAAAAACTATATCGAAGTGTCATTCTGAACGCAGTGAAGAATCTCTTTTGCAGGAAATAGATTCTTCGCATTGCTCAGAATGACATTGTGATAGTAATTTGGTAAGATTGATACTTCATTATACCCAACCACCTTTACGTGTTCAACTCCAAGCATATTTCCGTGTTATTCGTTATGCTAAAAAAGGCTTACAATTTTAGTACAGGATAGTTTTGAAAATCTAACAGCTTTGTCAAATTAAATAAATTATTGCTTTACCTTTGTAAGCATAAAATTAGAGAGATGAAGAATTTTGATGAAAATATAGCGCAGAGGGGGGTAGAATTGCCTTTAGTTGAAGAGTTTTATTCATTGCAAGGTGAAGGTTATCACACCGGTAAAGCAGCCTATTTTATTCGTATAGGCGGTTGTGATATTGGTTGTCGTTGGTGCGATTCTAAAATGTCATGGAATCCTGCATTACATCCATTAATCTCCATTGATACAATTGTTGCAAATGCTTTAAAAACATCAGCAAATGCTGTTGTAGTAACAGGAGGAGAACCAAGCCTTTTTAATTTAAAACCATTAAGCGATAAATTAAAAGTTCACAACATTCAAACTTTTATAGAAACCGCAGGAGCAAAGCCATTAACCGGAACATGGGATTGGATTTGTTTGTCTCCAAAACCTCAAAATCCTCCAAATGAAGAGTTCTTTGCCTTGGCAAATGAGTTAAAAGTTATAATTTATGATGATGAAGATTATCGTTGGGCAGAAGAAATGGCTGAAAAAGTCAATGATAATTGTATGCTTTATTTACAATCGGAATGGAGCAGATACGAACAAAATATTTCCGCAATAGTTGATTATGTAAAAACATACCCAAAATGGAATGTATCACTTCAGGCACACAAGTTTATGCATATCCCTTAAAATGTAACATCTTCAGGTTTTTTTTGTAACTTCAAAGTCGAATTAAAATCAATGATATGCGAAGATTATTATTTTGTTTTGTAACTCTTCTTTTGATTCCAATATATTCTGTTGCGCAATATAATTACACAACATCAAATAAAAGGGCGATAAAGTCCTACGAAGAAGCATTACATTCTTTTACTAGAATGGATTATACTACAGCAATAGATTTAATGCAAAAGGCAATAAAATATGATAACAAATTCGTTGAAGCCAATATTGTTTTAGCTGAAATATATATCGAAAAAGGAGAAAGAGTAAATGCTTTAGTATCATTTAAAAATGCAATAAGTATTGATCCTGAGTTTTATCGAGGAATTTATTTTTCATTGGCTCAGTTGGAAATGTTAGAGAATGAATTTGAGTCAGCTAAATTATATCTTGAAAAATATCTAAGCTATAAAAATCTTAAACCAGTATCTATTTCGCAAGCAAAACGAAAACTTGAGTCATGTAACTTTGCTATAAAAGCTATAAAAAATCCAGTACCCTTTAATCCAATTAATTTAGGCGAAAATATTAATACTGAATATGATGAGTATTGGCCAACCTTAACAGCCGATGAGCAAACATTAATTATTACTCGATTGATTCCAAAAGATCTGGGGAAAGAATTAGTATCTAATAATGAGAATATTACGGAGAAAGAAATGACTCCTACAAATCAAAAGGTACTACCGGATTTTAATAAAGTACAAGAGGATTTCTATATAAGTGTAAAAGAAAATGATTTCTGGACAAAGGCTATAAATGTAGGTAAACCTCTCAATACAAAGGGAAATGAAGGTGCACAAACTATTTTGGTCGACGGACGAGTAATGTATTTCACAGCTTGTAACCGGAAAGATGGAAAAGGGCGTTGCGATATATACCAAAGTCATAAAGTAAATGGAGAATGGAACACAGCCGTTAATCTAGGAGCTCCGGTAAATTCTGAAAATTGGGAAGCTCAACCATCAATATCTCCTGATGGAAAAACTTTATACTTTGTTAGTAATCGTAAAGGAGGTTATGGTCAAAAGGACATTTGGATGAGTATAATAATGAAAGACGGAAGATGGTCGAAACCAATTAATTTGGGTGAAAATGTTAATAGTGTAGGACAGGAGCAATCGCCATTTATACATCCTGATAATAGAACCTTATATTTTGCTACCGATGGTAAAATAGGAATGGGTGGATTTGATTTATATAAAGTCAGCAAAAACGATGATGGAACCTGGAGTAAGCCAATTAATTTAGGATATCCAATAAACACAGCATCCGATGAAATTGGCTTAATTGTAAATGCACAAGGTAATAAAGCCTTTTTTTCATCAGATAGGTTAAATAATAAAGGTCGTGATATTTTTGAGTTTGAATTATATAAAGAAGCCAGACCTACACCAGTATCTTATATTAAAGGAAAAGTATATGATTCAGAAAATAAAAATAAACTTAAAGCAAATTTCGAATTAATTAGTTTAGAGACAAATGAAATCATTATGCAAGCCGAATCTGATCCGAATACCGGAGAATTTTTAGTTTGTATTCCTTCTGATATAGATTATGCACTTAATGTGTCAAAAGATAAGTATTTGTTTTATTCAGACAATTTTAGTTTAAAAGGAGTATATGATATTTTAGATCCATTCTTGAAAGATGTGCCCTTAAATCCAATAAAACCGGGTCAAAAAATCGTATTACATAATATTTTTTATGCAAGCGATTCATTTGAGCTAATGGATAAATCAGTAGCAGAGTTGACAAAACTATTGGAGTTTATGAATAAAAATATAGGCTTAAAGATTGAAATTTCCGGCCATACAGATAATATTGGCACAAGTGAATATAATATTAATTTATCGAATAATAGGGCTAAATCTGTTTATGATTATTTAGTTGAAAAAGGTATTTCCGCAAAAAGATTATCATTTAAAGGCTATGGAGAATCTCAACCATTAAGCACAAACGAAACTGAATCGGGAAAATCAGAAAACAGGCGAACAGAAATAAAAATAATATCTTCAGATTAATATTTAATAATTTATTTGTTTAAAACTGAATCTAATTTAGTTCATATAAATGATTGATATTTTTTCGTTTGAACATTTTTCTCCTTAATGTGTTTTATTGTCAGCTAATTATGTAATTTGTTTAGAATATTGCTAATTTCTTTAAATATATATATAATGAATTCGCTTTACATTAAACAAACAGAAGACACACCATTAATTAATTTTAATGCAGACAAAGGTAAATGTCAAATTATAGGAAATTCTATTCCTGAAAACACCCATGTTTTTTACGATCCAATTTTAGAATGGTTAGATAATTATATTGAAAATCCACAACCTACCACAGAATTTAACTTTCAAATGAAAATGATAAGTTCTTCATCATCAAAGCTTTTTTTTGATATTTTGAATAGAATTGATTTGTTAAATGAAAATACAAAAACTTGTGTAAAAGTAAATTGGATGTATAGTATTTACGATGATGAAATAAGAGATATTGGAGTGGATTATAAAGATTTTATGAACGTTCCTTTTGATATTGTGTTAATTGAAGACTAGATTTCGTAATAATTTAATCTTCAATAAGCTTCTTAATTCTTTCAATCTGCATTTGTTTATTTACTTCACGTAAATTTTTTCCTGTTTTTGTAAAGAAATGATGATTTGATAAGAATTTAACCTGAATTTTATTCCAGTCGTTTAAACTTCCAATTTTATTTTGTTCTTTTAATTCCTTGAACAATGTATTTGAAACGGGTATAAAATCACTTCTTCCAAGATAATCAAGATCAGAATCACACATTATATTTTCAAGAATGGTTTTAGGTTCCGGAGGCAATTTAGTGACCATTATTAGCTCGCAAATTTTATCAATTTGTTCTTGAGTATATTTATATTTTGGTAAGTATTCAATTGCTAATTGCGTTCCATTGTATTCATGTTCATCATATCCAATAATATGACCGGCATCATGAAAAAGTGCAGCAGTTTTTAACAATAAAATTGATTCATCATCAACACCCTCTCCATAACCAATTAACTCGGCTTGGTTAATTACATCGATGGTGTGCTTAAAATTATGATAATACAAATAGGATGGGAGTTCTTTTTCAAGCCTGTCTAATATAGTCTCTTGTAAATCAGTAAATTGTCTTAATAAATATTTATTCCATAATATTTGATTTGGGTTTCTTCCTTTTTTACGGTCTACGGAATATGCTGGCTTAATTCTTTTTAAGAAATACATTTCCATATCGCCTTTATACTTTACTGGAATTTTTCCGTTATAATCACAAACAAAGTATTGTTTAACAAGCTCGTATGTCATAATGGAAATATTAATCCGGCTCACTTCACTAGCAGATGCCATTCGAGTAGCGATATGCACTGTATCACCTTTTAATTCGTACGATATTTTTTTCCTTCCTGAAAATGACGCAGTAACCTGACCGGTATGAATACCCATTTTTAAATCCCAGAATTGTTTATTATGACTTTCATATTCAGATTTTAACTCATTCAAATAATCTTGCATTTCTAGTGCTGCAAGTACTACATCAACAGGGTTTGTGATATTTTTAATCGGAACACCACCTGCACACATATATGCGTCACCAATAGTTTTTATTTTTTCAATGTTGTACTTTTTTACTATCGAATTAAAATGAAAAATAATTTGATCTAACTCATCTATGATGTCTGAAGTACCTGTTTGTTCAGCAATTTTTTTGAATCCTTGAATATCGGCGTATAATACAGTTGCCATTTCGAACCTTTTAGTCCGAGTTTTAATTTGGCTACTAACTTCTTTGGTTATAGCTTCTGGTGGTAAGGATGAAATAATATTATCTAAATTCTCATTTTGTTTTAGCAGCTTCGTATTTGCATCGGTCAAATCTTTTATTTGATTGGAAAATTCCTTGTTTTCTCTTAATAAATCTGCAATCTTGAAAACGAGCTTTTGTTCTTGTTCCTTATCCATTAGCGATATCTTGTTGGATTTTAGTTAAGCCTTATGTTACTGTAAAATTTATCTAAAATTAAAAGAAAAATCCAATAATGCATAATTTTTATACTTAGATTGATGTAAAAGTTTTAAATTTTAAATATTTTTTGTTATAATAAATGTTAATAAATGGTGAACGGTTTGTCTTTTAAATATTTACCTATATTATTAATTGAAAATATTTTAATGTTTAATTACTTTTTTAGTAATTTGAAAATCTGATGAAGAGATTTGTATAAAATATATACCATTTGGAAGTTGATTTACATTAAAATAATCGTTTATAACTACTTTATTTAAATCATTGTTTAATGTGTTTAATTCTTTTCCAAAAATGTAATTTCCAAAAATATTATAAATATTTAATCTAATATTTGTATCAACAATAGGAATAAACTCAATGTTAATTTGATTTGTAAAAGGGTTGGGATATAATTTAAAATCAGAAATATTTGGTTTGTTTTGAATTGATTGAATATTTTTTACAAAAATTTCTATTGGAATTGAGGTATCATCATCATCATTTTCAAATACAGAAAAAAGGCAAACATAACTTCCAGTAATCAAATCGCTCGTATTAACAGTTAATAAAACTGTATCTAAGTGTTCCGGAAATATGATACCATTTAATTTATTCTGATTTATCCATAAATCAGATTTAGTAGGAAAATCAAGAAGAGTGGAATACTCTAAATTTTTATTGCCAATATTTTTAATAACAACTGGATATTGTTTACTAATTTCTGAATCGAGTGTATCAATTATACTTAATGGGTATATTTCAGATGCTATAGTATCTTTAACATAGATTTGTACAGGAATAGTATCTTTGGAGCTATTTTCTTTTTGAATTATAATATCGCAGCTTAATTCCTCAAAACCATAATTTGTAGTTGCGATGTTAGCTATAATTGTATCGCTTTCTGCTATCAATAAATTTCCTGAACTTTTATTAAGGCTTATCCAGTTATTTAAGGTTTCATCATTTATTTGAACATAGTAATTAAATGAAAGTAAACCGTTATTTTCAACAATTATTTCATATTCTTTAGTATCTCCACCCCAAAGTGTATCAATAATTATTTCAGGTTCAATTTGAGTTGAAATAGAATCTTTTACAATTATATTAACAGGAATGGTATCAATCTTCGAATCTGCTGCTGTTAATAGAATATTACTTGAGTAATAGCCTGCACTAAGTAGGTCAGCATTTATGCTTAAAATAGTTGTGTCATTTTCAGAACCCAATAAGGTTCCGGAACTTTTATTCAGTTTTATCCAATAATTTTCAACTTCATTTTCAATTGCAATATTATAAGAAGTATTAACTGCAGAGCTGTCGTTTGAAATAACAATATTATGTGAATTTATTTGATCGTAAAATATAGTATCATTTATGTTTGCCGGATCTGTATGTAATGAAATTGAATCAACGATTGATGAAAGTTTAAAATTAAGCCAAATAATATTTTCAGCAGTAACAACTATATTTTTTGCAGTATCACTAAAATACCCATCAGAAGATGCAATAATATCATATGTTCCAGGTTCTATCAATCTATGATAATCTCCAATATCTGAGTCTGTAAATACCATTGAACTATCATCATTGTTATCATGATTTTCAATCCAAATCATTGCATCTAAAGGTTCTCCTAAACCATTATAATTAGTAACAATTCCTCGAATACCAAATAAGCATTCTTCCATGTATTGCAAAAGAGATTCTTTATTGTAATTCCAGTAATTATTTAGACTTTCTGTTGCCAAAAGTTTAGAACTTGAAATTTCAATTGTTACTTCTCTGCATTGATGCCAAAAATTCATATAGTCCTGACGACCGCCATCTATTTTATACCAAGTTGCACCATGTGTTACACCATCTGAATATAGGTTTGACATGTAACTAGGTAATACTGTTCGAGCAGTAGTTACGTAATCTGTACAAACCTGTTCAAACCATTCTGTATCTGAGTGTGGGTTTTCACTATAACTCCAAGTATCCCAAGGGTAATTCATTACCTCAGCACCACCATGGAAGTTGGCCGACATTACAAAATTATGTACTTCGGCAAAATCCATCATAGCTTGTGTTTCTACCTGATAAAGTGAATTGGCTCCTGTTCTGGGATCAGGAAAATCACGGTTTAAATCTACAGCATTTCCATTGTATCTTCTTGCACTTGAAACAGTATTGTTTCCTCCATAATATGTTCCGTCTGGATTCGCATTCGGATTAATAAATATTTCTATTTCGTCAACTAAGTTTGTTATTTCAGATTCCGAACCATAACTGGATAATAAAGAGTCTGCTAAACGAAGCATAAGTGCAAATCCCGTTGTTTCATCTCCATGCATTGTGCTGGTATAAAAGAATTCAGGTTCATTTTCTTCAATTTCCACATTATCAGAAATTTTTATAACATATAGTTTTCTTCCGTTGTTTGTTGTTCCAAATGAGTCTAATTTACAAATAGATGGATAATTTAATTCAAAATTCTTCATCATTTGTCGGTATACTTCATAAGTTGGATATCTGTCCCAAGAGGCCATTTCGGCAACAGTTGTAGCCATAGTAACTGATTTGGGAATTTCTTTTTGAAGAAACTCAATCTTATAATTCAACTTTTGAAACTTGTCAAGTTCTTGCTGATTAGCATATGCAAAAACTTCAAATCCTTTAACATTATCAATCGAAATAATTTGTGTAATTGTATCTAGTTCAGCTTTATCATCGACATAAAATTTAAAATAATATTCAGTATAATTTTGCGCAAAAGAATTGAAGCAAAATGCAAGGATAAAGCTTAATATATAAAGTATTTGTTTCATAGGAATTAGTAAGATTTTAATTAAATAAATGTGTAAAAGTTAAGTTTAATTTGGATTTTTGATTTCCCCCATAAAATAAATACAGTTATTTGCATTATTACGTAAAATATAAATAAAAGGTCTATTTATGTTTATTTTAACTTCAGCACTTATAAAAAACATTTTTGCCATAATTACTGCTGTCGCAGCTGTTGCTTCTGTTCCTTCTTCATCAACTGCAATATTAGCTTTATGTATAACATTGCTAATAAAAAGTTTTTCTTGATCTGTAATTCCAGAAAAATCGGCTTTGTTTGAAAATGCATCCTTGATACCCATTTCTTGCAGAGTTTTATTTAAATCATAATTAGATTCAATACTAAATTTGGGTAAGGAGAGATCTATTTGCTTTCTTTCTTTATTTTGTATGTAATTGATATAGTAATCGTAATTTAGTTTCTTCTCAATTTTCTTAATTTTTTTATAAGATTTTGGAAGTATTATCATTAAGGATATATTCTCATCTGAATAAGGAATATCAATTATTTGGGCATTTTTGTCTTCATAATACCATGAATTAATACTGCGGTTCATAAAATTAGCTTTTATGAATTTATTCTTACCAAGCTGAAAGTTTTCAGTTGTATTTTTTTCTTTGTCAAATTTATTCTGCCAAGCCCCTTTAAAATACAGAGCATTTACTAAAACTAGTCTTGTAGAATTATCAATTGTATTTGCTTCAAGTAGATCTTTGATTTTTTTATTTGTATTATCTTCTACCCATTCATTAATTTTTAACCTTGACTGTTCTGATTCATTTGCAAAATCTGTAAAATGCAATGATGATAAAAAATATTGTTTATTAATATTTAGAAAATTCTTATTTATTGATAGTTCATTTTGTATCCATAATGAGTTGGCATTATAAAGGCTTAATTTGCTTTTGCCAATTTTATCAATCTTTAATAAATTAGAGTAATCTTTACTAAAAGTATTTATATTATTATCAAAGTAAAAAGTTTTGCTGATTTCATTGAAAGTATTATTCTTTGCTCCAATATAAGTCATAGCTATAGCTGACGTTATACTGGCAGGAGAAAATATAATGTTTTCACTGTGTTTTTTCAATTTCTGATAAATATCGAAAGAAAACTTATTGTTACTTTCAATAATTGAAGTTTCTTTTTGAGCATGAGATGATTGCGAAAGAACTAAAAACGATAATGCAAGAATGAAAGTTTTCACGTAACTGGGGTTTAAAAGTTAATATTTGCAATAAAGAAATTTTTAAAACGTAAAAGTATTTAAAGCTTTTATAAAAATAGCTTTTTTAAAGCTAAAGTATATAGAAACTATTGAATTTAACACTAGAATATTGTATTTTTATACGATTGTTTGATTATTAAAACATATGCCATGAAAAAATATTATATTTTATTATTAGTTAGTTTCTTAGGATTGTATGTATCTGGTCAGAGTATTTCTTCTTATGTAATTGGATCTGCCGGCGAATCGGTTGAGGCGGGCGGTATAAGCGTAAGTTGGACACTTGGTGAACTTGCGATCGAAACTTTAGAAGATAATGGAAATACACTTATTTTAACTCAGGGATTTCAGCAAGGTTATTTAGAAACAAATAATGCTCCAACAGCAATTAGTCTTTCAGTAAACACTATTTCAGAAGATAAGCCTATTGGATCTGTTATCGGATTGTTTTCTTCAACTGATCCAGATAATGGTGATACGTTTAATTATAGTCTGGTGAGTGGAGACGGAACAAATGATGCTGACAATAGTGATTTTTCTATTGAAAGTAATGAGCTTAAAACAACGTCTCTTTTAGATTATGATATACAGAATGTATATAACATATATGTGCGAACAACAGATGCAGGAGGTTTATATTATGAAAAATCATTTGATATCAATGTAACAGATGTTGTAGGAACGGCAGTGATAGAAATTTTACAATCAAAATTCAAAGTTTTCCCTAACCCTGCAAGTGAATTTGTGTGGATAGAATTTGAATCTGGAGAAATTAAGGAAGCGATAATTGAATTGTATGATTTAGATGGAAAACTTGTTTATAATAATATATTTAACATAACTGAGATAAGAACTCAAATAGATATAGCCAATTTAAGTTCTTCTCAATATATCTTAAAAATCTCTGATTCTGAAGGTAAAGAGTTGCAAAATTTTAAATTAATAAAACGTTAATAAATATAATCTATATTTTTTGTCTAAAAGTCCTTTATTGTTAGCTTTGCTAAAGCTTACTAATTAATTGACAGCAAAAATTTGAAAGACTAATAAATATCACTAAAACTTTATTAAGAATTTACTTAATAAAGTTTTTTTATTATGAATAATGATAACATTTGATTTAATAGTTGTTTTTATTGTAATCTTATTTATTCTTATTTCCTTATATAAGGAAATAATTGGAGCGACTTTTGCATTTGTTATCGCTGTTGTAACCCTCGGTTTTTTTGGAATATTAACTCCACGAGAAATATTAAATGGTTTTGCAAACGAGCAACTAGCCGTAATTTTATTATTACTTCTGTTAGGTGATATTATTAAACAAACTGCAATTGTTGAACTTTTATTCGATAGATTTTTCAAATCAGCAAAGAGTTATCGAGGTTTTTTGAGTCGAATGACTTTAATTATTGCCGGATTTTCTGCTTTTTTGAACAACACACCTTTAGTGGCAGTTATGATGCCTTATGTTAACAGTTGGTGTAAACGAAATGAGATTTCTCCTTCAAAATTTCTGATGCCATTATCATATGCAGCCATTCTTGGAGGTTGTGCTACATTAATAGGTACTTCTACAAACCTTATTGTTAACGGAATGGTTGTTGATCAAACTATTATTCCCGGACTGGATTCATTAAATATATTTGATTTTGCTTTTGTTGGAGTTCCAATGATATTGATCGGATTTTTATATTTATTATTCTTTGGAGAAAAATTATTACCAGTTAAAGATGATATTATTGATGAGTTTTCGAAAAATACACGCGAGTACTTGGTTGAAGCAGAAATTCGAAAAAACTCTCAGTTAATTGGAAAAACAATAGAAGAAGCAGGTTTAAGAAATTTAAAAGGATTGTTTCTGGTTGAAATAATTAGAAAATCGTTTAAAATTTCTTCCGTAAAGCCAAATATAATTTTACAACAAGACGATTTATTAATATTTGCGGGAGACACAGAAACTATTGCAGAAATGGTCGATTCTGATTTAGGATTAAGATTACCTTCGGTTGGAATGTTATTTAAGAAAAAGCAAACAGAGGTGGTTGAAATAGTTATTTCGCACAACTCCGCAATGATTAATAAAACAGTAAAAGAGATTCGTTTTAGAGCCAGTTTTGATGCTGCTGTAATTGCTGTTCATCGTAATGGAGAAAAAATATCGGGTAAAATTGGTGAGATTATAATTAAAGCCGGTGATGTATTATTATTATTTGCCGGAGCAGATTTTGTAAGTAGATCAAACCATGCATTAGATTTTTACTTTATTTCTAAAGTGAAAGATTTTCAAAAACTTGAGCCTTATAAAATATGGACACTTTTAGGAGGAACCTTATTAATTATCTTTTTAGCAGCTTTTAAAATTGTTTCATTATTCATGGGGCTAATTGTTTTAATTATGGTTGTTTTAGCTATGAAAATAGTAAATCCAAAAGAACTACATAAAGCAGTTGATTATAAGTTAGCTCTGATAATTGCAATGTCGCTTGCTTTAGGTACTGCAATGATAAAATCCGGTGCAGCCGAGTTGTTTGCAGAGACTTTAATAACAGTATTTCTGCCCTTAGGTAAGGTCGGATTGTTAGTAGGGATCTATATAATTACTTCATTTCTTGCTGCCTATATTACAAATGTAGCTGCTGTAGCTATTATTTTCCCGATATCATTAACAATGGCAGTAAATCTTAATTTACCACCAATGCCATTTATTCTTGTGGTTTCCTTTGCCGCTGCTGCAAACTTCATGACACCAATAGGTTATCAAACAAATTTAATGGTATATGGCCCCGGAGGATATTCTTTTAAAGATTTCTTTAGGGTGGGGTTTCCTTTAACAATTATATACATGATTGTTACAGTAACCGTTTTAAGTTTAAAATACTTTATCTAGATTAAAAAATATAAAATGAAATCAAAATTAGAAATCGCAATAAGGGCAGCTTTATTAGCTGGTAAAGAAATATTAGAAGTTTATAATACCAATGATTTTGAGATAAAATTAAAGTCAGATGATTCTCCTTTAACATTAGCCGACCAAAAAGCACATAAAATAATTGTTGAGCATTTATTAGAAACAAACATTCCAATTTTAAGCGAAGAGGGAAGAGATATTCCATATCAGGAAAGATCGAATTGGGACATGTATTGGCTAGTTGATCCTTTGGATGGAACAAAAGAATTTATTAAACGAAATGGAGAGTTTACAGTTAATATAGCCTTAATAGAAAAAGGTACTCCGATAATGGGAGTTATTTATGTTCCTGTAACCAAAGACCTTTATTATAGCACAAAAGAACAAGGAGCATTTAAAGCCATAAATATTGATTCTGATTCTGAAGTAAATTCAATATTTCAATTTGGACTTAAAATACCATTCGTATTAGAGAATGAAAATTTTACGGCAGTTGGTAGCCGTTCTCACATGAATGAAGAAACAGAAACCTTTATTGCAAAATTAAAAGAGGAGCATGGAGATGTTGAATTTATCTCTAAAGGCAGTTCATTAAAAATATGCATGGTTGCAGAAGGTATTGCAAATGTTTATCCACGCTTTGCACCAACCATGGAATGGGATACAGCAGCGGGTCATGCAATTGCACTTGGTGCAGGGTGCACAGTTACACAAGCCGATGAAAAAACAGCTTTAGTTTATAATAAAGAAGACTTATTAAATCCTTGGTTTATTATAAAGCGCTGATTATAGAATAACTAACAAAAATTTCAACCTTTTTAGTAATAATGTCCTATTATTAAATAAAGTCTTTTGAATAATCAATTGAAATTATTTATTAATCAATAAAAAACAAATTTATGGACATTAGAATTGGTATGTTTTTGAAATTAGGAAGTTATGAGAATATTAGAGATTTGTATGAGAATGGAACAGTCTATTTGAATACAATTCAATATTTTAGAAATCTTGAAGATAACGAACTTCGTGGAGATAATTATGAAGATTCAACAAGGATTGTAAACTCACTTCCAAGAACCTTTGCTATACCAGAGATTGACAAAGAGTTTAAAAAAGAAAAAAATACCCAAATAAATATTTCTTATCCAAATGTAAGTTTTATGTCAGATAATGTTAATCAATTCAATAAAAAAAATAAAAGAAAGGTAAAGTCAATTATAATTACATTCGTTATGGGAGTAATAATTGCAGTTACTGCTGGACTTATACTTGATTATATACAAAAAGAGAATAAAGAGCCAGAAATTACAACAGAAAATGACAATTCTGAAAATACAATTATATTTTCCCGAAAAGCTCCCATAGTAGTCTTTAATAATGGAAAAAAAGGAGAGGTCGAATATTCAATAAGTCTTCTTATTATTGATACCCTCATTGTCAAATCATATCAAGTTTTTGGTGAGCCTGAAAAAGCCCAGAATTATCTTCTTAACCGAATAAGAAATGAAATAATAAAGGAAATGGAAAGGGTGTCTCTTGAATATGCAAGGAAAAAAAGAGATGAAATTGAAGATAAAATTTTAAGATCAACTTATAAAGATCAAATAAGATGCGGATATTCAATAATTTCACTGAATATTAATGAAATTAAAACCAGTGGCTAATAAACAGTTGCTTTAAGAGTTGACCCAAATTATTTTAAGCTTATCGTGGATTGGTATTATCTTATGGAAATCTATGTATAGGAAGTGATGTTAATTGTGTCAACGCATTGAAAGTTATTGATAAAATTAGAATAAAATTCCCTGACGAAGATATTTCTGACTTAATAGATGTAGAACTGAGAATAAAAGAAAAACTTGAAATTAATTAGTTATAAATAAGCTGCTAAAATTCCTAAAATAGAACAATTCAACTAATTTTGATAAGAGAATTATTCAAGAAACTTAATTCACTTTCTGACAGTTGTCGCAAATAGAAAAATAATTTACGTTCTGATAATCAAATTATAATTATATTCATTTATTCCATAATTGACCTAATCTATTTATTTTGTTTTCTGGGACTGGTTTTATAGAATCTATCGTAATTTTCTTATTCAAAAATTTCAAATTATCTATTTGTGGAATTTCTACTGTTATAGTTTTATTTCTATTTTTATCACGTAATTCCATCAGTAATCTGCCAAGAGCATTTGTACCAACATAATATTCTCCTTCATCAGTTGCTCCCCACACTTTATCTTTATCAGTATATTCGACGATAGGTAGATTTTTAGTAAGGTTAAGTATTTTTGTGAAATTTTCTCTGTTTAAATCTAGTTTTAATTCAATACAAAACTTCATTAATTTAAAACGATTTTCACCCCAATCTTTTCGAGTTTTATCAATATGGTTTCTTCCATATTTTTTAGCAGAAATTGGACTTGAAAATTCAATTATTATTTTTTGTATATCTGGATAATCAGGAAAACGTAATGCCTGATAAAATGATTCGACTGTTCTTATTATTGTGTCATTAATCATTATTGGATAACCTGGTGCCATATTTGAAAGACCTCCAAATTTACCTTTCGTGTTCTTAAAAGTTATACATTCAAATTTTTTATATTTTCTTTCACTCAGTGCCATAGTTTTTAGTGATTGCCTCTATTCGTTACAGGAAATAATGGATGCCAATTATTTGTTCCCCACCAATATACAATTGGACATGTATTTGAAATATTTCTCCAAGTAAAAAAATGACTACCGGTTCCAAGTGTTTTAAAAGCTGGAGGGGTCATGCCTAACGGTCTTAGACTTTGCGCTCTTAAATTATCAATGGAATTGATAATTTCAATTCCTTTTGATAACAATATTTGTTCATATCGTTCTCGATTTTCCGCACTTGAAAATAATTCTTCCTTTTTAGGATAATCTGGATTTCTAAAGGCAAATTTTTTATTCTTCATTTCATATGTTCTTTCAAATGCATTTTCTATAAAGTCTAAAAAAAAATTTCCTTCTTCACTTTCAATTGGGTATACAAAATTGAATTTAGGAATGGGATTATAATAAGGATGAATGTATGGATTATTATCGATTTCTGCTACCCGATAAAACTTAAGTCTGTCCTTTAGTTCGAAATCCAATTTTTTATCTAATGCAAAACGGACATTTTTTGAACCCCATGTATGTAAAATAAAAAAAGAAGAAATAATTCTAATATCAGATTCTACAAATTCATTAGTCCCATACGATTCTATTTCTTCAAGAATATCATTTCGAAAAGTCCCTCCAGAAGCAAGAACATCATCGGTATAAATCCAATGTTTTACCTTTTTTGTTCCGCATTCACTAATTTTATAATTGTATTTGTCAGATAATAAATCATTAATTAATTTTAGTAATATCTTTTGACTTTTACCATCTTTTTGACAATCAAGAAAAATAGATTCATCTAAAAAATCATTAACATTTTCATAACCAAAATCTTTTGAGAGTATTTCAAATTCAGTACTAAATATTTCAAGTGTAGTTTCTTTTGTTAGGTAACTATTTGGTAATAGATGCAGTAATTCTGATAATATGAATTCTTGATCATCTTCATCAAACTGTTCAATCCAACAATGAATGTGATCTTCATTCATTGGCGAAGTAATCATTTCTATATCACCATTCCTGTATCCTTTGATTATTTCTAATATTTTTTTAACTAAATCGTCCATATTGTTGTTTTTGTATTGATTATATTAACGATCTTATCAATATTCTTATTTATTTTATGGAGTTAATTTATTATTAATTTAATAAAACCATAATATAAACAAAAACAAAAATAAAATTTGAATTATTAATTCAGTATAATAAACTAAATTTATTTTCTTTCAATCAAGGCTTTATATTGAATATATCTAAGGTATTCTTTTGCAGAGATATCTTCAGATACAATTAAATTTATTTTATTGAATAACTCCAATAATTCAATAACAGTTTCTACTTTTTTATTTAGTTCCATTATAATAAGCTCTTTAGAGTGTTTTAATTCATCTCTTGTAGCTTTTTCCACTTTACTTTTGACTAAGAATTTTATTTGATCAGGAGATTTAATATTTGTAATTTTCTGAATATCTTGATATAATTCTTTATGAATACTTTCGGTATTAATAATATTTGTCAGTTCTAAAAGCGCATTTTTAGGTTTTTGACTATGTTTTATTGTTAAAATTTTGGATTTAATGTCTTTTGGTTGTATAAAAAGTTCATTTTCGTTATTATCCTTATGTTTAAATATTATCGAACAGATACCTAAGAATTTTAACGCTTCTCTTTTGATCTCATCATTTGAAACTGCAATTATATTCTTTACATTTCCAATTTTACTTAATTCTTTTATTTCAGAACTTTCAAAAAACATTTTTATATATGATTCATTGAATTCACATAAATTCAGTTCATATGTATTTCCAGTAGATATACTTTCGCGATGCAGAGTAAGTAATCCTAACACGACAGCAACATTATTGTCATAGTTGAAGTAATTTCCTGTGGATATTATTGTTCGTAAATAAAATGAATTATCTTGCTTGTCATGCAATAATCTATATTTTCGTATATTATTTTTTACTTTTTTAAGGAGTTCAAGATTTTCTTTTACAATGCTTTTATGTCCATTTTTAATTAAACTACTTGCATATCTATCCATTTGATAAAGCCCAATGAAAAAATCCTTTTTAGCTGAATAAATAGGCACTGTGACTAATCTATTTAGTTTTAAATCTTCTAAATATTCATTGTTTTCAATTTCTTCAAAATTTATTGTAAATTCGTCATTATTGTAAACACTAATATTTTCAAAGTTACTTACAAAATCAACCTTATAATATTTGTTTTTAATACCTTTCATTATAGCTACTAGAGTAGAAGCTCCCTTTATATCAATAAAATCATCTGATGTATCATCAATTTCAAGCAGATTAATTATTTGAGCATAGTAATCATTATCCTTAATTAATTCAAGAAGTTTTTTTAGTTCAATACCGTCATCATCAACTGGTATATTTTTTTTTGTTAGCGATCTTTTTTTGAAGTCTTCCATAATATTGATTTTTATTATTTAAAAATTTTCAAACAAGGATTTAGTAAAGTAATGAAAAATTGTACTATAATCAGAAAAACGAATGTATAATAAAAATAAAACAATGTCAAACAATATCAAGACTCTGTTGAAAAGTTTATATAGTAATAAATTGTTATAAATATCAGTATGTCAGTGTAAAGAGTAGGTTGTATTAAGTTTTATCTTTATTGTTGTTCTATTTAGTGTTGATAAGTATCTTATTAATATTAGTCGTTAATTGTATTTTAATTTTGCTCTTTCGAGCAATAAGGATTTCCCCTCTTTAAAAAAATATTTTTAGTTTTTTATGGTTAAATAATCTAGGAACTTGACAAGTCCGTTTTTTGTGTGCATTATTTGTAACACGCCATCAATTAGTAATACCAATTCTTCATCAAAATGTCGTATTTAAAATCTAATCTAAAGTTCAGAATTGTTAATGCCGTTGCATATTCAATTCATATTAATTTTTACAAATATGACATATTGAATAGTAAACGGCATTTTGTACCTTTATAATAAAAATATTATGTTGGATTCAGCAAATGAAATAATTATTAAAAGTTGGTCGCATTTATGTGAGGAAGTTTATCATAATTCTTGGCAGCCCGAATTAGGCAGATACAGAACAAACTATGCTTTCCAGGGATTGTCTGATAAAAATTTCATACTTCGAAATGGTTTTAAACGGAATTGTGGGAAGCATAAAGAACTTGAGTATCATATGCTTCGGAACTTCAGAAAATATGCTCGCACAACTGAACCCGGACTTACAAAAACTCAATGGCAATTATTAGTTTTAGCTCAACATCATGGATTACCAACGCGACTATTAGATTGGACTTACTCGCCATTTGTAGCAATGCATTTTGCTACTGCCTCAACTGATAAATTTGATACAGATGGAGTGATTTGGAAGGTTGATTTTGTGAAAATTAATCGTTCGGCTCCACAATTATTAAAGAAAGCCTTAGATGAAGAAAAATGTAATGCATTTACGGTTGAAATTCTAGAGGAATTAATACCGGATTTAAAAGGATTTGACGAATTAGCGGGCGGTCCACATGCAATATTTTTTGAGCCACCATCTATTGATGATCGGATTGTAAATCAATATGCTTTGTTTTCAGTTATATCAGATTATTATTTAGATTTTGAAGATATTCTATTTAAGGATCCTGAATTGTATAGAAAAATAGTTATTCCTAAAGAATTAAAATGGGAAATTAGGGATAAGCTTGATCAGGCAAATATTAATGAAAGATTACTATTCCCTGGTTTAGATGGATTAGCAAGTTGGTTGAAACGGCATTACTTATCCAGACAAGATATTAATTAGTCTTTGCAAGAAAACGCCAAATTACTCACATGTTTAATATTAATTTGTGTTCGTGAGCTACGCAAAGTTCTGTGTTACTCTTGTGTTGAAAACAGTTACTTCGACAAGCTCAGCACATCGCACTTACAAAAGTAAGCTCCTTGGTTTCCAACACTTCGAATTCCGATAGCTCCTTATATTCGCAAGACCTAACAGGTTTTAATTGATTAACAGGCAATTATATCGAATCGATATTCACTGATTAATGCGAAACCTGTTAGGTCTGATTATTTGATAATCAACTTATTAAGAAAATACCTGCGGATATCAAGAGCTATCGGAATGTCTTTGACGCTTTCTTATCAAAGACTTTAAAAATAAGTAGTTTTCTTGCTGGTACTAATTAAAACAAAGATTTTTACTTATTAAATAATCCCGGTATATTTAATAAGTAAGCTGAAAACACAATAATTACTACCATTAATACCCAACGCACAAAATTACTGCCCCAGCTAATTGCCATTTTGGAACCTACTATTCCGCCAAATACATTTCCTATGGCTGCAATTAATCCTATTCCATAATGTACCTGATCATTCATAATAAAAATAGCTAATGCAAAGGGGCTGTATAAAAATACGATCATAACTTTAATGGCATTGGCTTTTACAAGATCGTAGCCTGCATTTAATACGAGTACCGAAAGCATAAATATTCCTACACCAATATGGATAAATCCTCCGTATAAACCAATAATAAAGAAAAGTAAGAGTTGAATTATTGTGGGTTTAGATTGAATTTTTTGGACTTGGGTTTTAAGCCATCGTTCCGGTTTGTAAAAAATAAAGAACAACATGATAAGAAGAATTCCTGCTAAAATTTTCTCAAATACAGCTTCGTTTATTTCAGTTGCAATTTGAGCGCCAATAATCGATCCTATTACAACTGGTAAAGCAAGTTTAAATCCTTTTTTCCAATCTAATGCTTTATGTTTTTTAAAGTTTAAGGTCGATGCTAGAGTTTGCATTATTACACCTAATCGGATTGTTCCATTTGCAAGGTTTACTGGCAATCCAAGCATCATAAACAGGGAGTATGTAATTACCGTTCCACTACCTGCGATGGTATTAATAATTCCTACTAAAAACCCTGCAAGAATTAATAATGCTATTATTCCCGGAGAATAAATATCTGCGTTTTTGAGGAAGTCTAGGGAAATGGTTAGTAGCATATTAACTTATTATTATGTCATTCCCTTGAAAAAGGGAATCTCATTGTACAAAATTTAGAGAGATCCCCAATTAAGTCGGGGATGACAATTAAAGCAATTAAAAAATCCTGTCTGCATTAACAGACAGGATAGCAATATTATATAAAAAAACTAATATTTT
Source organism: Bacteroidales bacterium (assembly GCA_013138975.1). GTDB lineage: Bacteria > Bacteroidota > Bacteroidia > Bacteroidales > UBA12077 > UBA12077. Next base: position 29,782 of record WTBR01000081.1, read on the forward strand.
ATTCTGTTGGAATATTTTTTAATACATCAATTAATAAATCCCAGAATTTAACTGTTGTTTCTATGTCTATTCTTTCTTCCGGTGTATGTGCTCCTTTAATTGTAGGCCCGAAGGAAATCATATCTAAATAAGGATATTTTTCTAAGAATAATCCACATTCTAATCCTGCGTGTATTGCTCTAACAACAGGTTTAACTCCAAATAATCTTTCATAAGATTTCTCAGTAATATTCATTATATCAGAGTTGGTGTTTGGTTTCCAACCGGGATACCCATCGCCATGTTTTACTTTTGCTCCGGCTAAACGAAATACACTTTCTACTTTGCTTGCAATATTGAATTTAGATGTTTCAACAGAGCTTCGTTGGCTTGTTGTAATGAAAATCTGATTGTCTTCGATGAATTTTATTGAAGCCAGATTTGTTGATGTTTCTACCAATCCTTTTAATTCAATACTCATTGCAAAAACACCGTGAGGACAGGCATATATAGCATTAAGTAGAGCGAATTGAGTGTCTTCATCAATTACAAATTCCGGTAATTTAGCATCTTCAATTAAAAGTTCTAATTTAGGTTCTGTAAGAGCTAATTCATTTTTTATAATAGGAGCAAAATCATTAAATAATTCAATAAGTTCTGCTTTTTCGTCATTATGAACTGTTAAATGAGCAAATGACTCGCGAGGTATTGCATTTCTGGCTTTTCCTCCATCGAAATTACCAATTCTAATATCAAATTCATTTCCTGCATTCCACAAGAAACGATTCATTATTTTAATTGAGTTTCCTAGTCCTTTATCTATCTCATCTCCGGAATGACCACCGTTTAAACCTTTAACAGTTAGTTTCAATGCTGTATGATTCTCTGGAACTGTTTCATTTTCATAATCAAATGTTGCAAGTGTATCAATACCACCCGCACAACCTATGAATAGTTCTCCTTCATCTTCTGAATCAAGATTTATTAGAATCTTTCCTTCGAAAAATCCAGCTTGTAATTCAAAAGCACCGGTTAATCCGGTTTCTTCATCAACCGTAAATAAACATTCAATTTTACCATGTTCAATATCGCTTGCGGTTAAAACAGCCATTTGAGCAGCTACTCCAATACCATCGTCAGCACCTAAGGTTGTTCCGGTAGCTTTTACCCAATTACCATCAATAACAGGTTTAATTGGATCTGTAGCAAAATCATGATTCGTTCCTTCGTTGCTTTCGCAAACCATATCAATATGGCTTTGAAGAACGACTGTTTTTACATTCTCTTTTCCTGATGTTGCAGGTTTAGAAATTAAAACATTCCCAATTTCGTCTTTTTTAGTTTCGAGATTATTGTTTTTACCAAAATCCAGTAAAAATTGAATAATTTGTTCTTCTTTTTTAGATTGACGAGGAACTTGACATATTTCTTCGAAATATTCCCAAACTACTTTTGGATTTAAATTGCTTAATATTTTCATTATTATGGATTTAAATACGTTATTTGTTTTTATTTTTTATGTAAACTTACAAAACAATATAAAACACGCAAACAAAGAATCAAAAATATTACATTTTTTTAATCATTTTTATTGATTTTTAGTATCTTGAAAAGTTGTTAAAAAACTATTTGCTAAAAAGTTAAAGATCATTTTGTTTGAATAAATTTTATTCTATTTTTACGACGTCTTAAAATATATTTATAACTAAATCAAAAAAAAGTTAACATGGCAAAAAGGACAATAGTATCGATGCCTGGTGATGGTATCGGAAGAGTAGTTTTAGAAGAAACAATTAGAGTTTTGGAAGCTGCAGGTTTTGAAGCTGATTACGTTGAAGGTGATATTGGTTGGGAATTTTGGTGCAAAGAGGGAAACCCTCTTCCACAGCGTACACTTGATTTACTTGAGGAACATAAAATTGCTTTATTTGGCGCAATTACATCAAAGCCAAAAGATGAAGCTGCTGCTGAATTAATTCCTGAATTGCAAGATAAAGGATTAATTTATTCAAGTCCGATTGTTGGTTTACGTCAGCATTTTGGATTGGATATTTGTATGCGTCCATGTAAATCTTACATTGGAAATCCACTGAATTTTATTCGTCGTGGACAAAATGATACTATCGAAGAACCTGCTGTTGATACTGTAATTTTCCGTCAGAATACTGAAGGTTTATATGGTGGTGTTGAATGGACTAATCCTGGTGATACTGTTTATAATGGACTAATGACACATCCTAAATTCGTAAAGAATTTTGGACAAACTCCTAGAGAAGAGCTTTCTGTATCAACACGTATTTTTACTAAAAAAGCTACAGAAAGAATATTAAGAGCTGCTTTTGTATTTGCCAAAGATAATGGGTATACAAATGTTACTGTTTGTGAAAAGCCTAATGTAATTAGAGAAACATCAGGAATGATGTATAAAATGGCTCAACAAATTCAGAAAGCAGATTATCCTGAGATTGATCTTTGGAATACAAATATTGATGCTCAAATGATGTGGTTAACAAAAAATCCTGAGAATTACGGAGTTATTGTTGCTGGTAATATGTTTGGTGATATCGTTTCTGATGGTTTCGCAGGATTAATTGGTGGTTTAGGTTTTGCATCAAGTGCACAAATGAATCCTGATTCTGGTTTAGCTGTTTTTGAGCCAACTCATGGTTCTGCTCCTAAATACGCAGATTATGATGTATCTATTGTAAATCCTATTGCAATGGTTGAATCAGCATGTGCTATGTTAGATTTTATTGAAGAAAAAGAAATGTCAGCGAAAATTCGTAAAGCTGTTTCTGAAGTTATTTCTGAAGGAAAAGTTCGAACTTATGACATGATGAAGATGACTGGTCGTCCGGATGTTGTTCAAAAAGGAGCCGCTTCTACTCAGCAAATGGCTGATGCTATTATTGAAAAATTAGCATAATTTATATATATTGAATAGAGGATACACAAAAAAGTGTATCCTCTTTTTTTAATGTAAACCCTAAAAAATAAATATATGAATGCAACAGTTTTAGAATTATGGCCTGAGATTAAATGGATTCAGGACGAGAAATTAAGAGAACAAACTGCAAAGACATGGGAACTGGCTTTGGAAAGAAGTGTTTTAACTCCTGAGGACTTAAAACGTATTCCGTTTACATTATTATGTGGCCCGGATTTAAAAGTTACTTTCATGGATCATAAACGATCAGTTGTACATATTGCAAAAGATGCTGGTAATACTGTAAACGATATGTATCACGGTGAATTACCGGTAGATATGGATGTATTAATTGCAGGTGCTATTTTAGCTGATGTAGGTAAATTGTTGGAATACGAAATGAAAGATGGTAAATCTGTTCAGGGAAGTTATGGAAAATATTTACGTCATCCTTTTTCAGGTGTTTCAATAGCTGAAGAAGCAGGTGTTCCTGCTGAAGTATGTCATATTATTGCTACTCATGCCGGCGAAGGAGATATGGTAAAACGTACAACTGAAGCTTATTTAGTTCATCATGCTGATTTCATGACTTTCTTGCCTTTTAAGAGTAGATTACAAATATAATTAGAGTCTGTCCATAATGTCCGATTTTTTCGTTACGCTCATTGCAAAAACAGTTACTTCGACATGCTCAGCACATCGCATTTGCAATTGTAAACTCCTTGATTTTTGCAATTTCGCAAGCCTCAAAATCGAACATTCTGAACAAGACTCTTACTTTATGGACAGACACTAATTAGTAAATAATTTAATAACGAAAAACCACCTTTTAGGTGGTTTTTTTGTATATTTAAAAGTCTAACAATAATTCTGAAATATGACTTATTATGAAAAAGCCCAAGATTTATTTAAAATGGTTGAAGAAGGTAAACTTCTGGAAGTTTTAGATAAATTTTATCATGAAGATGTAAAAATAATTGCAGATGATGGAAGTGTAAGAAAGGGTAAAGTTGAAGCACGAAATTATAATAAGGATTTCTTAAGGGAAATTCAAGAAATAATAGGAGAAGGGGTTAAAACCATTACATCTGACGAAAAAAGAGCTATAACGATGGTTGAATTTTGGTTTGAAATTCAATTTAAGAACGGTCATAAGAAAAAACTTGAAGAGGTAGCGATACAGCATTGGGAAGGTGATTTAATTATTAAAGAAAACTTTTATTCTAAAAAGTAAACACTATCTATTGGGATTCTAAATTTGGTAAAACACAAATCTATTTGTTTGAATATTATAAATTTTAACAAAGGGGCTGTACTAAAAGTCAAAAAGATGTCAATACTTCGACAAGCTCAGCATGACAACTTTTTGTTAATCAGTTTGTCACACTGAGCTTGTCGAAGTGTTTTTGCTTTAAAATCAGCTTTTTGAACAGCCTCTTCTTGTTATTCGTACCGTAAACATTCAGCAGGCTTAGTCCTTGCTGTTTTTACGACCTGAAAACCTATCGTTAAAAGTGCAATAATTAAAGTAATTAATAATGCTATAGCAAATACCCACCAGTTAATGCCGGTTTGATATGGATATTGCATTAACCATTTTTTTACTAAATAATAAGCTAAAGGAGAGGCAATAAGAAATGCAATTAATATCCAGCGAATAAAATCTTTTGAGAATAATATTAATATATCTGATATAGATGATCCAAGCGTTTTTCGAATTCCAATTTCTTTTGTCCTGGTTGATGCTATAAACGATGACATACCAAATAATCCTAAGCCCGCTATAAAAATTGTTATTAGAGCAAAAAAGATTAATATTTTAGATAATTTAACTTCATCTTTATATTGTGTTGAAAAAGAATCATCTAGAAATTTATATTCGAATGGATATTTTGGACTAAATTCATTAAATGTTGATTCAATGTGTTTTATTGTTTTAGGTAGATTTTTATTTGAAACTTTAATACAAATATTTGATGTTCGAGTATTCCACGTAATACCCATACCTTCGATTTTAGAGTGTAAGGAGTTGAAATTAAAATCTTTTACAATGCCTATTATTTCAAGATCTCTGTTCTCAATTTTATATCCAATAGGATTCTCTAATTCAAGATATTTTATTGCTTCTTCGTTTATGATAACCTTTTTGTTAATATCACTTTCATTTCCTATTGAGAAATTTCGTCCTTCTATAATATCTATTTCCATAGTTTTAATAAACTCAGGATCAGCATTAATTATTTTCATAGGATAATTTTCCCCTTTAATGTCCCATCCCCATGTGTTTCCTATATTACCCAAGTGTTGATTGGTATAAGTAGCACTTTTTATATTAGGATTTTTTAATAATGCCTCAGTAAATGCAGATTTGTTAGTGACTATATTTTCTTTACTTCCATGAAATTTATCTCCTTTTAATTCGAAGGTGATAATATTTTCTTGATTCCAGCCAAGGTCTTTATTTAAAACAAAATAAAGCTGTTTAATTATTACAATAGTTGCGATTATTAGAAATATTGAAATTGAAAATTGTATGGTCATTAGTACTTTTCGCAATAGACCTTTTGATGTATTAGTAGTTGAATTCCCTTTAATTATTAATACTGGTTTTAAAGAAGAAAGGTATAATGCAGGATAATAACCGGAAAGCATGCTTGTTAATAGTATTATTGACGATGTAGTAAGCAAGAAGTTTAGAGAAAAATATTTAAATGCTATTGATTCACCAATGATATTATTAAATATGGGTAAAGCATACTCTAATAAAACGATACTTATAATATGTGCAATTAAAACAATCAGAAATGTTTCGCCAAAAAACTGAGATATTAAACTTTTTCTACTTGCGCCAACAATTTTTCGTATACCAATTTCTAATTCCCTTTTTTTTGCTTTTGCAGTAGAAATATTTATAAAATTAATGCATGCTATAAGTAGAATTAGAAAGGAGATTGCACTGAAAAGTAATACTAAGTTATAATTCCCGTGTTTTACATTTGATTCGTGTTTTAAGTTTCTTTCGAAATAAATTTCTTTAAATGGGCGCATTAGTAATCCTTCCTCAAATTTATTATCATATCCATCTAATTCGGAGTTACGAATTTTTTCTATGAGCAAATCAACATTTGTATTAGGTTTTAGTAGTACATATATTAGAAAATTTGAATTTATAGAACTTAAGAAATCATTATTCCCATATACATTCTTAATATCCTGTGCAGCAACAATAGCATTAAAACTCAGATGTAAGTTTTTAATATCATCAATAACTCCTGTTACAGTATAAATAATGTCATTGTCAATTAAAATTTCCTTACCTATTGGATTTTTATTACCAAAGAATTTTCTAGAAACAGATTTAGTTAAAACTATGGAAGCTGGTTTTTCTAGTGCATTTTCAGGAGATCCATATAGAAAGTCGAAAGTAAATACATTAAAAATTGTGCTATCAGCATATACGAAATTATCCATATTAAAGTAATTATTCTCAAAACTTATTGTAGGTTTATACCCGCAATACAATCTTGTAACATCTTCTATTTCGGGATATTCTGAAATAAGATCTGCAATATATGGAGGCATAATAACCCAATTATTAAATTCAAAGCGATAAATTCGATCTTTCTTTTCCTGCTGTTGATCGTAATTAACTTGGTTTTGCACCCAAAGGAAAATAAGAAGGGCACATGTCATACCTATAGCTAATCCTAAAATATTAATAAGGGTTTGGCTAAAGTTTCGCATCATATTGCGATATGCAGTTTTTATGTAATTTATCAACATAGTTTATTTGTATTTATTTAATATACTATGTTCGAATCTTGTGCCATAAATTTTAACTTTCACGATATCAGTATTATAATAATAATATTTTTCTTATTCTATAAAAAAGTGTTAAGAATCCGACAGTGCAATGACGTTTTGTTAACACTTTTTTTTATTTTTGATTAATATATTGATTTTTGAAGTATAAATATGCAAAAAACAGGTAAAATATTGGTGGTTGATGATAATCAGGATTTGTTAAAATCTTTGAAAAGAATGTTGAAATTTGATTTCGAAGAGATAGATACAGTGAATGATCCGAAAAAAATTCCCGGCTTAATAAGTAAAATGGAATATGATGTAATTCTTCTTGATATGAATTTTACAGAGGGAGATAATTCGGGTAGAGATGGATTTAAATGGTTGAAGCGAATAAAGGAATTGGACTCAGATTTAGTAGTTATTTTAATAACTGCTTATGGCGACATTGATATTGCAGTTAAAGCAATACAGGAAGGGGCGACTAATTTTATTACAAAACCCTGGGAACCTCAAAAACTGATTGTGACAATACAAAACGCGGTGGAAATAAGTAAATCGAATCGTGAAGTCAATAAATTAAAAAAAGAAAGTAAAATTATTAACGAGGAGAATTTAAACAGATTTGAACCAATTATTGGCAAATCAAAACAAATACAAAGCGTTTTGCAAACAGTTAATAAAATTGCAAAAACAGAAGCCAATGTTTTAATTTTAGGAGAAAATGGAACCGGAAAAGAGCTTGTTGCCAGAGAAATTCATAAAAAATCTAATAGGCATAATAAGGCCTTTTTTCAAGTAGATTTAAGTACATTAAATGAGAGTATTTTCGAAAGTGAATTATTTGGACATGTTAAAGGTGCTTTTACTGATGCGAAGGAGGATAAGATAGGAAAATTTGAAGCCGCGTCGGGCGGAACATTATTTTTAGATGAAATTGGAAACTTGTCTATTAATTTACAATCGAAGCTATTAACGGTATTACAGACAAGAGAAATTACTCCGGTAGGTTCTTCAAAATCGGTAAAGTTTGATATTCGGCTTATTTGTGCTACCAATAGTGATTTGCGACAGTTGGTGCAAGATCAGGTGTTTAGGGAGGATTTGTATTTTAGAATAAATACAATTGAAATTACAAACCCAGCTTTAAGAGATCGGGATGATGATGTTATTTTATTGGCTGAATATTTTCTGGATAAATATTCGAGAAGATACAATAAATCAAAACTGAAAATAAATGCTAAAGCTTACGAATCATTAAAAACTTGCAAATGGCAGGGAAATGTTAGGGAATTAAGTCATACCATTGAAAAAGCAGTTATCCTTTGTGAAAATTCAATTATAAAACCCGATGATTTATTTAATTGTGGAGCTATTTTATCTGTAAATGAAAATATTTTCACCTTGAATCTGGAAAATCTTGAGCTAAAAGCAATTGAAAAGGCATTAGACGATTCAAAAGGGAATATATCTAAAGCCTCTAAATTATTAGGGATTTCAAGAACTTCGCTTTATTCTAAAATTAGTAAACATGGCTTATAGAAATTTTAATGTAAATATTATTGTACGCCTTATCCTGATTATTTTCACTTCAATTTGGTTAACATCCGAGTTTGGCGATCCTCAAAAAGCGTATACTAAATTCTTAATAATATCATTGTTAATAATACAGTCGGGATTATTTGTTCGATATTTTAATAAAATCAATAAAGAGTTGGTTCGATTCTTAGAAGTATTAAAAGTGAACGATTCATCGTATCGATTTTCATCAGATTTAAAAGGGAATTTTACAGAATTAGCAAAAATCCTTAATAATACCGCTGATTTAATAGAGAATACCAGAATTGAAAAAGAAAAGCAGTATCACTTTTTACAATTTGTTATCGAGCAGATTAATATTGGACTAATTGCTTATAATAATGCAGGAAAAATTCAATTTGTAAATGATGCTTTTAAAAAGTTATTTAAGTTAAATGGCTTACAAGATTTAGCTGATTTGGAGAAATTAGATAAGCAATTTTATTTAAAGTTATTAAAGACTAAGCCACAAGATTTGTTTCAGCATAAAATCAAGATTGATGGTAGTTTTTATAATTTACTTATTCAAAAGAAACAATTCAAATTTAATTCTGAGTACATAAATTTAGTTTCATTTCAGAATATAAGTGCCGAGCTGGATAAAAAGGAGATGGAAGCGTGGCAAAAGCTTATTAGGGTTTTAACACACGAAATAATGAACTCAATAGCACCAATCACAAATCTCACATATTCTATTCGCCGTTCTTTAATTGAAAATATCGAAACAGAGACAATAAAAAAAGATGTTATTCAAGAAGCAATTGAGGATACAGAAATTATCGAGAGGCGCAGCAATAGCCTTATGCAGTTTGTCGAAAATTATCGAAAGCTAACAAAAATTGGGAAAATCCAGACAACAAGGGTAAATGTTAATGAATTGGTAGAACACTCATTAAATCTGTTTAAAGAGGATTTAAAAAAGTACAAAATTGATTATGAAATTAATATTGAAAGTGATATTGAGCTTGAAGCTGATGAAAAACTTTTGGAGCAAGCATTAATTAATATTATTAAAAATGCAATAGAAGCTCTTATCAATTGTAACAACTCTACGATTATTGTTTCTGCTGATTATGTAGAGAATAATCTGATTTTGACAATAAAAGACAACGGAATTGGAATTGAAGAAGACAAATTAGATGATATATTCATTCCTTTTTACTCAAGTAAGGAAACAGGTTCCGGGATTGGATTAAGTCTTGTTAAACAGATTATAAATCTTCATAAAGGAACAATTTCTGTAGATTCAAAAATAGGAGAGGGTTGTACTATTAAAATTAAACTCTGATGATGCTGTAAGATTGCATCACCAGAGTGGATTTAATAATTATTCATATCGCAAACTATCAACAGGATTTTTAATTGCAGTTTTATAGGTTTGATAACTAATTGTTAATATAGCTATAAGAAATGAAAGTATAGATGCAATTCCAAAAACCCACCATTTCAGGTCAATTTTGAAGGCAAAACTCTGTAGCCAGTTTTGCATTATAAAGTATGATACAGGGATTGCAATTAAAATTGCAAGTAATACCCATTTTAAGAATTCTTTAGACAAAATAATCATAATATCTACAATTGAAGATCCATGTACACGTCTAATTCCAATTTCTTTAGTTCGTTGTTCAGTCATAAATAATGTTAATCCAAATAAGCCTAAGCATGAAATAAATATTGCGAAAAGTGTAAAATAAAAGAACATTTTTCTCATTTGGTTTTCGGTACTATATAGATTCGAAATGTCATCATTTAAAAAGAAGCTACTATAGTCTCCATTATAATTCATTTCTTCAAGTTTTGATTTAATATCGGCATTTACCAAACTAGTCTTATCTGTATTAATTTTTATTAGTAAGTAATTATATTCTGATGGACTTACTTTAATTATCAAAGGTTCTATGTTTCTACGTAAAGATTGAAAATGAAAATCCTCAACAATCCCAATTACTTTACCTTTTCGTTGAATCTCATCATCATCCCAGATTATAATTTCATTTACTGCACTTTTCCAATCGAAAAGTTTTGAAGCTGTTTCATTTAGTATAAATACATCTAATGAGTCAGTTATAAAATCTTTTGAAAATTCACGACCATCAAGCATTCTAAGATTAAGCAACTTAAAGAAATTATAATCTATATGTAATTCGGAAACAGGTTCATACTCTTCAGCATGCGACCATCTTATAGGATTTTGATTAAATTGTCGTCCTGGTATGTTTGAAATTGCTGAAACTCCATATATGTTTTTATTCTTCAGCAGTTCTTCTTCAAGTGATTCGATATGTGGCAAAAATCCATTGTCTTTTATAGGCACAACAATAATTTGATTTGAATCAACTCCTAACTTTTCATTGTTTAAAAAATTTATTTGTTGTGAAACGATTAAAGTTCCAATAATTAGTGCTGTAGAAATACTAAATTGTATAATTACCATTATTCTTCGGAAAGTAATTCCGGAAACTCCAGATTTAGTATTTCCTTTCAATACATCATTAGGCTTAAACCTTGCCATAAAGAAAGCCGGATAAATTCCTGCAAAAACAGTTATAGTTATGAGCAAAATTATAATGTCAATAATAAATCTAAGGTCAGAATAGTTTATCGTTATTTGTTTTAAAGTAAGATTATTAAATGCTGGACGAAATATCTCAAATAGAATAATTGCAATAAATAATGATAAAAGAACGGTCAGAAATGATTCTCCCATAAATTGCCCCAGCACTTGCCTTTTTTTGGCTCCACTTACCTTCCTAATACCTATTTCTTTTGCTCGTTTTGATGATTTTGCAGTCGATAGATTCATGAAATTAATGCATGCAATTACAATTATTAATAAGGCTAAAGTTGAAAAAATCCATATGTAACTATAATTTCCATTTTGTTCTAATTCCCATTTTAGATTAGAATGCAAATGTATATCAGTTATTGCTTGTAATTTAAATCCAATTATTCCAGATTCAAGAGCTAAGCGATATTTTTCAGGCCAATCAATATATTTTTTAGACCATTCATTTAATAATTTTTCAATCCTTATAGCATCTTCTTTATTCTTTAAAAGTATATAGTTGAAATGCCCAAAATCTGCCCATGTGTAATACTCACCTGAATCACTTGATTTTAGTGTAAGATATGATATAAGAAAATCAAATTTAAAATGAGAGTTATGAGAAATATTCTCAATTACTCCAGTTACCTTTAAGTTAATTTCTTTACCATAAGTTATAGTGATCATTTTATCTAAAGGATCCTCATTTCCAAAATACTTCAGAGCCATTTTTTCTGAAATAATTACACCACCTGATTCTTTTAAAGCAGTTGCTGGGTTTCCCTTTAATAGTTTAAATGAAAATATTTTAAAAAATGTGGTATCTGCAGAGTAAAAGCCAGACTCTTCAAAACGTTTATCTTCATATTTGACAGGAATAATTGGAATGGTTAATCCAGGTCCCCAAATAGGAGAGAGACTCACCGCATTTTCAATTTCAGGGAAATCAGCAACCAAAGCTTGAGCCATTGGATGCGGAGTTCTGGTTTGGGCATTATCATCTTGCCAGTAAACACGAAAGATTTGTTCAGATTTATCATGAAATTTATCAAAGCTCAATTCATCTCTAACCCAGTAAGTTATGTAAATACTACAAGCTATACCAATTGATAAACCAAATATATTTATCAATGAAAATGCTTTATTTCTTATGGCATTTCTAATTGCTGTTATTATATAACTTCGTATCATAATATTAAATTTATCATAATATTTCAAAAGATATACCAAGATGAGTAATGTTCATAATAACAAAAGATTACGCATATGGAGTGTAGGTTTAAGTGTTGGATTATACAACACTACTGCTGTTTAATCCAACAATGTACATACTTTCATACAAGTTATGTAATTATACCTATTAAACACCAAAATGACCGATATAATTCGTTTCTTTTTCACTAATAGATCTTCAAAAAATAAAACCGCAGCTATACTTCGACAAAGCTCAGCACGGTTGGCTATGCTTGGATTATTTGAATCATATAGGCAAAAAATAATTCAAATTATCTATTGATTATCATAAAAGTCGTGCTACAAAACTGTCATACTTCGACAAGCTCAGCATGACATTTTTCTGTTAATCAGCTTGTCACACTGAGCTTGTCGAAGTGTAACTTTGCCAAAGTTTTTAATTAGAATAAGCAAATAGTTTTGGGACGACTCACTTAAACAGATAACTGCAAATTTCTGTTTATTTACTGATTATCATAAAAGTCGTGCCATAAGACTGTCATACTTCGACAAGCTCAGCATGACATTTTTCTGTTAATCAGCTTGTCACACTGAGCTTGTCGAAGTGTAACTTTGCCAAAGTTCTTAATTAGAATAAGCAAATAGTTGTGCTACAACTATTTGCTTATTCTAAAAAGCTATAATATTTCAGATTAGATTATAAAAAAAGCCGTGTTATTAAACACGGCTTTATAAATATTTTGTGAATTATTCTACCAAATAGTAGCTCTTTCTTCTTCTGGAAGATATAATGTATTACCTTCTTTAGCATCAAATGCAGCATGAAACTCTGGCATATTAGCTATAGTTGCATTTACACGATTTACAGGAAGTGAATGTTCGTCTTCCTTTGTATATCTGATTTTTTCTTTATCACGCATATTGTTTGCCCATATCCGTGCATAACTTAAGAAAAATCTTTGCTCACTAGTATAACCTTCAATCATTTCAGCTTGTGGATTTTCTTTTTGTGCATTTCTGAATGCAGTAAGAGAAATATTTAAACCACCTAGATCAGCAATATTTTCACCTAAGGAAAGTTTTCCATCAGCGTGTAAATCATCCGTGATAACAATATTATTAAATTGATTAACTAATACTTGAGTTCTTTCGTTAAAACGCTCAGAATCTTCTTCTGTCCACCAAGTAGTTAAATTTCCTTCTTTATCGTAAAGTCTTCCACGATCGTCGAAACCATGCGACATTTCATGACCAATAACTACACCAATTGCTCCGTAATTTATAGCATCATCGCCATCAAGATAGAAGAATGGAGCTTGTAATATACCGGCAGGAAAACAAATCTCATTTAAAGTTGGTGCATAATAAGCATTTACTGTATGTGCAGGGAAGAACCATTTAGATTTATCAACTGGTTTTCCAATTTCACTTAATTCATCTTCTTTCCAGAATCTGTTTGATTTTAAAACATTTAGAACATAAGCTTCTTGTCCAACCTCAAGTTTTGTAAAATCCATCCACACATCAGGATAACCAATTTTTACAGTTATTGAAGCTAATTTTTCTTTAGCTTTTACTTTGGTTTCCTCACTCATCCATTCCAGGTTTTCCATTCTTTGTCCTAAAGCAATTCTCAGGTTTTCAACTAAAGTTGCCATTCTTACTTTTGCTTCTGCCGGAAAATGTTTTTCTGAAAATTTTTGTCCAATTGCATCACCTAAAGCATTATTTGTTGTTCCAAGAACTCTTCTCCAACGTTCTTTCATTTGCTCACTACCACGCATTGTACGTCCATAAAAATCAAAATCTTGTTCTTGAATTTCTTGAGTTAAATTACTAGATGTTGTATTTATTAAATTCCATTGAAAATAAGTTTTCCAATCTTCAACAGGTACATCAACAAACATTTTATTTAATTCAGCAAAGAATTCAGTTTGTTTAACATTGATATCACCATCATATTTAAGTCCAAGATTTACGAAATAACTGTTCCAATTAAAATTTGAATAAAGCACAGCAATATTCTCTTGAGTCATTTTGTTGTATGTTGCATGTGGATCACGACTTTCGAATTTTGTCATCGAAGCATGTGCTAATCGACTTTCAATATTCATTATAGTTTGAGCACCATTTTCAGCTTTTTCTTTTGAAAACCCACTAAATACAAGCATTTTTTCAAGATGTAAAATATATGCTTTTCTTAATTCTTCCGAACGATCATCTTCATTAACATAATAATCTCTATTAGCCATACCTAAGCCACCTTGTGAGATAATACCAATGTTCATTCCACTGTTTTTGATATCAGTAGATGCGTAAAATGAAAATGTTGATCCTATTCGATATAAATGAAAATGGGCGATTTGATTTTGAACATCTTCTATGGTTGAAATAGATGCAATACGATCGAATTCAGGTTTTAATGGCTCCAGGCCTTGTTCTTCAATTTTTGCGGTATCCATGCCCAAAGCATAGAAATCACCAATTTTTTGTTCAACGGTACCTTTCTCGAACTTACTCTTTGCTAATTCTTCTAAAAGAGTTTGAACTTTTATACTGGTCTCTTTTCTTAACTCATCAAAAGTTCCATAAGAACTTTCATCAGCTGGTAAAGGGTGCATTTTCATCCAACCATTGTTTGCATATTGGAAAAAATTTTCAGCAGGATCGAATGTAGTGTCGGTTAGACTTACATCCAGCGTAATTTTTTTATCAACTTTTTGTTGACACGAGGTAGTTAAAATCATACTAATAATCGCTATAGAAGCGAGTTTTAAGGTTAAATTAATTTTCATTATCTTAAGTTTGGTTTTTACAAAAAAAATTAGAGTAGTTAATTAAAAAAAGCTGCTCAAATCATATGATTGAGACAGCTTTAATTAAAAAAAGTTTAATATTTTGGGGTTTATTTATTCAAATTTCTTGAATACTTCTTTTATTTTGTTCATTGCATCGCGTAATTGCTCTTCTGTAATTACTAATGGTGGAGCAAAACGGATAATATTACCATGAGTTGGTTTAGCTAAAACACCGTTTTCTTTCATTGCAACACAAACATCCCAAGCAGTTTTGCCTTCTTTGTTTTTAATTACAACAGCATTTAATAAACCTTTACCTCGAACTAGCTCAATCATATCAGAATCAATACTGTTGAATTCGTCACGGAAAATTTTTCCTAAACGTTCTGCATTTTCTTCTAATTTCTCATCTTTTATAACATCTAAAGCAGCCATAGCAACTTTACAAGCAATTGGATTACCACCAAATGTTGATCCATGTTCACCCGGCTTAATGCATAACATAATATCATCGTTAGCTAAAACAGCAGATACTGGGAATACACCACCTGAGATTGCTTTACCTAAGATTAAGATATCAGGTTTAACATCTTCATGATCAACTGCTAACATTTTACCTGTACGAGCAATACCTGTTTGTACTTCATCAGCAATAAAAAGAACATTGTATTTTTTACAAAGTTCAGAAGCTTTCTTTAAGTATCCATCTTCAGGAACATAAACACCAGCTTCACCTTGAATAGGTTCAACTAAAAATGCTGCTACATTAGGATCTTTTAATTCGTTCTCTAATTTTTCAATATCATTATAAGGAATCTTTACAAATCCAGGAGTGAACGGGCCAAATCCATTGTATGCATCAGGATCTGTTGACATGGAAACGATTGTAATTGTTCTTCCGTGGAAATTTTCATTACAACAAACTATTTTAGCTTGGTTCTCTGGAATTCCTTTTTTCATATAACCCCACTTACGAGCTAATTTAATTGCAGTCTCGTCAGCTTCAGCACCAGTATTCATTGGTAATACTTTGTCAAAACCAAAATACTTAGTTACATATTCTTCGTATTCGCCTAAAACATCATTATAAAATGCTCTTGAAGTTAAAGTAAGCTTTTTAGCTTGCTCAATCATTGCATCTACAATTTTTGGATGGCAATGTCCTTGGTTAACTGCAGAATATGCAGACAAAAAATCATAATATTTTTTTCCTTCTACGTCCCAAATATAAACGCCTTCAGCTCTTTCTAAAACAACAGGTAGTGGATGATAGTTATGTGCTCCAAATTTATCTTCTCTGTTGATGTAATCCTGGCTTGTCATTTTTGTCATAATTTTGATTTTTAAAATGTTACATATTTATTGTTGATTTTTATTTCAGCCTACAATTCTAAGAAATCATTTCCTGATAATCAAACCTAATTTGGGAATTTATTGAAATACTTTATATTATATAACATATTTAAGGTGAATAGTTGTGTCACTACTTTGTTAAGCTTTGGCAAAGTTGAATTTTACAAATTGCCAAGCTGCTGATAATTAGTCGTATGATTAAATTAAGCTAACTTTGCCAAAGTTCTTAATTAGAATATGCAAATAGCTGTAACACTACTTTGTTAAGCTTTGGCAAAGTTGAATTTCACAAACTGTCAAGCTACTGATAATTAGTCGTATGATTAAATTAAGCTAACTTTGCCAAAGTTCTTAATTAGAATAAGCAAATAGTTGTGCCACTACTTTGTTAAGCTTTGGCAAAGTTGAATTTTACAAACTGTCAAGCTACTGATAATTAGTCGTATGATTAAATTAAGCTAGCTTTACCAAAGTTTTTAATTAGAATATGCAAATACTTGTGTCACTACTTTGTTAAGCTTTGGCAAAGTTGAATTTTACAAACTGTCAAGCTGCTGATAATTAGTCGTATGATTAAATTAAGCTAACTTTGCCAAAGTTCTTAATTAGAATAAGCAAATAGTTGTGCCAATACTTTGTTAAGCTTTGGCAAAGTTGAATTTTACAAACTGACAAGCTACTGATAATTAGTCGTATGATTAAATTAAGCTAGCTTTACCAAAGTTCTTAATTAGAATATGCAAATAGTTGTGACACTACTTTGTTAATCTTTGGCAAAGTTGAATTTTACAAACTGTCAAGCTACTGATAATTAGTTGTATGATTAAATTAAGCTAGCTTTACCAAAGTTTTTAATTAGAATAAGCAAGTAGTTGTGCCACTACTTTGTTAAGCTTTGGCAAAGTTGAATTTTACAAACTGTCAAGCTGCTGATAATTAGTCGTATGATTAAATTAAGCTAGCTTTACCAAAGTTCTTAATTAGAATATGCAAATAGTTGTAACACGACTCACTTAAACAGATGACTGCAAATTGCTGTTTATTTACTGATTATCATAAAAGTCTTGCCATACTTCGACAAGCTTAGCATGACAATTTTCTGTTAATCAGTATGTCACACTGAGCTTGTCGAAGTGTTTTTTATGCTAAATTATTACATCGAACTCACTTTATTTAAATTTTTTAGGTAATTTGTATTGTTTATGTTGAACACTTTAATAAATTAATTGTTTTTTATATTATACCAAATATTAAACAGGGATGGAAAATATTCATGAATTAATTAAAGAACGATATAGTACAGTCGTATTTTCATCAAAACAAGTAGAAGACAATAAACTGACATTGTTGCTTGAAGCTGCACGATGGGCTCCTTCGTCTTTTAATGAACAGCCGTGGAAGTTTATTGTAGGCATTAAAGGAAAAGATGAAAATTATGAAAACTTATATAACTGTTTAATGGAAGCGAACCAGAATTGGGCTAAATATGCCCCGGTTTTAGTTTTAAGTATGGCACAGAAAAATTCACCTGTTACCGGGAAACCAAATCGATTTGCTCAATACGATACGGGAATGGCTATGGGTAATTTGTTAGCTCAAGCAACATCGTTAGACTTATTTGTGCATCAAATGGGTGGTTATAGTGTAAATAAAGCAAAAGAACTTTTTAAACTTGGCGATGAATATGAGCTAATGGCTGCAATGGCAATTGGTTATAGGGGTGATGTTAATTTATTCCCAGACGATTTAAAGGAACGTGAATCTAAGAAAAGATATAGAAAACCATTGGATGAAATTTTGTTTTAAAAAGCCTTATAAATTCAAAGTTTTCTGTTGTTAAGTAATTAAAAAATTATAATTTTGTGGCAAATTAAAAAAAGTATTGATTTTTATTGATTAAGACATTATGGTTCAGAGAATTCAGACAGTATATTTGCTCGTAGCAACAATTTTAGTTGGATCTATTTTTGCATATCCTATTGCCGAACTATTAAGTTCAGAAGGACAAGTTTTTATATTCAATTTTAACGGTCTTTCTATTGAGAAAGAAGCAGGTTTATACTCCCTTACAATACCACCCATTATTTTATTAGGAATAATAACATTAATACCCTTGGTAAGTATGTTTTTGTATAAGAAAAGAATAATTCAAATGCGTCTTAACTCATTTAATATTATTTTAATGCTTGGATATGTAGGATTGAATTATTATTATATGCAAACCTTTTCGAAACAACTGGATGGGATTGTAAGTTATCAAATTGCGACAATCTTTCCATTTATTGCAGCTGTATTAACTTATTTGGCTATAAGAGCTATTGGTAAGGATGAAGCGCTAATAAGAAGTATGGATAGAATCAGATAAATAAATTATTGCTTATTATATAGTAGACCTAACAAGTTTTTAAAAACTGTTAGGTCTTTTTTAATTAAAAGATTTTCATATGTGCTGAGTTTCCCGAAAAATTGCTGAAAATCAAATTATATAGCACTTCGACAAGCTCAGTGTGACAATCTGATTAACAGAGAGTTATTATGCTGAATTAGCCGTACCACGGTTTACTAATATAGGTAATATGAAATTATAATCAACGTACTGATTATTAATAAATCCGTTGTACGGTTTGCGGACTAAAAATCTATTTATTTAGCACTTCGACATCCCGATAGCTATCGGGACAGTGTGACAATCTATTTAACAGAGAGTTATTGTGCTGAATTAGCCGTACCACGGTTTACTAATATAGATGATATGAAATTATAATCAACGTGCAGATTATTAATAAATCCGTGCCACGGTTTGCGGACTAAAATAATAATATATTTTATTCGCCTAGCCGCTTAAAGCGGTTGGGCGAAAACTTGCTGAAGATCAATTCATATCGCTTTTTGTACAGCTCCTTTTTTGTATATTTAGAATTAAAATTAATGATACCAAAGTTAATTTGTGTATTAATTTGAGTACATTGCAAAACAAAACATTTTTTTAATAAACATTATGCATACTTCCATTACTAAAGAACAGCTTGTTAATTTCGTTTTTAACGATGTTAATGAAGAAGAACGTAAAAAAATAACCGAGGCAATTAATACAAATCCGGTAACGAAAGAGAGATATTTATACGAAAAGAGAAAAATCGATGTAGAAAGGTATGTTAATGATGAAATGGATATTGGGGAATGTTGTGAGATTGAAGAACTAATAAAAATGGATTCAAGATTATATGATCATTTTGAGTCGAATACCGAAGCTAATGAAGTAGACGAACAAGATGTATTAATAAACCTTACGCAAATCCCCATTACAAATGAACAGCTTGTTAATTTTATTTTAAACGATGTTTATGAAAAAGAATATAAAAAGATAAGCGAAGCAATTAATACAAACCCGGTAACGAAAGAGAGATATTTATTTGAAAAGAGAAAATGCGATGTAGAAAGGTATCTTGATGATAAAATGGATTTTGGGGAGCGTTGCGAGATTGAAGAACTTTTAAAAATAAACTCAAGGTTACATGAATATTTTGAGTTGAAAATTGGTATTAATGAAGAAGAACAAGATGTATCAATAAACTTTAAGCATATCGCCATTACAAAAGAACAGCTTGTTAATTTCGTTTTAAACAATGTTACTGAAGAAGAACATAAGAAGATAAGCGAAGCAATTAATACAAAAGCAGCTATTAAAGAGAAGTTTTTATTTGAAAAGAGAAAATATGATGTAGAAAGGTATATCGATGATAAAATGGATATTGGGGAACGATGCGAAATTGAAGAACTAATAAAAATGGATTCAAGATTATTTGACCATTTTGAGTTGAATAATGGTGTTATTGAAGAAGAACAAGATGCAACAATAAACCTTAAGCAAATCCCAATTACAAATGAACAGCTTGTTAATTTCATTTTTAACGATCTTACTGAAGAGGAACATAAAAAGATAAGCGAAGCAATTAATACAAACCCGGTAACAAAAGAGAGATATTTATACGAAAAGAGAAAACACGATGTAGAAAGGTTTATTGATGATGAAATGGATATTGGGGAACGTTGCGAAATTGAAGAACTTTTAAAAATAAATTCAAGGTTATATGAACATTTTGAATTGAATAAAGATGTTATTGAGTTTCTAGAAACAAGTCTTAAGAAACAAATTAATGATATACATGTTGAACTTTATGATGCTATCCATAATGATGAAGCCGATAGAATAGAAGATGAAGTAAGACCGCTTAAGGATACTGCACCAGTAATAAAAATGAACAATAATGTATTAAGGATTGGCAAATGGGTAGCTGCGGCATCAATTATTTTTACAATTGGTTTAAGTGGGGTAAATACATATTTGAACAATAGAGGTTCGTTGGAAGATAGGTTGTATGCTAATTTTTATTCACCATTTATTAATGAAGGAGACCATTATTTTAATAGTTCATCCTTTTGTGAAGCTAAAAACCAATATTTGAATAAAGAATATAATCTTGCCCTAATGTTATTTGAGAATTTGCCAAATTCCCTTATCATTGAAGCTGAAAAACAATTGTATTTGGGTTTAACATATATGGAAAAGGAAAACTATGAAGATGCAGTGAAACATTTTGAATATATAGGTAAACATTTTGATGATGAAACAAATCAATCCATTACTGAATGGTATTTAGGTTTATGTTATCTTAAAACAGGCAGAAAATCAGATGCACTTGAAATTTTTAACAAGCTTGTTAAGCATACTGGGCATAACTGCAAAGAAGCTCATAAAATAATACAAAAGCTTAATTGAAATTAAAAATTACTTATTGGAGTTTTTTGCTTTCCTTTTTCTCATGAAAAGTATTAGAAAAACAATGATGAAAGCGGTTAAAATGAATACTATTCTTTTTGCAAAATAACGTCTGAAAATTGGGTCTTGATTTCCAACTACAACCAAACTTGCCCAATATTTAGGGTTCGCTCCAAGAATATTTGTTGATTCGATATAATCTAGCTTTGCTAAACGAATAGCTTCATCTTTTCGCATTCCTTTAGCCAAATTCCAGTAAAACTTCCTAAGTTCATAAAATGTAGGTTTATAATATGCTAACCATAAAGACATTATTAATGAGGGGTTGTCAGCGTTCATAAACCTTCTTCCAATACTTAGCACACCTTCACCTTTTTTTACCGAACCAGAACCGGAAAAACATGAAGCCAATACGATCAATTCAGCATTAAGGTCAAGTTCATCTACTTCATATGCATATAAATATCCATCTTCAACAGTATCTTCATTGTATGAAAGGTAAATCTTTGAAAAATCAGGATTTTGCCTGTCTTCATTTCCATATGCATAAAAATGGATTATACCGTAATCGTTGATATTACTTTTTAAGTTATGTTCTGTAGCTTCCTCATTTATAAATATTTTTCCCATTACAATCCGTGAAATTTGTTTAAGGCTACTTTCTGCTTTAGCGACAAATCGTAAAGAATCTCGGTTGTTTTTATAATCAGGTGCAAATCCTAAGAATTTTGGATTCCAAACTTTTTCCTTCTTTTTTGAGTTATAAAGCAAAGTTGCTGAGAATGCATAACCCATTGGATATTTTTTAATAAGATATGGAACATCACGGTAATCGGCATATACTTTCTTAACATAAGGCTCATTGGTAAACGATTCGAAAGCTATTAATGACATTTCGCTATCGGGAACGATAATTAGGTTTTTGCCAACAATATAATCTTCAATTGGTTCAATTAGAACTTTATAAAGACCGTAAGATGATTTTCTGAACATTCCATAAGGCAAGTTATTTTCACTATGAAGAAACTCCTTATAAGCTTCTAAGTTATTATAAAATGCGCTGTCAACTTTATTGCTGGTGAGGTAATGGCTTTTATTTGTAATAATAAATGTAAATAAAACACTATCGGTTAATTCATAGCTAATTACAGCTTCTTTATCTATAAGGTTTAATTGGAGTTCACTAATCTCAACAACTTTATTTTCGTACTTGCGTTTATAGTATTTTGGATAATTTTGTTCAAGCTTCTTAATCGTTTTTTCTCGTGATTGCGTTAAGCGGAAAAGTTTTCTTTTTAATTCATTTTGTTTTAAACCATCAGGATTTACAAGCTTGTTTTCATTTTCTATCAGTAACCTGATATTACCGATTTGCTCTTTTATTCCTTGTATATGATTTTGTACACTATCGGGAATGGATGCAATATTTCTGGCTGATTCTTCATCAATAGATTCCTTTAATATGGCATATTTGCTACGTTCAGAATATTTAAAGGCAACATTAATATAATCCTTATCTCCGGTAATGTTTAATAGATCGTAAGCAATTTTAATAATAGACATATAGGTTTCATGTTCCTTTTCTGCCAATACCAGTTTCGAATTTTCGTATAAATACCCCATTCTGAGTTGCTCAATATAACCAACTGTGAGTTCAAGGGTAGAAAGTGCTGCTTTAAGGTTGGTTTCCTTGTTTTCTTGTGTTGCCAACATTTCTAAAGCTTGGGCTTTAGCTTTTAAAACATTGAGTAAATCAAGGTCAGGAAATACATTCGGGCTTGGGTTTACGTAAATAGAACTGTCGTTAAAATTATTAATTTTTGATGCCAGCGATTTTTGGTAATAGTTTAATGCTTCTTTATAATTTCCTTTTTTAGTATATAAATTACCAAGATCTCTTAGGCAATATGAAGTGAATAAGTGCTTATTATCAAGAGTGTTTATAAATATTCTATAGGCTTTTTGGTAAAAATGCTCACTTTTCTCAATTTTTCCAGTTTCAACATAAAATGTAGCATAGTTCTTATATGCCATTGCTGTCATGTAATAATTCTCACCAAAATTACGAATGTAAGTAATTATAGCTTCTTTAAAGTAGAAATCAGCTTTGTTCAAACTATCCAATGCCTGATAAGCTAAACCTGTATTATAATATATACTACCATCTGCATTTAGATTATTTTCTTTTGCTATTCGAATACATTCTAAATCCTTTTCTAATGCAAGATTTATTTGTCCTGATTTGTAAAAAGCATGTCCTTGATTGAGATAGTTATTAATAATGTAAATATATTTTCTTTCATTGTCGCTTTTTTTCAAAATAGCTAAAGAATTTTCCAAATAATAAATCGCCTTGGTAAAATCGCCTGTGAAAGTATAAATGATGGCAATATTATCGTTGATTATTGTTTTATAATAAGTATCTGAAGTATTTTCCAATGCATACCGATTGTATTCAATTGCTTTTTGCAAATTCCCCTGTTTTCTATGAACTATACCTAACCAATTATATACTTTAAAGTATTCAGGATTTATATCTTCCGGTATTTTACTTTTTAATTCCAATATTTTATTAAAGTATTGTATAGCCTTATCATAATTTGTGTTTCTATAATACAATGCACTATCGTATAAATTTTTAACATCATTAGTATCTACAAGCGATTGAGCTTTTAATGTAGGGAAAACTATAAACACAAACAATAGCAGCAAGAAGCAGCTTTTGAAAATCAGGGCTTTATATTGTATTTTTACAGTGTTCATACTATTTTATAAAGGTATGATAATAAGAGTAAATTTAACTTAATCCAAAAAAAATTATGAAAAAATTAGTGAAAAAAATCGAAAAAAAAGAAATGAAAAATTTTGTTATTCTAAAAACTAAAGAATTAGTTAAAATTAAAGGTGGAGAAGGAGATTCAACTCCTATAGATAATGAAATTTTTTAGTACTCCTTTTACTTAATATTAAATTTAACTTAATCCAAAAAAATTATGAAAACATTAGTAAAAAAAATCGAAAAAAAGGAAATGAAAATTTTTGTAATTCTTAAAACTAAAGAATTAGTTAAAATTAAAGGTGGACAAGGAACTCCTATTGATAATGAAATTTTTTAGTGCTACTTTTTATTAAATTTAACTTAAACCAAAAAAATTATGAAAACATTAGTAAAAAAAATCGAAAAAAAAGAAATGAAAAATTTTGTTGTTCTAAAAACTAAAGAATTAGTTAAAATTAAAGGTGGACAATCAATTCCTATTGATGAAGAAATTTTTTAGTGCTACATTTTATTTAAAAAACACTTAAATCTATTAAGTAAACACCTATTTAAATACTCTAATGTGTTTTCCCTCTTTTTTATCAATAACATCTGATAAAAAATACTCCTGATAGTTTAATATTATCAGGAGTTTTTTAATATTTAGCACTGTCATATAATTCTTGTGTTTTAAAAAAGTTATTGCCCGTAATTTCTTAACAAAATTCTATCAGCAATTTCTAGTGGGAATAGGAGGGATTGAAGAATACTAGAGTCACAAGCTTTGTATTGTTTTTAATAATTCTATTTTTATAGGTGGATAGAGTACTAATACGTTAAAAGCAAGCAGCATTCAGAAATCTGCACTCATAAAATTTCACGCTAAATTGACAAGTATTATAACTCTTTCAAATTTTTTTTAATTTTTGAAACTTAAATATTATTTCAGTTTCTACAATTAGATGAAACAGAAATTACATAGTTTGTTTCTGTAAGTATGACAAAAAATTGGTTTAGTTTTTTTACCAACTCGCTTTTGCCTTTACAGGCAATTAAAAAAACCTATCGAGTATTTAAACCCAATTGCTCCGCTCCGTTACACAAAAAAGTTTAAATTTCACTGCATTTTATGATGTAAATGAAATTAAAATACGAGTTGCTGATGATTGCATTAATCCCAAAGAATGGTTTGAAAAAATAAAAGTCTTAGAAACCTGATTGAATGTAAAAGTAGAATCTGTTAATAACTCAATAATGATACAATTGCTTGAATAGCCAAATTATCATTTTATAATTACTATTTTTAAAGCTTTCAATAATTAAGCATAATAAAAACAAATGTCAGAAGACCATAAAAAACAATTAGAACAACAACTCTGGAACATAGCCAATACTTTGCGTGGCAAAATGAATGCTGACGAATTCCGTGATTATATACTAGGTTTTATTTTTTATAAATATTTATCCGAAAAAATGGATATGCATGCCAATAAAATATTGAAGCCAGACAAATTAATATTCAAGGAAATTGATGAAACCTCCAAAAAAGGAAAAGAATTCATTGAAGCGATAAAAGAAGACTCACTAAATAAACTAGGTTATTTTCTTAAACCCTCTGAATTATTTAGCGAAGTTGCTAAAAGAGGGATTGAAGAAAACGAAGAATATGAAAATGTTCTAATTGCAGCAGAAAGCGAAGTTAAATATGAAATTGAAAAAAACGGAAACGGTACAAGTTTCATATTGGAGGATCTTCAAAAAATCCTAATTAATATTCAGTTAAGTACCATGGGAACAGAAAGCGAAGAGGATTTTGATAATCTTTTCGAAGACATGGACTTAAACAGTACTAAACTTGGGAAAACCCCTATAGCTAGAAATAGGATAATAGCTAAAGTACTATCACACCTCAATAAAATAGATTTCAAAATAAACGATACCGAGCTAGATGTTTTAGGTGACGCTTACGAATACCTTATTGGTAAATTTGCAAGTGGTGCTGGTAAAAAAGCTGGAGAATTTTACACACCACAAGAGGTAAGTATGATTTTGGCAAAGTTGGTTACAACAGGCAAAAGTAAACTGAAATCGGTATATGACCCAACGTGTGGCTCGGGTTCACTATTATTGCGAGTTGCCAAAGAAGTTGAAAATGTAACCAATTTCTACGGTCAGGAATTGAATCGCACCACATATAACTTAGCTCGAATGAACATGATTTTGCACGATGTGCATTATCGTAAGTTCGACATAAAACAAGAAGATACTTTAGAATATCCACAGCATTTGGGTTATGAGTTTGAAGCCATTGTTTCAAACCCACCTTTTTCGGCGCATTGGAGTGCTAGACAAGGTTTTACTACTGACGATCGCTTTAGCCAATACGGCAAACTAGCTCCTGCTAGTAAGGCTGACTTTGCCTTTGTGCAACACATGGTTCACCATTTAGCTGAAAATGGAACAATGGCAATTGTATTACCGCATGGTGCATTATTTCGTGGAAGTGCTGAATTAACAATTCGCAAATACTTGATTGAAGAAAAGAATTATCTGGATGCTGTAATTGGCTTGCCAGCCAATATCTTTTATGGTACGAGTATTCCTACCTCAATTATGGTATTCAAAAAGTGTCGTGAGAATCCAGAGAATATATTATTTATTGATTCAAGTCAGCATTTTGAAAGGGGAACACAGAATATTTTGCTACCTAAACATATTGAAAAGATTATTTCAACCTACAGAACAAGAACAGTAGTTGATAAATATAGCTATGTAGCTCCATTGACTGAGGTTGCAGAAAACGAGTACAATCTTAATATTCCTCGCTATGTAAACACATTTGTAGAAGAAGAGCCTGTTGATATAAAAGCCGTTTCATCTCGTTTGAAAGAGCTCGAATTAGAAATGAATGAAACCAATGATGAGCTAGCAGCTTTTTGTAAAGAACTAAATATTGATACACCTTTTTAAATCTTCGCTTATGCCACCAAAAAATCAAATAAAAATATTTGAAGACCAAACGATACGTACCCTATGGGACTCAGATCAAGAAAAATGGTATATTTCAATTGTCGATGTTATTACAATTCTTACTGAAAGTATTGATCCAACGGCATATTGGAGAAAGCTTAAACAACGCTTAAAA
Organism: Bacteroidales bacterium; assembly: GCA_013138975.1. Lineage (GTDB taxonomy): Bacteria > Bacteroidota > Bacteroidia > Bacteroidales > UBA12077 > UBA12077. The sequence goes on from WTBR01000081.1 coordinate 56,642, forward strand.
GCGGAAGGAAATGAAACCGTGACGAATTGTCACGCTTTGAAAATGCTCGCAAAAGATGGTAAAATGCGAAAAACCGATGTAGCCGATACCGAACAATTATTTCGATTGATCCAATCGATCCCGTCACCAAAAGCAGAGCCATTTAAACAGTGGTTGGCACAAGTAGCATCGGAACGTATTGATGAATTGCAAGACCCTGAAATAACCATCGATCGTGCGTTGGAGCAATACATGAAGTTAGGGTATTCCGAAAATTGGATAAACCAACGCTTAAAAAGTATTGAAATTCGGAAAGAACTTACCGACGAGTGGAAAAAACGGGGTTTAAAAGAAGGCGTACAATTTGCTACACTTACCGACATTATTACCAAAGCATGGGCCGATAAAACAAGCAAAGAATACAAGGTGCTTAAAGGATTGAAAAAAGAAAACCTGCGAGATAACATGACCAATACCGAATTGATTCTAAATATGCTTGCCGAAGCATCAACAAAAGATATCTCACAAGCAACAAACCCAAAAACCTTTGCCCAAAGCAAAAAGGTAGCGAAACAAGGTGGAAATGTAGCCAAAGTTGCACGTAAGGAATTGGAAGCAAAAACAGGAAAAAAGGTGGTTAGCCCTCTAAATGCAAAAACAGCTTTTGGGGAAAATTCCAATGAAAAGCAAAACCCTGAAAAACTGAAAGAATAATATGAGGCAAATTAAAAACATACAGTTATTTGTTGGAGTAAAGGAAGAATACCAAATAGCCCGACAAAAAGGGATGAAAATTGTTTGTGCTTTAAACCGTGCAAATGGATATGTTACTCATCAATCTATTGTAGGTTGGCAAGGCAGAGGTTGTAACCCTGCAAATCCCAATTATTTATTCAAAAAAGAGGACGATGCAATCTATCTAAACATGATTGATGGCGATAATCCTAAATACGTGAATGATGAAATGATAAATCCAGCATTGGATTTTATTCATACACATATTGAACAAGGAAACGATGTTTTTATTTATTGCAGCCTTGGCGAATCTCGCAGTCCTTCCATTGCACTAATGTATCTTCTTGAGAATAATTTAATTGAAAAAAGCGAAAATACATTCAATATTTTCAAACAAGATTATTATCCAAACTATTTTCCGAAACAAGGAAACTTATTATATATCAGAAAAAGATGGGGAATATAAAAAACATACCTGAAATACGGTTCCCTGAGTTTACGGCTGAGTTGGAACGTAAAAGGTTAGGTGAAATAATTTACAAAACAGATAAAAAAAATAAAGAAAATTTAGATTTACCTGTTTACTCAATTAATAATACAGAAGGTTTTTTACCCCAAGCGGAACAATTCGAAGGTAGAAATAGCAATGACAGAGGATTTGATATTAGTTTATATAAAATCATTAATAAAAACACTTTTGCTTATAATCCTGCCCGAATAAATGTAGGCTCAATTGGATATAGCTATGATTTGGATAATATTTTAGTTAGTTCATTATATGTCTGTTTTAAGACAAAAGAAACAATAGATGATACCTTTTTATTACATTTTTTAAAAACTTTTAGTTTTAAAACTTCAATATTGAGATATGAAGAAGGAGGTGTTAGGAAATATTTGTTTTTTGATAATATATCAAAGATTCCCATATTTCTTCCATCTATTGAAGAACAAAAACGAATAGCTTCCTTTCTTTCAGTTTGCGACAAACGCTTAGCTCAACTCAAAGAAAAGAAAGCCCTTTTAGAAGAATATAAAAAGGGAATGATGCAAAGAATATTTTCTCAGGAGTTAAGGTTTAAGGATGAAAATGGGAATCAGTTCTCAAATTGGACTAAAATGAAATTAGTTAGAGGAATTGATTTTTTGGCAGGATATGCATTCGATAGTAGTTTTATGCGTAATGATTTATCCAACTATCAAATTATTAAAATGTCCAATGTTTATAAAAACGAATTGCGTTTAGATAGGAGTCCTTCTTTTTGGGAACAATTAGAACCACAACTTGAAAAGTTTATTTTGAAAAAAGGTGATACAGTGCTTACATTGACTGGTACTGTTCGAAAAAGAGATTATGGATATTCAGTTGTAATTGACAAGTCTGATAGGTATATTTTAAATCAAAGACTTGTTCGGTTAAGGGCTATTGACAATATTTCGCAAGCAACTTTCTTAAAATATTTAGTGGCAAGTGATAGTTTTTTACACCATTTCTTTAGAATTGCAAAAGGTGGAACAGGTAATCAAGCTAATGTAAGTATTGAAGAATTGAAAGAAATTAGGATAAATTTTCCTGAAATGAAAGAACAAACTAAAATTGCCAATTTTCTTTCAGGCATCGACCATAAAATAAATATCTGCCAAAGTAAAATTGAGCAAACCCAACAATATAAAAAGAGTCTATTGCAAAAAATGTTTTGCGTATAAACCAAATAGCTATGAGAAAAACATTTAACATATACTGCGACGAAAGCTGCCACATTGAGCATGACCACAAAGCCTATATGCTTGTAGGCAGTGTTAGTTCGGCTTATAATCAGGTAAAACGGCACACCGAGCGCATAAAAAACATCAAGCAAAAGCACAATTTTTTTGGTGAAATTAAATGGAGCAATGTTGCCAGTTCGCAATACCTGTTTTACAAAGAATTGCTCGAATATTTTTTCGATACCGATTTGCGCTTTAGGGCAGTTATTGTAAACAAGGCTAAAATTAACAACGATGCTTTTGGGCAAGATTACGATACTTTTTACTACAAAATGTATTATTACTTGCTCAATCACAATAAAAACAGCATGTACAATTACAACGTGTATCTCGACATTAAAGATACCCTGAGTGCTTACAAAGTAAACAAGCTAAAAGATATATTAAATACACAGTTCGAGGTATTTCGCAATGTTCAAAACATTCGTTCACATGAAAGTATTATTCTACAAATAGCCGATTTAATTACAGGTGCTTTAGCTTATAACTTAAACAACCATGACAAAAAGGTTAAAGCTAAAACCGATTTAATAAATCTGATTGAAAAACATGCATCAAAAGGCTTAAAAGAGAATTCTGATTATGCCGACCACAAGTTGAACCTGTTTTTTATTGAATTGAAATAATATGACTTTAAATCAGATAAAAAGATACAATCAGCTAATGGAGCTTGCAGCCTTAAACCCTGCACAGCGAACCAAGTCTTTACAAGGTGTATTCGACAGAGATATTACCAACAATCCATCGTTTAAATTTAAGTGCAAACAAATTTCTCCAACGCCAAAAGATGGCGAGATAAAAATGAGTACGCTATTTACGCATCTAACAACAGTAATTACCAACAAAACTACTCGTAAACGTGAATTTGATAATGATAGAGCTATTCGTTTACATTGGGTTAAATACCATATCGATGAAAATAAGAAAACCAACATGCTTGTTTTTTCGGTTAAAGAACCCGATGGTAACCGTACCTATATTTACGATAAAGATGAAAATTATGTGATTGTTTTAGAACCTTTAAGAAAGAAGAATGAGTACTATTTACTTACCGCATACTATGTTAAAGGTAAAGATGCTAAGCGAAATAAGTTTGATAAAAAGTATATAAGACGATTAAGTGAAGTGTTATAAAAAGCAAAAAACGCAGAACTTCGAGGCTTGCGTTTTTCGATTTCTTTCCTCCGAACGGCAGGATGAACTCGGTACAAATGTATGATATTAAGAATACAAATGCAATACAAACACAATACAAATATCAGAATCTCAATTTATTGAATTCGATATAACAACATAAAAACGATGTAAATGAGCCTACAGCCCGAACAAGTTTTAGAAAACCAACTCGTTGGACAACTTCAAAAGTTGGGATACAGTTTTGCAAAGATAACAGACGAAATATCCTTAATAGCCAATCTAAAAAGCCAATTAGAAAAGCACAACAATATACAATTCAGTAAAAAGGAATTCGACAAAGTGTTGAATATCCTTAGCAAAGGTTCTGTTTTCGAAAAAGCTAAAACACTCAGGGAAAAGCAACACATTGTTCGCGATAATGGTGATAACCTCTATTTCGAATTTATAAATACCGAACATTGGTGTCAGAACCAATTTCAGGTAACACAGCAAGTTACCATCGAGGGCAAATATAAAAACCGCTACGATGTTACTTTGCTTATCAATGGTTTGCCTTTGGTTCAAATTGAACTAAAACGCAAGGGGCTCGAACTAAAAGAAGCCTTTAATCAAACCAACCGCTATCAACGTCATTCATATGGAGCAAACACTGGTTTGTTTCAATACATTCAAATATTTGTTATCAGCAATGGTGTAAACACAAAGTATTATGCAAACAACCGCAACCAATCGTTCAAACAAACCTTTTTTTGGACAGGTAAAGAAAATAACCGCCTAACCAATATCCTAAATGGCTTTACCAGTGAGTTTTTAGAGCCTTGCCACATATCAAAAATGATATGCAAATACATTGTACTCAACGAAACCAATAAAATACTAATGGTGTTGCGTCCCTATCAATATTTTGCAGTGGAAGCATTAATCGACAGGGTAATGCACAGCCACAAAAATGGTTATATATGGCACACTACAGGTTCGGGCAAAACATTAACCTCATTTAAAGCTGCTCAAATATTAACCAAATTACCCAAGGTTAAAAAGGTGGTTTTTGTGGTCGACCGTAAAGACCTCGATTATCAAACCAACAAAGAATTTAATAGCTTTAGTAAAGGCTGTATCGATGGTACCGACAACACCAAACAACTGGTTACACAGTTTTCCGACGATACAAAACTGATTGTCACCACCATTCAGAAGTTAAATACAGCTATAAGTAAAAAGCGCTACTTAGCAAAAATGGAAGAATTGCAAGATGAGCGCATTGTTTTTATTTTCGATGAGTGCCACCGCTCTCAGTTTGGCGATACACATAAGCGTATAAATACTTTTTTCAACAATCCACAAATGTTTGGCTTTACAGGTACGCCTATTTTTGCCGAGAATGCCTCAAAAAACGATTTGGGTAAACGTACAACAAAAGATTTATTCACAAAGAGTTTACACAAATATGTAATTACCGATGCCATTAAAGATGGAAATGTTCTTAAATTCTTGGTAGAGTATATAGGCAAATACAAACAAAAAGAAGATAGCGAAACCAATATTGATATAGAGGTGGAGGATATTGATACCAAAGAATTAATGGAATCGCCCGTACGTCTCGAAAAAATAGCTGATTACATTCTGGCAAATCACAATCGTAAAACACACAATAAAGACTATTCAGCAATGTTTTGTGTAAGCAATATAGAAACGCTTATTAAGTATTACGATATATTTCAGAAAAAGAAAGAAGAAGGCTTACACGATTTAAGAATAGCAACTATTTTTTCATATGCAGCCAACGAAGACGATGCCGATGCTGACGGTTCTATTCCCGATGAAATGGCAATGGCTGCAGAACCTACGGTAGCCTATGGCATTTCTGCTCATAGTCGCGAAAAACTTGACGAATACATTTGTCATTACAATAAAACGTTTGGTTCGAATTTCTCAACCAAAGACAGTCAAACTTTTTACAATTACTACAACGATATATCTCAAAAGCTGAAAGACAGAGAGAAGAAACCCAAAAAACTAAAAAACAGAATTGATATTTTATTGGTTGTAAATATGTTTTTAACAGGTTTCGATGTAAAAAAGGTTAACACACTATACGTAGATAAAAACCTAAAATACCACGGATTAATACAAGCTTATTCACGTACCAATCGAATTATAAACGAGCAAAAATCACAAGGTAACATTGTGGTGTTCCGCAATCTGAAAAAAGCGACCGATACGGCTATTACACTTTTTAGCAAGAAGGAAGCTATTGAAGAAATCATAATGCAACCTTACAAGGAGTATGTTATTAAATTCAACAATGCTTTTATAGATTTATTAAAGATTGCTCCAACAGTAGATAGCGTAAACGATTTAGCAAACGAAGCCGATGAATTAAAATTCATACAGGCATTTAGAGCATTACTGCGTATTAAAAATGTTCTGACTACTTTTTCAGAGTTTAAATGGGATGACCTGTCTATGACTGAGCAGCTATTTAATAATTACCGTAGCAAATACCTCGATTTATGGCAAAAGGTAAAATTCGATCATCAAAAAGAAAAGGTTTCCATTCTTAACGATGTCGATTTTGAATTAGAATTAATCCATCGCGATGAAATTAATGTCAACTACATATTAAAGTTATTGACAGCATTGAAAGATGCTTCCAAAGCAGAACACGAAAAGAAGAAACAAGAAATACTCGATATTCTTTCAGGCGAAGCTCAACTACGCAGTAAACGTGAACTAATTGAAAAGTTTATTCTTGAAAACCTACCAATAATTGATGATTCTGACAATGTTCCTGAAGAATTTGAAAAGTTCTGGAACGAAGAACAACAGAAAGCATTTCAAGTTTTAGTAAAAGAAGAGAATCTTTCGTTTAAAAAAGCTGAAAAGCTAATTCAAGATTACCTGTATGCAGAGCGTGAACCGCTAAGAGATGAGGTGCTTGAACTGATTATTGGCGATCAGCCCTCAGTATTAATGCGCAAAAAAGTTGGTGACAGAATCCTTAAAAGAATAGTAAACTTTATCGAAACATTTATTAACGGTATAACAGGAAACTAACTATGATAAATTTTATATTTAGATTATTCTTAACCTTTAATTCAACATCTCTAATTATAGTAGTGTTTATGGTAAAAGAACAATATATTATTCTTAGTTTGTATGATAGATTCCCCAATATTCCTGATTTCATTTCTTATCTAATATATTTTTCAGTGCCTGTTATATTTACATTTTTAAGTTTACTGATGTCTAAATGGCTTGATAGTGATAGTGTTGAACCAATTGGTAAGGAATCGGCAGTTCTTGAAATTGAACAAGCTAACAATGCTTTTTTACCGAGTTATTTGGGATATTTCTTTGTAGCCTTGAGTGTACCATATTTTGAAACTTTAATATTTGTTTTTGCAATTTTATTTGTATTTACATTTCTTTCACAAACATTATATTTCAACCCATTATTTCTTTTATATAGATATCATTTCTATTACCTAACTACATCTAATAAGACAAAAATATTTTTAATTTCTAAGAAGAAGCTAAAGAATCCAAATAATATAAAATTACCATTATTAAAACGAATAAATAATTTCACATTTATTGATAAAGAAAATTAAAAGCTATGGATCATTTAATTGCAAAAACTAAAGGCAGAAAAGGCGATTTATTTAAAGTCATCTCAAATAAGCAAATATTTGAATTACCTACTGATTTGGATAATCCTAAAGTATATGATTCCAACTACAGTTTAGAAGATGATGAGTGGTTTGCTATTGATGACTTTACTCAAAAGGATTATTGTATTGAACTCCTAACAAAAACTTTTGCTTCAACTGATTATGATCAACTCAAAGTAGATGATTACTTGAACCTTCAATATTTGTGCTCTTTTCAAGCTGGAATATATTTCTTTCAGAAGTTATCATCAACTCAATTAATTCAAAAAAAATGGTTAAATTTTTCTAATGCACCTGTTCTAGAGGAAAAAGCTCCCATTATCGTTATTAATGAATTTGCTGATGCAATATATAATAAAGCAGAAGATAGACTCTACTTCAAAAAAATAGCATCTATTTCTTCAATTTTTAAAGGAATTGAGATTTTGTACAGAGAAGCTACAAAAAAAGAAACAGGAGATTTTTTAAAGAATGATTTTATTAAATTAAATGGGAAGTATGGAGTTGAAAATGTAAAAAAGGCAAACAGAAAAAGAATTGCTATGGCAATGGATACTTTAAAAACATATTCTACAAAAGATAAAAAAAATATTTTTTCATATATAAAAGACTATTGCGGAGATCTAGAGTTTGATAGTAAAGAATCAAATTTTTCGATACAAAGCGAAGACGACTTGAAAAAATTACTATTTGGAATTGAACAACGATATTATACAACGATTCTTGGTGGAGAAAAAAGAATAGCTAATTCAATAACGAAAATATAGATAACAATATTTTATATGTAGGTACACATAGACGGTCATATGACACTGTTAGATGACAATAAAAACCCTTTAGCCGTTGCATTTGTAAGCACATTTACAATTTTTCCAGTACTCGCACACAATCCAATTGTAAAAGAACTTACAAAGCCAACGCTATTCTGCCTATCGGCAAGTTGGAAATCCCTTTAAAAAAACTAAATCAATTTTATACTTCGTTGATAATTAATGCTAAACTGATAGAATTAATAAATAGCCAGTTTATAACAATTAAGCATCGTTTTCGGTTTTCCCGAATATGTGCTTTATGTTGAACTAACCCCGATTAAAAAGGGAGTACCTTATATATTGTGGAATTGATTTTTTGAGTTTTAGGCTTATTTGTTTTC
>WTBR01000148.1 GCA_013138975.1 Bacteroidales bacterium
AAGCTTATATATCTGATCATTGACCTCTTTGAGTACAATGAGTTATTAAGTGAAATTTCATTTTACTTATAGTTCATAAACCTATGTATTGTTGTATATTGTTTATAATTTTTAGTATTATTGTGTAACAATCAAAAGTTAAATTAATATTTAAATCATGAGAAAATTATTTTATGCGCTCGTAATTTTATCTTTTTTATTTTCCTCTTGCGATGATGAATCAGATACATTAAAAGTTGTAATTGAAGGATTTGTAATGGATGCGGAAACATCCGGGGCGATAGACGATGTTAAGGTTGAGTTATTTACCAAAGATAAAAATCATAGCACAATAACTAATCAAAATGGATATTACAATTTGGGAGAATTTAATGTAGGAGATTATAATATTGTTTATTCGAAAGAGGGATATTTAAACGAATCTAACTCTCTAAATTTAGCATCTGAAATAATTGTGACAGGTATCGGTTATCAAATCATAAATTCTGACTTGATTTATTTAACTCCATTAAATGAAACTGCTGAATTTACTGTTTACAGAAAATATTTAAATGGTGAAGAAATTGCTGCATCGAATTTTCCTTATGCTGTTTATCTCGGAGCTTTTAACGACCCTATTGAGGGTACTACAGATGCAAATGGTATAATTTCTTTAAGCAATGTTCCTGCTGAAATATCCTTAGCAATAGATCACGAACAAAATAGTATCAGATATAAAACTTATACCACTGTTGATACAAAAAATGATAATAAAGTGGTTGTTTATGGCTATAATCCAGAAGCAGATTTAGGCGTTGCAAGTACGAATGTTTTAGATGCTGATGGTCAGGCAATAGAAAATTTTACTGTTAGTGATAATATAACTATTCTATTTACAATCCCGGTTGATATTGATAATGCAAACCTTGATATTTTAGAAGATGGTTGGATGTCGGTTGATTTTACATATGAATGGACTAATAATAATATGAGTTTGGTTATTGACCCTGTTGATGCATTATTATCAAATTACTATTACAGTTTGGAAATAGGCGTTAAAAACGAGAACAATACACAAACGTTTAGTAAGGTATACAACTTCATAACAGAATAACAGAATATATATTTATAAAAATGAAAAAGCCCGATCGTAATGTAATCGGGCTTTTTTGAATGTAATTTCTATTTAAAACTTATTTATTGATTTACTGTTTAATTGGAGTAAAACATAACTATGAAATCCCCGGTGTATGAACCAGTGAAAGTCACCCCGTCAACCATTTCAAGGTTTATGCTTACGGTGTAGTTATTACCACTATTATGGGTAACGCTAACCTCTCCTGTTTCTAACTCGGAAGTGTTTATGTTTGTCCCATCATAATCTACATAGGCAGTTAGCCAGTCGTCTAATATTTTTTTTCCGCTAACTTCAGGGAAAGCATAATCTCCTTCGATAGTAGCCTGTGTAAATGACTCAACATTAATACTTAGGTTTTTACCCTGCGTTTCGCTACCATTTGCAAATGAAATACTTGAATGTCCTAAGACTCCCATAGAAACACCCATTATTGAAGCAGTGACTATAGCAAAATCATTGCCATTCATTTTTATGTTATTATTAAAGCTTGAAGTGGTTTCTTCTTTTTCACATTGAGTTAACGATATTACTACTAAAAGAACAATAATATTCTTTAAAAATTTAATTGATTTTTTCATTTTAATTTGTTTTATAGGTTATTAATGGTTTTTGGTTTATTTAAAGTCAATTTTATTGTTTCGATACTTTAACAACATCTTTTATTCCTGAATATTTAGGCTCAATTACCCACTTGCCAGATTTATCAATTATTCCCCATTTACCATCTAATTTGGCAGCAGCATATCCATTTTTAAAATCACGAGCTGCTTCAAATTGTGGTCTTATAATCCAGTTTTGATTTTCATCTAAAAATCCAAATAAAACATCAAGAGTAACAGCCATTGCCAAGCCTTCTGAATAATCATATATTTTTTTCATATTCTCTACATACCTAATTTCGCCTTTTTTATTGATATAACCCCAAGTTTCATTAACACGTGCCTTTGCTATTTGACTTACCGGATCAAAATCACGAACTGCTAAAAATTTAGGTTCAATTACCCATTCGCCTTTTTTATTAATATAACCCCAAAATTTATCTACACGAGCCTTTGCCAACTGGCTTGCCGGATCAAAATCTTTAACCGCTAAAAATTTAGGTTCAATTATCCACTCTCCATTCTTATTAATAAAACCGATCTTCCCATCCACATCACGAGCCCAAGCTACACCTGCATTAAAATATCCAACCTTTTTATATTTTGCCGGAATTACAACTTCTCCTTGACTATTAATAAACCCCATTAATTCTTTCTTGGTAGTAAATAGAGACCTGTCTTCAAAAAATTTACTTATTTTAATAATATCATTTTCATTAATTTGAATTTCATTCCCAAGGCTATCTATCACATAAAATTCATCTTTCAGGCGAGCCGTTGCAAAACCGTCAATAAACTTCGATATGAAATCATACTTAACAGGCACTATAACTTTACCATCTTTATCTATTGCACCCCATCTTGTTTTGATTCTAATAGCAAGCATACCGGAACTATATCCTTGAGCACCATACCCAAAACCTTCTTTAACTATAAATTTTTCGGGTTCAACATCCAATACTTCATTATTCAAATTGATAATATCGTAATGATTACGTCTGGAATAATAAACAAGAGCTAAGCCTCTTTCTGAAAAATCATAACACTTTCTATGCTGCGGTTCAATAATAATTTCTCCATTAATATTCATATATCCCCACTCTCTTGACTCCCAAGGTCTAAACTGAAAAACATAAGTTTGTGCTAATGAGTTAAACGAAATTAATATTAGTGTCACAAAAATTAAATAGTTCTTTTTCATAAGATTATTTATAATTAATAATGTTAATTTTAATTTAGATGATCGAATTACAAATCTGCTCGCATTTAGTATTTTTTATAATAGTTTTTGTTTTTTCAAAACAATGTTAATTACAAATTAACTTTATAATACGATGTAGTTAAAAACTACGCCGAGCTGCTTCGAGTTACAAACTACGCTTAGTGGGGAGGCATTGGCGGTAAAGGCACTAAATTATTATCAATTAACATTTCAAGTTGCTTTCCATTTTTAAATCTAATTTTCTTATCTAATTTACCTTCTTCTGTAAAATTAGTCCAGATGCTATCTTGTTTACCATCTTTGAAATAACCTTCATCTTTAATTTTTCCATTTGAATAATAGGTAGTTCTTTTGCCGACAAATTCTCCATCTTTAATATAACTCTCAAATCTAGGAGATCCGTTTTTATAATACATGTTAAAGGGTCCTGAGAGTTCTCCATTTACATAAAATTGAGTATTTAATATAACTCGGTTTGAATCAATTTCGATCCATAAACCTTGCTTCAAAGTATCTTTCATCATACCAATTTCACGAATATTATTTTCTAGTAATGTATTCAAAAATATAACATTATCTTCTTGGTACACATCTTCTTGAGAACACGAAATTATACTTATTAAACATATCAATACGATTAATATGTTATTTCTCTTTGTATTTTTCAATCTGTTTTTTATATGCATTCTTATAATATTTATTTCCTGTCTTATTACTTAATTCATTTGACATACTTTCATATTTCTTAACTTTACCTTCTCCTAATACTTTGTGATCCGCAGCCCCTGAAGTACTAACTTCAACCATAGTTTTTATCACGTCTTTTTCTGTTGCTTTACCACTACCCATTTTTTCATCCAAATTGGTTAATCTATCTGCATCTTTATCTGCATGTACAAAGGCTTCATGCCCTAACACGTCAGTTGCAGATCCAGATGATAAGTCTAAGTCAAGTTGAATTGCCTGATATACACCTTCAACTGCAGTTTCTGCCATTTCAGATGGAGTCAAAGCATTTGTAGTTCTATAAGTACCTTTCTTCATAGTTGAATTTAATCCCTTTCTACCTAAATTAGCTATACTGGATATCTGTAAAAAATCTTTTGAGCGATCACCAGATTTATTCCAAGTATAAGTTTTATTTCCTACGCTTAATTCTTGTCCTGCTTGCATATATCTACCAACAAAAACTCTACCTGCTGAAGTTGAAAGTATATTATTTAATGAAACTTGATGTTTAGCTGATAAATACGCAACACCCACTTCATTACCATCAGGGTCAATGAAAATGATAGGGTTATTTAGGCAGTATGTATAAGGAGAAAATGCAGCATACTTCTCCGCCATTCTATCCACCCCATACCACATACTAATCTTCGGGTCATAATACCTAGCCCCATAATAATACAAGCCTATTTCTTCGTCAAATTCTTTACCATTATACAGGTAATTTGTATAATCTGTACCATTACGTTCTTCAATAAATGTTTCCCCGAAAGGAAAGTATTCCATGTGTTGGTATACTTCCCCCGAAACATTTGTAATGTAATTACTACTTCCTAAATGGTCAGGGTGGTAATAAAATTGTGATAATTCTGCTTTATTTCCATCATAATTGCGTGTACTTGTGGAATCACTTCCATAGCCATCTATTATCCCTTCTGAATTTCTATAGTATTTTTTAATTTGCCCATACGGAACTTTACCACTTTTACCTGCTGTAAAAACAGCACCTGTTAATCCAAGTTCTTCGAAATTTGCGATTAATTGATCTTTTAAATGTTCGTGTTTATTATCCCAATCAATAGGATGGTTTCCATTATTTCCTGCTCTTGTGGTATCTTTTGGATTTAATAATTCCTGATTTTTACCCATGTCGCCCAACTTACTCACAATTCGTTGTCCTTCGATATAAAAATGCTTAGTAAATTTCATGCTGTTAACCCTAAAAACGATTTTATTTTTATAATAGTTTTTGTTTTTTCAAAACAATGTTAATTGCAAATTAACTTTATTAATACGATGATATTACAAATGCCGCCGAGCTAATGGGGGGGGGCTAAGCCCTCCATTCAAAAATCTCTTTATCTTTAATCCATTTATTGTTAATTTTTATTATTTTAATCAAACTCTTCCATGCACATGCTTCTCCGCAGAAGAAGGAATATTCTACGAACCCAACCTGATATTTTCTATCAAACGCAATTCTTGAAACCACCAAATACCCAAAGACATCATTAACAATATTGTTTTTATTTTGAATATGTGTTTCAAATTCCATCTTATCAAGGACAACTAATTTTATCTTTGAGAAATCACTTACTATTTTTTGAGTAATTAATCTATCAGACATTTTTCCTCTGATTAGAGGATCTAATATTTTTTGATCTTTCCTTGTTAATTCTTCATTTTTTATCTTATAAATTTTTCCATATAATTCATTAATAATAAATAACGAAGGCTTCTCTAGGTTGTAATTATTATGAGCTATCATATAATCTAAATCTACCATCAATGGTACTAAATCAATAATCGCATGACATTCTTCTTCAAAATATCTACAATCATCATGACGATTACAGCCTGAAAACACTACAAGCCATGCTAGTAAAATTATTCTAAAATGTTTCATAAACTTTTCTTTCTATGCAAAATCTTTATTTAATTTCCAATTAATGCTTTATTTCCAGCTCCATGTTCTTTTCCAGTTTTTGAATTATAATATTTTCTCATTCCATTAGCACCTTCTTTGAATTGTTCTTTGCTTCCTAAAGTATGAAGATGATACAAATTTTCATGTAAAAACACACCGCCAAGTGACCATTTATAAGCAAATTTTCCTTTTGTTCCTTTATCTCCATATTTCGATAAATTATCTGAAAGTTCAAAACTTGTCGAAGAAGTCACTAACCCTCCTCCATAGCCTTTTAGAAAACCTAAATTTCCACCTCGCTTAGAATCCGCAATAATTTCCCCTCTAACATTAATCTTAGAATCAATCATTTCTGAAAGTGCATTAGTATATTTGTCTCCTTTGATCTTGTCAAAATTACTTGTTTTAACGATACGGTAGTCCGTTCTTACGACAACTTCTTTGTATTCTGGCTTTATAAATATATTTTTCCAAGTAGAAGGACTAGTTAAATTCCAATCATTTGTTCGTACCTTTTTGGTAATATTTACCTTCTGTACCGAAAATACATTGTTAACTTTATACTTATCACTATAAATAGCATTTAAATCATTTACAATAGTTGTAGCTTGGTTTTGTGTTGGAAGAGATATTTTTTTGCCATCTGGATCAATTAAAACAACCGGACTATTACCACAATAAGCATACGAAGATATTGACGGATAATCTTCAGTAAGTTGATCCACGCCATACCACATACTAATCCTCGGGTCATAATACCTAGCCCCATAATAATACAAGCCTATTTCTTCATCTAACTCCTTACCATTATACAAGTAGGTAGTATATTCTGCATCTGTACGTTCTTCAATAAACGTTTCACCAAACGGAAAGTATTCCATGTGTTGGTATACTTCGCCTGAAACGTTGGTTATATAATTACTACTTCCTAAGTGGTCAGGGTGATAATAAAATTGTAATAATTCTGCTTTGTTACCTGAAGAACTATTATTAGTTATAGAGTCATTTCCACCACCATTAAATATACTATTGGGATCTCTAAAATATTTCTTTATTTGCCCATACGGAACTTTACCACTTTTCCCGGCTGTAAATACCGCCCCGGTTAATCCAAGGTCTTCGAAATTTGCAATTAATTGATCTTTTAAATGTTCGTGTTTATTATCCCAATCAATAGGATGATTTCCATTATTTCCTGCTCTTGTGGTATCTTTTGGATTTAATAATTCCTGATTTTTACCCATGTCACCCAACTTACTTACAATTCGTTGCCCTTCGATATAAAAGTGCTTGGTAAATTTCATGCTGTTTACTACCATAAACGGATTGACATACATTGAATAGTTACCTGTTGTTCCTTTACCTCCCATTGGAAAACCATTTACTTTAATAACTTGACCATCGCCATTGCTCTTTATTACTCTTTCACCCGAGGCATCGTAAATATAATGATTTACAAGTCCATTATCGGCAATTGCTCTTATTCTGTTTTCTTCATCCCAAAGAATTTCCCGATGTTGGTTCCTTGTTGTATCTTGCCACCCGGTCTGGTTTCCATTAGCATCATATGTATAAGTTAATTCTCCAATTTGGGAAG
>WTBR01000029.1 GCA_013138975.1 Bacteroidales bacterium
GCAACCTGTGTTGGCCCTCCGGATACAATAATTGCAGGATCGGGAACGGTAATGATTGGAGGAATGCCCGCTGCACGAATGGGTGATTCAACAGCCCATGGCGGATCAATTATATTGGGTTGTCCAACAGTAATGATAGGCTAAATATAAAAATATGGCCACAAACGATGATATAAATAAAATAATCAGTAATACTTATCTGGGAAGAGGATGGAAATTTCCTGTGAGTTTTTCTGAAGAAAGTGGGACAGCAAATTTAGTTGAAGATGAAGATGATATACGAGAAAGTCTGATAATCTTGCTTGCCACATCCTTAGGAGAAAGGGTTATGCGACCTGATTATGGTTCTAACCTTGATGATCTGCTGTTTGAAACAATAAGTGTAACAACTTTAACAATGATTTCAAATCGTTTGAAGAGAGCAATCATGTTTAACGAATCCAGAATTAAAGTGGATAAGATAGATATAACACCTAAATCAGCCGAAGGGATTATTTATGTTAGCATTGAATATAAGATAAGAGCAAATAATACCCGCTGGAATCTTGTTTATCCATATTATTTAAAAGAAGGAACAAATGTAAATCAATGAGCAAATCCTGTTGTAATAATAAAAGTTTAATATCACGCGATGCCACCAGTCAGCAACAGCGTATTCTTAAGGCATTACTGCCGGGATATGTTGCTGTAGACGAACGTAATATCGAAGATTTGAAAAACTTTGTGGTTAATTACGCCAAAGAGATAAAGTTTTATAATAATAAAAATGAGGAAGACGTAAATTGGGAGAATTTCTTTGAGAATAAAACCATTGATGAAACAAATAAACTAACCGATCCTCATTACGCACTTTTCTATACTTTTCTCAAATTATTCAAATATGCGCAAAACGACCTGAATAAAATTACAAAGAAACATATCGATTTCTTTTACAGAGATGTTCTTCAGCTAGAAGAAAGAAAAGCAGTATCAGATCAGGCATTTATCATTTTTGAGTTAGCAAAACACGTTTCTTCATTTATGATTAAGAAAGGAACGAAGTTAAATGCAGGAAAAGACTCGACAGGCAAGGAATTGATCTATGAAGTTGACAAAGATTTTGTAATAAATAAAGCACAGGTAAAAGAACTCAAGTCCCTATCTACCCATAAAGAAAGTGTTGAAACGACAGATGAACTATCGAAACTAAGTTTATACGCATCTCCTATATCGAACTCATCAGATGGAGAGGGTACAGAGCTTGATACGGATGATTTAAGTTGGAGGACTTTTGGCGATACAGACCCAACAAATCCCGATCGAAATCTGGCAAATATTGGATTTGCATTTGCATCACCAATTTTACATTTGTCTGAAGGAGATAGAATTGTAACAATTACTTTAAAAGTAGATAATAAGAGAAAACTTTCGGTATTGAGTTCATTTCCTGAAATCGACAAGGCTTTTCGAATTATGTTTAGTGGCGAGAATGAATGGCTTGAGTCTATATATGAGGAGAGTACTTGGGCTGCAAATGAATTACCCGGAAGTATTGAAAATGAAATACTTGAATTTATTAATAATGCACAAGTGGCTGAGGATATTGCAGGAACTGAACCCCAGGAAGGTCCCGTATATGATGATCCAACAAAAGGTTATGGAGACCAAATTGATGATTATGATATTGGCAAAACAGTAGCAGGAAGAATTATCACAGAACGAGAAAAATTAGATCCTCCTAAATACACATCGGCAAAACAACTTTTAGACATCTTTGGATTTGGCCAGGATAAGTTAGATGATTTAATTTATTCATTTAGAAGAAATTATCATTTTACAGTTATTGATCCCGTAAATGGGTACATCATAATTCGCAGAACACTCGACAGGACACAAGATGCGGTTGTAGGATATAATAAAGAAATTCTTCTTGACCCATTTTCAACCAATTATCCCGTTGCAAAAATATTATTGAATAAAAAAAGCAGCCTGTATTCCGATGTTTACGCTCAACTTTCAGGGCTTAAAATATCCAGTGCAAAGCTTAATGTGTCTGTAATCGACATGACTTCACTTATCCTTCAGAATGATAACTCCATCTTGGATCCGTCCAAACCTGTAAATCTTTTCACCAATCAACCGATAAAGGGCTCCACTTTTTATTTAGGAAATTGGGAAGTGTTCCAGAAAAAACCCGATTATATTCATTTAAAATATACATGGGTCGATCTACCTAAAGAAGACAATGGATTTAGCGAATACTTTCTACATTATATTGATAAAGTAGGAAGCTTAGATAGGAGTAATCAGGATTTTACCATTAAAATTTCATATCTGGAAGATAAAAAATGGAAAGAAATAAGTGCCGGTTCATACTTGTTTACAGATGATTATGGAGATGCTATAGGAGACACAGCCAAATTGCCGGATAATGATAAGTTTGTTATGCTCAAGCTTTTGGAAGAAGGACATGCGAATGATATATCTAGAGATATTGATGTTGATGAGTTTGATAGATATGATAACTCATTGCTTCGGGGTTTCATGAAAGTGCAGTTAAGTGGAATGGACTTTGGGCATGGTGCTTATCAATTATCATATACTCAGGCCATAATAAATGGCGTTTCTGTAGTCAATGGAAATTCTTCATTGGATATTAATAGTATACCCAACGAACCCTATACACCTTCAATTTCTAATGTAAACCTTGATTATTCCTCTACCGTAGAATTGGACTTCAAGAACTTACCTAAGAAAGTTGATGAAACCGTTTCTGATCAGTTTTTCTTGATACACCCATTTGGTGTTGAGGAGATAACAAATTCGAAAGGCAGTTATCAGATTGTTCCTATATATGATGATGAAGGTTTTTTATTTATTGGAGTAGAAGATCTGAAAGTTCCCCAGTCTTTATCTCTTCTGTTTAAGATGTCTGAAGGAAGTGCTAATCCTGAAAGTAATGATCTTCCCGAAATAAAAATATCTTATTTATCAGAGAATAACTGGTACGAATTTTCAAATATCCAAATTCAGGGTGATTCAACCAATAGTTTTATAGTATCCGGAATTATTAGCTTAGCTGTGCCTAAAACAGCAAAAAGTGATAATACCATACTTACTTCCGGTTTGCATTGGATTAAAATAGCATGTAGTGCTAATTCTGATGCAGTACCCGATTTAATAGATGTTAAATCACAGGCAGTTACGGCAAGTTTCAAAGATAATGGAAACGATCCCAACCATTTAGCAATAGCATTAGAAGGCAGTACAATTGAAAAACTTAAGGTAAGCGAAAGCTCTATAAAATCCTTGTCACAACCCTTTGAAACATTCGGAGGAAAAACCATAGAGCAATCGAATAACTTTTATAAAAGAACCAGTGAGCGCTTGAGGCATAAAAACAGGGCAATTACTATTTGGGATTATGAAAGGTTGATATTAGAAGAATTTAACAACGTATATAAGGTAAAATGCTTGAACCATACAATTATAGAGCCATTTAATTCAATTTCACCGGGGAATATTAGCATAATTGTAGTTCCCGATGTAAAAAATAGAACAGATATAGATTTATTACAACCCAAAACTAATCAGGGTTCATTAATCAATATTAGCAACTTTATTAAGAAGATTAATTCTCCCAGTTCGAAAGTTTCTGTACATAATCCGTTTTATGAAAAGATAAAAATGTCTTTTCATGTAAGTTTCCTTGCCGAGGATGTCGGATTTTATTTAACCAAATTGAATGATGACTTAAAGAAGTTCCTTGCACCGTGGGCATATAATACCGATTCGGATGTGATTTTTGGAGGCAGATTACATAAATCTGTAATATTGAATTTTGTTGAAGAGCTTGAATATGTAGACTATGTGCAATCATTTAAGATGTATAAATCAAAACCATCAATTGTGCCATTAGAATTCGGCGAAGATATAAACGAAGCAATAGCATCTACCTCAGCGTCAATATTAACATCTGTGGTTAATCACGAAATTAAAGCTATTGAAGTTGAATATTATGAATCGGACGATAACATTACCGATTCAAGAAAATATGGTGAGATTAAAGACTGTGTAGATAGGTAAATATAAAATTACACTTATAAACTAAATGTCAGAAAATATAGAAATATCGCGTCAGAAGCCCGAGAATAAGAGTATGGATTATGAATTTCTCAGGGAAGAAGGCATTAAGTATATCCAGGAATTAGCATCAAAAATATGGACGGATTATAACCCCCACGATCCCGGAATTACTATTCTTGAAGCCTTATGCTATGCCATTACTGATTTAGGCTATAGGGCTTCCTTTCCCATTAAGGATATAATTGCTACTGAACATATCCCGGGTGTCGACGATGAGGAAATAAAGAATTTTTATAAAGCAGAGGAAATTTTGCCCAATGCACCCCTCAATACCAATGATTACCGTAAATTATTAATGGACATTGAAATAGAAGTAAATATTTCTGGTTCTGATGAGAGCGAGTTAGTTGGGGTAAAAAATGCATGGATCAGAATATCTGACAAAGCAGAGCAAAGTTTCTATCTTGTTAAAAGTGAGGGATCTCTAAGTTATGAAGCCGACCCGGATTATGATCCGATAGCAGGGCAAGAAGGTACTGATCAACCATCAATGAAAGCAGGTAACTTGTACGATGTACTTTTGGAATTCTCGGATAGTGATTTCTTCGACGATTTAAACCATAATACAATCGATGGATATCTTACCATTTACGATAATCCGAACGATACAAACCTGGAAGGATTAATAGTAAGTATTGATCTTACATTGCCCCGATGGGATACGGAAGGCATTAACTGGAATGATTTTGATGAAGTAAAGTCGAATATTCAAAAAGTAAACATTCAATTCCAGAACCTTCCAAACAATTATGAACTTACGGCTACTGTCAATGAGGAATTTATTGTATCACTTGAAGGAACAATTACTACCAGTGGCAGTGTTGACGATCTAAGAGAAGTTGACCTTGAGTCTCTTACAGATAAAATTAATTCTTTTTTAGGCGACATAACAAATCCTGAAAGCCTTATAATTCTTTATCAGCAAAAGATTAATGTAATACAATCCATCCTTGACGAAGTAAAAAGCACATTGAATGCTAACAGGAA
Organism: Bacteroidales bacterium; assembly: GCA_013138975.1. Classification (GTDB taxonomy): domain Bacteria; phylum Bacteroidota; class Bacteroidia; order Bacteroidales; family UBA12077; genus UBA12077. The sequence continues at coordinate 5,113 of WTBR01000029.1, forward strand.
CTTATGCGATGATTTTTATAAGCCTAGTGCCTTAAAAGTTGAAGAAATTGGAATATGTGCAGATTTTCAGGTAGAACTCGATAGTGACATAGAGAAACTTCAAGCCCAGATTTATTATGAAATTGATAAGTTTTTGTCACCAACAATAAACTTTTATTCACTTTCAGAGATGCTGGATTTATGCAAATCTGTAAAATCATTCTCAATAACAGAAATTGATAAAAAGAATAAAATATTTACGGTTAATAAAGATATTACTGAAAAACTGATAAAAGGAGATAACATTACTATTTCAAATTCCACAAGTAACAATGGAACCTATACCGTAAAAAAACTATCAAAAAATCAATTGTTAAGTGGCTATTCCGATGTTGAGGTAGACGAAGATATTCCTTCAGATGTATTAACAGAAGGAGAATTATTGAGTTATACATTTAAAAATGAAGACGAATGTCTTACCGTAGATCAAATATTTGAGGGGCCATTATTGAAACATGGTTTCATTGACACCAGTGAATTGGAGGGGGCTGAATTATTGAAGTACATTCATGTTTCCGACTTGATTCAGATAGTAATGGATATACCTGGTATAATTGCGGTAAAGAATTTGGAAATAGCAAGTTACCCGGAAGATCCTGAATACGATACGGTGTTTAAAAGTGTTAAATGGGTACTCGATTTAACCAGCGAGGATAATTATGTGCCACGTTTGAGTATAGACAAATCAACCGTAATATTTTATAAAGATCAAATACCCTATAAAGCAGAAATAAAGGAAGTAGAAGACCTTATTAACGAGTTTGAGGATGATGAGCGGCCGCAGAAATTAACTCCGCCAATAGTATATCCGAAAGTGCCCAAAGGGGAATATAAAATTCTGGAAGATTTTACCAGTATACAGGAAGATTTTCCTATGACATATGGAATTGGCTATGAAGGTATACCAAATTTATCTAATCTTTCAACTGAAAATCAACGCAAAAGAATAATGCAAGTAAGGCAGTTAAAAGGATATTTGATGTTCTTTGATCAGTTGCTTGCTAATTATTTATCGCAATTAGCCAATGTAAAATATTTATTTTCTATGAACTCAGAGAAGGATGAGTTTGGGGAATTTGAAATTGGCCGAACCTATTTCACGCAAACTTTATTTGATATCGTAAGTAATTCAGACCCCTTATATGTTAATAAAGATGGTCATAAAGCCGAGCTTGAGCTTCTAGCCGAGAACGAAACTCTTTTTAACACCCGAAGGAATAAATTTTTAGATCACTTGTTAGCACGATTTGCCGAGAATTTTACAGATTATGCTATGTTAATGACAAGAGTGTCAGGAAATAAAGCACCAAGAGAGTTAATAGATGATAAGCTAAATTTTTTGAACAAATATCCTGATATCAGTTCAAATCGGGGATTGGCATTTAATTATAATGATGCCTGTAGATTATGGCATATCGATAATAAATCCGGGCTGGAAAAACGTACAAGCCTTTTAATGGGAAGTTCACCTAAACAGGCGAATTTATTAATGTTTAGCCCCGGTTTTGATATTACATTGGTAGGAGATTCATTTGCCATAAGCATTGAATCGGGTGGTGAAATATTACTTTCCGGAACCGAAAATCAAAGCTCTGAAGAAACGGCTAAAGACATTTTAGAATTCATTATATTAAATGGTTTGCAAAATGCGAATTATGAAGTAAAATCCGACAATGGTTCCGATTATTACTTCAACTTAAAATGTGGTGAAAAAGTACTGGCTACAAGCCAAAAAACAGATTATTCCAGTAAAGAAAATGCCCAAATCGATATTGATATACTAATTGGATTATTTGATGAAGAATTCTTTAACAATCATGAATCCAACCGAAATAACCTGACACCTCCAATCGACAATTACTTTACAATTGACTACGAATTGATTGAAAACGATGAAAATTACTACCAAGTTGAAATTTCTCTTTGCGACGATGCATTTGTAAAAGAAAATAAATTACTTACAAGTATTTATAATATAAATGTTGAGAGTGTTGAAAATGAAGAAGATGTAATTTCATATGCAAAAAAAGATATTTGGAAGATAATCATCAACGGAGTATTAAAGGAAAACTATATTTTCAATTTCGATGAAGAGGAAAATTATATATTTCATATTACCGATAGGGATGCCGGAGTATTGGCAACCAGCGTTGAAAGCAATTTTAATGCAAAGCTTACCAATTTAATATCAGGCTTTAACAATCCTCTGGTAAAAATTTTAGGATCAACTGAAAATGATGGGTATTTTGAAATTGATTCTTCTGAAGATGTAGGGCCAAATGTGATTTTGCATATCAATGATAGTAAAGCAATACCAAGTACAACAAGCGATGGAGATTTATCTATCACAGCTAGCTATGCCTGTATAACTAATAGTTCCGATTTATCAATAACTGTTAATCAGGATATTACAGAAGAGCTTAACGAATTCGATTTACTTGTACTAGTTGGTAATGAATTAGAAGATACCTACTATTCAATAAAAAATTATGAATTCAATGAAGGTAATACAAAAATTACTGTTAATGAAGCCCTTGATAGTGGAGGAGATTTAAACCTGATTATACTTAAATCATATTCATATTCACTAGACGAAGACAATAGAATTTTTACAATTGATGAAGATATCACCAATATAAATAAAGTTGGTGATATACTTACAATGTGGAAGGATATTAAAAAGGTAAGTGAATTTACAATAAAAAGTATTAATAGGTATGGCGATAAAACCCAAGTTCAGGTAAAGGAAAAAATAGAAAAAGATAAACGTGGACATATTACATTTACCAAAATTTATCCACAAGTAAGAATAGAAACCCCATTATCTTCAACTTCGATTGATGACACGAATGCCTTTACAATTAAAGGTGGAGAAGATGATAAAGCGGTACAAGAAATGATCCGATTCATAAAAGAGAAGTTTATTGAAAAGGAAGGGGTACATTTGGTAGAACATGTATTGCTCAGACCAAAATTTAATGAATACATACCTGTTTTAACTGGCGAGCTTTCTGCGAATGGAAACATACAATTTAGAAATTCTGTTCCGATAATAATTAATGATGCCGAATCTGAAATAGTTGGGGTTGAAGGGGATATTGTTAGTGAATTTAATATTAATCTGTTTGCAGGTACCGTTAATCTCGAAATAGCAGGATATATATTCAGTATAGATAGTGAAAATATATACTACAGTGGTAGCGAAGGAGCAACAATAATTGACCTTGAAGAATTATATCCACCTGGCCTTGAAGGTGAAGGTGATGAAACTATATACCTAAGCTATTTGGCAGATATTCCCATTGAAGGGATTAATGGGGCTGAACAAAAAATCTTGGTATCAGGTGCAAGTATCCAGAATATGAATCCGGGAGATACTTTTAATATTGAGAATTCACCAGGTTTCATCAATGATGGTACATATATTGTTAAATCAACCGATAATGATGGAATTTTTATTGTATTAGAACTAATACAAGATAAACTACTTCCAATATTTCTGTCAGATGATTGTAATACGATGAACCTTACCAATCCGTATACAAGCATAGTAACGGTAGTATTGCCATACTGGCCTGAACGATACAATAACATGGATTTCAGAAATTTTTTCGATAAAACCCTTAGGTTAGAAGCACCCTCACATGTTCTATTGAAAATATGCTGGGTAAATCCATTGCATATGGAAGATTTTGAACGCACATATAAAAAATGGCTTATTGAAATAAATGATAAGCAATCAACAAAAATAGAAATATCCGATTCATTAAACTGTTTTATCGAGGCCATTGATAATTTAAGGAATGTTTATCCTGCAGGTACCCTCTACGATCCAAAAGAACACCAAACTTTGAAAAATACCATAATACTTGATAATACCATGCTTGGTAGTTTCTAAAGATAACGCAGAATTATATAGTCAAAGAAATAAAAAGAACAGCAATGAATATACAAGACAATTACCCTTATTTCGAAAGTAACCAGGTTCTTACTCATTCGCAGTTAAATGAGTTATTTAATTATCTGGATCAACAGAATAGGCTGACCCGCGCCAAATTAATTGGTATAGGAATTGTTTGCGGGCTCGATGTAGTAGCTCCGGCAGAGGGGAGTACAGAAATTTTCCCTATAAAAATAGCACCGGGAATAGGTATCACATCAGAAGGTTACCTTGTTGTATTCGAGGAATTTTTTGCTTCATATCGCAGAGCGTATACCTTACCCGATGGAGTACATTATGATCCGTTCGAATATGAAGATTCAGGATCTGATGAAGTTTTGCAATATGAACTAACAGAACTTATTACTAACGATGACTATATAGAATCTACCGACACGGTATTAGATGAAACCTTTTTGGAAGATAAAGTGGTTATTGTATTTCTGGAAATGTACGATTACGACCCTAGAACATGTCTGGTAAGAAGCTGTGACGAGATTGGACAAACAAGGTACGTAAAAACCAGAGTATTGGTAGCAAGCCGTGAAATAGCTGAAAATATTAGAGAGAAAACAGGTTTGATTCCTTCAACGGAAGATATTTTTCCGGAAAGGTTTGATTTACCGGTAATTTCCATGAAGCGAGTGAAACTTGCACCCGAAGATTTTGATGTTCCCGGAGATGCTTATAGTTTAATTTTGAATAAATACCGCATCAATATATTAGAAGTTTACCAAAGCTTAATCGAAGCAATAAAATTAACATACACCACCTATCAACCCATATTATTGCCACTTTATACCGAAAATCCTTTTGAAACTGCAATTGTAGAAACGCTTTTTAATATAACATGGAATAACTATATCCAAAATGAAACTCTGTCGCAGAATTATTTTGGAATGCAGTATTTCTATGATTTTATTAAAGATCTGATTCTTGCATACGATGAATTCAGGATTGAAGCCTTTGATATAGTTCGAAAATGCAATATAGATATGTCCCTGTTTCCACGTCATTTATTTTTAGGGGAAGCATATCCAAGTTTCGATTCAGAAAATAATCCCGAGGATAACAGGAATGGATTTACTCAGCCTACTATTTATAAAGACTTACAGGAAAAAATAGAAAAGGCAAAGTCATTGCATCAAAGGATTGTAGAAATGATTAAGAGTTTTAACCTTGTGTTTATTTCCGACCCTAATAATGGATTAAGTTTAAAAATAACACCAAGTGATGAAAAGCAATCATTTTTAAGTAACAGATCCATTCCTTTTTATTACAATTATGCCAATGCAGAATCAAGATTGCTATTAAATTGGAATTATGAATTAACAAGGCGAAATCAGTCAAATCAGAACCTTTCCTATCATGCCTCTGACTATTCTGCCCCTGACCATGTTAAAAAACCTTTGGATTACAATTACGATAAATATCCATTCTTAAGAATAGGAGGAAACGCAGGAGCATCGTTTGATTTGGTAGTAACCAATCTACAAGCTCTGAAAAAGGACAATAATATTCCTTTCGATTTTAAACTTTTTAACCTAAACGATATTCCTGAAAACATTGAAATTGCGGACAATAATTCATGGAAAGACCTACAAACAGAATACATAAGTATACGAGATAGCTTAACATGTGCATTACAAAAGCTAGTTAAGAACTTAAAAACACCAGAAGGAAATGAATTTAGTACAGAGTTTGAGAATCTTGATACTCAAATTACGGAATTATACCCTGAGATACTTGATGTTATACCATTTGATCTGAATACTTTTCAAATAGAAACCTTTAGTGAAAAAGTAAATGAACTATTTGATAAGCTGATAGATTATAATTTATACATTAAATATTTATTTGGAAAGTTACTTTATGAATCCTATCATATTAATACACCCCAAGTGTTTCACGAGCAAACTCAAATATTGAATGATACCTTTCATCTTATCAGACATTTTATGTCAAATTGTATAGTGTATAAATTAATTACCGTATACTATCGTTATCAATACCGTAAAGGATACTTACAAGAGAACAGCCTGGAATTATTTCCTAATTTCTTAAAAGAACACCCGGGAATTGAGCATGATGCAGGAGTGTGTAAAAGAGGTACATATATAATGCTTCACGATGAGGTTAAGTTGTCTCCTACAGTGAACGAAAACCGAATTGTAGCCGATTTTGCATTACCTTATATGTGCTGTTCCCAAAACCAGCAAATACCCTCTCCCGAGGATGAAGCAGATAATCTGAATTTGCCACCATTAGCAGTTGCCGATTATTATGATGTAATTATTGGAGATTCTGAAGTTCCTCTTGATATTTTAAATAATGATTTAATTCGCGATACAAATAATTTGGAAATTACTACAGTAAGTGAAACAACTAGTGGTGGAACAGTAGTTCAGGGAGATGATGGAGTTATTCGGTACACTCATCCCGAAGAGTTATCAGAAGCAGATTATTTAATTGATAGTTTTAATTATACCATAAGGCAAACTAATGGAGGTGAAGAAGATTCTGCTCCGGTAAAAGTATTGGTAAGACCTCCCTATAAGCTACAACCTAAAGCTGTAGATGATATTGAATTCACAAATATAGATACAGAAATAGTGATCGATGTACTCAAAAATGATTACTATAATGATGATACCGTAATAGAATTACAATTACAATCACCCAATTCAGCTTTAGGGGCAACATTAGCCATAGAAATAATTAATGATACCGGAGTTGATAAACAAGTTATCAGATATACTCCACTTGTTACAGGCAGAGATAGTTTCAAGTACAGTATAAATTACCCATCAAGTGAATCAGAACCATCTATTGGAGAAGTAAGCGTTTTTGTTGGAACAACATCCTCTTTTGCAGCATTAATTAAAACCGTTCAAAAGAATAGCACAAATAATAAAATTAGTGTACTAAACTCTAATGAAGAATCACTTTCCGGAGTTCAACTTACACTATTAAATTCCGCAGGAGATCCTGTTACTGACAATAGAACAGAACATGGTACAGCCATTGTGCCAGGCAGTGATCTCTGGTTTGAATATTCGCCCAACAGCGAGTATTTTGGCGCCGACGTAATATATTATCAAGTAACTGCCGATCATGCTTACTCTCGAATTGACAGTGTAAATATATTAGTGATGTGTTGTTGTATCAATCTACCTGATCATCCTCTAACGGTTAATCCAAATGAGGAATATGTTTTAGATCTCAATTTATTTACTGAGGAATATCCTAATTTGCAATTTTTATCCATTGGTATATTAGACAGGGATATAGTAGAGGCAAACATTAAGGATGAAACACATCTACATTTTGTTCCGACAAACGATATTGTTTTTGCTGGACAATATACCCTTGAATATTATGCAACCGATAATAATACCAATTGCTATAAAGGCAAAATAAATTTAACATCAGGAATTGAAGACATAATAATTCCTGATATTAATGTTCATTTAACCATACTTGATACTGTTATTATAGAAATACCAGTAGCTGAAAAATATGGGTTTAGAATTAAAAGTTTTGAAGCCATAGCCGAAACTCTTGGTGAATTAACCATAATTAATAATCCTGTAGATAATGCCTTTCAATATAAACCAGCAGGAGGCATCGAAAATGTACATGCAGTTTCTTTTAATTATATATTGGAAAATTCTGCTGGCAAATCATTAAGTGGAAAGATTAACCTGATCAATCTCATATCCAATCTTTCTCTTACTTACAATCCTGAAACTGTTCAGAAAAACAGTGTCGAAAATCAACTCAATGTACTTAAAGAGAGTGAATTGGAATTTAATACGTATGAATTATTTATTATCGACAGCGAAGATAATACAGTAACCGAAGCTAAAACTCCTCATGGTAAGGTAATAGTGCACGATAATGAAGAAGAGAAAATTATTCTTTATACTCCAAATAACAGTTATTTTGGAACTGATATTTTCGAATATCAAATAGTAACAGAAGAAGGATATTATAGAAGAGGCACTGTAAATTTAATTGTGATGTGCTGTTGCCTTGATATACCTGATTATAACTCCCAAGTAACGCCAGGTACTGAATATGAAATTAATATTAATTTATTTGCTGATATTTATTCCGGAATCAGGTTTAAATCTCTGGGACAGTTCAATCGGGAAATTGTTAATGCAGGTATTATAAGCGATTCAATTCTTACTTTTATTCCGAGCAACGATATTGTGTATGCCGGAAAGTACAGTTTTGAATATTTTGCGACTGATGACAATAAAAATTGCTATAAAGGAAAGATAAATTTAACCCCGGATATTTTTGAAGTAGAGTTGCCGGATATTAACGTAAATGTTACAACACTTAATCCTATAGTAATTCCTGTTGAGGTAGCAGAGAAATACCAATGGAAGATTCAAGACTTTGTACCATTAAATGGATCTTATGGTGTATTGTCAATAATAAATGATTCTACATTTAATTATATACCCGCAGAGGGTTTAGAATCTGTATTAATGGCTACTTTTAATTACACTCTAGTAAATAAGGATGGTAATGTGTTAAATGGAAAAGTAAACCTTATAAATATGATATCAAGCTTATTACAGCCATATGTTGAATTTTGGCAAATAAATAAGTTATTTTCAAATGATTTAATTTCAGGCGATCAATTTGGATATTCAGTTGATATTTATGACCAATTTGCAATAATTGGTGTCCGAAGCCGTAATATTGGAGAAACAATAAATAATGGGACAGCTTATATTTTCATAAAAAAATTATCAGGTCAATGGAGTCAGCATTTTGAACTAATAAACGAAGATCTGCAACCCAATAATTTTTTCGGTCACTCTGTTGCCATTTATGATATTCCAAATGCAAGTTATTATGCACTTGTTGGTGCTTCTGGTAATAATGGGATAGGAGCAGTTTATAGTTTCAGGTTTAATTTACAAATAGGTAGTTGGGAATCTCATGCCATAATCAAGGCTAACGATGCAGTAGCAGGTGATTCCTTCGGAAATGCGATAGATATAAATAATAATATAGCTGTTGTTGGTGCATATCTAAAAGATCTTGAGGTTTCCAATACAGGATGTGCATATATTTTTGGTCTGGAAAATGGGCGATGGGTTCAGCTTCAGCGTCTTCAAGCTAGCGATGGCGAGGCGAATGACTATTTCGGCTATTCGGTAAATATTCATGGTTCGACGATTGTTGTTGGAGCTTATGCTGAAGATAGTGCTGCTTCAAATTCAGGTAGCTGTTATATATATGAAAAAGAAGGTGATGAGTGGGTGGAGGTTCAGAAAATTCTACCTGAAAATCCTGAGGCAAGTGAATATTTTGGTTATTCTTCTGCAATTTATGGAGATTGGATAGTAGTAGGATCAGTTTTAAAAGATATGAGTGGAATAAATTCAGGTAGTGCATCAGTTTATCGACGTGATAGTGCAAATAAGAATAATTGGATATTATTCCAAACCCTGCAAGCTGATGATATGGAACCTGAGGATCGTTTTGGAATTAGTGTAGTCATAGAAAATGAAACGATAATTGTTGGTTCTTTTACTGAAGATACCGGTGGATCAAATACAGGTAGTGTTTATGTATTTAAACTTGAAAACAATGAGTGGGTACAAAAGCAAAAAATACAACCTGCGGATTTGTCAACTAATAAGTATTTTGGATATGCAATAGGCTTACAGAATAACCAGGCAATTATTGGGGCATATAATGATGTGATAAATGAAGTAAGCTCCGGCAGTGCATATATTTTTGAGCAAATTCCGCTGAAAGTGTAAAACGATCAAGAACATAAATGCCAAAAGAAAATTATACGCATATTATAGAGAAACAGATCGTTGAGATAACAACGGATAAATATGAGATTGCCCAAGATTTGCAAAATGATGTGTCCAGCTTGTTTAGACAAAAAATTATACCAGCATTAGAGAAAATTTGCGATAAGTATAATTCCACAAAAGATATCATACGGATTGACCGAATGGAACTGGATATTGGAAAATTACCATTGCTTGAGTTTGATAAACTTTTTTGTGAGAATACGGTAGAACAATTTGAGAGTAAGTTAGAAGATATGATAGCTGAAATCAATCATTCAGACAAAATCTCACCCAAACAAAAAGGAATAGATCAAATAGTAAGCGAAAAAGAAGCTAACAAAAATCAATATTTAAGCGAAACAGATAAACAATTTGAAATATTAGTACAATTTCTGAAAACAGGTAATTTACCCTGGCATCAATTAAATAAAAGCAATTTTGATATCTCAGAATTGTTTATGTCCTTATATGAGAAACAACCCGAGAAACTATCCCTTGTTTTACGGACGCTCTTTAAGAGTAAAATAGTTTTAAAAAGATTTATTTATCAATTTCCCCAAAAAATAAAGCAAAGTACTACCGAGTTATTTCTATCACCAAGTCAAGGAAGCAAAATTGCAGAGCTCGCATCAATATTTGTAGCTTATCAGCATTCAAATGAAGACCTAATACAAAGCAAAAAGGATTTACAATATACAATCTGGGAAGTTATTCTGAGTAGAGCTATTCAACAAGTTGTAAGTCTTGAGAAAATTATAATCCCCTTGGTTTATAAATTCCTGCATCTTCTTAATGAAGCAAATCCCTCACCAGAATCATTCTTTAAAGATATTCTGAATTTTCAGGTTTATTTAAAAAAATCCCCTGTAAACAAGCAAAATATAATACTGACTGAGACACAGAAAATTATTGATCAAATTATTGCCCTCATATTTCACAAAATTACAAGTGAGAAAAATAGTAATACTCGAACCAGCTTGTTAAAATCATTGAAAACAACAGGAGGAATTAAGCACCTAAAGAAATTAAAATTCAAAAAAGAGCTTGATAAAAAAGCACTTACTGAGATTCTGAAACAAATCGAATCATATGAGTTTGTTTATGGAAATAAAGAAAGCAAAGAATTAATAACTAAGAATATAAAAGATTCTGAAATATTGATTTCAGATACAACGAGCAAGTCTCAAATAAGTATTGAAGAAAAGGATGATAACAATGAAGAATTAACAGAAAGTACAGAATATAAAATAACAGAACCGTCCAATAACAAAAAGAAAGATGGAATTTCTCAAAATACCAAAGACCAAAAAAATGAGAATGAAGAAAAAAAGAAATTGACCAAAAAAGAAGAATTGACTTTAAAAAAGGAACAGAAGATTGATAAACATAATATTGAGGAGACTAACAAAAAGAAGGCTAAAAGTACTTTAGCTGATGAGCTTCAAAAAGAACAAAATTACATTCATAAAAAGCACAAAGCTGCTATCAAGCATGAAGAGTCTGAAATGCAGGACAAATCAAATTTAAAGAAAGAGGAAGAAGAAGAATTAAGAATGTCTGAAGATAAGGATGCTAACAAGGAAAATTTAACAGAAAGTACAGAATATAAAATAAAAGAATCTTCTCAGGACAAAAAGAAAAAAGGAAATTCTCAAAATACCAAAAACCAGGAAATTGAGAATGAAGAAGAAAAGGAATTGACAAAAAAAGAAGATTTAACCTTAAAAAAGTTACAAAAGATTGATTCTCATGATAGTGACAAGAGCAATATTAAGGAGACCAAAAATAATTTGCCGGACAAGCCTCAACAAGAACAAAATAGGGATCAATCAGAAAACGAAAAATCATCAACATTAAAAGAGAATGTATCCGGGAAACTTAACACCGATAATTTGACAGAAGAAAATTCTGATTCTCAGGAAATGTATAAACAATTAAAAACAGAGTCACCCATTGCAAGAGCAAACCAGGAAGAAGAAATTATTAAACAATATTTAATAACCAAATTAGAAGATGAGATAATCATTGAAAATGCAGGATTAGTACTTCTCTGGCCTTATTTACCTTCATTGTTTAAAGAATTGGATTTACTCGATGATAAAAAGCAATTTAAAGATGAGCAAAGCAAATATTTGGCAATTGCTATTACCCAGTACCTTGTTACAGGTTCTGAAACCGTGCAAGAGTACGATCTAACATTCAATAAACTTTTGTGTGGAATAGATTTATTAGAGCCAATACCAATTATTGAAAAATTACCGGAAAATATAAAGCAATCTTCTCAGGAATTGTTGGAAATGGTCGTTAAAAAATGGACAGCCTTAAAAGGCACTTCCGCTCAAAGTTTACAGATTTCTTTTCTTCAGCGAGAAGGGATTCTGATAAAGGCAGCCAATGGTTGGAAAGTCCAGATAGAGCGAATAACCTTAGATATTTTACTGGATAAATTGCCCTGGAGCATATCTATTATAGCCTTACCCTGGCGAAAAGAATTAATATATGTAGAATGGTAGAAGACAATTTAAAATATAATGCCCTCGACATTCATAAGGAGCTAACCTGGTTTAAAACCATACTTAAAACGCGTTCATTGCTCAACAGTAAAAGCGAAAGTAAATATCAGGAAGTCTTTGATGTCACACCACCCATTTTTAATGGCAGTACCTCTCCATATGCCACCTTTGTAAAAGACCAAAAGCTTACTTTCGAGGAAAGGTTTTTGCTTATTCTAGCCATGGCTCCTCATATAAAACCTGAGTTATTGGATGTATTTATGCAAAGAAACAATAACACCGAACAGATATATACAGAGTTTGGGGGAAAAAAAGGCAAACATCATAATGGCTTTTTACCAACAGGTGAAACCCTGATGTTTATATTGGCCGGTACCGATCTACAAAAAAGATTTCAATTACAAAATATATTTAACAGCGAGCATCACTTTATAAAAAACCATATTGTTTGGTTAGATGAGGTTGAAACAGATGAACCCCATCTTAATGGTGCAGTTACCATCTCGAAAGAAATTCTCGATAAGTTTACCATTGGATTTGTACGAAAGCCAAACTTTAGTTCAGGATTTCCCGCAAAACTTCTTGAAACAAACATGGAATGGGACGATTTGGTTTTGCCCTCAAACACTAATTTGCAACTAGTAGAAATAGAAGCCTGGTTAAAACATAACCATACTTTAATGAATGACTGGGGAATGAGCAAGAAATTTAAACCAGGTTATAAAACCCTGTTTCATGGTCCACCTGGTACAGGAAAGTCACTTACCACTGCCCTTTTAGGAAAAAGAACAGGAATTGACGTATACAAAATAGACTTATCCAGAATTATATCAAAATATATAGGAGAAACAGAAAAAAACCTTTCCAAGATATTCGATAAGGCAGAAAGCAAGGGTTGGATACTTTTTTTCGATGAGGCCGATGCACTGTTCGGCAAACGAACATCAATAAACGATGCTCATGATAGATACGCAAATCAGGAAGTTTCATACTTATTGCAACGAATCGAAGAATATGATGGATTGGTTATTCTAGCATCTAACCTTAAAAAAAATATTGACGAAGCATTTCAACGAAGGTTTCAATCGATGATTTATTTTCCAATGCCAGAATCTGAAGAAAGGTTAAAGTTATGGAAAAATGGATTCTCGGAAAAATGTGAATTGGAGGAAAAGATCAAACTGAACCAGATAGCATCAAACTATCAATTAGCAGGAGGTTCAATCATTAATGTTATTCATTACTGCTCATTAATGGCTTTAAACAGTGGTACAAACACCATTCGATTAAAAGACATAACTGAGGGAATAAAACGTGAGTTTGGCAAAGGAGGCCGAACAATATGATATGTCCGCAAGAAAACTACTATTTTTTATGTCTTTGATAAGAAAGCGACAAAGACAAGGCTTTCGAAGCGCTGGAAACCAAGGAACTTACTTTTGTAAGTGACTGTTTTCAGCACGAGAGTAACGCAGTATTTGACGTTTTCTTGCAAAGACTATGCATGAACATTTCTAAATAGGAAAGATTATGGCATCAATAAAACAATTTAATGATCCTCTAACAAGAAGAAAAAAAAGCCAACCCGTACCAACAGTTCAAAGAAAGATGAAAGTTGGCAGTCCAAATGATAAGTCAGAACAGGAAGCTAATAATGTTGCTGACAGGGTGATGCGAATGCCTGAGAATGAAGATAAGGAGTCTTTGAATATGCAACCGCAGGAAGAGGAAGAAAAAGTTTCGAAAATTAGCAGGCAAGCTGAGGCTGAAGAGGAAGAAAAAAATGCCGTATCAATGAAACCTGAAGAAGAAGAAGCTTCATTACAAAAGCAAGAAGATGAAGAATTGCAAAAACAGGCAGATGATGAAGAGAAGGTAGATCTACAATCCGAAGAAGAGGAAACATCAATTTCCAAAGCATCAGAGGAAAAAGAGGAAGTAAACTTAAAATCAGCAAGGGCTCAAAATATGGCAAATTATGCCCCTTCGACAGTTGTAAATCAAATAAATACATCACAATCAGGAGGACAAGCCCTGCCGAAAAAAGCAAATGCAGAATTTTCACAAAAAATGGGTAGAGATTTTTCAGATGTAAAAATTCATAAGGATTCAAGAGCCGTTCAAATGAATAAAGATTTAAGCGCAAAAGCCTTTACACATAAAAATCATATTTATTTTAATCAAGGGAAATATGATCCGGATTCTTTAGGAGGGAAGAGGTTACTAGCACATGAGTTAACGCATACAATTCAACAAAATAGAAATAAAAATAATTTGGTTCAAAAATTTGACGTAGATGACGTTACAGTAGAAATGAATGGTAAAACATTTGTATTGGTCGAAGATTGGAATGGTATACTGAAAGGGACTAAAATAATAATTGTAGATTGGAAGGGCACTAAACCGAAAGCGTCTGCTTATTACATAAAAAAGAAAAAGAAAATAGCAATAGAGGTTCCGAAATATGCCCTAAAACCAGAATATACAAGTGTAGCAGGAGTATCGAAATATGAAGTCGGTTTAGATAGTCAACGAAGCTCTGTAAAAAAATCACAAAAGAAACTTGATGACTGGAAATCGAAAGAAGGGCAATATAAAAAAAACAGGGAATTATGGGAGAAAGAGTTAAAAAGACTAGAAGGTTTGCATGCTAAACGAGAGAAAACCATGAGTCGAATGCTTGTTAGGGAAACAATGTATAATAGGTTTGATGCCGATATAAAAAAATGGGTAGACTTTTATAATACCAAGTATTCCCCAAAAACAAATTTGAAATACAATATTGTAAAATCAATTATTTTTCAAGAAACCAGAATGGGTACAAGTGGAGTTCATTTAAAATCTCCACCGTATAATTATCATGGCACTCCTCATCCAATTAAAAGCCGATTTAATTTAGGTCAAGTAATAGATTCTTTTGGACCACAACAATATTTAATGATAAAGGAAATGGCTCCGAAAATTTATACAAAATATGGTTTCGATAAGTTTGAGAAAGAAGCCAAATGGAAAGGAATGACAGGGAAAGAATGGTGGACTGAAAACTTCAGGAAGGCTATTGAAGAGTTCTCAAAACTAAAAGATGCAAGTGGCGAAAACCTTATGGGAAATAAAAAGGAATTATTTCTGGATTATGAATTTTGGATAAGAGCAACTGTTAAATGGTTATTTCAGAAGTTTTTTATAATGAAGAGTTGGAGTAAAGCAGTAAAGGCATACAATGGTTCAGGTAAAGCTGCAGAAAATTATAAAAAAGCAGTTATTGATAGATCAAATAAAACCTCTCCTGTTTCAGTGGACAACAACTAAAATTGAGGATGATGAAATATTTTTTAGTCTTTTTTTTAATATTTTTATTCACTGATTGTAAAAGACTGAAAATCAATGAAAATAAAGATTTGTGGTATCAGAATTATGACTTTGATAATGATAATAAAATAGATACAATAACTTATTTATATAGTGGAGGAGCCCATTGCTGTTACAAAATCGGGATTAAGCTAAGTTCCTTAAAAGAGGAAATTAAAGTACCCTATTTTATTGAAGGAGGGTATATAGTATTTGATCTAAGTCAGCAGGATAATTTTAATATATATGATATTGATAAGGATAATAAGCCGGAAATCTTTATTAATGGAATCTATGAAGATTCTACAAATGAAACTAACAGACAAAAACTATATATTGATTTTGAAAGAGGAGTTGGTAACAAGAAATATTTTAATGTTGTAAAATATAAATCATTTGGGGAATAATAATTTAGTAAAAGTATCTTAGAAATTTAGAAAAAATACTTAACTAAAAATACCACACTAGATCCTAAAAATCCCTTTAAATAAAAAAACAAAAAGAATAGGTTTGAGACAGTACCTTCTCGGATATCAGCTGATTTATCAGAAGTTGTAAATCATGAATTGGTGTAATCATCTACAAATATGCACCCAAAGTCGAAAAAAGCCTAGTGTCAAGTCAAGGACGCTTTTTCAGTTGAAAACCTGACAGAGTCAGAATGACTTAACAGGTCTAAATGAGATATTCATATTCGCCTAGCCGCTTGAAGCGGCTTGGCGAATTCAAATTCTGTCGGGTCGACCCGAAACTAGTCGAAAAAAGACCAGACAAAAGTAAAAAAAAGATAAATACTTCATCCTTTAAAAAACCCAACTAATTCATAAAGCCATTATAAATAAGATTGCTGCTAAAAACATAAATGCATCTTAAAACTAAAATACAAAAAGAGAGTAGAGCTGAATCCGCTGCATCGCGGATATCGCCGGATATCATAAGACCATCTTCACTTAAAATCTCTGATGCTAATGATATTCAGGAGACTGAGGCAGATATGGTTGCTGATAGAGTAATGATGATGCCAGATTACGGATATACTAATTCTACAGTGTTAGTAAATACAGAACCTAAGATGCAATTAGAAAGATCTGAAACCGGGGATAATCCAATTCAAATGCAGGTTGAAGAAGATGAAGAAGTGAATGAGATTCAGATGAAACCTGAAATTCAAAAGCAGGGAGTAGATGCCGATGATTCAAACGAATCGGAAGAAGATGAAGGATCAACAATTCAAATGAAAGGTAATTCTAAGAATAATGGAAAATATGTTCCCATAGAAATAGAAGCAGGTATTAACAGATCTAAAGGTAATGGTGAACCATTAAACCCATTAGTTCAGAGAGAAATGGAATCCAAAATAGGAGCAGATTTTAATAATGTTCGCATATATAAAAATGATGATGCATCGAAAATGAATAAGCAACTAAATGCAAAGGCATTTACTCACGGTAACGATATTTATTTTAATAAAGGACAATATAATCCTGAAAGTAATGGAGGGAAGCATTTGTTGGCGCATGAATTAGCGCATACAATACAACAAAATAAAGGTGTTGAAAGAAAAATTCAGGCATTCAGAGTAACCCGGGCAGCGAGAGTACCAAGTTTAGTTATCAGACGTTTTGAGACGACATTAGTGCCAGGAAAATGGGGAACACTCCGAGTCAAAATGCAGCAACGTGACACACTAATAACTTCTGCTTTATCTCGCACCACAGCGGGAACAGCAGTGCATACTGCTTTAACCAGTCTTTTAGCCAGGTGGCCATCAATTAGAAGAAGATTGAATAATACCAGATTTAATTCGGTTACAGGAACTCTTCCGGGACGTGCGGCAATTACAACTGCTATTACGGATGACAGGGCAGACAGAAGAATAATTACAGGAAGAGGAAACCGTTTCATTAGAGGAGCAATAATTGAATTTATAACTGCATTAAATAATTATTTGTCTGACAGGGATACACTCGATCAGGAAAGAATACAGTATCAGCGTTTCGATAATTTATTTATTGCCCGCGATATAAGAACTCTATTAGGAGCAATTCCGCATGCAACATTTACTTCAGCTGATGTTAAAGCCCTTGTGTCGCAGGAAACCGGAGATATTACAAATACTGCCGTTCATGGAATAACTACCGGCCGTCCCGGATATAGTCAACATATTATGAATAGACGTGGTTATATTGGATTAGGTCAACACAATACGATTGCTCGGAGTGCTGCTATAGCATGGGCTGCAAGTCAAGGAGTAACAATAGCTGCAAGACCCGATCCCCGGCATATTCCTGCAGAATCGATAAAATTAGTTGCAGCATATTTAGGAAGAGTAATGCAAATGTTATATTCAAATTTACCAGATAATAAACCAACCGGAGATGAACTTAAAAAGATGGTGTTTGCTTCATATAACGATGGGCATACTAGAGTGTATCAAGGTGCAAACAATTTTGTAGGCACAAGAACTATAAATTATACCTGGGATGATATTAAAAATACGAGTCCGATTCGATCTCACCCAAGAGCATATGTCGATGGTATCTTAAGTAGAATAGGTTAGAAATAATTTTGATTTAAATGATTAGCAAACCGGAAATAAGGCAAGAAACAAAAGGAGGAAAAGGCGAGAGTTGGAAACCTGCTAAGGTTCAGTTATCTGGTTTAAAGATATCCAATAAAAACGACAAGCAGGAACAGGAAGCTGATGCTGTAGCCGACAGGGTAATGCTTATGCCATCGAATAAGCAACAAGATATTGCCATGGCAGGTTCACCAAAGGCTGCATTGCATTTATCTACTAACCACGAACAAGATACCCTTACACTTCAAGAAAATGAAAGTGAAAAGGATGATAGTTTGCAACTAATGCCCGATATACATTTGCAAGAAATGGCCGGAAATCCTGACGATTCAGAGGATAAATCCACAATTGCTACTAAGATAGATTCAGGGAATGGATCAAATAGCCTGCAATTGAAGGAGGAAGATACTTTGGATATGCAAACTGAAGAAGAGGACACCTCCAAAATTTCTCTGAAGTCAGCAGACTCTGAAGAGGAGATTGATCGCACTGCAGAAGACGATGATAAAGTGCAATTAAAAGAAGATGAAGATAAGCTGAACTTGCAAGAAAATGAAGATAAGGAAAGTGATCTTAATATGCAGGAGGATGTAATAAGCCATCAAGAAGCTGCACCTGACGATGAGGATGAGGATCTGCAACTAAAACGGATTCAATCAAAAGATGGCTCAAATTATGCCCCATCAGATGTTCAAAATAAAATAAACCGAACAAAAGGACAAGGAAATTCTTTGCCCGATACAACACAAAGTGATTTGGGCTCTAAAATGGGAGCCGACTTTAGTAATGTTAAAGTGCATAACGATGGGGAAGCTTCAGGAATGAATTCGCAATTGGGAGCTAAAGCATTTACGCATGGAACTGATATTTATTTTAAATCAGGAGAATATAACCCCGGTTCGAGTCAGGGAAAAAGACTTCTGGCACATGAACTAACCCATACCGTTCAGCAGGGGGGAGCGCCATCCGTACAGACAAAAGAAGCGTCGGAAAATATAACCACCGCTGCACCTAAAGAATCGGTTACAGAACAGACTGATGCTGCCATCACTTCACAAGAAGCAAATGTCGAACCTACTGCAAGGCCCGCACCAGCCCAGGAAACAAGTACCGGACAAACAAGCCCAGCTGCGGAGACGACACCCAAAACAAGTCCTGCTGAATCCGTAGCAGAAGAGACGACAAAGTCAAAGTCGGCAGAAGGAAAACAGGCAGCTGGCACAAGCAATGTTGGTGAAGTTCAACAAGCGACTCTATCCGAAACCACCAGTGAAAGCGGAGAACAGCAAACCAGTACAATCAGCACAGAAAAGGACAAGGAAGGTCCTCAGGATATCACTAAGGCAGATCCTTCTAAAAGTGCTGGAGCTGCACAATCAGCTGAGAAAGAAGAAATAACAACAGATAAAGAAGCTAAAAAAGAAGGAAAAGACAAAAAGAAAATAGAAGGTAAATCACCTCAAGAATTTCAGGAGGAAGGTAAGACGGCAGATAAAGAAAATGTGGTTCCTCAGAATACTAAACCTCACAAAGACAAAGCCTTTCAGGGCGCCATGCATCAGACCGAGAAAGCGAAGCAATCTCAAGGTGCTCATGCTCCATCCGTTGTGAAATTAGGTGAGACAATCATGGACGCTCAATTACCAGTTGAGCAACAGGATAAGAAAAATGCTCAGCTTGGACACATTGGTAAAATGGATGGAATTGCCAAAACTAAAAAGAAGAAAAAGCAGCCATTCACTCCTGATAAGTTTAAAAAGGTACTGGACAAACACTTAAAAGAGCTTGAAAAACAACTTCCCAATAGCAAGGGTGCGGCTAAGAATTTCAAAAGAAAAAAACCAATTGATAAGATCGGTAAAGCCATTTCTTCTGATGTGAAGAAAGAAAATGTGGCAATCACAGGTCCAATGGCGGCTGAAGCGCAGCAAAAGAATCCACCTCCGAGCACAGTAAAAGCAATAGAAGCTAAACCAATACCTGATGACAAGGTAGGGCCTCAACCACGTCCCATAAGCCCTGGTTCAGCGGTTCCCAAGAAGAAGAACGATTCCGAGCTTTCTATGCAAAAAGAAAGCCAGTCACTTGATGATTACATGGCTGAGAATAAAGTAACAGAGGAGCAGCTGGCAAAATCCAATGAACCTACATTCATCGAGGCTCTAGGCAAGAAAAAACAAGCACAGAAGGCTGCATCCGATGCCCCAAAAGAGTCTAGATCTAAAGAAAATAGCACATTAAAGAGAGCTAAGCAATCTGCATATGCTACCAGTAAGAAAGGACAGGAGGGAATGCACGGGGCACGTAAGGATGCGTTTACAAATGTTCTTACCGGACAAAAAAATACAAGTAAGGATGATCAATCTAAACAAAAGAAGATCTTCAAGGATCTGGAGACCATTTACAATAATACCAAAAAGGATGTCACCAAAAAATTAGATGATCTTTCAGAAAGCGTAGATACCATCTTTTCAGCTCAGTCAAAGATTGCAACCATCATTTTTGAAAATAATGTAGAAAGCCGTCTTGATGATATTTATGGTATTACTGTAATTGATGATTGGCTTTTTGGAGAAGATACCGAGGGCATTGAGCAAGCCTTTAGAATTGAGAAAGCCAGGTTTATTAAGACGATAAATGGAGTGCTCAATGACCTTGCAAAACTCATTGCCAAAAGGCTCAATGAGGCCATAACAATCATAGAAAATGGTCGAAAAAAATCAGATGGCTATTTTAAAACGCTGAGTAAAGAGGAGCAAAAGCTGGCTACGGATGCATTTGACGATTTCAACGATCAGTACAATTCTTTAGAAGAGAGTGTTCATGACAAGGAGAAGGAGATTGCTCAAAGTCTCGCAAGAGCATATAACGAGAATGTAAAATCACTTCGAGCAAAATTTGATAAGATCAAAAAGCGGGTAAGTGCTGGATGGATAGGTGCAGCCTTCAACTTCATTGCAGGCATAGTGAAGGCCATTCTCAAGATCAAGGACTTGCTACTAAACTTATTAAGTGCAGCCATCTCAGCGATCGGAGCAATTATCTCCGATCCGATCGGTTTCTTGAGCAATCTGATTAATGGCATCAAACAGGGCTTTGCGAATTTCGGTAAGAACTTGCTTAGCAACATCATGACAGGCTTGATCGAATGGTTGACAGGTTCAATGGGAGGCTTACAAATTAAGATACCCAAGGATCTATTCAGTCTAAGCGGAATTTTCAGTTTGGTTACTCAAATACTCGGATTGACCTGGGATTACTTCCGTGCGAAGGCAGTGAAGCTGGTCGGTGAGCCACTGGTTAAGATGATGGAGACTGGCATAGAAGTCTTTAAGATCGTACGTCAGAAGGGTGTAGAAGGGCTATGGGGATACATCAAAGAGCAATTCGCGAATCTGAAAGAAATGGTCATGGATGCCATTCGTGACATGATCATCACGAAGGTCATCGAAGCAGGGATCAAGTGGATTTTAGGATTGATGAGCCCGGCTGGTGCATTCATCAAGGCAGCCATGATGATCGTTGACATCGTACGTTTCTTCATTGAACGGGCGTCACAAATTTTCGAATTGGTACAGGCATTCATTGACGGAATCCGTGCATTAGCCAATGGAAATGTAGCGAGTGTAGCTAAAGCCATCGAACGGGCGTTAGTTAAAGCAATCCCTGTTTTGATAGGATTCCTCGCTGCCTTAGTCGGCATAACCGGACTGACTGGCAAAATACAAAAGATCATCAAGCGTGTAAGAGGCAAGATTGATCGGGCGATTACGAAAATTATCAAGAAAGCGAAGAAGGCGTTTGGTAAGCTTGTGAAGAAGGGGAAAGGAACATATAAAAAGGTTAAAAAGAAAGCAAAAAAAGCAGTTGGTAAATTCATAAAATGGTGGACAGCCAAAAAAACTTTTAAAGCTAAAGATGGAGAAAAACACAAGCTTTATTTTAAGGGTAAGAAGGGAAAACTTATGGTAGCAAGTGATCCTATGGAAGTAGATAAATATTTAAGTAGGAATGCGAGCACTTTAAGTAAAAATAACCCAGGAGCATTTAAGAATGCACAAAATCTCGTTAAGAAATTAGAGAAACTTGCTAGTCAGGCTAGTAAAATTCCAAATGTAGAAACCTCTAAAAACAAAAATAAACTTAAAAAAATAAATAGCCAGATAACCAAAACTATAGATAGTTTGAGCAATGTTATGATATATCTTATGGGAACAAAACCGACACCACCTACAAGTCCAAAATGGAAATTTCAGGCAGCATCGTGGCCAGGATATCCTAAAATGGCAAGTGTCCATGATTTGTCTAAGAATACAGCAAAAGGAGGATCAAAACCTGGAGCAAATAATGCCGGTTGGCCTTATGTGAAAGCGCAACCTGATATGACTAATTTATGGGTGCGAATGCACTTGGTAAGTGAAAAACTTGGAGGAAAGGGTGGGGCCAATAATCTTGTGCCTGGACCTAAAACCACAAATTCACAGATGGAGCAATATGCGGAAAACCCATTAAAGAAGGTACTCGGTAAGTCTCAATCGAAACCAAAAGAAAAAATTAAACATGATAGCGTAGTGTGGGTAATAACAACAGTTGATTATCACAATACAACAACTGAAAATGCTGGACAAACTTATCATTGGGCAAATAGAATTAAAGTAGAAGGAGGTTTTCATTTTTATGATGCAAATTCAAATGATTGGAAAAAGAATGCAAGCCCGGTATACTCAAGATCATTCCCAGTCCCCTTACCAAAAGGTGCAGCCACAAAAAGGCTCAATATGAATTCTGCAAGTCGGGTAGACATGCTTGAACTAGATTTTAAAAAGGCTGGCATAAAACGGGTTTATTTTAAAAGTGCTCTGGATCAATCTTTTGATAAATTTGCTGCAAACAAGCCCTATAGCAACTTTAGCGATTTTAATAACAAAATGCGATCTAAATATACATTGAGGCATCCAGATGGGAAAAGGACAAAAGTTTCATTCCTTATTTCAGACATTAAACGGCTCAACAATAAAAAACTAATTACATGGGGTTAGAAATATATCAAGTAGATGAGTATGAAGATTATTTATGGGAAATTGATGGAATGTCAGATTGTTATTGTCAGGTTTATGACAAGCCCAAACATGCAATTATAAAGAAAGTTGAAGAAATTCTGGGGGCTAATCTTTTTAATGAAATGCGTGATTTTTATTCTAAATGCGATGGATTTACCATCCAGTGGTACACGCAGAAACCCGGCGCTCAATCCAATGTTGGAAGTTGCATGATATCAAGCCTACAGAATTATATTTCTGGAACTCCCTATGATGAGCCTTCATTAAAAGATACTTATCGATATAAAAATTATCTTTGGGACGAAACAGACAATGAGGAATTAATTGAGTATCTGGAAAGGAATATTTTTATAGTCGATTATGTCGATTTAAAAGCAAATGTATTTGTAGTATTTGATGCATCAAAAGGAGAAAAACTTCAATTAATTCTTTATAAATACCCTCATCAGCAAATTCCACTTTCACTTAGCTTTAGAGAATATGTTATTTGGGCTGATAAATTGAGAGCTATGCAGGGTTGGCAAGAGATCTTTATTGAAAACGCAAACTTGGAAACTTCTTTAGGAAGGCACTATCCATTTTATTTTTATTTTAAAGAAACCTTTCCAGACCTAAAAGTCGAGCAGTCAGGTCATGTAAAAGATATGCCTAATAGTTTATTTGAAAATTTACATAAGAATGACTATTTAAATAAATTTTATGATAGTATACAGAAATTAGAAGAGATTCTGTTAAGCCATAAAACTCAGGCCTACTTTGAGATTAGAGATGAGCCTTTAACCATTCATGTGATTCGTAAAATAGAATTGATTCTAGGCAAACCACTTTCTGACGAAATGCTTGCATTCTATTGCCAGATTAATGGATTTAGATTGGTCTGGGCATTGCCTGATAATTCGAAACAAAAAATCTTAAATGCAAAAGCCGATTTTAAAATTCTTGGATTAGATGAAATGTTTGGTGGTTTTGAACCCTTACAAAATAGAAATTGGAATGAGCCTTCATTTGAAGGAATATTAACTTTTCCAGATTCAATGGATGAGGATAAACTTAAAGAAGCCAATAATTTTCGCTTATTCAATGCTGAAGAGTTAAACGATGTTGCTATCTCCTTTGAAACAGAGAAGCCACAACTTTACGTTTATGAGAAGGGGGAATATTTTAAATTATCACTTTCTTTTACTGATTACCTTAAAAAGCTAATTGAGAATAGAGGAATAGAATATTGGCAGAAATTTTTTACTTATAGTACAGATTATACTGATGATTACCTTCAAATATGTCCTCCTGTTGTTTCTTTTATTAAAACACTATTTCCTAACGTAAAAGTCAAAAATTATCGTCAAGTCAAATCAAATATGGCTTAATTAAAAAAAAAATACTATGCACCCAATCTTCGAAAAATACCTTAACCTAATCTGGGAACAGTTCCAGAACGACATGGATATATTCAGTAAACCATGGATGTACTATTTGGCCTTAATTCCGGCCGCAGCCTATTTAGTTTTTTTTATTGTTAAATGGGCGGTACTCACTACACCAATATGGCTGCCGCCTTTTCTAATTTTGCAATCGTTTAATTATAAAAGCCGGAAACGCAAGGAAGAATCTAAATAAAACAATCACTTATATTCTTCAATCTTTATTTATACAACTAATATATCTAAAACAGAGTTGTAATCTGGACGTTCGAAACATTTGTCATCAATCCTTTATTCGTTTTTATAGCTTATTTTGACAGCTAGTACTACTTAATCCAGACAGCTTGCAAGTATATTCTTTATCATTAGAATCCTAAATAAGATCAAACAAAAGGTTAAAAACCAATTGATTTGTGAGCATGAATTATCCCGGTCTTAAGGTTGAAGTTACAGAACCTTATTCATTGAAGGGGCTGTCCCAAAAGTCATTATCTGTCATCCCCAACTTGATTGGGGATCTCATAATTCATTGTAAACAATTCAATTAAGAGATTAACCCCAGCTAGAGCGGATTTGTAATCCGGACTAATAAAATAACAAAATGCAAATAATTTAATAAACTAAAATAACGATCATGAAAAATCCAAAATTTCAGATTTTCAAAAGTGATAATTCTGAATTTTATTTTCGCTTGCGAGCCGGAAATGGTGAGCCAATTCTACACAGCGAAGGCTATACAACAAAATCAGCTTGTGAAAATGGCATTAAATCGGTTAAGGAAAATGCACAAACAGATTATTTTGAGAACAAAATAAACAAGAATGGCGATCACTACTTCTTACTCAAAGCTGCTAACGGGCAAGTAATCGGAAAGAGTGAACAGTATAATACAGAACAAGCAATGCAGAATGGTATTCAAGCAGTAATTGAAGTAGCAGGAAATGCACCGGTAGAGGACTTGACTCTTTGAGCAGATCAAATTTAGCAACTTCAAAGTGTACCATAACCATAACGCATGTATGTAACGAATGCAATTGATTAAAAAATAGATATTAACCCATTTAAACCAAATAAAATGCAACAACACTACATCTCATGGTGGAACCTCGAAAACCTCTTCAACGAAGAAAACGACCCAACCCGCAGCGTATGGTTGCAAAGTAAGCTAAAAAGCGAGCTTAAGGGCTGGAATACAGATGTGCTCAGTAAAAAACTATCACAACTGGCAACCGTTATTCAATTAATGAACGAAGGTAAAGGCCCTGACATACTTGGCGTTTGCGAAGTGGAAAACAAAGCCGTACTTGAAAAGCTTTTAGAAAAACTAAGCTCCCTTGAAAGGAATTACGGTATTGTCCTTCACGATGGGGAAGATAAAAGAGGCATTGATGTCGCTTTTATATACGATAAAGACAAATTCATAGCAGCTGAACAGTTTACACATCGGGTGGTAAAAAGAAATGCAACCCGTGATATTTTTCAAGTGAACTTTAAAACACCGATGGATAAAGACCTGGTAATTATTGGTAATCATTGGCCCGCCAGAATGCCAGGTACTTATGAGTCGGATCCCTATCGAATTATTGCAGGGGAAACACTCAGCTATTGGTTGAAAAGGATCACCGAAATTATGGGAGACGATATTGGCATTATTGCAATGGGCGATTTTAACGATGAGCCATTCAGTAGATCCATGACTGATTATGCACTTAGTACAAACAACAAGTTAAAAGTGTTGTATAGTAGAACTTCTCCGCGACTTTATAACCTCATGGCTACAGACATTGCAGAAGGTATAGGAAGCTATTACTATAGTGGCCCGTTTCTCTTTGATCAGTTACTTGTCTCAAAAGGATTAATAAAATCAACAGCCCCTTTAAAAGTAGTAGATGGCAGTGCCAAAGTAAACAACTACGAATTAATGGCAAAAGGCAGTTATAAAGCACCCAGGAGGTTCGGTAGGCCATCCAGAAGTAGCTCTTATGATCCCGAAGGTTTTAGCGATCATTTTTCTGTATCCATGTTATTGGAAGAAAAATAATTACACCTTAAATCCGCAAAGCGTGGTGCGGATTTATTAATAATCAGTAAGTTGATTAAAATTTCATAAAATTTGCATTAGTTAACCGTGCCACGGTTAATTATATAATATTTAGATCAGTGAGACTATGATTTTGTAATCAAAATCATCTAGCCGAACTGATCCCGAGCGGGCTCCACTGAGCTTGTCGAAGTGTAGTCGAGGGATCTAAACGGTTATATTCCCTGCACCGTGGTGCGTATGGAAAATAAAATATTCCATTGAGATAACTCGTCAACTTGCTGCGAGGAGTTTCATTGATTAAAAATTTAATTGCGGATAATAGAGTATTCATAAAGTAATATTTTAATTAAAAAAGAACTTAATATGCAAACTATTTCATGGTCAAAAAAACATATGCTAAGACCAATAGCACATTGTTCTGACGGTTGTTGACTAAGTTTTCAATAATTGATCAAAAATGGAACAAATAATATGGCTATCTATAATAACAGCTTCAATTGCTTTTACACTCACCGAAACAAAGCTTTTTCTTCCCCTTAGAGAATGGCTAAGTGCGAAAAGTAAGTTTTTCGGGAAACTAGTAAATTGCGGCTATTGCACTGGGCATTGGATAGCTTTTGCCTTGGTAGTAATATATAAACCCCGGCTTTTGGATTGTTGTGCCTTGTTAGATTATTTTCTAACGGCTCTGGTAATAGCCTGGCTAGGTGCTTTTCAATGGATTCTCTTGTGTCTACTGATGAAAATAACAGAAAAATGAATGAATATCATTTTAATATTTACCTTAAAAGTTTGGAAAACACTATCCTTCTCATCGGGTCGGGAATAGTAATCCCGACATTATAAAAAATAAGTTTATAATCATTTCAAAATGAAAATTAGAATGAAAAAAATGAAAGCAACAATTAAAGAAAAACAAAAGCCTGTCGTTTTTAAAAAAGCATTCTGGAGTATTATGGTTTTATTATTCGTAGGGGCTTGTTGTTTGTTAAATTATCCTGATCCGGTAATTCAGTTTGACCATCAGGATGATGAAGGACGTATGTATATTTCGGTAGTCAACTGGTCGGATTATCCTGATGAACTTTTTGTTGAATCTCCAGATCTTCCGCCATGTGGCGATAATCCAAATTCATCGCGCACATGGGTTGATATTTATGATGGAGCTACAGACGCAAAAATATATGGATTTTGTGCACTTGATGAAAATGAAAGTCTACAAGATATCTGGTTTTCTCCAGGTAATTATAGTGGGCAAGTTTACATTATAATTAATGACCGAAAATGCAAGAAAAATTATAAGTCAAACACAATAGAGTATGGCGAATGTGTAGATAGTTTCCCTGACCCTGTTATTGCTTTTGACCATATCGATAACGATGGAAGGGTTTATATTCCGGTAACTAACTGGGTCGACTATTCGGATAATTTATTCCGACAAGCTCCTGAATTTCCTCCTTGTGGTTTAAATACCAATTCAGCACGTACATGGGTCGAAATATATAATGCCAAAACAGATGTCAGGATATATGGATTCTGTGCTCTTGGAACGAAAGAGGATTTACAAGATATATGGTTTAAACCAGACACGCCAAGCGGAAGTGTTTACATTATTATGCATGATCGTTCCTGTTCAAATGATTATAAATCTAACATCGTGACATATTAGAAAACGCTAATTGCTAGTTGGGATTTGTAATTCCAACAACTTGGTTGGGAGTCTTTCAATGGATTCTCATGTGTTTGTTGATGAAAAAATAGAAAATAATATCTAACTAATTTTTATCACTATTCGAATTTTTGCTATCAATAAAAATATCAAATAATTATAACTCTCATAAAGTAATATTTTAATTAAAAAAGTATCTAAATATGGAAGCTATTTCATGGTTAAAAACACACATGTTAAGACTTGTAGTGCATTGTATTGAAGATAGTTGGCGAAACTTTCGATAAATGCTTAGAAATGGAACAAATAATATGACTATTGGCAATAATGGCTTCTATTACTTTTACACTTACCGAGACTAAGCTTTTTCTTCCCATCAGAGAATTCTTAAGTACGAGAAGAAAATTTCTTTTGTAAATAACAGGAATTATTGATGAGTCTGCCTGGCTGACCAAGCAGGTTAAACATAGTTATTGGTATTTCCTTAAAGTTACTAAATGGAGTCTGTCTATAAAGTTACGTGTTTGATTCATACAGTTCAAATTCAAGGCTTGTGAAGTCCTGGAATTGGGAGTTTACTTTTGTAAATGACCAATTGTAGGGCGAGCGTAACGAAGAAGTCGGACTTTATGGACAAACACTAAATAGAAAAAAATGACTGATAACTTCCACCACTTGCTTGTGTAAATAAAATAAATCTTTAATACATGAAGAATATATTTAATTCAAAAAATCTTACCAAGGTATTATACTTAATCTCTTTCATCTGCCTAGGGATAACAGTATCGTTTTTTTTACAATATAAATTTGAGAATACAAGGCTAATAAAAGTAGCCGAAAAAGAAATCGAAGGACAAGCAGGAGCGGCAGGATACTCTATAAATGGGAAGTTAGGTAAAATTCAAAATAAAGTGGATTATTTGGTCGAAGACCTAAGTAAAGAAAGCCCATATGAGCAAGGCAGGCTTCTTGATTCCCTTCGCGGAATAATGTATTCAAACCCGGCTTTTGTTGAAGTTGGCATTGCATATAAACCCTTTGCATATGATGAAAATATAAGACTTTTTGGAGTAGCTTATATCTTAGAAAAAAAACAATTAAAACATATTAGGCTTGACGAGAAACAAGATTATACAGATCCTGAAGTTCATTGGTATAATGAGCCCATTAATAAAGGGGCACTTTGGCTTGAACCCGTATTTGATCAATCTCGAAAAGAAATGCTGGTTACTTATGCCGCTCCCCTTATCCGAAAAGTTGATTCTACAAACCATGTTATAGGTGTCTTTTATCTTACAATCTCTTTCGACTTCTTTTCCAGAGCACTCAATAAATTGGATCTGGGTGAGCGAGGTTATAGTTTTCTTGTTTCATCAAATAGCCGATATATACTCTATCCCGATATTTCATACCTTGGGAAATCCGGACACGAAACAGGCCCCTTAAAATGGATCACAAATAAGTCCAGCAAGATTAGCCCTAATCAATCACCAAGTACAGATAAATCAATATTCCAAAAGTTTATTGATAAAGACACTAGGCTCGAATCATTTTTATTTTTAAAAGCAATACCTATAACCAGCTGGCAGCTTGGAGTTAGTTTTGTCAGAGATGATTATGTCATGTCATCTTTCATTGCCAAAAGAAAGATTGTCCATATTAGATATCTTTTAGGAATTGCCATCTTATTTTTTGTTATCCCATTTATGAGAATGCACAAACAGGATACCGAAGCCTTTTGGAAATTGTCTATTGCATATTCGGTTTTTTGTTTTTATGCCTTGTTAACCATTTTGCAAGCTACACTTACCTTTCCTGCAGCTGAAAACTATGATCGAAAGAGGATTACCCATCAGTATTCCCTTAATCAGTTCAAGTTGGAACACACAAAACAATCAATGTATAATAGCAATAATCTTCCTTTGTTTATTCCCACTGGTGTATATATCCAATCCATAACGTTTTTAAATGCGAACAATGTACGATTAACCGGATATATATGGCAGCGATATACAGATGGTATACATAATTCAATATCCAGGGGCTTTGTTATGCCGGAAAGCGAAGATGCTGAAATTGAGCAAGCTTATCATCAAAAAATAGATGATAATGAGCTTATTGGGTGGAAATTTCGTGTTATTTTGAATGAAAAATTTGATTATGCACATTTCCCTTTTGCAAGGGAAAATATATGGATTCAATTATGGCATAAAGACTTCTATCGGAATGTTATCTTGATTCCGGATCTTGAAGATTACCAGCAGACTAATCCGTCGGCACTTCCGGGTTTATTGCAGGGGCTCGAGATTCCGGGATGGGAATTGGAAAGTACTTATTTCAGCTACAGAATCCAAAGCTATAAAACTAATTTCGGTTTGAAAGATTATTCCGGACTTACTAACTTCCCGGAGCTATTCTTTAATATTCATATAGTAAAAGAAATAACAGATCCACTTGTAACCCATATAATTCCGATTTCCGTTATCATTATCATGCTTTTTGCTATTCTTCTGCTAACAAATAAAGATGCACGAAAAAAAGGATTACTTGGATTTAATACCATGAGTGTTATTGCCTCCTGTGCCGGATTTTTTCTGGTAGTGGTGTTTTCACATATCGATTTTCGGGAAGGACTATCCACAAAAGGTATTGTTTAT
Source organism: Bacteroidales bacterium (assembly GCA_013138975.1). Taxonomy (GTDB): domain Bacteria; phylum Bacteroidota; class Bacteroidia; order Bacteroidales; family UBA12077; genus UBA12077. The sequence goes on from WTBR01000029.1 coordinate 36,219, forward strand.
ATTGAGTATTATTATTTTATAACCTATGTTTTAATTCTAAGTGTAGCACTTAATTCTCTGATTTACTCTTTGACAGATAATCGGTTTGTTCATTATAAAAATAATAAATTAGTTCAAATGCTTTTTTTGCCAGTTATCCTGACAATAATTTTATTATTGACATTAATGAATTTCTATTAAAGAAAAGTTCTTATTCATGAAAAATTTATTTGACATTCTACATCTACGAATCACGCTTGCAGGTTTATTTATTCTCTATTTTATGAATATAACCTGTGTTATGGGATCGGATCCTATCAGAGTGGGGATATCTGCTGCAATGAGCGGTCCTGCACAAGATTATGGAACGAATATGAAACTCGGAATCGAAGCATATTTTGAACGGATCAACCGAGAAGGAGGTATAAACGGCAGGAAACTAATACTGCAGGCCCTCGATGACGGTTATATCCCTGAACTTGCAAAAAAGAATATGGAACGTTTTATTGCCGATAACAGGATAATTGCAGTTATTGGTAATGTTGGGACTCCAACAGCCAAAGTAACAATACCCTTGGCCAATAAGAATAAAATACTGCTTTTTGGTTCATACACAGGTGCCGAACTATTACGAAAAATCCCTCCCGATAGATATATTATAAATTACCGGGCAAGTTATGCACAAGAAACAGCTATACTTATTCAATATCTTCTTAATCAAGGAATACTACCATATGAAATAGCCTTTTTTACCCAAAACGACAGTTATGGTGAAGCATGTTACAATAGTGCAATAAAAGCAATGAAGACTCATGGATTCTATAATTATAACCTAAACAGCCGTGGAATATTCGAAAGAAACACCCTTGATATAACTGATGCTATTATAGCAGTTCTTGATGGCCCTGTTAAACCACGTGCAATTATTATGGCTGGAACGTACTGGCCATGCGCAAAATTTATACGTATTGTAAAAAAAAATATACCCGATGCAATTTTTGCTAATGTATCCTTTGTAGGTAGTCATGCCCTTGCCAATGCCCTGGGGGCTGAAGGGAAAGGAGTTGTTATTACTCAAGTAGTTCCCAATTTTGATTTAGATCTCCCACTTACAAAAGATTATTTAGCAGATTTAAAAAGGATTGCACCTTATTCTTCACCCTCTTATATTTCACTTGAAGGCTATATTGTTGCAAAAATATTTGTCCATGGACTCAAATTGGCCGGAAACGACATAAATCGGGAATCAATCATAGATGGGATTTTAAATATTCAGAATCTAGACATTGGGATGGATAAAAAAATCTCCTTTGACAAAAATAAACATCAAGGAAGTGAACATGTCTGGCTTACTATTATTGGTGAGCATGGATTTGAATGTCTTGAAATAAAAGCAAAGTAAAAGCCCCTAAAATGGGCTTTATTTTTAATCCCTTAAATCCAACAACCTTAGCCCGTAAGTTTATGCCTTGTGGTTTTAATAAAATATTGATTATAAATACAATCCCACATAAAAATACCAACATATAACTACAAATATATTTAACATTATATTTAAACTAAAAGGTGACAAAAATGAAAACAACAATTAAGAAAACTAAAATTTTTACACTTAGCATTTTTATAGCGGTTAGCTTAAATCTTTCCGCAAGTAATATTTTTGCTGGGGAACCAAAACACGAATCCATTACAACGGAACTCATCGAAACGCTCGATAAATATCCCGAAATCAAGGAAATGCTCCTAAAATCCTTAGAAAAAGCAAAAAGTATAAATCCTGACATCGTAACCAATCCCGCTCAAGATCTGAAAAGTTACTATTCATACATTGACAATGCTTCAAAGCTCATCCCGCAACAAATACTTGACGTACCAGCAGTCCTTATACGCGATCAGATATTACAGAGCATCTGTTATTTCTATTTTCTGATTGATCAACCATTGACTGAATTGGAAAATTTAGGCTACTTTAATAATTCCCTTCAATATTATCCACCATTTTCCGGATGGTTGCAGCATTTTGCTCAAACATGGGGAAAATTCCTTAGCACTTCGGAATCATGGACTCCCGAAACATACAAACAGTTTTATGACGACCCACAGTTTGGCTTGCAGATAGAATGGTACGAAGCTCCATCCAACTGGACAACATTCAATGAGTTTTTCTCAAAAAACCTTAGATCCCCCTGCGAACGACCAATTGGTTGTGCAAACTCTCCTTCAATCGTTGTTTCTCCAGCAGATTCGGAACCCCAGGGAGTATGGCCCATCGATGAGAATTCTAACATTAATTTTGGCAAGGGTTTGACAGTAAAACTCGCAAGATATTATAAAGTAGGTGATCTCCTTGCAAAGGACAGTAAATACAAAGATATCTTTGCAAATGGACTGCTTACCCATACCTTTCTGAATGTATTTGATTACCATCGTTATCATTTTGCTGTAGGAGGAACTGTCATAGAGAAAAAAATAATTCAACAAAATGTTGCTTTAGAAGTCACCTGGAGTGAAGAGGAAGGAAAATATATTCCTATCGATTCGGAAGGATGGCAGTTTTCCCAGACACGTGGTTACGTTATTGTAGATACAGATGAATTTGGTATTGTAGCTCTGATACCTATGGGTATGGCTCAGGTCTCTTCAGTCAATTTTGAGAAAAATGTTACCGTGGGTACTAAACATAATAAAGGAGACAAGCTTGGATATTTCCTATTCGGCGGATCAGATTTCATTATGCTCTTTCAGGAAAAAGCAGGCTTTGAAATTATGGTGCAACAAAATGAAGACATGAAAACCTATAAGCACATTCTAATGGGTGTAAAGTACGGAGTTATGAAAGGAGAAAAATAATCCATCTTGTGAGAGTTCTAAAAGGCTAACCTTCAATAGAGTTCTAGGTTCAAATGAAATTTCAATGATGGTCACCCAAATTTACAATCAAATCGGTTATACCAATTAAATTTCAAAATAACCTATAAATAATTTGAATTATTTTTTGCTTAGATCATTAGCAAGTCGTGCCACGGATTTTAAAATTATTAAGCAAATCTGGTAATGGCTGCTATACTGCAACAAAAAGGTTCTGCTCTTTCTGAAGAGAATCCGTGGCACGACTATTTAACTAAATTGAATTATTTTTTGAAGAAATATAAGTGAAAAAGAAATGAATTATATAGGGTATTTTGGTGTTTAATTGAATTGTGTTAAAATCCAAGTTATTTTCAATAATTTTGTATTCGCAGAAAGAAAACTTTTGGTGATTCATTGAACCGAAGTTTATCTTGTATAGTGAGGGAATTATTTCCTCACTATT
>WTBR01000035.1 GCA_013138975.1 Bacteroidales bacterium
AAAGAGGGGATTATCAATTAAATCGAGATCGTTGTCTCATTGGTATTAAAAACCTTATTCCTCTTTTTGTTCTTTCCTTAATTTGTACTAAAATATAATAATTTGCTAACTTAGGTTGGTATTAATTTGCAATAAAAAATAAAAATGGAAATATTGTTTTTACAGTTTTCCCTGATGGCGCTAAAGTATATGTTAATGAAAATGCAAAAAGTAAGGTCGGAGACTTTGCCATTAGTGGTCGTAGTCCATCTAAAACAGTGATAGATGATTGAAATTTTAAAATTAACCCTTTGAATTTGAGTTTAAACCCTTATGATTTGGATTTTAACTAGAGTTCTATAAATAAATGGTAGTTTTAATTTATTAATAATGTTTTTCATCAAACATTTTTTACGCATAAAGGATAATAATCACAATGCGTTTGTATATCAACATTTTAACATATAGCTAAATGAAACTCCTCGCAGCAAACTGACGAGGTATTAAAGCAGAATAATTTTCTTTTTATTTCATTGCAAGCAGCGGGGAATAAAACCAGAGATCCCGATACGCTTCGCTTTCGGGATCAGTTCGACTTTATATTTTTTATTCGTTTGCAACTCTAAAAAATATAGTCTCACTGATTTAAAACAATTTATAACACAGTAAAAACATTTGTTTATGATATTTTCTTTTTGCTTTTTCAATTTCTACTACTTCTAAAAATATATTTAGAGTTCTGAGTTTCTTAAGCAATTTAATACAAATAAAAAAAGCGTGAATACCTAAAATTCACGCTTTTCACTTTCAATGCCCTAAAATTTTAATCCACAAAAATCATCTTTTGTGTTTGAATGCCTTCAACAACATTCAATTCATTATCGAGTTTATCCATTTCGGATATATCTCCGGTTAATTCAAGTAATAGAAGTCCGCTTGTACTACTAGCATCATCTGTTACTTCGTGCAAACCCAAACGGGTTTTTATTGAGCAACCATATTTAGTAAGTACATTCTGTACTTTGCCTGCTTCCTTTTGTCTATCGGTAATTAATACACCAACTATTCTAGTTTCTTTCGACATTTTTTAATATAAAATTTAGCTATGAAGATACAATAATTATTTATCTAAGTCAAAGGACATTTTCTGAACATTTATCCCTCCTATCTCATTTAACTCATTCTCAAGCTTATCCCATTTTGTAATTTCTCCGGTTAATTCTAAAATAATAAATCCATTTCTACTACAAACATCATCGGATAATTCATGAAATCCTAAACGGGTTTTAACCGATGTAGCGTATTTGCTTAATACTTTTTGGGTTCTTCCCGCTTCTTTAATACGATCAAGAACATTTATTCCTATTATTCTTTTTTCTCTCATTTCTTCCGTTTAATAGTTAATGAGTTTATTTGGTTATTTGGTGACCAACAAACTGCTTCTTGATTTCTGTCAATTTCCACTTCACACAAACGCTGTCAGGTCTTTCCTTTCCTCTGCCACCCCTCAGACTCTGACAGGTTTTTTCGCTGCTCAATTTTACAATTTTACTAATTTATAAATTTTCGCTTTAAATAGCTAAAGGCTAACAGCAAAAAGCTAATAGCTATCTAAAAGTACATATCTCTTTCGCCATTTTTAATCTTTTCGATTTTACTTTTTAACTCAGTTATTGTTTTGTCGTTATCTAAACCCTTAATTTCTTTATCTATAATTTTCCATGCTTTTTCTCCAACTTCAGGAGTAGCATAATCTTCGATATACTCAGCCAAAGTTAAAATAGCATTCGGAGTACAAAAGCGTTTTATAAATCCGGGAACCGAGAATTCCATAAAATGTTCTCCTGTTCTACCTAAACGATAACAAGCAGTACAGAATGATGGTAAATATTCATTTTCTATTAACTCATCAATAATCTCAGCTAAAGATCTATTATCGCTTATTGCGAATTGCTCACGATTTAAATTTTGCTCTTCATTTTGAGTTTCCTTATATGAACCTAATTCTATTTTAGTACCACCATCGATTTGAGAAATACCAAATGCCATTACCTCACGACGTACTTGTTCTGATTCTCTTGCTGTTAAAATCATTCCTGTATAAGGTACTGCGAGTCTTAAAATTGCAATTAGTTTAACAAAATCATCATCGTTCACCATATATTTAGGATCTACATCAATTGAAGATGCATCCTGAATTCGTGGAAATGATAATGTATGTGGACCAACATTATAACATGCTTCGAAATGATTTGTATGACGAACCATTGCCATTACTTCATATCTCCAATCATATAATCCAAATAATGCACCAATACCAACATCATCTAATCCTGCTTCTTGTGCACGATCTAAAGAAGTTAATCGATAATTAAAATCTCTCTTTTTACCACCTAAATGATATTTTAAATATTCTTCAGGATGATAAGTTTCCTGAAAAACCTGATATGTACCAATTCCTGCTTCTTTGACTGTTCTAAATCCTTCAATTTCGAGGGGAGCGGCATTAATGTTTACACGGCGAATTTCTCCATTTCCTTTTTTAACATTATATACTGTTTTAACATTTTCTGCAATAAATTCAGGAGAATAATCCTTGTGCTCGCCATATACTAAAATTAAACGTTTTTGCCCGTTATCTTCGAGTGCTTCTACTTCTTGAATTAATTCCTGATCAGATAATGTTTGACGAACAGCTTCTTTATTTGTAGCTCTAAAACCACAATATTTGCAATTGTTTGTACACTTATTTCCTACATACAATGGTGCAAAAAGTACGATTCTGTTTCCATAAACTTTTTCTTTTAAAGTTTTTGCTCCTTGTTTAATCTCCTCTATTAATTCTGGATCTGTAGCGTTAATTAATACAGCAGTTTCTTCAAGACTTAAACGCTTTTTATTTAACGACTTTGCAATAACCTCACGAACTCTTTCTTTTGTCGGCTCAGTTTTATTTATAAAATCCCAAATTTCCTCAGGATCAATAAATGGCTTCATTCGTTGATCCTTAATTTTGTATTCTTCTGGATAAAATTTCATATCGTTATAAATTAGGTATATTATTATTCTTTTATTTTATCTATAATTCATATCAACGAAATTTGAAAATTTCGTGAAAATTGATATAAAGTAAACTCTAGATTTTTATTAATTGTTTTCATCATTCTTGTTCTTTAGTAGTACAGATTTTACCTGAATACCTTTTAAGCGTCCAAGCTGACCGGTTAAAGAACCTATCTCATCAGTTGTACCTTCTAAAACAAGAGAAATAATGTTTTGACCATTGCCGCGTGGCAAACCCTGTCGACCAATTATAATGTTGGAATGTTTAAAAGCTGTCTCGTTCATTTGCTGAACGTAGTTCGAATCTTCAATTAATATAAGTGCGGTTCCAATTCTCTTTTCCATCAGATTTCCTCCGGATTAGGTTTATTCTTTAGCCTTGAAACAGAACGTATCCATTTCTCAGAAAGAGTAAATTATTATTACTGTTATTTAGTTAACAAAGATAAAAAGTTTTTTGTTATATTAAATATGATTTAAATCAGCTTTTGATTACCTATTAGCTTAAATGCAAATTATCAATTTTATTAAATCCTCTTTAAATATAATGATCACAAAGCAAATCTTAATCTCCTAAAAAGAATATCAATGATTTTCTATTCTTTAATTTTAGTAGTTAAAAAACAAGAGTTTATCAAAAAGGTTGTAACTTCAAATTTAATGCTATTTTTACAAAAAGAATAAATTATATTTAATTTGAAATCCATTTTAAGAATTTGGAGCCATGAGGTATAGTAGCTTAGCTTTTTTATTTTTTATTTCATCTTGGTTATATTCTCAAGAATCTAATATTAAATTTTCAAATTTATCGATTAATGATGGACTTTGTCAAAGCTATGTATACTCAATTCTACAAGACAGTGAAGGCTTTATGTGGTTTGGAACCAATGAAGGGCTAAATAAATATGATGGAAATGAATTTGTGCATTACAAATTTGAATTAGCCGATTCAAACTCATTATCGGGCAATTTTGTTACATCGTTATTTGAAACATCTGATAATAATATTTGGATTGCCACTCAAGACGGAGGTATCAATATTTTCAACAAACAATCAGAAAAGTTTGAACATATAAATAGCAGTGGTTATAATAGACTTAAAAATAATTCTATAAATACTATTTTTGAAGATAGCAAGAATAACATCTGGATTGGAACGACTCGTGGTTTAGGTAAGTTTGAGACTCATTCAAATACTTTTATTTACGAAATAAATATTTTACCTGTAAAACATTCTTTAGACACTGTTTCTATAACTGCTTTCCATGAAGATCGCACTAATAATATATGGGTTGGAACAAGCACAGGAGAATTATATACAATAGTTAATCAAACGGATGAAATTATAAAAATATTACCCCTTAACAATTTTGAGGTTTTAGATCCAGATAAAATATGTTCTATTCTTAGAGATAAAGCGAACGAATACCTTCTATGGATAATTTCAGAAAGAGGCTTGTTTAAATATGATATATTAATTGAAAGACTTGAAAAAATTAATTTAGGGATACAAGAAAATATCAAATTTAACAAAGGAATAATTGATTATAATAATATTATATGGATTGGTTCCAAAAACTCAGGCTTATTCAAATATAACTCATCTAACAATTCTATTCAAAAATTTGAACATAAACTCAGCGATCGTAATTCAATTAGCAATAATAATATTTTAAGTTTTTGTATAGGTTTTTCAGATTTATTATGGATTGGAACCAAAGGTGGTGGAGTAAATAAACTGTATTATGATAACTTCTATCATATTTATCATGATACGTATAACAAATCTGATTTAATAAGCAATAACATTTGGACAGTTAACGAAGATTCCTTAGGTTTTTTATGGATTGGAACAGATAATGGTTTAGAAAAAATTAATAAATCAAATAACAAAATAATACATTACCAAAACGATCCGAATAACTCGAAGAGTATAAGTAAAGGTACAGTTTTTACCTATTGTGAGGATCAATATAAAAATACCTGGGTAGGAACAGCCGAAGGATTGAATTTACTAAATAAAGAAACAAACGAATTTGAACACTTTATTAACGAAGCGAACAATCCAAAAAGCTTAAATAACAATAACATTAAAGTAATTTACAATGATTCCTTTGGTAATCTATGGATAGGAACAAGAGGTGGAGGTTTAAATAAATTTAATTACAAGGACAAATCATTTACTCATTTTACACATAATGTGGAAGATACCACTAGTATTAGTGGAAATATAATAAATACAATTTTTGAAACATCCGATGGAATATTATGGATAGGTACTAGTGGAAATGGTCTTGAAAAGCTTAACCGAAAAGACAATACTTTTACTCACTATAATTTTGATAAAGAAAACTCAAATTCTATTAATGATATTTATATACTTTCATTAATTGAAGATTCCGACAATAATTTATGGATAGGAACCTTTAACGGAGGACTAAACAGATTTAACTATCACAAAGGGGAATTTACACATTTCACAACTGCAAATGGACTTGCAAGTAATATTATATACAGCATTGAGATAGATGATAACAATAATTTATGGCTAAGTTCAAATGGTGCTTTATCAAAATTCTCTATTACAGATCATTCCATTATTAATTATAACACTGAAAATGGTTTAGAGAATATCGAGTTTAACCAAAATTCAAGCTGTAAAAATAAAGATGGTCAACTGTTTTTTGGGGGGATAAATGGAATAAATTATTTTGATCCTGAAGTTTTTAATCCCGAAATTAAACTTACTTCATTTTATTTTACCAAATTACTTTTAAACAATAAAATTACACATGATGGTAAAAATATTCCAATAAATAAATCAATTATATTTGAATCTCAAGTTAAATTAAAATATAACGAATATCCTTTCTCAATATATTTTTCCTTACTAGACTATCAATATCTTAATAATAATAATTACAAATATAAAATAAAAGAACTCAGTGAACATTGGATTGATATAGGGAACGAGAATAAAATTACGTTTACCAAACTATCGCCCGGCAAGTACACACTTGAAGTTAAAGCATCAAACCCATATAATGAATTAAACGAAACCAAATCAATTGATATTATTATAATTCCTCCATTCTGGAAAAAAATATGGTTTTTTAGTATTGAACTACTTTTATTACTTATTATAATATTTAGTTATATATTTTTCCGGGAAAAAAGAATTAGAAAAGATAAAAAAATCCTTGAATTCAAGGTTAAATTTCGAACTAAAGAGCTAGAAAACCAAAAGGAGGAATTAAAAACCTCGATTGAATTTAATCAAAAACAACAAGAACATATAAAGAAGCAAAATATTGAATTAGAATTGCATAAAAACAATTTAGAGAGTTTGGTAGAAGAAAGAACTGTGGATTTAAAAAAAGCTAAAAACAAAGCTGAAGAATCAGATCGTTTAAAAAGCTCGTTCTTAGCGAATATTTCTCATGAAATAAGAACTCCAATGAATGCTATTGTTGGCTTTTCTGATTTATTAAGAAAAAAAGGAAATCCAACTTCGAAAGAAATTAAAATGCTAAATCTAATCCATTTTAATTCAAACTCTTTGCTTAATTTAATAAATGATATTATTGATCTTGCTAAACTTGAACAGGGGGAAATATTTATACATAAAGAAAGTTCTGACATTAATAAAATACTAGAAGATATATTTGAAACATTTAGTAAGAATCCTGATTTAATACAAAAAGAAATAGAATTGGAATTAATACAATTCAACGAACTTGTCATGTTAAATACCGATCCTGAAAGAGTCAAACAAATGCTTTCTAAGCTTTTAGACAACGCAATTAAATATACAGAGAAAGGAAGAATTGAATTTGGATATAAAATTGATAATAAAAATACATCAATCCAATTTTATGTAAAGGATACAGGAATAGGCTTATCTGACACTCAAAAAAATGAAATATTTAAATTATTCAGAAAAATAGAAACTGATAAAAATAAATTATATAGAGGTATTGGTCTTGGTCTTACATTTTGCCACAAGTTAGTTCAAATGCTATCAGGCGAGATATGGGTAGAATCAAAAATAAATATTGGCTCAACATTTTATTTTTCACTTCCTTTAAAGAACCCATCGCCTATTAAATTAGAAGATAAAAATTTTATTACTTCTGACTGGAAAGATAAAAACATATTAATTGCTGAAGATGAAATAAATAATTATAAATTTTTACTTGCTATATTAAAACCTACACAAGCAAATATTATTCATGCTAAAAATGGTGAGGAAGCTGTAAATTTGGTAAATACCCTTAATAATATCGATCTTATCCTTATGGATATTAAAATGCCGGTAATGGATGGCTTAAAAGCAACAAAAATTATACGAAAGACACATAAAAAAATAAAAATAATTGCCTTTACTGCCTACGCAATGCCAAATGACGAATCAATCGCAATAAACTACGGATGTGATGATTATATCTCAAAACCAGCAAAAGCAAAGCAAATTATGAAAATAATAAATAAGCATTTAAACTAAATAAAAGTGCTTTGACTGTGTAATATTTGATATTTTTTTTAATTTTAATACTTCTTTCAACGTTTTTATCATTTTTATGTATAATAATAAGATCTTAAATTTAATATTATGGATTCATCAATAAATTATAATTGGAGCAATAAAAGCATATTAATTGCCGATGATGAATTGCACAATTATTTAATAATTGAAAAAACCTTAAAAAAAACCAATATCAAAGTTTTTCATGCTGAAAATGGTGAAAAAGCAGTTAATATTTTTAAAAAAAACCCAAGTATTGATATAATATTAATGGATATTAGAATGCCTGAAATGGGTGGATTAGAAGCTACAAGATACATTAGAAGTGTTAATAGGAATATTCCAATTATTGCTTTTACAGCTTATGCCCTTTCAGATAATGAAGCTATTGCTCTTGAGTTTGGTTGTGACGATTACATTTCGAAACCTGTAAGACCTGATTATTTACTTAAGAAAATAAATGAGCACTTAAATAAACATTAATTAAAGATTTGTAACAAATCTGTGAATCTGTGGCAATTATTAGTTTAAGTAACTCTGATTATTTACAAAGATTTTAGTTTTAATAAATCAATTCTTCAATTATTAATTTATCCTTTGCTAACTGATTTTTTAAGCTTTCTGTATTTCCTAATTGAAGTTCATCTCGCATTCTTTTATGAAAAGCAATTGTGACAATCTTGCTTTCTAACTTAAAATTATAATCATATTCAAATAAATGAACCTGAATACTTGGGTTTTCTTTTTCTAAATAGGTCTTTATATTTAACATTCCTCGATAACGGTTTCCTTCACACACCACACTTACAGCATAAACCCCTTCTTTAGGTATAAGTTTTTCTTCTTCTTCAATTATCATTTCTAAAGTAGGGAAACCTATTTCTTTGCACTTTAAATGTCCTCTTTTTAAACTACCTATAATAACAAAGAAATGTTCCAGATAAGCATTGGCTCTTTGAACACGACCTTCAAGAAGTGCTTTTCTTGTAATAGTAGAGCTTACTGTTTCGTTTTCAAGATCTTGATGTGGAATTTCTTCTACCCTGAAATCATATTCCTTTGTTAATTTATATAAATAATTGTAATCTCCTTCACGGTTATGTCCAAAATGATGATTAAATCCAACAATTATAATTTTGGCGTGTAGTTTCTCCAGCAAAATATTCTTTACAAATTCTTGTGAAGTAGTGTTTGCAAAATCTTTTGTAAAATTAATAATTATCAAATGATCTAAACCTGTTTTCTCTAGCTGTTGAATTTTTTCTTGTTGAGAATTAATTAAGTTTAAATCTTTTCCGAATGTATCAGGATATAAAACTTTACGTGGATGGGGATGAAAAGTAATTAATACAGACTCTCCATTAATTTCGTTTGCTAAAGAATTAAGTCGATTAATGATAACTTTATGTCCTAAATGAACTCCATCAAAAGTTCCTGTAGTTACGGCGGGATTCTTAATATTACCCAAATTCTCAAATCCTCTGTGAACCTTCATATAAAAATTGAAATGAGTTAAAATGCTAATTCAATCGAACCAATCCTTAATCTTCAATTTGTTTTACAAAATATGCAACTTTCTCAAGGGAAGTAATCATATCATATTCCTCTAAATATACATTAGGCGAAACATTTAAGGGAGTTGAGGTGTAATTTAAAATCCCTTTAACACCTGCCATTATTAATGTTTCGGCAACTGAAGTTGCATGTTGAGGAGGAACTGCAAGAATTCCAATGGAAATATCACGTTCTTTAATAATATTTTGCATTTCATTCATTGGATAACATTTTACGCCTGAAATTACTCGATTTGCTTTCTCAGGATCCGTATCAAAGGTAGCAGCTATCTTAAGTTTTGTTCTTTTTCCGTTAAAGTATGTTGTAATTGCTCGTCCTAAATTTCCAACACCAATAACCGCAGCATTTAATCCTAATTTCGTGTCAATAATTTCTCCAATTACTTCAATTAAAGCTTTTACATCATATCCTTTTTTCAAAGTTGTTGAATAACCTATAAGCATAATATCCCGACGTACCTGAACTGCTGTTATATTATGCAAATTTGCTAACTCGTGCGAGTAGATATGTGTTTTTCCTTCTGCAAAACAGTTTAAAAGGGTTCTTCTATATTCACTTAATCTTCCTATCGTTTTTTCTGGAAGTTTATTCATAATATCGTTTATTAAATAATCGGTTAATTTACAAAAAAAAACTATATTGGCAATATTATTGTAAAAGTAGAACCCTGTCCTACCTCACTTTCTACTTTAATTTCACCATTATATAAGTCTATCATACGCTTTACAATCGACAATCCTAATCCACTTCCAATAATATGTTTTGTTTGTTCGCTTTTTACTCTAAAAAATTCATCGAACAATTGCTTTGTTTCATCCTTATTCATTCCTATACCAGTATCCCTAACCTTTATCTTTAAATTATTCTCATCCTTTTCTAAAATAACATCAACCTCTCCTTTTTCTACGTTATATTTAACTGCATTCGATATCAAATTATTAAAAACAATTTCAATATCACCCGGGTCGGCATTTATTTCAACATTATTCTCGTCGCTTAAACTGATTGTTACATCTTTTTGAATAGCATATGGATTTATTGCTTCAATAGCATTTTGCGCTATGTCTTTAACTTTAACTAACTGGAATTTATCAGTCTTTTTTTCTAAATTTATTTTTGTTAAATCAAGTAAATCCATTATCAAATTACGCATTATTTTAATTCGTTGTATGGATCTATCAATCATTTGATCATAATTGGCTATATTATCACCTGCCTCTTTATCCTGCATCATATGCAAGTATCCATCAATTGCATTTAATGGAGCTTTAAGTTCGTGCGATAAAACAGATAAAAACTGATATCGAATTTCTTTCCCTTCCCTATTCATTTTTTTCGTCATTCCACGAAGGAAAATATGTTTCGAAACGTTTTCGAGTGAGGATTTTAATTCTTGTGGAGTAAAAGGCTTAGGAATAAAATCATGAGCTCCATTATTGGTAGCTTTTATAGCTAATTCCAGTGAGGCATAAGATGTTATCATCATCACTAGAACTTCAGGATTATTTTTATTTATAAAATCTAACACATCAACACCCTGTATCCCAGGTAATTTATTATCTAACAAAACGATATCAACATGTTCCGATTTTATTTTATCAATTGCTTCTTCTCCTGTTCCCACTTCTATGACATTAAATCCAATATCGGTATCCATAAAAGGATAACTAATTGTGAAAGTATTTAATATTCGGCTAACACCAGAACGAATTCCAGGTTCATCATCCACGACCATTACTTCTAACTTCTTCATCGAATATTTCTTTTTATAATCTTACTTTTAATGCAAGTTCAATTTACGTAAGTGATTTTTAATCAATTCTCAATTTAAGAAATTATTTTATATTAATCACTTATATTCAAACTAATTATAATTTCAACAATTTATTAATTTCTTTATGTAACTGATCTTTTCTAATCCCTTTTTCTAAATATAAATCCGCTTTTATCCATTGTTTGTCTTCATCTGTACTTACTCCAAAAGAGATTCCAGTCTCTGAAGCAACGGCTGTGGCTAGTATTATCGGCACATTAGGATGTTTCCTTCTCATTTTATGACATAATATAAATCCACTATCATCTCTTTCCATCATTAAATCGAAAATTGCAAGAACAGGTTCTGTATTTTCTATTATAAGCTCAGCTTCTTTTTGGCTATGAGCTACTTTAACTTCAAAACCAAAACTTTTAACATAATGTTCCATTTGAAATAAGTAATCAACATCATCGTCTGCAATTATTATAAGCCTATTATTGTCTTTCATAATTAATCGAATTAATATTACTGAAATCTTGGTATTGAAATTTTAAATTCTGTTCCCCTTGGACCCTTTTCCGGATTATTATTAGAATATACCGTTATTTTTCCTTTATGCATTTTTACAATTCCATAAGCAGTAGCCAATCCTAATCCTGTTCCCATACCAATACTTTTGGTGGTATAAAAAGGTTCAAATATTTTATCTAAAGATTCTTGATCAATTCCAACTCCGGTATCCTTTACCATGATTAATACATCGCTTTGATCTTCTTCTAGTTTAATTATAATATGTCCTCCTGTTGACATTGCATCAATTGCATTTTTTATAAGATTTGTAAGAACTTGCGTCATTTGCTCATGATCAAACATTGCGTATGGGTCATGCAAATCCTCAGACTTTATACTTATTTCAATCTCCTTAGGTACAACTACAGCTTGAACACTTTGTTCAGCAAATTTAATAATATTATGTTTACCTGAGTTTACTTGATTCTTTCTGGCAAAATTCAATAATCCTCCTACTATCTTTTTACATCTATTTGTTTGATCTGTAATTAATTTAAGATCCTTATATATTTGCGAATCTTTAGGTGCTTCTTCGAGTAAAATATTAGCATACATTATGATAACGCCTAATGGATTATTTAATTCATGAGCAATTCCTGCAGACAATTGCCCCATGCTTGCCATTTTTTCTGATTGCTTTAATGCTTGTTGAATAGAACTTAATTTATCGTTTGTAACGGCTAACTCATTTACAGAATTATGTAATTTTTCAATTGTATAAGGTAAGCACATTTCATTCTCAGCCAATCCTTGAACAATTGCTACTGCATGTTCTTCACAAGACTCATATCCACAAGCTCCGCAATTCAAATGATCTTTTGGGTTGTTTTTACCCATCGAAATTAATACATCTTGTACTTCGTTCCAATCTGAAAATTCTAATGATTTATGTTTTGGTTCAAATTCTGCAAATAAATCAATATCAATATATTCATCAATTTGCTTTTGCCAATCCCATTCATTTAAACTATTAATTTTTTTCTGCACGTAATTACTAACCAATATTCTACGAGCATATTGTTTCCCATTCTGTGACATTCCCGGCCCCATTATGCAACCTTCACAACTTAATAATTCAAGATGTTGTGAACGCAATAAACCATCATCAAATTCTTTTATTGCCTCTTGAAAATTATTTTGCCCTTCTGCAACAATAATATTTCCATCAAAAACATCATCTGTTATACCTGCGGTTTGAAGAAGCCCCCTACTTATTGGAAAGATTGCTCCTTTTCCTCCTAATGGGGGATCAAATTCAGATGCCTTAACTATTATTTGAGTAATTTTCTTTTTTTCAAAAATATCTCGCAACTCAGTAAAAGTAAGCATTTCGTCAACCTCATTGCTTTCTGCTTTTTTTGCTACACAAGGTCCAATAAAAATTACATTAATATTATCACCATACTTCTTCTTCATTACACGCGACATCGCAACCATTGGAGATGCAATTGGCACTAAATCTTTTACTAATCCAGAATGATAATGTTCAATATATGATACAACGGCAGGACAATCTGATGAAATAAAGCATTTATCAGTACCCTTATCGATTATTTTCCTATATTTTTTTGCAACTAAATCGGCTCCAAAAGCAACCTCCGAAACAATATCAAACCCAATGGATCTAACCATTGAAACAAATATTTTATGATTTGATATCTCTTTAAATTCAGCTGGAAAGCTTGGCGCTACAATCGCTATATTTTTTCTCCCATTTTCTAGCAGACTATAAACTCTATCAATTGTATTTAAATATACTTTAGCTCCTTGACTGCACACTTTGGTGCAATTTCCACATACGATACATCGTTCATTTAACACTTCAGCTTGTCCATTAATTATCTTAATTGCTTTTGCAGGACATTCCCTGACGCAAGTATAACAAACTCGGCATCTATTTTTAAGTGTGAAAACTAAATCTCGATTTTTATTTGCCATTTTATCTTTTTACAATAAAACTTCTCTTTTGGTATAATTAGTATGAAGTTGTTTTATGCACTTCTCACTTAAAGCTTCTCCAAGATATTCATCGTACAAACTTATAACTTTCGAATTTTTATGAGCAACTCTAATTGCTTCTTTATCATCTATGTCATAAATCTGTTTTGAACGATTCTTTAATACTTTCACATCGTTACATGTCGGCTGTCCTCCACCGTTAACACATCCTCCGGGGCAAGCCATAATTTCCACAAAATGAATATCACTTTTACCATCTCTTATTTCAGAAATAAGTTTATTTGCCGATTTTAATCCATTAACAACGGTAAAACCAATTTGTTGTTTTCTAATTTTAATGAAATACTCTCTTAAATCTTTAAAACCTCTAAGTTTTGTTATCTTAAGATCTGACAATTCTTTCCCTGTAAGTTTATAATTTAAAGTTCGAACTATACTTTCGGCTACACCACCAGAAACAGCGACCATTTTACCTACAGAACTTCTTGTATTAAAAGGATTATCAGGCATTTCTTCATCAATTGAATGAACATCGACACCAAATAACTTAATAAGTTTTAAAAGTTCACGAGTTGTTAATACGGCATCAATATCTGAAATACCTTTATGAGTCATTTCTTCACGTTGAGCTTCGAACTTTTTAGCAGTACATGGCATTATCGATACTGAAAATATCTTTTCAGGTGTAATCTTCTCTTTTTGTGCAAAATAACTTTTTACTAAAGCTCCCATTATTTGCTGAGGCGATTTAGTGGTTGATACAAGATCTATCATATCAGGATGAGATTGTTCCATATGCTTAATCCATCCGGGACAGCAACTACTAATCATTGGGAGGTTTTCGTCATTAGCTATCCTATCTGCTAGTTCTGCAGATTGCTCACATATAGCCAGATCAGCTGCAAATGCGGTAGCAAATACTTTTGCAAAGCCAATTCTTTTTAACACTGCATTTAATATTCCATTGACATCTTTCCCTTGGCGCAATCCTAATTCATCGGCCAATGAAACCGAAATACTTGGTGAATATTGGGCTACAACAGTAGTATCTTTATTATTTAACATTTGAAGTACAATATCGAAATTTGTTTTTTCGAATAATGCTCCGGTGGGACAAACTTGTATGCACTGACCACAATTAATACAATTTGAGAAATTAAGATCTTTATTCATGCTTGTGGTAATAGCAGTTTTATTCCCTCGTTTGTAAAAATCAAATGTAGAAACATCCATAACTTCTTCACAAACTCTTACACACCGCCCACAAAGAATACATTTAGCTGAATCTTTTACTATTCCAGGACTGGATTGATCTAGTTTGGCTTTAATTTTTTCACCGGAGATTCTACGTTCACACACATTAAGTTCTACAGCCAAATCTTGCAATTCACATTTTCCATTGCTAGCACAATACAAACAATCATCCGGGTGGTTAGATAATAATAATTCAACAAGCATTTTTCTTGACTGTATTACCCTCGGAGAATGTGTTCTAATTTTCATAGACTCCTCAACAGGATGCGAGCAGGAAGGAATTAAAGCAGATTTACCTTCTACTTCAACAACACACATACGACAAGCACCAGTTGGAGAAAATCCTTCCATACGACATAAAGTAGGAACTTTTATTCCATTCCTATTTAAGGTTTCAAGAATAGTTTCCCCTTTTTTTGCCTGAATCTTTTTATTATTTACATCAATCTCAATAAGCATAATGTTTTTTATATTACTTATTTCTTAATCATTTAACAAAAAAATAAAAACATTGAATATATTAATCTACAGCAACTTAATAAAAATCCAAAATACAAATAATAAATTCCAAATAAATCTCAAAATCAAACATTCAATAACCAAAATAATAGTTTTGAATTTTAATAATTGATTTATTGGGTTTTATTTGTCATTTGTATTTTGAAGTTTGAGATTTAAAATGCAATTCAATAGTTTTCATAATTTTCATGTTATTCTTTTAATTTTGTACTTTTTACTTATTTACTTACTATAGCTGAAAACTTGCAGGTTTCAAAACATATCCCACATCCAATGCATTTGTCTTGAACAATAAAATGTTTACTTTTTACTGTGCCAAAAATTGCACCTGTTGGGCATTTCTTAGCACAAAGTGTACATCCTGTGCATGCATCAATATTAATTTCAAAAGTTTTTAACTCTTGACAAACACCTGCATCGCACTTACGTTCAAAAATATGATCTTCATACTCTTCTCTGAACCATTTTAAAGTACTCAATACCGGATTTGAAGCTTTTTTCCCTAATCCACACATTGATGTATCCTTTAAAATTTCTGCAAGACTTTCAAGTTGCATAACACCCTTAAATCGTTGTAAAGTTGTATGCCCATTTTCATCTTTCGGTCTTTTACTAATGCTCTTAAGAATTTCATACATTCTGCGTGTTCCTTCTCTACATGGAATACATAATCCACAACTTTCATGTTGCATAAAATTCATAAAATATTTAACCAGATCAATTATACAGTTATCCTCATCAAGAACTACCATACTTGCAGATCCTAAGGAGATACCTGTTAACATAACAGACTCATAATCAATCAAAGTATCTAAATGTTTTTCTGTTAAGCATCCACCCGATGGTCCACCAATATGAACTGCCTTGAATCTTTTTTCGTTCTTAATACCTCCTGCTACGCGAAAAATTACATCACGAAGTTTTGTACCCATTTCTACCTCTACCAAACAAGTATATTCAACTTTTCCGGAAATAGAAAAGACTTTTGTTCCTTTACTCTCTTCTGTACCTATTGATTTATACCAATCAACACCTTTTTCAATAATTATAGGTACATTAACCAATGTTTCAACATTATTCACAATGGTGGGTTGGTTATACAAACCATTTGTTGCCGGATACGGTGGTTTTGAATGCGGTTTACCTCTTTTACCTTCCAGGCTGCTTATTAGTGCTGTTTCCTCACCGCACACATAGGCTCCAGCTCCTCTTTTTATAACAATATCGAGATTATAACCACTTTTCATTATATCATGACCTAATAAGCCAAATCCTTTAGCTTGCTCAATGGCATTTTTAATACGTTCAATTGCCAGAGTATACTCAGTCTCAATGTATATAAATGCTTTCTGAACTCCTATTGCATATGCTGATATTGCAATGCCTTCTATAACTTTGTGGGGATCACTTTCTATAAGTATTCTCTCCATAAATGCTCCCGGGTCACTCTCTCCTGCATTGCAAATTAAATATTTCTGAGCACTTGGTGTTTCGTATGCTATCTTCCACTTCTTACCAGTTAAATAGCCCTGACCTCCTCTTCCACGAAGCTTACTTGCTTCTATTAAATCACAAACTTCCTCGGGTGTATTTTTATTAATTACGTTATAATAAGATTTATATCCACCTGCAGCTATATACTCTTCAATCGATTCTGGATTTATAAACCCACAATTTTTTAAAACTAATCTTTGCTGATTTTTAAAATAAGCTAACTCATTAAAAAATGGTACTTTTTCCCATGGATCAAGGATATCGTCAGTTAATTGTCCAAGTACATTTTCTTCTTGTATAAAATTATTGAATGTCCCATCTAATATTGAAATAATATTTTCAGGTAAAACATTCTTATAGAATAATTGCGTCTTTCCTGGTATTTGAACCGAAATAACGGGTTCAATTGAACACAATCCTAAACTCCCAACCGATACAATATCAGCTTCAATATCCCGATCAATTAAGTAGTCGTTTATACTTTTGTTAAGATTATGTGCTCCGGAAATAATAGAAGTAGAATTTATACTTATAGTAATGATGGGTTTATCAATATTTTTCCTTTGTATTATGCCAAGTTTTTCTTTAACTTCTTTTTCTAATATCTCTGACTCAGATTTTAAAACATTCTGAATTAAAAAATCTTTGTTCTTAAAATTTACTTTCCCTAACATAATTATTCTTCCAATCTTTTAAAAGAATCAATAATTTCAGCAACTTTCTTAATGGTCAAATTTGTAAAATACTCTTCGTTTACAGCCATTACCGGGCCTTCGCCACAAGTTGCCATGCAAGTGGTTTCTTCCAAACTAAATAAACCATCTTTTGTAACTTCTTCATTTTTAACTTCAGTTCTCTTTTCAATTTCTCTAATTATCTGGGAATTTAAATTTACGTGACAAGATGAACCATTGCAAACCCGGATATGATATTTCCCTTTAGTTTTAAATCGAAAATGATGATAAAATGTAGCGACGCCATAAATTTTTGAAGTAGGCAAATCCAAATACTTTCCAACTTTTACAACTGCCTCTTCTGATAAAAATCCAAACTCACTTTGAACGTCTTGAAGTATTGAAATAAGATTATCTCTCTGAACAAAGGGATATTTTTCAAGTATTTCTTCCAGATTTGGCATATATCCAAATATTAAATTATTAAACTACATTTTTACAAATATAATAATATTATTGTTATTAATTAAACATTGTTAATTAATTAACAGTGCGCTTGTCATAATGATTGATTACTTAAAACTCTGATTAACTTTTTATTACAGTCTATAAAGAGATAATATTTTCATCTACAGCCTATTATATATTATACAACATATAAACCTATATAATAAGAGTATCAATTTAAATCATTATCTTGCAATAATTTTAAAGTAAAAAGCAAGAGCTTGTCCAAAAAGTAATTAGATTACTCATATTGTCACACTGATTCCATCGAAGTGTTTTTATAGTTATTAGTTACTTTTTGAAACCCTCTTTTGATATTGAATATTTAAAAATGAAAATAGATATTACTATTTGTTTAGGCAGTTCTTGCTTTTCCAGAGGAAATAAGCAAACTGTTCAGATAATAAAGAATTACCTTAAAACTAATCAACTTGAAGACAAAGTGCTTTTTCATGGCAATCACTGTTATGGTAATTGCGAGAATGGGCCAATTTTAAAGGTTGATGGGAAAGAATTTCAAAATATTTTACCTGAAAATACAATTTATTTGTTAGATAGTATTTTTAAGAAAGACTAATTTGCAAATAATAAACAAATGGAACCTATTATTGAAATATTAATTGATAAATGCAATTTAAGTTATTCTTGCATAAGAGTTTGCCCGGTAAATGCAATAGAAGTAAAGCCTAATAGAGATTATGCACGGGTTATTCAGGAAAGATGTATTGGATGCGGAAGTTGCACTTCTGTTTGTCCTGAAAATGCTATAGTTTATCGAGATTCAAAATCTGAAACAAAAAAGATTTTAAAGTCGAATGTAAAAAAAGTGGCTATTGTTGCTCCTAGTATTTCTGGTGAGTTTCATGATATAACAGATTACAGGAAATTTGTCCAAATGATTAAGCAACTTGGATTTGATTTTGTAAACGAGGTTTCGTTTGGTGTTGATATCATTGCATTAAAATACGCTGAGTTATTTAATAATTTTAAGGGTAAATATTATATTTCTACTGCATGTCCGGTTGTGGTTTCATATATTGAGAAATTCCAACCTGAGTTACTTGATAATCTTGCTCCTCTGGTATCGCCAATGATTGCGACTGCAAAAATTGTAAGAAAACTTTATGGCAAAGAAATTAAAGTAATTTATATTGGGCCGTGTATTGATAGTAAAGATGAATCAGAATTATATGCTGATGACGCAAAAATAGATTCTGTTTTAACATTCCAGGAACTTCGGGAATTATTTACTGAGTTTAAAATAAAAGAAAGCAAGCTGGAATTTTCAGAATTTGATCCTCCGATTGGTAACAAAGGATCTTTATTTCCTATTGCAAATGGATTATTGCAAGCTGCAAATATTAGCGAAGATCTCTTGGATTCTGATGTTATTACAGCAGAAGGAAAAATGAACCTTCTTGATGCAAGCAAACAATTCCATAATGATATTGGAACTATTAAGAAACATTTTAACTTATACTACTGCAAAGGATGTCTGATGGGACCGGGAACATCAAGGGGTGGTGAAAAATTTATTAGAAGAACAAGGGTTATCAACTATGCCAATAAAAGACTTCAGAGTATCGATAAAAACAAATGGCAAAAGGAAATAGATAAATTTATAAATCTTGATTATTCAAGGACTTTTAAAAATGACGATCAAAGAATTGAGCAACCTTCAGAAGAAAAAATAAATTCTATATTAAAAACCATCGGCAAAGAAGATAAAGATCCTGACATAGGATGTAATGCATGTGGTTACACAACTTGCCGTGAATTTGCTATTGCTGTTGCAAAAGGATTAGCAAAAGTAGATATGTGCTTAACCTATTCTCTAAGAAATAGACACGACTATATAAAGGCACTAAGATCAACAAATGAAAAATTAGCCCAAACACAAAAAGCTTTGCAAGAATCTGAAAAATTGGCTCAAAGTGAAAAAGAGGCTACAAAAGAAGCCTCAGACACTATTGAAAACATGTTACAGAAGCTTCCTTCCGGAATTGTTATAATCGATAAAGATTTGAAGATCATACATTCAAACAACAGTTTTATTGAAATATTAGGTGATGAAGCTAAAACTATCGATGAAGTGATTCCGGGCTTAGTAGGTGCTGATTTAAAAACACTTTTACCATATAACATTTACAATTTATTTACACATATTTTTTCAACCGGAGAAAATATAGTTAATCGAGATATTCATTTAAATGAAAATCTATTAAACCTTTCGGTATTTACAATTCGTAAAAATAAAATTGCTGGAGCTGTTTTTAGAGATATGTATTCACCGGAAGTACGTAAAGAAGAGGTTGTAAAAAGAGTTACTGATGTAATTGACAAAAACCTTAGCATGGTACAAAAAATTGGTTTCTTACTTGGCGAGGGAGCTTCCGAAAC
Organism: Bacteroidales bacterium; assembly: GCA_013138975.1. Taxonomy (GTDB): domain Bacteria; phylum Bacteroidota; class Bacteroidia; order Bacteroidales; family UBA12077; genus UBA12077. Next base: position 20,276 of record WTBR01000035.1, read on the forward strand.
TGAACAAATGCTGAATTCAATACTTGAATTATATAAACCGGGGAAGAAAAAACAGTAAGCAGTTGGCAAGCAATGAACAATTAGGAATTAGAAATGATCTTTATTAAAAATCAAAATGCAAATCCCAAATAAAATACAATTTCCAATACTCAATTATCAAAACAAGTATTTGGAGTTTAATTTATTAATTTATTGGGAATTATTTGTTATTTATGTTTTGAGGTTTGTAATTTTCAAAGCACAAAATCAGTATAAATTAGCTAGAACATGACAATTGAAGTTAACTTTGTACTTTAATCTTTAAACTAGAAACTAGAAACATTGGACGCTAAATTTTACATAGAAGTTGATTGTATTCAGAAAAACCAAGACGGTGAAAGAATCTGTGGTGATGTTTTTCTTTCGGAGCGAATAAAATCTGACGAGCGTACAATTGTTGTACTTTCTGATGGTATGGGACATGGTGTTAAAGCGAATATGCTTGCGACATTGACATCGACCATGGCGCTAAATTTTACAAAAGAGCACAAGGATGTTAATCGTATCGCTGAAATAATAATGAATACTTTACCTGTATGTAGTAAAAGACAAATAAGTTATTCAACTTTCACAATTATTGATATAGAGGAAGATGGAAAAACTACTATACTAGAATATGACAATCCTGAAACCTTCATTATAAGAGATAATAAACTATTTAATCCCGGTTGGCAATGTATTATTTTAGATAGCGAGAAGAATTCTGGGAAAATGATTAAGAACTGTACTTTTTATGCTCAAAAAGAAGATCGAATTATTTTCTGTAGCGATGGGATTACTCAATCGGGCTTAGGTAGCGACAAATATCCTTTTGGTTGGGGGCATGATAAATTAGAAGATTTTACCACAAGATTAGTAAATAACAATCCTCAAATATCGGCAAATAAACTTGCCGGAAAGATTGTTAATATGGCCTTCCAAAATGATGGTTTTATAGCTAAAGATGACACTAGTTGTGCTGCAATATATTTTAGAGAACCTCGTAAACTATTATTGTGTACGGGACCTCCATATGAGGAAGAAAGAGACACAAAACTTGCTGATGTTGTTAGAAACTTTGAAGGAAAAAGAATATTGTGTGGGGCTACTACAGCAGATATTATTTCCCGTGAGTTAAAACTTGATATTGAAGACAGTTTTGAGTTTACTGATCCAGACCTACCTCCTGTTGCATATATGACAGGAATTGATCTTGTTACTGAAGGAATTCTAACGCTAAGTAAAGTATCTGAAATATTAAAAGTCTACAATAACAATTATATGCTTGGCAAAGGTCCTGCTGACCAAATTGTTAAACTTATTAAAGATAGCGACGAGATTCAATTTGTTATTGGAACCCGGGTAAATATTGCTCATCAAGATCCAAACCTCCCGGTTGAATTAGAGATTAGAAGAACTGTTGTGCGACGTATTGCAGAGACTTTAGAGGAGAAGTTCTTGAAAGAAGTAAGTATGACGTTTATATAAAAAAATCATTTCTCAATTAAATTATCTTTTATTTTATCTAAAACGTTTAAGCATTTATTAATATCATCAGGTAAAATTCCTTTATATGCATCTGAAATGGCTTCTTCGGCATATGGCACGAGTTGTTTGTAAATTTTCTTTCCAGCAGAAGTCAACACGATAATATTAAATCTCTTATCAATTTTAGACTCTTCTCTAAGAACTAGCTTGTCTTTTTCTAAACGATCAATTGTTCGTTTAATTTTTACTTTGTCTAAGCCCATAAAAATTGCAATATCCCTTTGATTTCTTTTTCCGTGTTTATATAACATAGCTATAGCACTCCAATCGGTAGCTTTTAATGAAATTCCATTTTCGACGAACTTCTTTTCTAAGTTTGCTCCTATTTTCTTTGATATCTGCTGTGTTAACTTTCCAATTGATTTATCAAAATCGTAATTCATAGTCTAATTTTAGATGGATAAAGTTAACATCATTTTTTGTTAATTAAAATGATTTTAAATTAACTGTCTATCAAGCGCTTTTTACAATATTAGTTTCATTTGTAACTATTATCATCTAATTTTGAATTACATTTAATTTATTGAATTATGGCAAATAATAAATTCAAGTTAGACAGACGTAAATTTATTAAAACTGCAGGACTTGTTGGAGGTGCTCTGAGCCTTTTTGGAGCTGCTGGTGCAGGACTTGCTGCCGGAAAAGATAAAGACAGTCACACTGGATATGGTCGAAAATTTTATGGAGAAGATCAATTCTTTAATCGCAAACCTTTTTTAGTTGATAAACCGACATATGAAACCATTGGAACACCTAAGCGAATTCAATATATTGAGAATATTTTTAAAAGAAACGGTGAGATGTACAGGCTTATGTATCCAAGAGATAAATCTGTACCAAAATGGTCGTTAGATCAAGGATATGAGACTTTACCTGAACCATTAAAAAATTACTATACCAAAGACCCTATTGCTTTTGATGAATTTAAAAAAGCCATTAAAAAATCCGAAGAGCAGCACGAAAATTGGCCTAAATATAAGGATCAGTATATTTTAGCTGATGCATGGTCTACTGCTCATTCAAGCACAATGCGAGGTAGAGACTCATTTCCACCTGAACCACAAGACAAACCGGAAGTTTCTGATTTTAAAGGTATCGAAACTGAAGCAATGGAATTAAAATCACCAAAACATGGTTCTGAATTAATTAAAAAAATTGCACATAGTTTTGGTGCAACTCTAGTAGGCATAACTGCTGTTAAGGAAGAATGGATTTATCAAGGATATTTACGTGGTGTTGGAAAAACAAATTTCGAAGCTCCAAAACACTGGAAATATGCAATTGTAATTGCGGTACCGCATGAGTGGGATGCAATGTATGCTAATCCAACATATGGAACATCTTACGATGCATATTCAATGTTAAGATATATTTCGGGCAAACTCACTGTATTCTTGAAAGAAATAGGCTATTCTGCTCGCGCTCACGTACCTCCAACTAGTTATGATATCATAATGCCTCCTTTAGCTATTGATGCCGGTTTGGGTGAGCAAGGTAGAAATGGAATATTAGTTACACCGGAGCTTGGCGCAAATACAAGATTAGCAGCTGTCACAACAGATATGCCAATTGAACCGGATAAACCTATTGACATTGGGATAAAAGATTTTTGTAGTAAATGTAAAATTTGTGCAGACGAATGCCCAAGCGGTGCAATAAGTTTTACTGACGAGCCGGAAGAAGTAATCAGAGGTTTTAAAAGATGGAGAATTAATCACGATAAATGCTATACTGTTTGGAACTCTGTTGCAACAAGTCATTCGAGAGGATGTAGAGTTTGCTTAGCGGTTTGCCCTTATTCAAGAAAGAATAACTGGATTCATAATATTGTTCGTGAAGTTGATCCTCGAGATCCGACAGGTTTATTCTCTTCAGGTATGTTAGCAATGCAAAAGAAATTCTTTAAATATCACGGCGGACAGGAATATCTTCCTCCACCTGACGGAAATAATAAAACATACAACGAAGCACCTGATTGGTTAAGAAGTGAAGAATGGTTTAATTTATAGTGAATCTTAGAAAATATCAATAAGTGCATTACGCTTTCTAAGAACCACTTAAAATAAGGATTTTCTTAAACACATTAAAAAATTATAAAATATGTTTCCATATTCAACAATGCTAGAACCTCTATTTTGGATAATCATGGGGTTTTTATATACAATTTTCGTAATAAGTATTAAATATTGGGCTGAAGATTTTAATTTTAAATTGAACTGGTGGAATTGGATTTTATTTTCCATATGGTTCATAGGGTTAAATATTGTTATTGCAGGGGGATTTACTCTTATTGGTGAAAATGAAACCAGGGCTGGATTATACTTTCTTGGTGTATTTGGGACAATTTTTGTTTTGTTCGGTGCAGGAGTTTGGAAACTCCTAAGGTTATAGAAAAATGACAAATAAAGTTCAGGTAAAAAATCTCATAATAATTATCGGCATTGCCTTAATAAGCGTTTTAGCTGTTTATATTGGTAGAAAAAGAAATAATCTTATTCAAAAAGATTTAATTTCTAATTCAATTAAAGAATTAAATGTTGAGTCGAAGCTAATGAATTCCCACAAATGGGTTTTTATTAATCCATTAACATATTCGAAAGAAGGTTATATTTATATTGGTGATGCAAAGGGATATAATGGACTAATTAAAGTTTTGGTATTATCTGATACTAATCGTATAATTAATTCGGTTAAGGTAATAGATCAAGCAGAAACACACTCCTATTTTCAGAGAATAATTAAAAAAGAATTTTTAAAATTATTTATTGGAATAGACATAAATTCCATAAATAATATTGATGGAATTAGCGGCGCAACTGTATCATGTAATGGAATAAAAAATGCTATTATTTCGGCATATCATTTAGGTGAGAATTTAGATCCAAATGATAAAGAAAAATTAAGATTTGGCACTCTTGAAGCTATAATTCTACTTCTTTTTGTTTTAGCCTTTGCCAAAGCTAAAATTCGCAGGAATAAATATTCAAAACGCATTTGGTGGACATCTTTATTATTGTCTGTTGTATTTTTAGGTTTTATTTATAATCAATCAATTACCACGGCTCGGATCAATTCTCTTTTATTAGGGACTTGGCCTTCGATTTACACCGGATTATTTGTTTATATTCTTTTATTTGGAACTTTACTTAGCATTTTATTTACCGGAAAAAATCATTATTGTCATTCAATTTGTCCATTTGGTGCTTCTCAGGAGATAATTGGCAAACTTGGAAGTGCAAAACCCATAAAATTTAAATTCTCTAAGCATTTAAAGAAAGTACAGTGGTTAATTTCATTTCTAGTAATAACAGTTGGTCTTTACATGCATGATCCGGGTCTAACGGAATATGAGATATATGGTGGATTATTTAATCTAACTGCTTCTAAAATTGGCTTTGTTCTGGTAATTATTATTATTATTTCATCATTATTTATTAAAAGACCTTGGTGTCGATTTTTATGCCCACTTGATGGTATATTTAAATATCTCCGTGTGGTAAGAAAAGAAGTAATCCGGATCATTAAGAAATAAAATAATTTGTAACTACTCAGGCACACTATTTAAAACTAACTGATAAAATATAAGTACTTTATAGTTTTCTCGCAAAAGTCGCAAAGTTTTTCGCAAAGATCGCAAAAAGCTTACAATGTGTTAAATGCTGCCTTTGCATATTTTTTTCTTAGCGTACTTTGCGTGAAACTAACTTTTCAATAATTATATATCAACACTATAACACACTTGAGTAGTTACAACAATTTTTCTAATCTCTATTCTTCCCAGAAATACTGAAACTCAATATTTCGTCCTTCAGGGTCTTTAGCATAAAAATGATAAATCCTATATTGATTATTATCTTTTGGTTTTTCTACTGCAAGATCTTTGAATTTCGCATACATCTCGTCAACACTTTCTCTCGAAGAATAAAAGAATGTGATCATTCCTAAATTATCAGCCACTTCGCGCTGACAAAGGCCAAATAACATATTACCATGTTGAAAAATATGACATCCTCCCCGATCCATCCACAATTTACATCCTACTTTTTCGATATAAAACTTGCTTAATTCAGCTTGCATTTTTGTTTGAAAAAATACGATTCCTCCTAGTTGCTGTCTTAAAATTTGTCCTGAAACGAGTTGACTTTTATCCTTTTTCATATTGTTTTATTATTCGTGGTTAACAAAATTAACAGGATTTATTTAATTTTAAATTTTAAACATAAAAAAGAGGATGTCCGAAAAGTAGACCTTCTATGATAGATATAACACTGAACTTTTCGAAACACCTCATTAATAATTAAATAGATTCTTCGACAAGCTCAGAATGACACCTAATTGGTCTTTTCGGACATCCTCTGCAAAACTTAATTTATTAAGTTTATTCTTTTAAGATTTTTATACCATAATTCATTGGGTCGTGTGGAGGATCTGCATTCCAATCCATAAATGAATGTGAGCCATCGCTTTCGAAATAAAGTCTGTAATTTCCGGCTGGTAACAGAATATAATCGTTATACATTCTATTCTTATGTGCTCCTCCGGCATGTTCCGTTGTTCTATACGTCATTTCCCAAACTGTTTTACCTGTTTCCATGTTTTTAATCCAACCGGTATCTGACATATATCCATCATCTCCCTCGCCTATTGCGTATATTCTTACTTTCGATTCTTTTTCAAGTTTAAAATTTTCATAATCTTTCTGATTATCTCTTACTCCTGTAATTCCTGCAATTACATTCTCATCTTTAAACTCTTCTACCTTAAATAACTTAATACTTGACTTATCTGTATCATTTACTGTCCACAAACTTAATCCCCATAATTTTTGATCGTGCGGTGGTGCTGAATTCCAATCGTGATATGCATGAGAACCGTCTGTAACATAATAGGCTATATATTTACCCTTTTCTAAAGTAACAAGCTCATTAATTATTCTATTTTTATCTGAACCGCCTGCATATTCTGATTTTGATCTTGTAAATTTCCATACTGTTGTACCGGATTTAGCATCTATTATCCATCCATAATCACTTGGTTCATGATCCATAGACTCACCTAAACAAATTACCCGAAGATCAATTGATTTAGTAATTTCAAATCCTTGTGTAACAAATTCATCATCTCTAACTTCAGTTAAATTAACCACCGGAAGATGCTCAGATGTATTTTCCGAAACATTTTTCATATCCTTATTATCGCACCACATTGATACACCCCAAAATTGTGGGTCGTGTGGAGGTTTGACATTCCATCTTTCAAAAGAATGCGATCCATCTGTAACGTAATTAATCTGGTATTCGCCTGCCGGTAGGGTAAGTTCTTGAAACGCTGAGAAATTTTTTCTTCCTCCTCCTGCACGATTAAAATCTGTTAAATTATTCGGCCAAATTTTCTCGTGTGTTTTAAGGTTATAAATCCATGCAAAATCATAAATTTCTTTGTCTTCTTTTTCTCCTTGACAATAAATATATACTTTAGTTTCTTTCTTTAGTGCAAAGTTTTTTTGCTCCGCTTCATCATCTCCGGTACGAACAAAAGACGCTATAGATTTTTTGGATATGTTATCAACATATTCTCGCCCATCATTAACCGTAAAACCATTATCATTACTACCTATTGTCATATAATCTTTCTCATTCTTATAATATGAATGATCTTTATCGTCAACTATAGCGTTAACGACTTCCTTAACTATTTTGGTTAAATCATTTCCATAATATTTATAATTGGAATTATCACGTATTCCTGTATAATATACTTCATAAGCTCCCTTCTCAAGCTCTATATTAGCCTCAAAAGAAAAAGATCCATTACCTTGGAAAAAATCATTTTCGTATTCATCTAAAAGACTCCAAACAACTTCTCTTGATTTACTTTCAATAATCCATCCATAATAAATAAGATTACTCCCCCATTTATCGTAAGAAGCACCTGATCCATTAATATTAATTGTTGCATCCTGACTTAATTTAAATCCTGCGAAATCAACCTCGCCTTGAGCAACTCTACCAACATTAACTTCTGTTTCTGATTGTGCTGATAAGGAAAATACTGATAGCATTACACAGCCCAGTATTAGTAAAAATCTAATTTGAATTGTTGTTTTCATAAGTTTATTGTTTATTAATTTATATATTTCGTTATGACGCCTAATTATCCAGATTGGTTACATAGTTTATCTTTTTAAACTATTCCAATATTTCAATTTTAATGCCATAAGACACAAAGTGTTGTATTACAACTAAATATAAATTTCTTGGATTTTTAAAGATTAATGAAACTGTCCGCTTTTACGACATATATGTTCGAATATAGACATTTGTATATACATAGACTTTGCAAGAAAACGCCAAATTACTCACAAGTTTAATATTTAAGAAATTGTGCTCGTGAGCTTCACAAGGTTCTTCGTTACTCTCGTGTTGAAAACAGTTACTTCGACAAGCTCAGCTCATAGCATTCACAAAAATGAACCCCTTGGTTTTTAGCAGTTTTTCGCTAACGCTAAGTTGGAAGGCCGTGTCTTTGACGCTTTCTTATCAAAGACTTGAAAAAAGGCAGTTTTCTTGCAGACGCTACTTAACATCCGCAAGTATATTTTCATTCATTTAGATATTAAGAAATCAGTCGTACAAGGGTTAACTAATATAGATGACATGAAATCATAATCTACTTGCTGATTATTAATAAATCTGTGCGAGAGTTTGCGGATTTATCTTATAAATTTAAAATGGGTAACCTACACTAATATACCATTGTATATCGCCATTGAAATCGTTATCTCCATACATAATATTAATGGGACCTAGTAAGGTATTTGCTCTTAAACCTAAACTATACTCTTTTTAAGAAAAATTAAATGAGCTAACAATTTATTAATTTGTTCTCATATAAAATTTAGTAAAATGATAATTAGAATAAAAAATTAAGCGGAACTCAACGAAAACAATAAATATTTCAGGTCAAAATTATTTATACTAAATTAAATATTTATAATCGGTGAATTGTTCTTTTAATACAGCTTGTATGTCGGGTTCGTCAGTTATAAATGAGAAATCTTTAAAATCGAATCCCGGAGCAACAGTGCAACCTACTAAAGTATACAATCCTGTGGTTTCTGCTGCTTGAAAAATGCCTCCTTCTACAACTGAAACATATGATCCTGTATCTTTACCAATAAATTTTTCTTCTATTTTTTCTCCATTGAACTCAATGATCTTTAAAGGTGAACCTTCATAAAAATTCCATATTTCATCGTGATGTACTTTATGAAATCTACTAAACTGACCTTTTTTTAATAAGAAATAAATATGTGTAACAGCATTTCGGTTCTCACCAACTACTAATGAAGATACTTCTTGCTTTGAACGATATACTTCGCTATAATATCCACCTTCAGGATGTGGAAGTAATTGGTATTTTTCAATAATTCTATCAATATCAAGTTCATTAATAATTTCTTCTTTTTTACCGTCCATAGTACCTAATTAAATTGTTTTCAAAACTTAAAATACAAAAATGAGGGTGTCCAAAAAGTTAGTAATAAAGTTAAAACACTTCGACAGGCTCAGTGTGACAAACCAATTAACAGAAACTTGTCATACTGAGCCTGTCGAAGTATAGACAACTTTCTAACTTTTTGGACACCCTCAACTATTTATATAATTTGCTAAAATTACTCTACACTTAACAATTCTATTTCAAAAATTAATATAGAGTTTGCTGGAATCGGGCCTGAATCTCGATCGCCATAACCTAAGTATGGAGGAATATAAAGCATCCATTTTGCTCCTGGCTTCATTAGTACAAGTGCTTCTTGCCAACCTCTTATTACCTGATTAACTCCAAATTCCACTGGCTCTCCTCTATCATAAGAACTATCGAAAACAGTACCGTCAAGTAATGTACCTTTATAATGAGTTTTCACTTTACTTTTTGGCATTGGGCTTTGTCCTGTTCCTTCTCTAAGTACTTTATACTGTAGACCACTTGGCAATGTTACCACCCCTGGATCTTTCTTATTTTCATCTAAAAACTTAGCCATTTCTTCCAACTTCTCCAATTCTAATTTTTCTTTTAAAGCAGAAATATATTCATTTAATAAAGTTTGTGAATGTTCCACTGTCAACTTAGTTTCCTGCTCTCCAAAAACATCTTCTATCCCTTTTAAAAGTTTTTCAAGGTTTAATTCCGGTATATTTTGCTGCTTTACTGTCTTTGCAATACTAATACCAAAGGCATAACTTATTGAATCAACTGAATTTGTCAATTCATTTTTTTTCCCTCTTTGTGCCGATGATTCAACAACCATCATTAAGCCAATAAGGGTAAATACTAAAAATGCTGTTTTTCTCATTTTATTAATTTTTAATTTTTAATTAGATTTCTTTACAAATTTTGTGAGTATTACAATCTGCTGACCATTAATGCGACCTTCGATATGTTCTGCATTATCGGCAACCAATGAAATTCCTCGAACTGCTGTACCTCGTTTTGCGGTAAAACCAGCTCCTTTTACATTTAAATCTTTTATAAGCACTACTGTGTCACCGGCTTGAAGCTGGCTACCATTACTATCCATATGCTTTATTTCTTCATCTGAAGTTTTTCCTTCGCCTGTTGCCTGTGCCCATGTTAATGTTTCTTCGTCAAGATATAACATATCCAGCAAATCCTGTGGCCAAGCTTCTGCTTTTAAACGATTAAGCATGCGCCATGCCATTACTTGTACTGCCGGCACTTCGCTCCACATACTATCGTTTAAACAACGCCAATGATTAGCATCTATTGCATCCGGATTTTCTATTTGATTGATACAGGTTTCACAAACATGGATACACTCATCGATACTACTCTTAGTTACAGGGGGAATTTCATACACACTCAATCCGTCTTCGGCACCACACAATTCGCATTTAGTTCCACTTCGTTTGTTTAATTCTTTTTCGATACTCATTAGTTTATTATCAATTGTATTTTATACTATTTTTGAATGCATGAAATTACAAAAAGAAAATAATCATACAATAACAACTATTTATAAAAATCTTGTAATTAATCTTTTTTAACAATTATCATTCAGTTTTTATTGGAAAAAATCTAAGATATCATCATTTTTATCAATTTAAAAATCAGTTTTGATTTAGTTAAATACTCTATTCGATCGTAGTTTTTTGAACTTTTAAGTATTCGATGAACGAGATATTTTGTAACAGGTTCTACATCCTCAGCTAACGCATTATAGACTTTCTCGAACTTCTTAGCCTCATCGCTTGACATAAATTCTTTAGAATTATTTAAAAAGTCTGTTCGAACCATTCCCGGGCTTAATATCCCAATCTGAACTGGATTATCCTTTATTTCGTTTGCAACTGATTTTGTGTAATAATTAACGGCTCGTTTTGTAGTACCATATATACTTAATTTTCTCATGATTCGCCCATCACTGCCAAATCCTTCCATATTAAATATTTTACCAAAACCTTGTTGGATCATATGCTTTGCAGCAATTCTTGTCCCCAACATTAAACCATAAATATTGGTATCTATTATTTTATTAAGTTCATTATCATCAATATCCACAAACATTTTATGTGTTTGAGGTAATCCTGCGTTATTAATCCAAATATCTATTTTACCAAATTCAGACATAGCCTTTTCAACTATACTTACATGTGTTTCGTTAAGGCTTACGCTACCAACAACACCAATAAGATCAGGATTAATATTTTGTAGTTCTGATATTGCTTTTGAGAGCTTTTCTGCTGTTCGCCCATTAATAACGATCTTGTGTCCAAGTGTCAAAAATTCTTTGGCAAGTCCAAAACCAATTCCACTAGTGCTTCCTGTAATTACAATTGTTTTTTGTTTCATGCGATTTAGTTTAATATAAGTACAAAATTACACCTTTACCTTAATTACAATTTTCTTTACTTTATTGGCATTAGCTATTTTTATACCCGGCATATGAAGATCTTGAGGAAAGAATATTGCAAACATTTGAGATTCTATCTTTATGAATGATCCTTCGCCTTCGTAAAAAGCTAGGTCTTTTTCTTCATCATCAGAAATAATGTTTTGATTTTCTAAGTTTGCATATCCAATTTGTTCTACTCCTGAATGTATATATTGTATATCTATATATTTACGATGCCCCTCAAGTTTACCAATGTCTTTTGTTTTGTACTCTTGTACCATGGCAAAAATATTATCACCGTCTATTTCATATTTACCATCTACTAGTTTCGAAAAATCAGTTTTTCTAATAAAATCAAATGCTTTAGCGAATCCTGAATGTAAATTTTCATACAGCAATGACTTTTGTATTTTGTCTATTATCATCTTATATTATTTTAATAATTTCTACTTTATGACTTTAATGTTTGTTTGACTAACTCCGTCATTTATGGCGGAGTATAAAAGTACAGAACATTGGGTTTTAACCCTTAAATTAAAGCACCTTGTGGGCTAAAGCCTAGATTGCTTGAATTCTTGTTTCACCGGCATAAATGCCGGAGTTAGTTATTATCACTTCATTAGTTTAATTTGTAAAGTAGAATTATGCAATCCAACTTTCACTACTACAATTCTGCTCAACCGCAATTTTATATTTACTTATTGATGTAGCCTTTTTAACTCGTTTATAAACTTTATGACTATTTGTAAACGATAATGAAAAATACTCCCAGAAAACTCTCATCTTATTTAATAGATGCGAAGGACCCGATAAATTTTTCATGTACTCTTCGCTTAAAATATCATGAAACTCCCTGAATATATCCATTTTATTATCAGAAAAATCTTTGTCATTTTGATTTATCTGCATTGCTAAAAAAGGATTTGCAATAAGTCCTCGCCCAAGCATCCATGATTTTACTGTTTTAAAACGACTACTTAATTTGTTATAATCATCTAATGTATTAATATCTCCATTATAACAAATCTTATGTTTTGTTAAAGCCAAACACTTTTCAAAAACATCGGTATTTACCTCACCTTTATACATTTGTTTACCTGTTCGCGGATGTATAATTATTTCTAGAACCGGGAATTTATCTAAAACTGGAAGTATTTTAAAGATTTCTTCTTCATCTTCAAAACCAATGCGCATTTTAATCGATAGCTTAACAGGAATTACTGGCAATACTTTCGCTAAAACATCCTCTATTTTATTATGATGCGGTAAAAGCCCTGAGCCTAATTCACGGTTTGTGACCATTGGGAACGGACAACCTAAATTCCAATTAATATGCTCATACCCTTTATCAAATAATAATTTCGACATATAAATAAACTCTTCTGGTTTATTTGTCATTATCTGTGGAACAAGGTTTATGTCCTTATTATTCTCAGGTAAAATATCCTTTACTTTTGAGTTTCTCAACTGCATATCCTTATCAACTCGTAAATAAGGTGAATACATATAATCTACTCCCTTAAAAAACTTATTATAAGTATTTCTGAATTGATAATCAGTAACTCCCTGAATTGGTGCAAGTAAAATCTTGTTCGACATGGTTTTAATTTCTGCTTTAAAAGTAATATAAAGCTAATGGAGGAACAAGATTATAATATGATATCAATTAAAAAACAATTTGTTTCAAAATTTAACATCAAGTATTACACGTTCACATTACAGACGGGTTAACCCGTCGGTTTTTCAAAAAAAATTATTTTTCAGGATAAAAATAATACAAAGCTTATTGAAGAACAACTATATTAAATGATATAGATCTTTTCAAGATTAGAAAGATTTATTAAGTTATTGAAGGCAATTTTTAAGGTTTAAAATCCAGGATTACAAGATCATTTTACCGACGGGTTAACCCGTCGGTGCATTATACCAAACGACGAGTTAAGTATTATAATTATCATACTTTTATACAATTTCTGCTTTAAAAGTAATAAAACTTAGTCGACGAACAATGTCAAAATATAATATCAATTCAAAAACAGATTGTTTCAGAATTTAATATCAAATATTACTCATTCGCATTACAGACGGGTTAACCCGTCGGTTTTTCAAAAAAAAAATTTTCAGGATAAAAATAATACAAAGCCTATTGAAGAACAACTATATTAAATGGTATGGATCTTTTAAGATTAGAATGATTTATTAAGTTATTGAAGTCAATTTTTAAGGTTTAAAATCCATGATTACAGGATCATTTTACCGACGGGTTAACCCGTCGGTGCATTATGCCAAACGACGAGTTAAGTATTATAATTATCATACTTTTTTACAATTTCTACTTTAAAAGTAATAAAACTTAGTCGATGAACAATGTCAAACTATAATATCAATTCAAAAACAAATTGTTTCAAAATTTAACATCTAGTATTATACGTTCACATTACAGACGGGTTAACCCGTCTGTGTATCAAAGGAAGCATTGGAGGGCTATCTAAGTTTTTTTATACACCTTTTTTCTTATTAGCTTCTATACTTTGAATCAAGTTTTTAAATTTCTTTTCTTCTGCAAATTCCGAGCCCATACTCTTAATTGTATTTAAACTAACAAAGGAAAAAATAAATCTAATAAAATTATCAAGCCTTTCGTCTGAGCTTTTAATCAATATTTTTATTAGGTTTTTTATTTTTACATTAAAATCATCAATTAGAAATAGGTCAATTCTAATATTCCTATTTTGCATCCCAAACAACTGAAAATCAAGACCTATTCCTGAGAAACAGTGCATATCTTCTATTATTTCTTGATAAGAGCTAAAAGTATCTTTTTGAGATAAATAATTATAAAAAGTAGATAATCGTGTTACATTTTGTTGAAATTTAAATGGGATATCTTCGAAAATACTATCAAAACCAAAAAACTTTACTTGTTCCGATATCATTTTACGAATACTATTTTCATAATAATATGTAAATAAATTCAAGTTTGTTTTTCTTAATTGTTCCAATTTATCTTTTGCCTTGTATTCAAACTTAATTCCTGAATTTTTATCTAAAAAACCAAAACGGCTGTCTAATTCATATAAAAAAATATATAAATTAGTTCTATCATTATCGTTTTCTAACTCCATTTCAATATTGTAAATGACTTCTTGAAAAAGAGCCTTTATCTTATTATTATTATTAAGCTCACATATTAATGAGAAAAAACCATTTGACTCTAAATATTTACTCTTTTTTATATTGATATCTTTTTCTTTAATAATTAATAAAATAGAGTTTTTGATAATTTGTTTTTTAATATCATCACCAATATTCTTTGTTTGCTTTAAAACACTAAGAAAGAAGTAATTAATTTCCGGGCTTTCGGGTTTTAATTGTTTCTGAATTATTTCATCCATCACTTCAGATTCGTCTAAATGCTCATCGATCATTGAGATTAATAATTCAAAAACAACATGCCATGCAGAATTTTTGATATTATTCTGAATTATTTCATCTCTTTTTACGTGTTTTTTATGATTGTTATGGTATCGAGTAAAAATATGATTGGCTGTATAATATTCTAAAAAAGTTTTGTGGGTAAAATTATTTTCAAAATAGATAGACCGACTTTCTGCATATTCCAGAAAATGACTCGCAGCATCTTCTGCTTCTAATAAATCTTCGAATTCATTCTTAGAAACAAGATATTCAGCTACTGCTTTTTTTGCAAGTGTTCGGGTAACTGTTTTTTTATTTGAGATTTGATTGTATTGCCAATATGCAAGCTTTCCAAAAGTACCTCTTTTATTGTTAACTCGTAATTTAATATTTAGTTGCTTTTCATCTTTATCTCTCGTCTCAACCAAAGTATTGGTGCATGATCGATAAACATCCAACCTGGAATCAGGAATAATTACTTTATTTATTGCTAGCAATGTCATTAATGATAATATTAAAGGATTACTTTTTAAATCATCATCTATTTCTTTTACTTGACGTTTACAACTTTCTATTTCTCTGCTTTTATCTGATTTATTTCTTATTTGCGAAGAATAAAATTTCTCAATAAACTTCTCAATTTGTTTTTCATTAAAATTCTGAATAGCGAATTCATAGAATTGATCCTCCGGGAACTGAACGTCGTGATAACCAATAAACCTTGACGTAACAATACATTTAACATTTTTATTAACCGAAATAAAATTTACAATATCCTCTTTTATACAATTTTTCTGCGCTATATCAAATATTTCATCTAAACCGTCAAAGAAAAATAGTGTAGGTCTATGTTGGATTATATAAGAGATCGTTTTTTCATCAATGTCATTTAACTGATACTCGGTTTTTAAAAGTGTCGTTAAATAATCGACAATATTCATATTCTCTTTATGTCTTTTTTCATTATACTTGCGCAATTCTATTCTAAAAGGGATATGGTTTTTATAATTTTTAAGACCTCCTGTTTTAGCATTCTTCTTCATGAAACGTAAAATAAGATTCTTAACCATCAAAGATTTTCCGGAACCCGGATCACCTAAAATAATATAATGCTTTGATCGTTTAAATACATCATGAATTCTTAATTCTCTCTTTTTTCTTTTACGGAATTCTTCCAGTAAGCTCCCTCCGGATTTTATATTTTTATTAACAGTAAAATACGGATCAACATAAAGCTTTGAGACGGTTATATTTCTTGGTCTATTTCCAATTGAAATATCATGTCCAATAAATTTCACAACATCTAAATGATTCTTAGCCGATGAATAATATGATTTTAAAAAAACATCTATTTTCGATTCAACTTTTGGATTAATTGTTTCGATCAGTTTGTTAATTCCTTTATCTATTGAAGCACTATCAACAACTGTTTTAATAGAAAAGAACTCATTCGCTATACCCGAACTCTCGTATTTATTTATCCAAGCATTAATATCACTGTAGTTTATCTGCTCAAGCTCTAATTTAGATAATGTTTGCTTAAAATCATTTTCAATATCTCCATAATTTAAGCTTTGTAAAGTTGAATATTTATGTATCACTTCCTCAGTCCATTTTTGAAGTTTTGGTTCTTTTATAATTTCATTTTTGAATGCTCCTAGTAATTTTATTGTAGTAGAAGAAAATTTACCTGATACAACAAAATAATATTTAAAACTGTCAAGATTATTAATTAGACTCTTATCAAGATAATAATTAAGTACAAATTTTATAATTTCTTTTGCAGCTTCAGTTTTATTTAAATTACCACTGGTATTCATTTTACACTGCACGACTCCTTCATTCTTTCCATTTTTTTTCAAAAGAACATCAATACCTTTTTCAGCCACACCAGGCATTAAATATGCCTTATCATATAACTCTTTTAAATCATCATTAACTCTATTTTGGAAAATACGATAAATTAATTCTTCAAATTTTCTATCAGAAGGTAGTTCATTAAGATTATATTGTGCACTACTATATACCTTTGGTTTATTTTCCATTTCAATAATTTTAATATTATTCATTTACAATCCGTAAAGCAATTGAGCATGAAAATAGTTATAATAATCAAAATTACATAACACTGGCTTACAGTAATTTCAGACAAACTTGTCCTTTATTCTAAAAAAAGCGTATTTTAGTTGTTTAAATCAAAACTAAAAAACATGGACAAAGCTTCAACAATTATTTTAGCATTATCTCTTATCATCATTATGCTAGGCATGGGATTATCTTTGGTTACTGACGATTTTAAAAGGATAATATTATACCCAAAAGCAATATTTGTGGGTTTAACAAATCAGTTAATAATACTGCCATTAATTGGATTTGCAATAGCAATTGCTTTCCCCATAAAACCTGAAATTGCTATAGGAATAATGATATTAGCTGCTTGCCCGGGTGGACCAACATCTAATTTAATAACACACTTAGCAAAAGGTGATTTGGCACTATCTGTTTCCTTAACAGCAATTAGTAGTCTTATTACCATTATTACAATTCCTTTTATTGTAAATTTTGCTTTAATTCAATTTCTTGATGAAGGACAAGTAATTAAACTTGATGTTGTTGAAACTATTATTCAGATTTTTGTAATTATTGTACTTCCTGTTGCTATTGGAATGCTAATTAGAAAATATAAAGAAGGCTTTGCTTTAAAAATGGAAAAACCAGTTCGAAAAGCATCTGGTATTGTAGTTGCCTTGGTTATTATTGGTATTGTTATAAAGGAAAAAGAAAACCTTATTCCATATTTAAAACAAGCAGGACTTGTAGCTTTAATTTTAAATGCTGCAACTATGTTGGTTGGTTATTATTCTGCAAGATTATTTAAAATTCTTGATAAGAGAGCTGTATCTATTTCAATTGAATCGGGTATTCAGAATGGAACTTTAGCTATAATGATTGCCGTTGTATTGCTTGGTAATAGTGAATATGCTATTACACCAGCAATTTATAGTTTAATCATGTTCTTTACTGGTGGCATTGCTATTTATTTTGGAATTAAAAAAAGTAAAACCTAAAGAATAAATATCTAACATTCCTAAATCTAATTGTTTTCGGAAAAGTATTATTGAAGTTAAAGTAAGGGTTTCGATATTGGACACCTTCACTTTAACTTTTTCTGTATTTAGAAGTTTAACTCGTCTAATACATTAGGACTTTAAAGAAAGCAAAAACATCGATCAATATTACTTTTCATCTTCTTTTCCCTTAAATTCTTTTTGTTCAAAGTATTAAAAAAATTGCTTTTTATGTAATATCGTGGTATCTTGAATATCAATCGAGATAAAATCATTCTAGTTTTAATTTAATGTTGATTTAATATTAAATCCGTAATATGAAACTACATATTGGTATTGATATCGGATCTATTTCTGTAAACACTGTTCTTATGAACGCTGATAAGGAAATTGTTAAAAACAAGTACACTTATTGTCAGGGAAAACCCTTCCATGTGCTTAAAGAAATCCTTCAAGAAATATTCGATGAATATACTAAAGACCAAATTGGTATAATTGCTTTTACCGGTTCCGGAGGAAAAAAAGCTTCGGAACTTGTTGGAGGTTTTTTTGTAAATGAAATAATTGCTCAGTCTTCTTCTGTTGCATTTTTGTATCCTGATGTTAAGACCATTATTGAAATGGGTGGTGAAGATTCCAAACTTATTTTTATGGAAAACCGCGAAGCTGCGGAAAAATCAAATATGTGTGATTTTTCAATGAACAGCTTGTGTGCAGCTGGAACAGGTTCGTTTTTAGATCAACAAGCTAAACGTATTGGTGTATCTATTGAAAATGGATTCGGGGAAATGGCATTAAAATCTGAAAACCCGCCTCGTATTGCCGGAAGGTGCAGTGTATTTGCCAAAAGTGACATGATCCATCTTCAACAAATAGCAACACCGGTTCATGATATTGTTGCCGGATTGTGTTTTGCAGTTGCCCGGAATTTTAAAAGTAATTTGGGAAAAGGTAAAAACATTGAAACTCCTGTAATATTTCAGGGTGGTGTATCAGCAAATAAAGGAATGATCAGGGCTTTTAAAGAAATATTTAAACTTAGCAATGAAGATTTAATTATACCTGAATACTATGCCTCAATGGGAGCTATTGGAGCAGTATATCACATAATAAATGAAAAAGACAAACAAGAAAATCCTTATAAAGGAATTGATGAACTTGCTAAATATTTAGTAACAAAGGGTTCAAATGGAAGTGCTCTGGAACCTTTAAAACTATCTGAGGCAACTTATAATAAAGAAATCAATTTTAATTTAAACGGTCATGACAAACTTGAAGTTTATTTAGGATTGGATATTGGTTCGTTAAGTACAAATGTTGTTTTAATTGATGATAAAAATAATGTAGTTGCAAGGCGATATCTTCCAACGGCAAGTAAGCCATTAATTGCCATAAGAAGAGGACTGGAAGAAATTTTTGAGGAAGTTGGAGATAAGGTAATTGTTAAAGCTGCCGGAACTACCGGATCGGGAAGATATTTAACCGGAGATTTTATTGGTGCCGATGTGATACAAAATGAAATAACAGCCCAAGCTACTGCTGCTATTGCGCACGATCCTACCGTTGATACTATTTTTGAAATCGGAGGTCAAGATTCTAAATACATCAGTATTGAAAACGGAATTGTTGTTGATTTTGAAATGAATAAGGTATGTGCAGCCGGTACAGGTTCATTTTTGGAGGAGCAAGCAGAAAAATTGAATATTAACATCATTGAAGAGTTCGGAGATTTAGCTTTAAATGCAAAAGAACCTGCATCGCTTGGCGATAGATGTACCGTTTTTATCGAATCAGACTTAAATTCAAATCAACAAAAAGGTGTTACAAAAGATAATTTAGTTGGAGGTTTAGCGTACTCAATTGTTTACAATTATTTGCAAAAAGTTGTAGGAAACAGAAAAGTAGGCAATAAAATATTTTTTCAGGGTGGTGTTACCAATAATAAAGCTGTTGTAGCTGCTTTTGAAAAGGTAACAGGCAAAAAAATTACTATACCGCCTCATTTTGATGTTACGGGCGCCATAGGTACAGCTATTCTGGCAAGAAATGAAATTAACAAGAGCGGAAACCAAACTCGTTTTAAAGGTTTTGACATTAGTAAAATTCCATATACGGTTGATAAATTTACATGTAAATCATGCTCTAATCAATGTGAAATAAGGAGAGTGAGAATCGAAGGCGAGAGCAAAGCCTTATTTTACGGCGGTAGATGTGAAAAATATGAAGTCGAAGAACGTAAAGGAAAAGGGAAAAACATTCCTAACTTATTTGAGGAAAGAATTAAATTATTAACCGGAGATTTTATAGAAGATGATCAAAAAGGAGAAAAAACAATCGGTTTCCCAAGAGCTTTAATGGTTTATTTTCAGCAGTTTCCATTCTGGAGAACATATTTTCAAAACATGGGATTTAAAATTGTTCTGTCTGATCCTTCCGATCATCACATGGTTAATAAATCTCACGAATTGTTAATTGCAGAAACCTGTTTTCCTGTTCAATTAATGCACGGCCATGTTTTAAATCTACTTGAAAAGAATGTTGATTTTATTTTTACACCTTTTATTGTGAATGCAAAAGCGGACAAAAATAATCCTACTAGTAATTGTAATTGTCCGTGGGTACAATCTTATTCTTTTATGATAAAAGCAGCTTTGAAAAATCAGAAAGATATTGATAAGCTGTTGATCCCAACCTTGCATTTCAGGTATTTCGGAAAAGTATTGAATAATGAACTTTCAGGTTTTATGAAAGAAAAGTTCAATATTTCAAAATCAAAATCAGATAAAGCAATAAAATTAGCCGATGAAGCTCAAACCTTATTTGAAAACGCTGTTCAAGAAAAAGGCAAAGAAGTTTTGGCAAATTTACCAGATGACAAAAAATCTGCGGTAATTCTTGGCAGACCATATAATACAGGCGATCCCGAACTTAATTTAAGAATGGTTGAAAAGTTAATTAACCAAAATGTAATGCCAATTCCAATTGATTTTCTACCTCTGAATGAAGAAAATGTTTTTGAAGATTATAATATGATGTATTGGCCCAATGGACAGAAAATCATTTCGGCTGTAAAATACATTAAAAAGCATCCGAAACTTGATGCAATTTTTCTCGGAAATTTCAGGTGTGGCCCCGATACATTCTTAACACATTTTGTAAGAGAAGAAATGAAAGGGAAACCATATTTGCATCTTGAAATTGACGAACACAGTGCAGATGCCGGCATGATTACAAGATTTGAAGCATTTTTAGATAGTTTAAGAGGCTCTAAAAAAGTGAAATCCGAGCAAGAAAAAATCTTTCGTCCGGGTAAAGTTTCTGCATCTGTTATAAAGGATAGGGTTCTTTATTTTCCTTACATGTGTGATGCTGCTTATGCCATTGCAGCTGCTGTAAGGCATTTCGGAACAGAATCTTATGTTTTACCAATGCAAAACGAGCATGATATTGAGTTGGGAAGAAAACATACAAGTTCAAATGAATGTTTTCCGATGATTTGTACTTTGGGTAGTTTTCTGAAAAAGATGGAAGAACCGAATATAAATCCTAAAAAGATTAGCTTTTTTATGCCTGACCATAACGGGCCATGCAGATTTGGGCAATATAATAAGTTGCAAAAGCTTGTATTTAACCGACTGGGATACAATAATGTTCAATTTGTTTCACCGTCAAATGCTAATGCTTATGAAGATATATCCGGCGGAAAAGGTAGTAAGTTTACTATGTTGACATGGAAAGCTTCAGTTGCAGTTGATATTTTAAAAAAGATGCTACAAGAAAAAAGACCTTATGAACTTATTCCCGGTGAAACTAACAGGATATATAAAATTTGTTTAGATAAAGTTATTGATTCTACAGAGAAAGGCGGCAAAGATTTAACAAGGGTAATAAAAGAATGTGCCGATATATTTAAACTGGTGCAAATATCTAATGGGTATAGAAAACCGCTTGTGCCTGTTCTTGGTGAAATTTTTATGAGAGATAATCCTTTCTGCAGCGGAAATTTAGTTGAAAGACTGGAGAAATTAGGAGCAGAAACAGTTATGGCATCGTTTTCAGAATATTTATTATATTCAGCTTACAGACATATAAGAGACAGTAAATGGAAAGGTGACTTTAAAGGCATCATAAAATCAAAGATCAATTGGTATGTTCAAAACTATACACAACATACACTTCATAAAGCAGTAAATAATATGATTGATACAGATACGGAAATTTCAGTTGAAGAAATGCTTACATTATGTGACCCTTATGTTCATAAAGATTACGATGGTGATCCAGCGGTTTGTCTGGGAGAAGCATCTGCATTAGCTCGAAAGGGTGTGTCAGGAATCATACATATTCTGCCATTTACTTGTATGCCGGGAACTTTAATTGGTGCAGTATCTCCAAAATTTAGAACTGATCATAATAATATTCCATGGGAGAATATTGCTTATGATGGACAGGATGACACCGCAATTGAAACACGATTACAAGCCTTTATGCATCAGGTTAAGGAATATGCTCAATTGAATAGTATAAAGGATACTGTATAAACCTAAAATTTCATTTTAAGATCAGTGTAAAGCATACCGGGAATAAACCGAAAAAAAACTCCTAACATGGGAGGAGTAAGTGAATTATAAAGCTTATGTAGCAAATCAGGTTTTGATTTTCAATTGAAAAACGGAATTGCAGTTTTCGCTCAGCTGAGATTATGATCTAATTGTTATGGTTTGTTAATATTTTACTCTTACCCAAGAACTATTTTCTCTAGATTCATAAAATTTTAAAATTCCATAATCCGGTGCTATAAGTACTGAATCAATATACTCTCCTGAAATGTTTTTTTTCTTTGTTAGAAAATATACATCTGTCATTTGCTTTTGATTAATAGTCATGTTTTCAATATATTTTACATAAATAGTACTATCCCAATCATAGTTTCTACTATAATCATTAAAACTTATAGTATCCAATCCAGTAAAATATATTTCTATATCATTTTTACAATTTATACATTCATCGCGTCGTATTTGTTTTATGCTAAAATTCAATCTATCATTGTTATTAGTTACGTAATAAGCTTCGGTCGGACACCAATAATCCATTACTAACTGTTGCCAATCAGACCAAGAATCTGATTTATGAAAGTCTACAACTAAAAATGAAATTGTATCTATTTCATTGGAATAATAAATACTATCACCAATCTGAAACGGTATCCATTTTAGCTCTTCATTAGGAAATCCATCGCAACTATATTTTACACATGATTCTATCAAACAAATAATAACTAATAAAAAAACTAACTCTTTAATTCGCATTTTCCAAAATATTAATTGCGCACAACGGCAGTTTGTCTAAAAACTGCTTCAGTGTATAAATTTAGATCAAAATTCAGACTTTTTATGCTTTTTAAGACTTGTTTGAATGTAGAGTGAAAATTTATGGATTTTGCAAAATATTTTCGAACTCCATATGGGCTTAAAATGAGCATGAAAAGCCAAAAAATATAAATAATATTAGAAAGCATGTTTTCCAGATACTTTTTCAATATATCTACTTATAAAATGGGAGGAGTAAGTGAATTATAAAGATTATTTAGCTACTACAGGTTTTGATTTTCAATTGAAAAGCGGAATTGCAAATTCCGCTCAGCTGGGGGATTTGTTTGATAATTTCATAAAAAAAATACATTCACATAACCAAATAAACAAAGACATTCATTAAAAATATGTCATCAATTGTTGTTATATTTACATATAAGATGTATAACGTCAATGAATATATATACTAGTATGCCCAATTTTGCGAACTCGATTTACATAAAAATTATTTGAAAAAAAAGAATCAATTCTATATTTTTATATTATAACTTTTAATAAATATAACCATAATGAAGAACATAGAACTATTAGTATACTTTGGAATAACAACTTTAACTCAATTAGCGTTAATCATTATCATAACTTTTTTAGGTAGAAAATTTACGGAACTTATTTTTGCTAAATCATTAGAATCAAGAAAATTAAATCTATCAAAACAACTTGAAATTCATAAAAAGGAACTAGAATTAAATTTTGAAGAAACTAAAATGCGTTTATTATATGAACAAACTAAAATGACTGTAAAATTTTCTAAGCTTCATGAAGAAAGAGCGCATGTAATAAAAAAATACTATGCAGATTTAAGTACTTTAGAAGATGTTTTAACACAATTTATTAAGCTATTCGAAGGAGACAAAGCAAAACTTGATAAAGATTTAATCTTGGCTCTATTAAAAGAGTGGAAAAAAATTCAAGAAAGACTTAATAAATTATTCAGAACTAACAAAATTCTTCTTTCAAAAAATACATGTTTATATATCAATAATGTATCGTTAGTATTACTAACTCTAGATAAAAAATTACAACAATTTTTAGAGTCAGTTGATATAAGAATTGTAGAACAAATAAATCAAGAATTAAGTATCAAAAAACAATTGCTTATAGACATTAACACCTTAAAACTTAATCTAGAGGATGAGTTTAGATTAATATTGGGAGTAGAAAATTCAGAATAATAAAGACGTTATCAATTAATTCGTTTTTTTCTCAAAAATATACAGATTACCATTTTTGTTAACAATATCCTTTACAATTAATCTAAAATAAGGATTTAAAAATTTATAACACTCATATGAATCTTTTTTTATTAAACAATCTTGTAGAAGTTCCTTTATATTATCTTTAAATCTATAAGTATTCTTAACTTTTAAATCTTTTTCCTTAATCCAGCCATTGTATTCTGCTAAGAAAAAAAGAATCTTTTCTTTTCCAACATAATTGACTTTTTTTCGCCATAATTCCAAATCAACATTTAGCATGGTTTCATCATCTAGCACCTTTTTAAAAGATTTTTCAAAGTAAATATCGTCAATAAAAACTTTCTCATTTTCAAGGTCTTCCAGTTGAATAATATCCATGACCGTATCACAAAATTTTTGAACTAAAGGAGGATAACCATCAGAATATGTGTATACGTTTTTAGAAAAGTCATCCTTAAATGAGATTTTTGTATTTCCAATTTTTACTTGTGCTTTTGATATATAATCTTCTATATCTTTTTCAGTAAGTCTATCTAAAATAATAGGTCTAATTTTTCTTTTTGTTGATTTATGGTCTTCAATGATGTCATGGATTCCATCACCGATACCAATAATAACAAATTTAACACCATGTGCAGTTTTTAATAAATCTGAAATACCTCCTTTATCTTTTATGGCATCAAACTCATCAATAAAAATGATTAACTCGTTTTCAAGCTGTTCGTTGATTTTTTTAATAAGGTTTATAAAACGGTCTTTTAATTTGTCAGGAAGCGAAAAGTCCTGATTATTTTCTTTTATATCAATGTTCTCAGGTTCACTAATGCCGATATTTTCCTGAAGGAGTTTTGTATACTCTTGCGCTTGATTAAGTTCTTTGTATAGTGAATAGATATTTTTTTGTTCTTCATCTGTTTTGTTTGAATCCTCTTTAACTAATAATTTTTTAATAATTCCATCTATGTTATTAGTATCTGAATTACATTCAACATAAACACAATTGTATTTATTTAAGTTAGTTTTAGAAAATTTATAACTTTGCATTTCGAATATCTCGGTATTCCCTGATAAGACCGATAGAGTTTGCCAAGCTAATGAAGACTTACCAATACCTCTTTCACCAATAATGACTAATACTGCACCTGGTTTTTGGGCGTAAATTAAAGATTCCTTTAAGACCTTTGCGCGACCAACAAATAACTCTTTATTAGTGCCTCTAATGGCAGTCGATGGAAATAATTCATTTAAATTCATACAAAGCTATATTTTTAGCGTTTTATTTATACCTACTAAAATAAGCATTTCGCTGTATGTAAAAACATTTGTGTTTCCGTTTTTTGAAACTGGTCTATTAAACTTATCTCTATATCTACTTCCATTAACCTTTCGTCTAAATTGACGCCATGGTGTAAGTCTTTCTAGTTGCTGTGGAGTAGTAATTTTAGGTAAAAAGTTAAAGACCTCAAGTGAGTTTAAAACAATTTTATATTGAAGTAAATCTTCCAAATCAACAGCATATTCTCTTGCTATATCTTCAGGACCAAAATGCTGTGAAGGATTGGAAGGATCTATTGTTGATTCTTTATTACTATCTAAAATATGGCATGATGCTTTTAGGCATTCCTCATATTTACCTTTCTCGGAATTTAGTGAAGTTATCATTTTTTTTGATTCACTTAGAAAGTCAGTTGGATCTGTTGGCATCTTGTTATTATCCATCATGTTGAGATTTGAAATTGTCGTTAAACAAATTTAGCATTTATTTTAAAGTTTTTTTATTTATTTTAAAGTTTTTTTATTTATTTCTATATTTTCCCGTTTTTTATAATTAATTTCTATTCTTTAAAAAAACAAGGCATAATCGAGTAGCAAGCCAGTAGGCTAGTGCCTACTGGCTTGCTACTCGATTATAAATTGGCCGCCAACACCAACCTTGTCAGTTTAGTACTAACTATCAACGAAGTATAAAATTGTTTTAGTTTTTAGAAATAGCAAATTGCCGAAAGGCAAAAATGATTAATAATACAAGCTCAAAATAAAAGCCATTAATATTGTTCGTAGCGTTTCCCTTTGGTTTAATAGTATATTTTTTCCAAAAAATGACAAGTTCTTGTCATTGGTATTCTGGATTTTATTGTTTAAATTGCATATAATTACCTGTGTTAGAGTTGTAACCAAAAAAAATTATGAGAAAAAAAATTATATTCCTGACTGTTACATTTTTACTTCTTATTCTTTCTGTAAAAAAACAATACGGACAAACAGGGAGTGAATATTCCAGGAATATTGAAATATCGCTATGCAACTCAAATGCATTTATTAATGTTAATGTTGAAATATCATATAAATTTTCAGGTTATGTTTCAAATCCTGATGATAAATCTGCATTAACAGGAGGGTTTTGGGATGATGGCTTGTTAAAAATGACTTTTAAAACATCATCTGTTTCAAATTATATAAATCTGGATGGAAAGCAAATAGCAACAAGTAGCATCAATGGGTTTAATGAAAATGTAATTAAAATAATGGATTTGTATGCTGATGTCTACTCCGGAGCAAATAAAATAAATAACATAAAAATTGGAATTGATTATTCCCAAGCTGCCAAGCTTAATGGAATTCCAAAATCTGTTATAAACTCAATTAACTGGACGCAAATATTTAATACAGATAACAAAGAAGAAATTATTCGTATTTTCAATCAGGGATTTACTCTTAAAAATTTTACTTTCACTCATGGTTTTTCAGAGCCAACAAAGTTTATAGCAACACCAAAAAGCTCATGCTCTCAACTAAATAAAATAGGTATAAATGACAAATATAATTCGACTGTAGCCGAAGCTGACAATTTATTACGTTCAGGACAACATGAAGAAGCAGAAAAAAAATATAAAGAAGCATCCAAATTAAAACCTAATGAACAATACCCAAAAGAAAAAATAAATAAAATTCAAAAAATACAAAGTCAACAAAATCTAGCAGAAAATACTTCATCAGAACCTGAAATTATTGATGAGCCAGATAATGATTCAGATGAAACAAGCTACTCCAGTTCAACATCTAATAGTTCAAGCGAAAGTTCTCAATATTCGAACAATTCTAATAATAACCAGCAAGCTCAAAAACAACAAAGAATACAAGCCACTATAAACCAAATAAATCGATCAAACGCTCAAACCGAAAGTAATGTACAAAGTATTTACCAAACAGCCGATAAATTAAGTGTACTGGTTGGAAATGCTTTTGCTCAACAAAATGCTCAAGCCGAATATGAAAGAGAAAGAGAAGCAGAACTTAAGCGAGATCGTATGGAAGAAGAAAGAATAGAACGAGAAATAGAAATGGCATGGAATAGTATGTCTGAATTTGAAAATGATTTTAATTCCTATTTTAGAAAAAACATGTCAAATGTAATGAGCAAGAAATGTTTATATTTCTATTATGGAAATATAAATAAATACCGTGAAGATAAATCTGGAAATCTAAAGCTTTCTAACATCTTCCCTGTATATTGTAATGCCGATGGAACTTGGCCTTATATCTCGGATATTACCAATAAAATAAAAGCAAAAAATGGGAATGTTATTATTAGAGGTTATTTTCTAACGGAAACTGATGCCATTCGAGATAAAAATAGCATGACTTCAAAAGCCCACAACTCATATATTAACAACATTAACTCCAAAGCTTACTATTTCTCATTTAATGAACCAACTGAGAGCACCAATCAAAATACTGATTTTTGGGGAAATGAGAAGACTGAAAATACAAATAATTCCCAAAAAGATTTCTGGGGCAATGAACCTAGTACAAATAAAAGTACCAATACACAAACCGATTTCTGGGGTAATAAAGTTGATACTCTAAAGACAAAACAAGATAGTTTAAAAACTAAACCAAAGAATGACTTTTGGAAATAATAAATTTAAAAACAAATAGCTTTTATTATGAGAAACCTTTTATTAACCATCTCAGTTGCACTTATATCAGTGACTTTATTTGCCCAAACAAATGAAAATAAAGCAAAGTCAGAGTTTTTTGCTGCACAAGAAGCTTATGATTACGCAAATTATAAAGAATGTGTTAATCATTTAAACACTACAGAAAACTTATTAGGAAGTACAAATCCTAGAATACTGCATTTAAAAATTAAAGCCTATTGCAACCTTAAATATTATTCAAAAGCTTATGAAACTCAAAAAATATTTTTTGAAAAAGCTACTGACTCAAATGATCCAAAATATAACGATATTTTAAAACTTCTTGCAGAGATAAATAAAAATGCCGCTAATGATTTCGTAGAAGTTGGCAAAACTTATATAGATAAGAAATATTATACTCAAGCAATTAATGAGTTTAACAAAGCACTGGAAATTGATCCAAAGAATATTAGTGCTCATTTTTATTTAGGAACTGCATTTTTGAATACGAATGAATATGATAAAGCAATATTATCGTATTCAAAGGCACGAACACTTAGCTCTTCCATTGAAGATGAAAATTCTCGCCTTGGTTGGCTATTTTACATTGCTTACAATAAAGGAATTGCATACGAGAATCTTGGGAAATATGATCTCGCTATTGCATCTTATGGAAATGCTATAAAAACTACGCCAGAAAAAAGTAGCACCTACATTATGTTAGCTTGTATTTATGCAAAACAAGATAATACAGCACAATCATTGGAATATGTCGAAAAAGCAAAAGAAAGAGGTTTTAATGATTTTGCAGGTATTGAAAAGAAACCTGTTATGGCTAATATTATAAATACAAATGAATATAAGAATATAAAGAATAGCTTGTTTGATAAAAGGGATGGGCAATCGTATCGAATTGTTACAATTGGAAAACAAGTTTGGATGGCAGAAAACTTGAACTATGAAACTGAAAATTCATATTGTTACGATAATAATCCATCGAATTGTGAAACTTATGGAAGACTTTACATATGGGATGCTGCAATAAAATCTTGCCCTGACCGATGGCACTTACCAAATAATGATGAATGGCAAATATTAATTGATTATCAAGGTGGGAATAAAATTGCTGGTGGAAAGATAAAAACAAAAGGAATTGTTTTGTGGGGAAGCCCTAACAAGGATGCTACAAATGAATACGGGTTTTCAGCTCTCCCAGGTGGATCACTTACAAATTTTGGAAAATTCGTACGATTAGGGAAAAATAGTAGTTGGTGGAGTACTTCAGAGAGCAACATTATCCTTGCAAATTACCAACGTATTGGTCATCAAAACAACAATATTATTCTCGGCAAGGGTAGTAAAGAAGAAGGATTCTCCGTTAGATGTATGAAAGATTAATAAATCAATCAAAAATATAATATAACAGACTCTAAAATTAAAACTATGAGATTTTCTATTGTATCAATTCTACTTTTATTTATTACCATAAATTTGTTTGCCCAAACAAACGAAATAAAAGCTAAATCGGAGTTTTTTGCTGCACAAGAAGCCTATGATTATGAAAATTACAAAGAATGTGTTAATCATTTAAACACCACAGAAAACTTATTAGGAAGTACAAATCCCAGAATACTGCATTTGAAAATAAAGGCCTATTGCAACCTTAAAGAATATTCAAAAGCGTATGAAGCTCAAAAAATATTTTTTAAAAAAGCTACAGACCCAAATGATCCAAAATATAACGATATTTTAAAACTTCTTGCTGAGATTAATAAAAATGCCGCCAATGATTTCGTTGAAGTTGGCAAAACTTATATAGATAAGAAATATTATACTCAAGCAACTAAAGAGTTCAACAAAGCACTGGAAATTGATCCAAAGAATATTAGTGCTCATTTTTATTTAGGAACTACATTTTTAAATACGAATGAATATGATAAAGCAATATTAGCGTATTCAAAAGCACGAACACTTAGCTCTTCGATTGAAGATAAAAATTCTCGCTTTGGTTGGCTGTTTTCCATTGCTTACAATAAAGCAATTGCATACGAAAATCTTGGAAAATATGATCTCGCTATTGCATCTTACGGAAATGCAATAAAGGTTAAACCAGATAAAAATAATACATATTATCAATTAGCATGCATAAATGCAAAGCAAAATAATAAAGAGAAAGCCCTTGATTTTATAGAAAAAGCTAAACAAAAAGGATTCAATGATTTTACGAAAGCAGAGAATAACCCTAATCTTGCAAATATTACAAATACTGCTAAATACAATGATATTAAAAATAGTATGTATGATTTAAGAGATGGACAGGCTTATAAATTTGTGAGTATTGGTGAGCAAATCTGGTTGGCCGAAAACTTAAATTACAAAACTGATAATTCAGTTTGTTATGCTGATAATCCTGCTAATTGCGATACTTATGGAAGACTTTATACATGGGATGATGCTATGAATGCTTGTCCTGATGGTTGGCATTTACCTAGCCATGGAGAATGGAAAAAATTAGAAATGTTTCTTGGAATGAGTGAGAAACATGCCAATAAATTTAGCTTTACAAAAAGCAGGGGTACTGTTGAAGGAAATATGTTGAAGTCTAATAGCGGATGGAATGATAATGGTAATGGAGATAACACTAGTGGATTTTCAGCTCTTCCTGCAGGTGGATACATACCTTCAAAATATGAAGGTATAGGTATTATATGCAATCTATGGAGTGCTCAAGAAACAAATGACATTTATGCAGTATTGCGAGTTATTTCTTATAAAAAGTCGAGTATATATTGTTACCATACAGGAATTAAGTCTGCTTATGCAAGTGTTCGATGTATTAAAGATTAATGTATACAAACTTTATGAAAACGCTTTTAACCATATTGCTTTCTCTATATTCATTATATTGTTTCTTGCAAAACAACTATTTAACTTAAGAGCAAGAACAGAACCTGTATCATTTCTTGAAAAATACAAAAGCAAATTAAAAAACAATCATAAATGAAGTGAAATGTCGTTTAATCATGAACAATGATAATGATTTAGCTAGGTGGAATTTCGATAAATATCAAGGATTTTCGGTTCGTTGTGTAAGAGATTAATTGCTTCTTGAATCCTAGTATTCATTTTTCTTTATTTTATTTTCAATTGTGCGAAGCACAAAAGCGTGTTAGGAAAAACTAAAACAATTTTTTTTCATACTTACCAAACCAAACTCGATAAATTCAATATCAAATAGCACAAATAAATTACACTTTCATTGTCAGAAAGTAAATTACCTTTCCAAATTGCAAAAGCTGTCAGAAAGCTTAAAAAGTATCTTAATTAAATTACTTGTCAAAAAGAGTTGAATTGCTTTATATTCAGAATTTTTAGCAGCTTATTTATAACATAATAGTATTCTATCAACTGTTTCGATAAAAATATAATTATTAAACAACAATACAAAGCTTGTGATTCTAGTATGCTTCAATCCATCCTATTACCACTAGAAATTGTTGATAGAATTCTGTTAAGCTGGATTTGCAAAGGTTCTTTTAGGTAAAAAAAAATTTGGAAAGATGCTTCGACAAGCTCAGCATGACATATAGTTGTTTGAAGTGGTGATTCAACTTCCTAGTTATTGGGAAAGTTTGACATTTTTAGGTTAAATAAAAAGCACCTCATCCCGATAATTATCGGGAGAGATGCTTTTCTTATCTAACCAAATTAATAAGCAACTTTCATTACTTAACCATTAACCAAAAACTATTTTTAAATTCTTAATACTATATCATTTATTAAAGTGTGTCCAAAAAAAAATTGTTTTAAATAATTTGTCACGTTAAACTGTCTAAATATTTCATTTTTTTCGATATTAGACACCTCGATAACTCCTTATATCCACAAGACCTGTTAGGTTTTAATTGATTAACAGGCAATTATATCGAATCGACATTCACTTATTAATGCGAAACCTGTTAGGTCTTTTTGTTTGATAATCAACTTGCTGAGAAAATACCTGCGGATATCAGGAACTATCAGAACAGAATGACAGTTACTTAATCTTTTGAAACAATCTCACTCTAATCTTATATTTCCTTATATTCTTCCAGAATTTCTTTTACTCCTTCGGGCGAAACTCTACCATAAGTTTTATCGCCTACCAAAACTACAGGAGCTAATCCACAAGCTCCTACACAACGTAAGCAACTTAAAGAGAATTTACCATCATCGGTTGTTTCACCAACCTCAATTTCCAACTGGCGCTTAAATTCCTGTAATACATTATCGGCTCCACGCACATAACAAGCTGTTCCAGTACAAATCGAAATTGGAAATTTTCCTTTTGGTGTCATTGTAAAGAAAGAGTAGAATGTTACCACTCCATAAACTTTTGCAACCGACATATTTAGTTCTTTTGCAACAATCTCCTGAACTTCAGCTGGCAAATACCCAAATTTCTCTTGAGTTTTATGCAAAACATTTATTAATTCGCCTGGTTTATTATCAAAGGACTTACAAATCTCTTTAATTGTATTCAGGTCTTTTTCTTTTATTTTAACTTTTATACTTGACATTGATTTTTCCTCCAAGTTTTTCAGAAACGCATTGCTCTTTATTATTTGGCATTTTGTTTCTTAATTATATTGTTTTATCTCAATATTTATGAGTCAAGATACTTGACTAGCTCATTTCAATTTTTTTACTCTTATCGAAATAAGCCGTATGTAATAAATGATGCGCTTTTTCGCTCATTGGTTTTCCTAAAAACTCCTCGTACAATTTAATGATATAAGGATTTTCGTGAGATTTACGAATTGGTTTACCTGCATCTTCACGATAAATTGCTTCTGAACGAGCTTTAAGAATACTTGAATCGCTATGGTGCAATGGCTGACCACCGCCACCGATACAACCACCGGGACATGACATAATTTCAATTGCATGAAATTCTGATTTCCCTTCTTTAATTTCTTCAAGTAACTTACGTGCATTACCTAATCCATGTGCTATTCCAATATTAATTGGAGTACCGTCAAAATCGACAGTTGCTTTTCTTATTGCTTCGAAACCTCTAAGCTGTTCAAAATCTAATTTTTCAAGCTTCTTACCTGTATGTAATTCATATGCAGTACGAACCGCAGCTTCAATTACACCACCTGTAGTACCAAAAATTACTCCGGCACCCGATGATTCACCAAGCGGTTTATCAAAATCTTCGTCAGGTAATATATTTAAATCAAGATTTGCTTCTTTAATTAAATGTGCTAACTCACGTGTTGATATTGAGAAATCAACATCCGGGTTATCATCTACTTTAAATTCATCACGTTGTGCTTCGTACTTTTTAGCTAAACAAGGCATGATAGAAACTACAATAAGATCTTCACGCTTGGTGCTAATTTTATCGGCAAAATAAGTTTTTGCAATAGATCCAAACATTTGCTGTGGCGATCGTGCCGTTGATGGAATATCTTTCATTTCGGGGAAATGATGTTCGAAGAAACTAACCCATGCAGGACAACAAGATGTTAACATTGGTAATTTCACTTCTTTATCGCCACCTAAATATTTTGTTATTCGATCTAACAATTCTGTTCCTTCTTCCATAATGGTTAAGTCAGCAGCAAAATCAGTATCAAAAACATAATCGAAACCTAAACGACGTAATGCTGATACCATTTTACCGGTAACTAAGGTTCCTGCTTCCATTCCGAACTCTTCGCCTAAAGCTGCACGCACTGCAGGAGCAGTTTGTACAATTACTTTTTTAGTAGGATCAGAAAGCGCATTAATTACATCTCTTGTATGATCTTTTTCTGTTAATGCACCAGTCGGGCAAACAGCAACACACTGACCACAATATGTACAAGAAGAGTGTTCTAAATCCATTTCAAATGCTGGCCCTACGGCTGATTCAAATCCACGGTGAAATGCAGATAATGCTCCAACTGTTTGGAATTCGTTACACATCATTTCGCAACGGCGACACATAATACATTTATCTAAATCACGGATAATTGATGGAGAAAAGTCTGTTTTATATGTCGACATCTCAGCATATTCTTGTCCGGGAATTTCGCGAATACCTAATTTTGTAGCCATATCTTGTAATTCACAGCTACCCGATTTAGGACATGTTAAACAATCTTTTGGATGATCGGAAAGAATAAACTCCATTACCGTTCTACGTGCATTAATAACACGCATAGAGTGAGTATTTACAACCATTCCGTCCCAAACGTTTGTTGAACAAGAAGGTGCAAGATTATTTCTGCCCTCAACCTCAACAACACAGATACGACATCCTCCTGGTTTGTTTTCAATATTTAAACCCTCAAGGTTCATATAACATAGTGTAGGGATTTCAATTCCTAATTCTTTTGCAGCTTTATAGATTGTAGTCCCTTGTTCTACTTCTATTTGCTTGTCATCTATAGTTAATTTTACTTTATTCATCGTCCTAAAATTTATTATTTTACAATGATTGCATCAAACTTACATCTCTCTTCACAAGCTCCACACTTTATACAAATACTTGGATCAATAAAGTGAGATTGCTTTTTCTCTCCGGCAATAGCTCCTACCGGACAAACTCTTGCACATGCAGTACAACCCACACAATTTTCTTCAATTACAAAGTAGGTCATTAAGTCTTTACACTGACCTGCATGACATTTCTTATCATTAATATGATCTAAATATTCATCGTAGAAATTATCAAGCGTAGATAATATTGGATTTGGAGATGTTTGACCCAATCCGCAAAGAGAAGTATCTTTTATTACATTACTCATGTTTCGTAAACGTTGGATATCTTCCATCTCACCTTTACCTCCGGTAATTTTCTCCAACACTTCATGTAATCGTTTGTTTCCAATTCTGCATGGAGAACATTTTCCACAAGATTCTTCAACAGTAAATTCTAAATAGAATTTCGCCATTGAAACCATACAGTCATCTTCATCCATTACAATCATACCACCTGATCCCATCATTGAGCCCACAGCGATTAAGTTATCGAAATCAATTGGTGTATCAAGATGCTTTTCAGTTAAACAACCACCTGATGGACCTCCTGTTTGAACTGCTTTAAATTTCTTACCGTCTTTAATTCCGCCACCAATTTCGAAAATCACTTCGCGAAGTGTTGTTCCCATTGGAACCTCAATTAGTCCAACATTATTAATTTTTCCTGCTAAAGCAAAAACTTTCGTTCCTTTTGCTTTTTCTGTTCCAATTTTATTAAACCAGTTAGCACCTTTATTTATTATAATTGGAATATTAGCATAGGTCTCAACATTGTTAACATTTGTTGGTTTACCTAAATAACCTTTTTCAGCAGGATATGGAGGTTTAATAGTTGGTTCACCACGCAAACCTTCCATTGAATGAATTAATGATGTTTCTTCGCCACAAACAAATGCTCCGGCACCGTATCTTAATTCAATATCGAATTCAAAATCAGTTCCAAGAATCTCTTTACCTAAC
Source organism: Bacteroidales bacterium (assembly GCA_013138975.1). Lineage (GTDB taxonomy): Bacteria > Bacteroidota > Bacteroidia > Bacteroidales > UBA12077 > UBA12077. The sequence goes on from WTBR01000035.1 coordinate 56,210, forward strand.
AAACCATATTCTCTTGCTTGGTCTATAGCAATTATAAGTCTCTTAATTGCTAATGGATACTCTGCTCTAATATATATTAATCCTTTTGTTGCACCCATTGAGTAAGCGCAAATTGCCATTGCTTCAAGAACAGCATGTGGGTCACCCTCAAGTATTGATCGATCCATAAATGCTCCTGGATCACCTTCATCAGCGTTACATACAACATATTTTTGATCTGCTTCGTTTTTAGCAGCAATTTCCCATTTTAATCCTGTAGGAAACCCTCCTCCCCCACGACCTCTTAATCCTGATTCTTTTATTTGATCTACTACATCTTTAGGACTCATTTCTGAAAGACATTTACCTAATGCCATATATCCATCACGAGCAATATATTCATCCAAATTTTCAGGATCGATAAATCCACAATTACGCAATGCAATACGTATCTGCTTTTTATAAAAATCCATATGCTTTGAATCTGCTACAGTTTCTTTCTTTTTAGGATCTTTATAAAGCAATCGAGTAACCTGACGACCTTTTATAATATGTTCTTCAATTATTTCAGTTACATCTTCAGGTTTAACCTGTGTGTAAAATGTATTATCAGGAGATACCTTTACGATTGGGCCTTTTTCACAAAAACCAAAACAACCAGTCATTACAACCTGAACCTCATCCTGAAGTCCCTTATTTTCTAATTCCTGTTTTAAGTTCTCAACAATATCATCGCTCGCAGAAGCTCTACATCCTGTTCCTCCGCATACCAATAAATGTGTTTTATATTTTGTCATTTTTAAATTCTCCTTTAGTTTTTATTTATCATCGATTACTTGATAATTAACAGGTATTATTCCTTCTACCAATTCACCTAATTTGATGTATTTTTCAATAATTTCATCCGCTTTTTGAATATTAACATAACCAAAAACGATTGGATCTTCACCTGGCTTTTTTACTTCGATAGTAGGTTCTGCAAAACAATAACCCATATCACCGGTTTGTGTAACGACAGCTTCAACGTTTCTTTTCTCAAGGGCTTCAATCATAAAATCCATAACATCTTTTGCACCTGAGGCAATACCGCTGGTTGCCATACCAACTTTAATCTGAACGTAACTCTCAGGGCTATCTGCTTTTTCCCTTAAGTCCACTTTTGATTGCAAATCTTCTCTCATTTTCTTAAGATCTGCTAATGTTTTGATCTTTGCCATATTTAAATCTTATTTAAAGTGTTTATTACATTTATGTTATACAAATTTATCATTTACATCATTTAGAATCCAATCAAATAGCGTTTTCGAAAGTATAATATTTTAAACTACACACATTTCATGTAAATTCTCAGTTATCATTTCTTTTAAAAACCTTCTGATTTTAGGATCACTAATCTTAATATCACCAAGAGCTAATTTTATTTCTTGAGTATCAAGCTCATATTTTTTATTATTAATATGATGAATATATTTAAAATCAATAGTTGGATTTGCTGCTACTAACAAAATAATTGTTCCCGAAATATCCCCCAAAGGTGGCCTATCAATATGATCATATTGAAAGGTAGCATGCACTTGTGTTCCGATTCCAATTTCTGAAACTACTTTTACATATCCATTAGACTGTTCGGCACTATGCTTTAATAATGGTAATCCCATACCCACTTTTCGAGTATTTCTGGTAGTTGTAAAAGGATCTGTTACGAATTCCAATAAACCCGAATCCATTCCTATACCATTATCCTTAATCCCAATTATTAAAATATTTTTCTCAATATTTTCCTTAATCAATATTCCTATATTTCTTGCCTCACCACGGATTGAGTTCTGAACAATATCTAAAATATGCATTGAAATATTATTCATTACACATTACCTTTCTACCAGCTTCTTCTTTTAAAGCAAGTTTTACTTCATTAAATGATTTATCATTCATTTGGAAAATAGTTTTAACATTCCCTATATCTTCAAGGAAATGAGCATCTGAACTTTGTATAAAACAATAATCTGCCAGATAATTATTTTGTTGAATAAATTCCTTTTTTATTGTGTGTTTAGAAATTTCAAGTGCATCTACATTTAAATCGTTTGGCACAAAACCCAACTGACTTATAATAGAGTATCTCATTCTGTCGATATGTGCAGGAATAAACAATCCGTTTAATTCATGAACTTTTGTTTCAATCTCACTTATTCCTATGTTAAGACCTGATATCAATAAATATTCAATTTGCTCAAGAATGTTTTCTTTTGAATCAAGCACAAGCTGATAACCAAATTTATTTACATCATTCTTGATTTTTGGAAGATGATCATCCAAAAAATATTGGAACTCATTTAATTCATCATATTTGTCAAAGAACGCTAAACAATGAACCTCTTCTTTTGAAGCTACCTCTGCTCCTTTTAGAATAAATATATCATTGTCTTTTGCAATATCATCGAGCACTTTACAATTTTTAGTACTATTATGATCTGTTATTCCAAGTATGTCAATTTTTTCTCTTTTAGCTTTCTCAACTATGCTTATAGGACTCATCTCCAAATCGCCACAAGGTGATAATACTGTATGTGTATGTAAATCGGCCTTGTATAAATTCATGTCACTTATAATAATTGGAATAGTTTACCGGCAATCTCAAAAGTATTTTCTTTTGCTCTTAAAATCGGAACTCCTTCTTGATTACTTTGCTTTACAGTATCTTCATCAGGATTAAATCCTTTCACAAGTATTACTGCTGCTAAATCTTTTAATGAAGCAATTGCCATTACATTTTTATGTGTTTGTAATGTAATCCAAACCTGACCCTCTTTTGCGTTTCCCATTACATCACTTAACAAATCAGAAACATAACCTCCGGTAATTTCGTTTTCAATTCCAGATTGACCACACAATAATTCTAAATCTAAACTATTTATAATATCTGATACTTTCATAAGTTCTTAATTATTAACATTTTCGGTTTAGTTTTTCTTCACCCCAAATATTCTTCATAATTTCATGTGATTGTTCCCAATCAATTATTCCTTTTTTCTCGAATATTTTCTGAATAAATATGCAATGATTAATTACAGCTTGTTCTTGGACAATATCCTCGGCTAATGCTTGACAATTTGGAGCACCACAAGCTCCACAATCTACATCGGGTAAGCATTTCATAATTTCTTTTACCCTTCGCATTTTTTTCATTGCCTCAGCCATATTAATATCCAATTTCATCATTGAACGTGGCTTTATTTTATTAATTACCATACAATCTTCCAGATATTCACTATATCTTAAAATTGACTTTGGTTCATTTTCGTAACTATATTCTGTTTCTTTAAAATATTCTGCACGTTTTTTTAGTCGTTCTACTGTTAAAAAGCGATTTGTAGTAGTTAATACACCTCCTGCACAACTCTCATCACAAGCACGAAGCTCTAAAAAATCCACATCCTTAACTTCCTCATTTTCCACCTTCTCAAGAAATTCCATTACATTATGAACGCCATCTATTGCTAAACATCGACCATTCATATTATCTGCTTCTCCGTTCGTTAAACTCCAAACCGTAGCTTCCGGAGATAGTCTTTCTCTTTTACATTCTGTACATGAATTATAATCTCCGCGCTTAATACTGGTATAGGCCTTATTAAAAATAAAATCCATATTAATAACACCGGTTATAGGCGATTTATCTTCACTAACAGGACTCTTTACTGCTGCAATTTTTGCTGCACAAGGTGTTATGTAAAAAATCCCGATATCAGATTCATCTACTCCCTGATCTATCAATTTTTGTTTATAATATATTGCTGCGATATCAAGTGGAGGATGTTTTAATACAATATTATCAACTAAAGCAGGAAATCTAACTTGTATTAAACGTATTACTGCAGGACAAAATGAAGAAATCAGGGGTTTCTTGTTTTCGTTTTTTAATGCATATTCTTGCAGTGATTCTTTTAAAACATCAACACCGTGTTCTGCTTCATAAATATCTGTAAACCCCAAATCCATTAATGAATTATACACTTGAGATGTTTTTACATCTTCAGGAAATTGCCCAATTAATACTGCGGACAAAATAGCTACTCTGTATTTATACTGAAATATTTTATTGAAATCATCTTGTTCTATAATTATAGCACCCACAGGACAAACTCTAAAGCATTCACCACAATCGATGCATCTGTTTTCAAAAAGCTCAGCTTTACCATTGCGAACACGAATAGCCTCTGTAGGACATATATTCATACAATGTGAACAACCAATACAATGGTCTTTTTGAATTTTTAATGCGTGATGAAAAGCTTTCTGATCCATCTTAATTTAATCTATTTTAGGTATGCAATTATTTTCAAATTTGTCCCTACTCCAACTTCGCTGCTTATATAAAACTCATCGGAATTATTCTTAATATTAGCTAATCCCATTCCTGCACCAAAACCCATTTCTCTAACTTTTTCCGATGCCGTTGAATATCCTTCTTCCATTGCCAATTGTATATCCTCTATTCCAGGCCCTTTATCATCTATTTCAATTTCAATTTTCTCTGTATTGATATCAATTATTACTTTCCCTGAATATGCATGTGCTACCACATTAACCTCAGATTCATATAAAGCAACAACAACCCTTCTTATAACCTTGTGATCTCCTAGCAATTGTTTCAAAATCGTTTTCAATTGGCTTGATGCAAAACCAAGCTTAGAAAAATCTCCTGCCTCTATTTCGAATTCAAAATGCATAATTAAAATATAGGTTCTATTCCTGCTTTATATAATTTACCTGCTGTTTTAAAAACAGAATCTGAACATTCAATCAGGATTATATTTATTTCTTTAGCTAAATCTATCATTTCTTTTCTCACTTTCTTATTGCGAGCAAATACGATACATGATATATCAGACATTTCAGCTGTTCTAATTGCCTGCAAATTTGCTAATCCGGTAATTAGTAGAACATCATCCGAATTCAATGTCAAAACATCACTCATAAGATCTGAAGCAAATCCTTTCTGAACTTCCAAATGTGTCATATCTTCCCCGCAAATTACTCTCCCATTTATAATGCTTACTACATCTTTAATTTTCATTATAACACCGAATTATATTCTGTTAATAATTGTAATACGAATCATTCATTTATAATTCCAATGCAAATATATAATGTTTTTGTTATTTTCTTAACACTGTTATTTAAATAACACTATAATGTTTTTATCAATGTACTCGTTTAATGTTTTATTCTTTGATTTTAAGGCACTTACAATGCTTGAAAATAAATATGTTATACAACTCTTTTTCTATTTTTATGACATTTCTTAAAAAAAATCATTTTATTTATTATCGATTATTAGAGCCCCTCCTCCTTTTAAGCTTCACACAATAAATAAAAAATCAGAATATTTTAATGTCTAAATAAATATGAAAATTTTGACCTTAAATAATTGACTTTGGAATATAAATTTCCGAAATTGTAATGGGAACAATGAAAAATAAATTAGATAATACTAAACTATTAAAACCATAAAATTATGGCAAGAGATTATTACTGTCCGATATGCAAAGGGCAATTAAGAGTTAAGAACTCAATTTTACTTTCTGCAAAGTCAGCAAAAAACGAAAAGGGTTTAGTTTTTCTAAATTCAGATATAGGCGATTATGCAATTACCACTCACCCTAGCTTCCAAATTCGTGATGGTGAAGAATATATATTTAGCTGTCCTATTTGTCATGCTACTCTAAATAGAGAAGAGAACCCTAATTTAGTTAAAATTTTTATGAAGGATGGCGATGATAATTTTGAGATCTATTTTTCAAGCTTAGCGGGAGAAAAATGCACATATAAAATAAGCGATAAAATAATAGAACAAATTGGCCCGGATGTTAATCAATACCAACAATATTTTGATATTCCTGAAGATGATAAAAAATATCTTTAATACACTAACGTGATATAAAGACGTACTTAATGCCCGCAAGCAAATTTTCATTAATTTAAATATTAAGTAATTAGCCGTGGCACGGTTTACTAATATAGATGACATTTAATTATAATCAACATGCTGATTATTAATAAATTCGTACCACGCTTTGCGAATATAAAGACTTACCTAATATCCGCAAATAAATCTTCATTAATTTAAATATTAAGTATTTAGACGTACAACGGTTAACTAATATAGATGACATTTAATTATAATCAACTGCTAATTATTAATAAATTCGCATCACGTTTGGCGAAATCAAAGACGTATTTAAAATAGAGCCTCAAATGGATTTACAAACCCTACAGAGGCTTACTTTTTATATATTGTTCATTTAAAATCGAAAATCCTGTCCTTAAAAGAATATTCATTCTTTGGTAAAAATGATCGCCCTTATGTTTTAAAACACCGAACAAATCAATATTCTTAAAACCCTCATTTACAATACACTTACACTTCATTATTGATGTACATCAATGCTAACTAAAATAATTATCAATAGTTTTTCTTGAAAGAAGTCAATTTATTCATTTTTCTTTGTAGCGGATATAAACATCTTTTTATCTTAATATCATTTATTCTTAATATTTAAAGTGAGAATGAATATTTTTTTTTTAAAACTAAACATTAATAATATGAAAAAAATGAATTTAATTAAGTTAACTGGCATGCTTGCAATTGCAATTATGTTTTCGTTATCAAGTTGTAGTGACGATTCTACCGATGACAATGGTAATGACAATGGTACTCCGGATAATACAGTAACAAGTACTTCTGAATTATTAGTTGAAAAATTTACTACTGCACCAAATTTAGATGGTGAAATTGACGCTATGTGGGGAGCAGCACAAAAATTAGTTGGAACAACTACAGTACCTAGTTTAGGTGCAAGAATGACTTATCTTAATTCTGATGGTGAAGGTACAGAAGAAGATCTTGGTTTATTTGATCCTTATGCAGGAGAAGCTTATGATTTTACATTACGTGCAGGATACACAGAAAGTGATATTTATTTCTTAATGGAATGGGCTGATGATAAAGATAGCAAAGACAGACAGTCTTGGTATTTTGATGCTACAGATAAACTTTGGAAAGGTGAGCACAAATATGCAAATGATTTAAATGATAAATTTTATGAAGATAAATTTGCATTTCTATTCCCAATTGGAGATGTAACAGGATTTGATGCCGGATCTTGTTATTCAACTTGCCATGTTGCTACTTCTATTAATAATCCAAAAGATAAGCACACAAGACATTATCTTACTACTGAAGGAGAAAAAATTGATATGTGGCACTGGAAACGTGTTAGAGGAACTTACTTAGGTCAAGTGGATGATCAAAAAATGGTTTATGACGATGCTACAGAAGGATCTTCTGCTAACGGAAGAGCTGGTGATGCAACAGGTAGTGGTGGATATTCAAATAACTCACAAACTCTTGCTATAACAGGAACAACTACAGAAGTTAGTGTTCCAATGTATATTATTCCTGAAGAAACTGAATATTATTGGATTGATGCTGACCAAATTACTAACGGTACAGCTAAATTAATTACTGCTGTTGATGCTGAAGGTGTACTTTCTTATGAAGGCGGTGGAACAATTGATCCTGCAGACGGTGGTTTTAACCAAGGAACAGGTACTAAACGTATTCCTAGTGTTACAACAAAAGCATTTACTGAAGGTAGAGGTGATATTATGATATCAGCTGTTCATAATGGTACTGGTTGGGTTACTGAATTCAGTCGTAAATTAGATACAATGGACGAAGACGATGTTGTATTTGATGTTACTGCAGAAATTCCATTTGGCTTAGCCATTTTTAACAATGCTGCAATTGCACATGCTATTAAAACAAATCTTGTTTTAACATTTGAATAATCAATAGAATAAGGATTAAATATCTTATGCACTACATAAATAGTAAATAAAATATAAAATCATAGATAATTAATTAGGTTTTTAATTTAAAGAGGGATGATTTTATCCCTCTTTTTTTATATATAAAGTAAAAAAAAACATTCAAAAAGATGATTAGATTATTAAACAAGTTCGTTGAAAAATCATTCTTCCCTATTGTTTTTAAATATATCACAGGCGCCGTTTTTATTGCCTTACTAATTATTGGTTTTTCTGCAAACTCTTCCGATTCGGCGTTATTAAAATATTTACGAAACTTTAATATTGCCAATCTTCTTGTTTGGTCGTATTGGTGGCCTATTATAATTATTAGTGCTGTATTTTTTGGTAGAATTTGGTGCATGGTTTGTCCTATTGAACTAGTAACATCATTTTTTGCAAAAATTGGATTCAAAAAAGAAAGACCTAAATGGATTAAATCCGGTTGGGCTATTACCATATTTTATATCATTATATTATTTATCGGAATAAATGGTTTTGCTATACACCGAAATCCATTTGCAATGTCCATGTATTTGTTATCCATAACAATAGTCGCTGCATTTTCAGGCCTTATTTTTAAGAAAAATACATTCTGCCGATACATTTGCCCTGTTGGACATTTACTAGGCTTATATTCGCGTTTTTCTTTTCTAGGATGGAGAGTAAAAGATAAAGAAACATGTAAAACTTGTAAAGACTTATCATGTATTAGCAATGATTATTCATACAATCATAAGGCTAAAAGCTGCGGTGTAGATTTATATCCTGCCAATATTAAAGACAACTCTAAATGTATTTTATGTGGTGGTTGTAGAAAAACCTGCGGTAAGTATCAAACTGAAGAAAATCCAAATAGACCAAATCCCGGATTTACAAAAATAAATATTAGCGATAGAGTATTTAATCTTACAAAACTTTCATTGGCTGAATCCTTTTTTGTACTGATTGTTTCTGGTTTTGTGATATATGAGGTCTTTGTAGAATGGAAGATCAGTAAATCATTAATCATGTATCTTCCCAATTTAATTGGACAAGAATTTAATATTAGCAATCCATTTTTATTTGGTATTCAGAAATGTATTTTACTTTACTTTCTTTTACCTCTTTTAATCTGGTTTATTCCATTTATAGTTAATAAAAGAAAATCAAACTTAGGTTTTAAGGAATATATGAAGCATGCTGCTATCATATTTATTCCTATTATGGCTGCGGCACATATAATTAAAGCATTATTAAAAATGACTTCGAGGATTCCATATTTTGAGCATACATTCTCCGATGTATCCGGATTACAAAATACTCAACTGTTTTTAAATAATCAAATTGAACTATTAAGTGTACCTTCATTTATTAATAATACTGTTTCATTAATAAACTTTGTTGTTATAGTAGCAGGTATCCTTCTTAGCTTTTTAGTTACCAAAAAATCTATTAAAGCTAATAATTTAAATAAAAATCTATACTTGATTCCGATTATTTATGGTTCCACATTCTTAATAATGCTTGTTCTGTGGCAACTTTCCTAAAAAATTAAATATAAAAAAATACAGATAATTTAGGAATACGTTTGTAGAATGTATTTATAACTCTTTTTTCTGCATACTAATAATAAAAAAGCTCCAAACACTTTAAATAAAGTATTTGGAGCTTTTGGCTTGTAAATCTTTTACTAAGTATTTTAAAATTTGCTCTTCTTATATTTCCAATATGCAAAAACAGATAAAGACACTATTAAGAAAATACTAACATAAACAAAATTAGGTACAGGAACAGGATCACCACCTGCATATGAATGTAATCCTGATAGGTAATAATTCACACCAAAATACGTCATTAAAACAGATGCAAATCCGAATAATGCCAATGCATTAAATGCAAAAAATCCTCTTAGTTCTTTAATCATTCCTGAGTGTGTTACAAATGCATACACAATTATAGTTATTAAAGACCAAGTTTCTTTTGGATCCCAGCCCCAATATCTTCCCCATGATTCATTAGCCCATATTGCACCTAAAAATGTACCTATGGTTAACAAATACAATCCAACGGTTAATGCTTTATAGTTTATAACTGTAAGCTCTTCAATTGTGGATTGAATATTTGATTTATTTCTCTCATTAGACAATGAATAGAGAATTAATACAATCACTGCAATAATTGCGCCTATTCCTAAAAAACCATAACTACTAATAATTACAGAAACATGCAGGGTTAACCAGTATGATTGCAGCACAGGAACCAAATTAGTAATTTGTGGATCCATAAAGCTAAAATGCGCAACCATTAAAGTAAATCCTCCTAAAACTGCTGCTGCTGCTAATACAAATGACGAACGCTTAGCAAAAATAAATCCGGCTAAAATTGTAATCCATGAAATAAAAATCATTGATTCGTAGCCATTACTCATAGGTGCGTGCCCTGAAACATACCAACGAATTCCAAGACCTAAAGCATGGAATAAAAATCCTCCTACCAGAAGTCCTGTAAAGATTTTAATTGTAAGTTTCGATTTTTTATTTTGTGCTATTATATTATAAATCAAAATAAATAAAAGCAGTAAACCTAAAGTAGCATAAAACGGAAACAGCTTTTCGTAAATCGCTGATTTATAATAAAATACCTCTGCCTTAACTTTTTTCTTACTTGGTAGTTCATATTGGGCAAAATTTCTTTGATAGTCATGAATTGACTTTATTACTTCATTGGCCTGTCCGTAGTTGCCTGAACTCGCTCCTACTTGTATTCCTTCGACAAACGAACTAATAACATTCTTTAAGTATAATGAGTTTTCACTGTTTGAAACAAGATTATATGCTTCTTTAGGTGCATGCCACTTTAAAGACTGATCGCCAACAGGGAAAATCTTCATAAATTCACCCAAATAAATCATATAGCAAATATTTAATCTTTCATCGACCTTTATTATTTCTTTATCAAATTTATTTCTTGCACTGGCAGGTTTCGCATATGCAGCATCAACAAATTGTTTTATTTTATATGCATTCGTTTGCATGTCAACAATATCGGTAAACGCAGCATAATTGCCACTAATTCCAACTATTTTTTTCACTTCATCATTAGATACTTTAATAACTGGTACTTGTTGCCAGTTTCCAAAATCCAAATACAAACCTAAAAATACTTGCATAGGTGAATACCCATCGTGTACAGTTTCTTTCGAAACTTTTCGCAGTATATCATTACTCAAAGTATAAAGCGGCTCTGTTCTTCCACTTTGATTCTGAACTAAAATCTTTCCGAATTCGTTTGCTAAAGATTTTTCAACTACCAGTTTTTGATTTTGAGAATTAGCAAAAAATGAAAAAGATAAAAACAAAATCAAGAAACTTGCTACTTTAACCGGCTTCGACTTAAAATAACTCTTTGTTACTTTTCTGAAAAGAGAATTTTTATTCATCATTGATAATATTATAAAGAAGAAAAGTAAAAAATATCCGATGTAGGTTACAATCATTCCTGCAAAATCTCTACTTACTGTTAATATTGTTCCAAGTTCATCCTTATGATATGATGATTGATAGAATCGCCATCCTTTATATTTTAATATATGATTCATATAAATAGAATAAGGCATATTTATACCCTCGCTTTCATCTATTAAAATTACATCACTTTTATAAGATGATGGACTACTTGAACCTGGATATCGGTCTAAAATAAAATCTTCAAGTTTCAAACTAAATGGCAATTCCATTTCTAAAGGATTATAACTTATTTCAACTAAGTGCTCTCCGTTGTCAAATATTGCTTTGTTGTTATTTACTTGTCCACTCCATAAATATAACTCTGTAAATTTATTTCCATAGTTTAATTCAAAGACTAAAGCATTTTTATTTGTTTGTTTTGTGTTTTTATCTACACTCACTGCTTTTACAGTTCCTTTTGCAGTAATCACATCAGGAATTATTGAAATATCTTTTACTTTATATATTTTCATTCTTTCAAAAGATACTACCTCTCCTACTTCATGCTCGGTTTCTGTTTCCGACATCATACTTCTTTCGCTTATGGTATATCCTGATTGTATTTTATAAGCATCTCCTTCTAGAGTAATTCTAATATCAACAGAGTCTTTTTCAACAAAACCAATTAATACACCTCCAAATTTTTTGATTTCTCCTTCTGATAATATTATAGTATAACGCGTCAAACTGCCTTTAGAAACTAATAATGAAACTATGGGTTTTCCATTTTCAGAATCAACAACTACTTCATCAGCATTTGATAAATTTGTTTTATATTTTAACTTGTAAACAACATTATCAATTTTAACTTTCTTGCTATATCTTTCTTTTTTAGTTGACGTGAAGGTCATCTTTTTTGCATTGGAAAAAAGTATTGATCCATCTGTATTCTTTATGTCAAATTTCAAATAATTATCACGTGAAGCATATTCATTTTGAGTTGCACCTTCACGAATCTGAATTACACCTTCGAATCCAAAATAACGTGTAATTCCAGCTCCTATTATCATTAATACAAAAGCTGAATGAAAGAGCAAAATAGTTAATTTCTTCCTTTTATATAATTTAAATTGAACTATTTGTCCTATTAAATTAACAATCATCAAAAGCATTAATAATTCAAACCATTTGGTATTGTATACCATTATCTTAGCAGCTATAGCTCCAAAATCATTTTCATAAAATGTTGCAAAAGCCATTGACATTGCGAATACAAAAAATAAAACTCCCATAAACCAGGGAGTAAATAGAAAAATACCGTTCTTCTTTTTCATCATACTTTTTTCGTTTAATTAATTATCCCATTTTAGAAACCATAATAAGTTTCTCCTTATTAATAATTTTAATATTAGGGCATTTATCATCTATAATACTATCTTCAGAAAATTCTTTTAATATTCTAACAACACTTTCTTTTGCCATACCTGATAATTCACCTAATTCCTGTCTTGATAAAATCATCGTGAAATTATCTGAACCATGAACTTCATCTGCTAAATATATTAATGTTTCAGCCAATCGACCATGCATTTTTTTCTGTGTATGACTTAAAAATTTATAAAATGTACCAAGAGCCTTTCTACTTATATCCTGCAACCAACCTTCTGCAAATTTACTATTTTGACGCATAAGTTCTTTAAGTACATCCATTTTAACAAAACATGCAGACACATCGGTTAAGGCAGCAACTGAATAATGATGTCTTTCATCAACAAAAGTTCCCGGTCCAGCAATTAATTGCTTCGGTTTAGCTATCCCCACCATCATTCTTTTATTATCGAAGCCCTCAATATAAATTTTTGCCATTCCATTACTTAAAAATACAGCATTTGAAGTTGGTGATCCTTGCTTAAAAATTATCTCACCGGGCTTGAAATCGGTCTTAAATTTATTCAAATTTACAATTTCAAGTTCCTTTTCCGTTAAATTTTTAAGGTTCTCCCACTCCAAATCACACTCTTCACATAATTCTTTTTTGGTTCTATCCATTATATTTTTTTTAGGCGTGCAAAATACATAATAAGATATTCAAATCTTTTATTCCGTATTGATATATATCAATACGAAAATTGATGTTAAATGTTCAACCCAATGATTATAATCAGTTGTTATTTGTGTAACAATCAATTGCCAAAAATAGCAAATAAAGACCTTTTATTCTTATTTTGTCTTTATAAATCATAATTCACTTAAATTTAAAAAATAGCTATGAAAAAAACAATTAAATTATTAAGTATTCTGTTCCTTTTTGGTGCAATATTTATGTCTTGCGAAGGACCAGCAGGAATTGACGGTGTTGATGGTGTTGATGGTATTATCGGTGAAGCTGGCGGTGATGGAACCGCTATTTGTATGACTTGCCATAATGCAGGAACTGTTTATGCTGCAAAAGTAGATCAATTCAATGAAGGTGCTCACGCACTTGGAACATATTATTCTCGTGGTGAAGATTGTTCAGGATGTCACAGTACTGACGGATTTTTAGCACGTATGGATTTTACTTCTGCTGACGAAATCTTTGACTTAGACTTAACTGATCAATCAGCAATTAGCTGTAGAGCTTGCCACATTGTTCACACTACTTATGATGAAACTGATTGGAATTTAACTTTTGCAGATCAAGTAACAGAAACAATTTTAGGTATTGATAATGCAGATGTTGCTTCGGGTGAATTTGAAGATATGGGTGATGTAAATATGTGTGTACAGTGTCACCAATCACGTAATCCTATAGAAGTACCTAGTGCTACTTCTACAACTGATGTAAATATATCTCATTATTGGGGACCTCATCACGGACCTCAGGGAAGTATATTAAATTCTCAAGGTGGAGTTGAAGTAGGTACCGGATACCCAACAACAGCATTCAATCCAACAACTTCATTCGCTCATGATTGTATTAATTGCCATATGCCGAATGGTAATCACAATTTAGCTTTAGATGAATCAACTTGTACTTCTTGCCATAGTGACATTACAGATAAACTTGCTGCAATTCAAGATGAGGTTGAAGGTAAATTAACCGACTTAGGAAGAACATTAGCTGGATTAGGAGGTTTAGATCCTGATACTGAAACTGAAACTGTATGGAACGAAACTTTAGGAGAACATGTAGAAACTACTGACACTGTAGGATACCATGCAATGGGCTCAGGTTATGGTGGATATGGAGACAATCCTGTTGCTGCAGACTTAGGAAGATGTGTATTTAATTATTTAATTATTGCTGAAGATCAGAGTATGGGAATTCATAACCCTGATTATATTATTACATTATTAGATAACACAATTACATTAGCTGAAACATTAAAATAAAAACATATTAAATTTTATTAAGGAGTTACTTTGTAAAACAAAGTAGCTCCTTTTTTTATAAAAAATAAAACGCATTTTTTTTAGAAGAATCGATTTAAAATAGAATACCTACTCTATAATTGATTAAAATCATAATTAAAACAGTAACACGTCATATAAAAAAGTGATATTAAATAACTACATTGTTTTAACATAGAAAAACATTAATATTGTTCAAGATGTCGTTCAAAAAAAAATTAACTTCATAAAAAAATAAAGGATATATAAGATGAAAAAAAGTTTATTATTTATTTTAGGATTACTTTTATTCATATTTACATCATGTGAATATAAAATTATTGAACCTATAATTGTTGAGTTACCTGACGAACCAGTTATTTTCTCTGAGCAAGTAGAACCTTTCCTTTTCGATAAATGTGGTTCATCTTGTCATTCTTCACAAAGTCCTATTTTAACGATAGGTAATGCCTATGACAATTTAATTGAAGGCGGTTACATTAATACAGACAATCCTCCAGCAAGTGAAGTATATATTAAAGTTAATTCTGGTCATCATAGCAGCAACCCATTAAGTCCTGAAGAAATGGCTTATCTTCTTAAATGGATAGAAGAAGGTGCAATTGAAAACTAATTAAATAAAGGTATTATAAATAAATATTAAAAATCATGAAGAAATTCGCTTATACAATTATCATCACAATGTTATTTGCTTTAACCAGTAGTTTAACATTTGCACAGGAAGAAACTGTAAAAAAAGTAGAAAAACCGGTTTACGAACCTTTTCAAGCATCTACTTTAATTGAAAGTCAAACTGTTATAGGTTCTAACGCAAAACAATTAGAACTAATTATACATCACCGATTTGGTGGTACGGATAATGGTTTCACCGATTTATTTGGAATTTATGCTGCTTCAAATATTCGAATGGGATTACAGTACGGAATAACCGACAAATTAACAATTGGAATTGGAACAGAGAAAGCGAACAAATTCAGTGACTTAAATGCTAAATATGTAATTATACAGCAAACCAGATCGGGAAGCATACCAGTATCAGTATCTGCACATGCTAATATTACACTGGATAGCAGAGAAGAGCAATTTTTTGGTGATAATTATGAGTATGTAGATCGTTTCTCATATTTTGCGCAAGTAATTGCTTCACGAAAATTTACAGATGCCTTATCAATTCAAATTGCACCGGGTTATGCGCATTTCAACTCTGTTGACAGTGTTTTTCAAAACAATAAAGGAGCAGTAATGATTGGTGGTAGATATAAATTTACAGAAACTATGTCTGCTATTGCTGAATATCATCTACCTATAAATATCAATCCTGCGCGAGATTATCATAGTGATATTGAATCGGGATTAGCTTTTGGATTAGAAATAAGTACACCTACACATGCATTCCAGGTTTTTGCTACAAATTACCAAGGAATTATGGCTCAAAAGAATTATGTTATGAATACTAATAAATTTGATAGTGAAGGGATATTAATAGGTTTTAATATTACTGTTAGATTTAATTAAAAGCACTCAGATTTAAAAATATAAAAGCATCGGGATTTATACCTCGATGCTTTTTTTATGGTAAATTTTATTGAGTTAACGAACAATTATTTCAATAATATTTTATTAACGTGAATTCGACATAAGAATATGCTTTAATAATTTCAAAATCAATTCTACCTAAGTTATCTTAGTTCTAATTTACAACATTAATATTTGTTTGATTAACTCTGTCATTCTCGCCTGCCAAAGCCAAAGCACATTATTACAATCACTAATCGTTATTAGCTAGTATTCATTTCAATTTTCCCTGTTGAATATATTGGACTTTAACAGTACAAAAAGTAATTCTTAGTAACTACGCAGATATATTATAATATTAATATATAGCTATTTGAAAAATTAATTTCACGCAAAGCACGCTAAGAAAAAAATATGCAAAGACCGCATTTAACACAAAATAAGCTTTTTGCGATCTTTGCGAAAAACTTTGCGACTTTTGCGAGAAATATAAAGTACTAATATTTTATCTGTTAGTTTTAAATAGTGTGCCTGAATTAGTTACAATTCTTTTCTATTCTCCAAAGTTTTTACTCAACTTCTAACTATATCTTGTTTTGAAATAAACTCTTTCAACAATTTACTTTATGTGACTATTGTTAATTAAAGAAAAATCCTTTATAAATTGATGCAATTTAATTTAATAAATTCACATTGATTATTGTATATACTAAAAGGACTTACTAAAACAATTATGTTTTAATAAGTCCTTCATTCAATATATCAAATTAAAAGATATTACCCTGCTAACAATGAATATATAATTAGTATTACCAAGGTTATTCCAATTCCCAAGAAAAAGAATCCAGCTGCTTTTACCATATTCAATTTCCATTTTGTAATTTCTTTTTCAACTATAACTTTTTCTAAACGGCCTGAATCTACGAGCTCTTTATATTCTTTTGGTCTATCTTTTTTAAACTCATCTAAAGGAGTAAGTCCTGTAAAAATAACTGTATCCATCGGGAATGCTTCAGGACGGAAGTGAGTATGAAAAAAGTGAACTGTAAAAATAAAACCTGTTGCCAATAAAGCTTCATCACTATGTATAATCTGCACTACATTAATAACCCAACCAGGTAATGCCCTTGAGAAAAATTCAGGAAACCATAGCATTAATCCAGAAAATCCAATAACGGCTACTCCCCAGAATACAGCCATGTAGTCAAATTTCTCCCAATAAGTCCATCTTCCGTAATTTGGTTTTGTCCCTTTTCCTATAAACCATTTTAAAGTTGCCCCTAAATCTCTCCAGTCCTGCATATTAAACATTAACGAATTACTACCAAAAACAAATTGTCTGAATGATTTTTTTCGTTCGATCATTTGTTTAATCAAGGAATACAAGTGAAATCCAAAATAACCAAAAGTTATTAAAGCACCAAACCTGTGAATCATACTGGCGTTATAAACACCTCCAAGCGCATTGGTAATAAATTGAGCCCACTCCATATGAGCAAATTTTATTATCATTCCGGTTAATGCCAGAAGTATAAAACTAATTATTACAAAAATATGTGTGATTCTTTGACTATATGAAAACCGTCTTACATATTTTACTTTTCCTTCAGGTCTAACATGCTTATTCTTTCTCAACTCAATTATTGACCTTGGAATCCATAAAAGGGTATGAAATCCGTAAAATCCAAATACTCCTACTAATAAAAATGTCATTGCCCAAAAAGCATAATATAATGCCGGATATTTATTTTTATCATTATGTGTTGCATGTGTTAAATATCCTGTAAATCTCTCGTTTGCATCAGGATGACATTTTTGACATGTAGCAACAATATTATGAATCCCAACTTCCGAATCAGGATTATTTACACTTAAGATATTATGAGCACCATGGCAATCGGAACATCTTGCTGTTTTTAAGTAACCTAACAGGTATGCTTTTCCGTGATATGTCTCTAAATATGTTTCTGATAAATGCTCATGACAAGAACCACACTGATGTGTTATCTCTATCATAAACTCATCCTGATCTATTCTTGAAATCATATGAGCGGAATGACAGTTGCCACAAGTTGGTAATTCTTTATCGCTTTCATTTTCAAACGAATGTATACTTCCTAAATATTCATCAGCTATTGGTTTATGACATTTTGCACAGGTTGAAACAAGATGTTGTGGATTAACTGATGAATTTTCATCAGATTCTTTTAACATATTATGCGTTGTATGACAATCGGTACAAACAGCCGTTATGGTTAATCCCTTTTCCTCCAAGCTTTTACCATGTACACTTGATGAATAATCAAAATAAGCATCAACTTCTTTTAATCCTTTCCCCTCAATTGCTTTATTATCTTTTGAATGACATTTACCGCATAAATTAGGAATAGCAGTTCTATATGTTGGCGCTGTTTCATCGTATCTTGATTTTACTTTATGGCTACCATGACAATCGGTACAATAAGGTGCATTTTCATCTTTTCTAAAATATGCCTGTCCATGTCCACTGGTAAAATATTTATTTGATACTTCTGCGTGGCAATTATCGCAATCAACTTCTTTTGCTGTTTCGCAAGGTCGTTCCAAAAAAGGTGAAACATCCGTATGACATTTTACACATGTAATTTTTTTATGCTCATAATCATCTAAATCAGCTCTTTCAACTTTTAATGAAATTTTTTCTCCATCTACTACTTTATGAACACCATCCTTGCTATGACATTTTAAACAAGCATTATCTGACATAGTAGCTTTAATATTCTTTACATTAATCTTATGAGGTGGATGACAATCGGTACAAGCTGGTATTGCGCCTGGAGCCTCTTCCCACAATTCACCTTTGATAACCTTAACATGAACATCTTCAATTCTTGCATGACATTTCATACAAGTTTTTGCAACATTGTTTGCAGAAATACTTGAATTTGGGTTATTATGTGGCAGTACTAAATGATTTCCATGGCAATTATTACAGGTTGCTGTAACTATTAATCCACTATTAAATAATCCTTGTCCATGAATACTCTGGCTATAATTATCTAATATATTATGCTCGGT
The DNA here is from genome assembly GCA_013138975.1 of Bacteroidales bacterium. Taxonomy (GTDB): domain Bacteria; phylum Bacteroidota; class Bacteroidia; order Bacteroidales; family UBA12077; genus UBA12077. The sequence goes on from WTBR01000035.1 coordinate 75,457, forward strand.
AATATTATATGCACGCGATACAGGAGCTCCCTCTTTATGACATTTTCCGCACAAAAACGGAATATTCATTTTATAAGTTAAAGATTTAGGATCCGTGGTAGGTAAAATTGTATGCTCTCCATGGCATTCTGTGCAAGTAGGTGCATATAGTTCATTTAATTTTAGCGCTTGACCGTGTATTCCTTTGTAGAAATTATCATCTGCCTTTGTATGGCAATCACCACAATTAACATTATTTAAATTTTCATTATGAGGAAAATCATCAACAGCAGCATCTTTATGACATGAAGCACATGAAACAGAATTATGTACAGATTTTATGATAATTCGTCCATCAACATACATTGACCTTCCATCGATTTCAGATACCAATTCAGTATCTTCATGGCACATAAAACAGTCTTCATCAGATTGGCTATATGTTAATGATATTTGCAAAAAAAATATAATTAAAAATAAATAATTTCTTTTTCCTGCAACAAGCTTTTCGAAAATCATAAGTTTAGTTATTTATTATAATTATTTACGTAAATATATCTCTATTTCGCTGAAACGTCAAATTATTTATAACATTTTGTGTATATTTACATATCAACATATTAAACTAATTAGATGAGGTTTTAAATTATTAATTATCAATTATTAAATATCAATTAGCGAATTGATATACATCATAAATATTGCGATATAAATCACCAAGGAATTGTTTTTATAGATCATTTAAAAACAAAACTTTGCCAATTAATAATAAATGATTTAAATTCGCCAAGTATAAATTATGTTAATTTATAAAGACTTTTGTCATGATTTGTGGAGATTTTTGTCATATATTTAAAACGCATTACTAAAAATTATTTTAATCCTTATAACCTATTCTAAAAATGAAAATTGCCTTACCTATTAAGTTTGTAATTATTTGTTCGTTTCTTTTTTTAATTCATCAAATTGTTCAAGCACAGGACAATGAAGAAAAAATTAAAATGCCCGAATCAAATAATGTATGTCTCAATTGCCATGGGCATAAATATTTCTCATTCTATAATGAAAATACAGAAATAAATGAACGCAAATTAATGAATCCTTACTTTGTTATTGATTCAATTAGTTATCTTCAGGGAGCACATCAAGGACATTCCTGCATAGATTGCCATTCTGAGGATTATGGAGTTTATCCTCATATAGCTGAATTAAAAATTGAACCAAAACTTACTTGTGTGGATTGCCATGATTTTGAGGCAATTGCAACTGAAGTAAAAAAGAGCGTTCATATGGAAGCGTTTGGTGAGTTTTTTCAATGTGAATTATGTCATGATCCTCATTCAAATAAATTAGTGAAATCTGATATGGCAGAGTTAGTTAGATATAATAATAACAGATGTCTAAATTGTCATAATGATGTGGATAAATATCAAGTTTTTACTTCGCATGAAAATCCACAATTACTTGTTACGCACGATTGGTTGCCAAATCAGGCCTTACACTTTGCACATGTTCGCTGTATTGAATGTCATACAGCTGTAACAGACACTGCTGATGCTGTACACCATATTGTTCCAAAAGAACAAGCAGTAAAGAATTGCAACGAATGTCATTCAGAAAATTCATTGTTACGCGACAAGCTTTATAAACATCAATTAAAAGAAGATCGTTCGGAATTTAACTTTTATAAGTCATTTATTATTAATGACGCATATATAATAGGCGCAAATAAAAATTATTATGTTAATTTAATTAGCTTATTAATATTTGGTCTTACATTTTTTGGAATATTAACACATACAATTTTTAGAATTATTAAACGTAAATAAAATGAGCAACACTAAATTATATCTTTATCCAGTTTGGCTAAGAATATGGCATGCAATAAATGCCTTATGTATAATACTTTTAGGTATTACAGGTATTAGTATGCAATATACAAATATAGAGTCACCATTGATTAATTTTAATTCTGCTGTATCTATCCATAATCTTGTTGGTGTAATTATAATAGCAAGTTATTTATTCTTTTTCATTGCTGGTATTATATCAGGTAATGTTAAACACTACAGGCTTCTTTTTAAAGGTTTATTAAACCGATTATTTAAACAAGGAGAATATTATCTTTTTGGATATCTAAAAGGAGAGCCTAAACCATTTCATATTACAAAAGAGGAAAAGTTTAATCCTTTACAGAAAGTTTCTTACGTTGCTGCAATGTATGTTTTAGTTCCTGCGGTTATAATTACTGGAGTTGCATTATTATTTCCTGAAATGATTATAGAAAAGTTTTATACTATGAGTGGAATTAGATTAACTACATTCTTCCATTCACTTGCCGGATTTTTCATACTAATTTTTCTAATTATTCATTTATACGTAATTACGATTGGGAAACATCCATTAAAAAACTTTAAAAGTATTGTTAACGGTTATCATGAATCTTAATTTACTTGTTCAATAAAGTGGATAGAATAATGAACTTAATAAGTCTTTGATTTTGCTAAATAATTAAAAAAAGCTATTTTTGAACATAATAAAAGTAAAATTAAACCATATAATATATTATTAATTTACAAATTAAAAATTTTAGCTATGAATGTAAAAAAATTATTATTAATTGTTTGTTCTGTATTTCTTGTAGTTAGCATGTCGAAAGCACAAGATTATGAGTACATTGGCGCTGCAAAATGTAAAATGTGTCATAATAAAGAAGTTAAAGGTAAACAATACGACATTTGGAAAACTAAAGATCATGCAAAAGCAATGGAGTCTTTGGCAACTGACGAAGCAAAAAAATATTCAGATGATCCTCAAAATGATCCTAAATGTTTAAAGTGTCATTCAACTTATCATGTAGCTGCTAGTGCTGATTTAAACCTTACTATTAAAGCTGATGAAGGTGTTTCATGTGAGTCTTGCCACGGACCAGGAAGTAAGTATAAATCAATGTCTATTATGAAAGATCACCAAGGCAGTTTAGATAATGGTATGATTGTACCTACAGAAGCTGTTTGTAAAACTTGCCATAACGAAGAGAGTCCTACTTATAAAGAATTTAATTATGCTGAAGCATTAAAGATGATTTCTCATCCAAATCCTGCTAAATAATAAAATTCTTAATTAAATATAAAAACTCCTTAATTTATAATTAAGGAGTTTTTTATTTTTCTATTTCTAGTACTTACACAATTATCATTCCTAAAAAGCTTACACTCCAAATATTGTTTGTCGACAAAAATGGAATGACTAATTCAAAAAAAACTGTAATAAGGATAATAGTTTTTTATAGATTATTTAAAGCTACACAAAGCCTTATTAACAAAAATAGCCCCACTTTCCGAGCAGTTTTTCATTACTTCAACATTACAAGTAAACTTCCTGTAATATAGGCTACAACCCACCATAAATAAGCAAATAAAGTATATCTATGTAACTTCTTTGGCACTTCAGTTCCTAAACCGTTTTTAGTATAAAACTTCCAAATTAATACAACATCAATCAACATTGCAGCCAAGGCTGAATATCCCAAAAATCCATGAATTGTGAACGGAGAATTTGTTGATCCAATTATCATACAAATTGTAGCAGTAATATCAAGTATGACACCAACAGTTATGAATAATAAAACAGCTTTTACAAGTTTATGTTTACGCTGCTCGGTAATTACACCAATTGAATAAGAAATTAAAGCTAGTGTCACCACTGTAGCTCCAATAATTGAAATAGTTTTCATATTATTTCTTGTTTAATTTAGTTTAAACACAAATGAAACTAAAAATTCTGAATAAATTCTGAAGATTTTATATAATAAAATATGCTTTGTCTCCAATTCAATAAATTTGAATTGATATTAAGCATGTTAAGCTAATTTATAATGTTTTAATCTTTTGTTTTTTGTTTTTTGTGAGGCAATATCATTATTGACAAGTATAAAAAAAGAGGCTGTCCAAAAAGTCAAAAAATTGTCTATACTTCGACAAGCTCAGTATGACAACTTTCTGTTAATCAGCTTGTCACACTGAGCCTGTCGAAGTGTTATTGCTTTAAGACTTGCTTTTTGGACACCCACTTTCATTTAATTCTATGTAATATTCCGTATCAGTGATATTTAAAATTATTAGCATTAAATTGATTAGCAGTTGATCTTATAGTATTTTTTTAATCCGTACAATGAAATTATATTTTGTAATACCTGAGAGGTACCTTCTATAACTTCCAAAACTTTTGCTTCGCGAAATAATCTTTCAACCGGATACTTATTATAAAATCCGTTACCTCCATGAACTTGCACAGCATCTGTTGAAATTTGCATAGCTATTTTAGATGTTAGGTATTTAGCTATAATAGTTTCATTTACTGAGTCTTGATGATTTTGTTGACGTAGAGATGCTACTTTTTCCAGAAATGCACGAGTAGAATGAATATTGGCTACTGCATTGGCAATCATTTCTTGTATAAGCTGAAAGGTATAAATCTTTTTTCCAAATTGCTTTCTTTCTCTGGAATAATTAACCATAGCTTCAAGCGCTTCCTGTGCAATGGCAAGTCCACCCCAAGCAATGCTGTATCGACCATGATCCAGTGCCGTTGAAACGATATATGCAAAACCACCTCCATCAACCCCAATTCGATTTTCCTTTGGGACTTCTACATTGGTAAATTCAATCTCACTTATATAAGATGCTTTTGCAGCCATTAAACCTTTTATTGGTTTAATTGTGACACCTGGTGTTTTAGTGTCAACCATATATGCATTTACTTTTTTGCCATTTGTAGCAATAACAAGTAAATAATCTGCTACACCGGAAAATGTAATCCACTTTTTACTTCCATTTATGATTACTGCATTTTCCTTTTCTTCGTAACTTGTTTGTATACTAGATGCATCGGTGCCAACATTTGGCTCTGTTAAGGCAAATGCTGTGATAATATTGCCCTCGGCCATATCTGGGAGCCATTTATTTTTTTGTGCTTCATTTCCCCATCGTAATATTGCTGAACCAACCAGCGAAGTATGAACTGTAAGTAAGGATCTCGCTGTACAATCTGCTTTACCAATTATTTCTGTAAGTAAACCATAATTGTATGGATCTAAGTTCATACCATTATACTTTTCGGGAAATGTTGCACCCAAAAACTTAGCTTTCCCCATTTCTTTAATCAGTTGAGCAGGAAATTGCTGCTTTTCTTCAAATTCAGCTGCAAAAGGCCTGATTTTAGTATTGGCAAACTCTTTTGCACTCTCCAAAAAATCTTGTATAACTTCACTCATTGCATTAAATATTAATCACTTAAAACTTCGGTTTTCTTCTTTATCAAGGCTTCAATTCTATTTACAGAACTAAAATTCGATATTTCCATATCATCATCATCAACTTCCATATTAAATTCTGTTTCAATATAGTTAAGCAGCTTCATTGAGAACAAAGAGTTTACAAATCCTTTTTCGAAGATATTATCATCATCCTTAATTTCAATCTCATCATCCAGATTTATTAAATTATCTGAAATGAACTTTACAATTTTTTCTTTCATTATATTCGTTTTTAAAATTTTATTGCATTCGTATAATCTGATTCTTATAAAATTATAAATTTTTATGAGAAAATGTACTAACGTTTCAGCTAGAAGTTAGCGAGATTTAACAACAATATTGCCTTCTTTTTTGCTTAGTTTCAAATAAAAAAACTTTACATAATACGTATTAAACCCGCTTACTTTTGAGCTGTGGACATAGACTGACTTTCCCGATTACAACACTGTCTATCAACTTCATTCCATGCATCGATTCTGTTTTGCCAATTAAAACTTAACATATTTTCTTTAATCTTGTCACCTAATTTCTTTATATCTTTTTTCTTTTCGAAATTAGCCAACTGTTCTCCTAATTTCCTCGCACTATCTTCTAATAGTTCAAATTGTTCTGAGTCAATTTTTGAAAGCTCGGGAAGATCAAATTCTCCAAACTTAATTTCATGTAATTCTTCTTCTAATGCTTTGACCTTAATTTTAATCTTTTTCTTTTCTGTATTAAGTTTTGTAATTTCTACTTTCTTTTCAGTTTCATTTTTGAGAAAATCATTAATTTTATTCTCTTTTTCCCTAATCTCATTCTCAGCATTTTCTAGCTGTTCAAGTAAAAGTTGATTATATTCTTCCATTTGAAGTTTAACACTATCAAAATACTCCTTTATTTTCATAGGAGTCATGTCTTTATAGAACTTAATACTTTCATTTAATTGTGTAATGAGAGAATCTTTTGATTTAATTATTTCATCTTTGGCATTTTTATATTCCTTACTCCATCTTATTTTAGCAATCCAAGCTAATATTGCTCCCAAAAGGCTTATTGCAGTGATGATTTGTTCGGTTGTAATTGCCATATTTATAAAGTTTGCTAATTCTGTTAAATTAATTATTAAATCTTAAAAATTTCATTCCCAAATGCGTTTGCAGTTATAAATATTGCCCAATAAAATAATATACTTCCCTATTTTAACCTTAAACATGAAGTTATTTAGGGAAAACATCCTTAAATATTACAAATCCATTTTAATATAATCAGGGTTTGGTGGTATAAATGATAAATCATTTAGAAACAAATTAAGACTTCTTCCCAAAACTTTGTTTTACCATCAGACGATTCCATTTTCAGTTGGTTACAATTTGTAACCAACTCACTTCCTTCTTTTTTAAGTCTGCTTTTTAATACCTTCCAGTAATTATTTGGATTAACGCTTTCGGATAGCAATCCAACAATATCGACTATCGAAAAATACCATTTTTCTTGTTCTTCGTCCCAATGTACACGAACCCGTTTGTCTTGAAATAATTTTATTGCATTTTCTTTTGTCATATTTTCATTTCAATAAATCAATTCCAAAATTAGTCAATATTTTTTAGTCTAAATTGTAATTGGAAAACGAATTTTTACAATGAATGCCAACAAAATAATATACTTCACTATTTAGTATTAAACATGAAGTTATTTAGAGAAACCATCCTTAAATATTACAATTCCATTTTAATATATTCAGGGTTTGGTGGTATAAATGTTAAATCATTTTCAAATACTATATGTCCATCATCACTACGCTCAATTTCTTTAAAATTTGCAAATTTATAAGTAACATACATAATTTTATTTCTATCGGTACGCAGAAAATCTGCTGTAAGCGTCTTCCCATCCTGTTTAGTCTCATTCATGATATGATATAAAAGCAAACTTCCAACGCCTCTACTCATAACTCTGCAAGACATTAACAGCAGTTTCATGTGATTTACATTTTCCTGCAATTCTACTAAAGCTAAACCTATCTTTCCGTAACTTCCATATTTATCAGTAAGTTCACAAACATAAAGTCTATGGGTATCCGAAGTTCTAAATTCATCCAACTCTTCGTAACTAAATGTTACACCTGTTGAATTTAGCTGATGTGTTCTCTCCGTAAGCTCCAATGCTCTCTTTAAGTCTTCACTTCCTGCTGGTTTAATTTTAAACACCATATCAAGAGTTTTAAGAAATGATTCTTCAGGCCCCTGATATTCTTCTTCTTCAACTTTGCGTTTAATATCATCCATATACATCTTTCTTCGTTTTTCCGAATCAGAAGTAATAAACTTTGGATTCAATCTGGGATTTTCCAATAATGTTTTATACTCTAAGGCATCAATACATTCTACTGTTTCGAGTTCAGAATTAACTTCATCACGCTCAAATGGCTGATCGTCAATAAATATTAGGGTATCAAATCCAATATTAATATTTTCTTTAATATTTTTTACCGATAATGATTTTGCATTCCAATTTATTTCCGGATATAGAAAATATTGATCCAAGCCAAATTCTTCAAGTTTTTTTATAGCATCCTCGTGATTATTTTTACTGGCAATGGATTGCAATATCCCTCTTTTATCAATCTCTTTTATAATTTCCGAAATATTATCTTTTAGCTTTACATTCTTATCTTCAAGTAAAACACCGTCCCAGATAGTATTATCCAGATCCCATATTATACATTTAGACTCTTTCATATAAGTAATTATTATATATTAATATTTATAAAATCCTTCGCCTGATTTCCTACCTAATAAACCAGCATCTACCATTTTTTGTAATAATGGACATGGTCTGAATTTTGAATCCTTAAAATTATCGTACAAAACGTTTAACGAATCTAAAACAGTATCTAATCCAATTAAATCTGCTGTTTCTAAAGGTCCCATACTATGCATATACCCTTTTTTAAAGATCGCATCAACATCAGCCGGATTAGCAATACTTTCATACACCACAAATGCAGCTTCGTTCATAAAAAGATGTGACAAACGGTTGGCTACAAAACCTGGACTATCATTAACTACAACAGACTGTTTATCAATTGATTTTAAAAAAGCTTTAATAACATCAATTGTCTCTTGAGAAGTATGAAAGCCTTTAATTGTCTCAACCATTGCTTTTAAAGGAACAGGATTCATAAAATGAAGTCCTATTACTTTTGATGGATCTACAAAATGAGATGCAAGCTTAGTGATAGGTATACATGAGGTATTAATGGCAAAAATAGTATCAGGTTTACAAAGGTCTTTTATCTCCTTAATAACTCCAATTTTTATATCAACCAACTCATTTACATTCTCAATTACAAGATCAACTTTATTAAAATTATTATACGTTAACTGAAAAGTTATTTTTTGTAATACTTCATCCAAGGATTCTGTAACCAGACTTCTATTCATCATTTTTACCATTCGGTAATCTGATTTAATCTTACTTTTTGCATCCTCAAGTGCATCAGCTGATATATCCTTTAAAATCACAGGATAGCCTTTTAAAGCCAGATTAAGAGATACTCCACAGCCCATTACTCCAGCGCCGATTACTGCTATTTGACCTATTTCTTTCATTTTCAGTTAATTTTAATATTTTACACAAAACTGCTTAGAACAAAGATGTCTATATCCTATTTTAAATTGACTCTAAAATATAAATATTCAATCCTAAAATATTTATTGAATACTTCAGTTAATAGTAGGTAGAGTGTATAAAAACGCAGTAAGGATTTCGTTATATAAAGCTTCGCTAACAAAACTCACATGCAATTTAATCCTAAATTATTAATTACGAAAATACACTTATTAATAAAAAAATATTAATAAAAAACCGCATTTTTTGTCTAAAAATTATTTTTAGTAATTAAACCTCAAGTATTTTTAATTCAAACATTAGATTAATACATACGAATAAATAATCGTAAAGCATAAGATTGACATTATAAACACGAGCTATAAAGGTACGAATGGGATTTACGAAACGGATCCTGACACACCAAAATCCTAAGTTACAAATAAGTCACTTTTTGAAGTTTGCAAAATGAATTATTTAAGCTAGTAAGAAAAATATGCAACACTAATTAGTTCTGTCTATAAAGTAAGAGTCTTGTTCAGAATGTTCGATTTTGAGGCTTGCGAAATTGCAAAAATTAAGGAGTTTACAAGGCTTTGAATTCCGATAGCTATCGGAATATCTTTGACGCTTTCTTATCAAAGACTTGAAAAAAAGGCAGTTTTCTTGCTGACACTAGTTAAAGTCTGTCCATAAATTCGGGTGTTTGATTCAGAAAGTTCGAGATCAAGGTTTGTGAAGTTTTAAAAATCAAGAGTTTACTTTTGTAAATGCGATGTACTGAGCATGTCGAAGTAACTGATTTTTAAAACGAGCATAACGCAGATATCGGACTTTATGGACAAACACTATTTAAGTCTTATCTTAATATTCAAATTGTCCAATAATGTTTATTGATTTTTAATTATTTTAAATAAAGAGTTAAGCCATTCATCAGTATCATTTAAACTACTAACTAATGTTAATTTTTCACCACCATTTTTTATAAACAATTCCTGATATTCATGCTGAATCTCAATAATTGTTTCAAGACAATCTGTTACGAATGATGGGGATACAACTAATATTTTTTTAATACCCTTTTGAGCTAAATCTTTAATAATTTGATCGGTAAAAGGATTTAGCCATTTGTTTGATAATCGAGACTGAAAGCCTACTGAAAATTCGTTTTGCGTCAAACCTAAACCTTTTACTATAAGTCGATTAGTTTCATAGCATGTAGCTTTATAACACAACTTGCCATGTTCGGGCATTTCATTAATACATTCGCAACTATCATTTGATATAGAGGAATGAATTTTATCTATATGACTTATAGGCAAACCATGATAAGAAAAAATAATATGATCATAATCCTTTGGATCATATTTTAAAATTTGATTCACATATGTGTTTATAAATTCAGGATGATTATAAAACTGATGAATGAGTTTAATGCCTGGTATTACATTCCAGTTTTTCAATTCATTAAATATGGCTTCAAATGCAGATCCTGTAGTTGATGATGCGTACTGCGGATATAAAGGTAATATGATAATTTCGTCTGGGTTTTCCTCCTTTATTTGCTTTAAAGTAGTTATTAATGATGGATTTCCATATCGCATCCCCAAATAAATCTTATAATCTTTATTAAATTTATTCTGCAGTTTATTCTTTAATTCTGTAGAGTAATGAAGTAAGGCTGACCCTTTTTCTGTCCATAAATTCTTATACAACTTGCTAGACTTACGAGCACGAAAAGGAATAATTATTCCATTTACTAATATCTTTCTTAAAAAAAATGGTAATGTAATTACACGTTTATCATTTAAAAACTCCGACAAATACCGTCTTACATCCGATAGTGCAGGACTATCCGGAGTACCAATATTTATAAGTAATACCGCAACTTTCTTCAAATCTATACTATTCTTGTTTTATATTTCAACCTATAAATATATTTTCCTGTATATTGACCAATAATAAACATTGCTACAAATAAAACTATGTATTTCCAATCAGAATTAATATTACAAAGATATCTTAACAAGATGGATATACCTACTGGCACATGTATGGCCAGAAACCATTTTAATGAAAAACGTTTTACACCTCCCCGCCAATAACCAAAAGGTACATTTATAATATAAACCAAAATTGATACTAATATAGGAATCATTCTATATGGTGCTATTAATTATTTCATTGGCAACTTGCTTACCCTGTTTTACTCTATCTGCCATTCCAATTCCATCTCTGATATTTCCTGCAAGTATTAATCCCGGATATTTTTTCTGGATTTGTTCTATAGCATTAAACCTGACACCTGATGATGCTTCATATTGAGGAATAGCTTTTTTATATCGTAATATTGTTAATAAATCTGGTTTTTGAGTACTCTTCAATGTTTCAGCTATTTCAGAAAGGACTATTTCTTCTATTTCATTATCGGTCATTTCAATTATTTCAGGTTTTTTTACACCACCCATAAATACTGAGATAATTGCTCCTTCTTTTGGTGCTCTGTCTGCAAATAGAGTCGATGGAAATAAAATCCCCAAACTGTTTCGATTTTCTTTTGATGGCACCAAGCCACCAAATGCATTTAGCTCTATTCCCTTCCAATTATTATAACAAACAACAGCTTGGACTACTTTTGCGTAATTAAGGTTCGTAAGATCCTTCATTTCGTCTTCCTGCAAGAAAGATAATAAATTAGTTAAATTCGATGCATCAACTGTTGTAATAACAATGTCAGATTGAATCTCAATTGGATTTTTATTGGATAGTAGATTTGTGATAAATCCTTTTCCATTTGGTTTTACCTCAACATCTGAACTATTCAATAAGATATTTTCATATCCAATTTCCTGAGTAATTGCATCTGTAAGGTTTTTTAATCCTCCTTTTACTGAAAAAACTTCACGACTAACTCTTTTCTCTATTTCAGTTTTGGGTTCTTTTTTCTTCTTTAATGCTCCTTTAATAAAGCTACCATAATTTTGTTCTAAATTATAAAGTTTAGGTAGAGCATATTTTGTTACAAGTTTTGATGGATCTCCTGCATATATTCCTGAAATAAAAGGATCAATGGCATAATTAAGAAAACTTTTACCCATGCGTCTAAGTACTAATTCAGCCACAGATTCATCAGGATTTAAACCTGGTTTTCGAAAAGGTTCTCCGAGAATTCTAAATTTATCTTTTAAACTAAACAATGGTGTAAATACTGCTGAAATAAAACCGGAAGGTAGTGCATGCCAATTCTTATTTTTCCATATCCATCTGTTGTTAGCCTTTGGATTAGCTGCTTCAGGCTTTATTTTATCTTTTAAATCATCAAACAGTTCAACGAGTTCTGTTGTTCCAATTATACCTGTATTGGGCCCCGTTTCAAATATAAACTCATCTTGCTTTACGGTATTAATAACTCCTCCCGTTCTATTATCTTTTTCTATTAACAATACTTTTTTTCCAGCTTTGCTAAGATAAAAAGCAGTTGTAAGCCCTGATAGTCCGGCTCCTAAAACAACAATATCAACTTTTTTATTACTCATTTTATACGGTTTTGGAATATTTGTTTTCTTGTTCAATATACTCTGGATCAAAAGTTGCAGCAATATTTCTAATAAATAATGAGCCCTTTCCAGAAACTTCAATTTTATTATCAATGAATGTCATTAAATCATCGCTTATAAAATTTTTAAGTTTGTTTTCATTAAATCCTGTAATTTTCTCTACAGCATCTATATTTATTTGATATTTTTCGGCAATCTTTGAAAGATCAAGTTGATTATTGCACATAAGTTCATTAATGATGTCCCGAACAATAATTTGATCTTTTGTTAATAACATCCTTTTTTCTACCGGAAACTTTCCCTTGTTTACGGTCTCAATATAAATATCTAATTCCTTAACATTTTGTGCGTATCCATTCTCAAGTTGACTTATCGACGAAACACCAAAAGCATAAACTTGTCCTGTTGTTCTTTTTGTGCAATAGCCCTGAAAATTACGATGTAAACTATTTTGATTTAAAGCCTGGCCTAGTTCATCTTTAGGCAATACATAATGATCTAAACCAACTGGTAAATATCCTGATTCTAATAATAATTCTCGTGCAGACAAGAACATTTCCATTTTAAGCTCAGATGAAGGAAGTCCCTTTTTTTCGAGTATAATTTGATGTTTTTTTAACCACGGAACATGTGCATATGAAAAAGTTACTAATCGATCTGGTTTAATTTTTATCGCCTGATTTATTGTTTTTAAGAAACCATCTACATTTTGTCCAGGCAAACCATAAATAAAATCGAGGTTTACAGCAACTAATGGATTTTTCTTTTTTAAATAACTAACTATTTCGTTAACAGGCAGAGCTGATGGAGAACGATTTACCGATTTCAAAATTTCCGTATTAAAATCCTGAATACCTAAGCTAAATCGGTTAAATTTCGCACCCAATAAACGATCAATATAGTCGTAATCAAGCTGTGCAGGATTGCATTCTATAGCAATTTCAGGATTTTCAATTAGTGAAAATTCATTAAATATTAAATTATTTATTTCTTCAATATATTTAACATCAATTGCATTAGGTGTGCCCCCTCCGTAATGAATTTGAGAAACTTTTCTGTTTTTATCTAAAGATCCAAAAACCTTTATAATCTCTTTTTTCAAAGCTTTTATGTATTCTTCAATCAACTGTTCTTCTTTAATGGTGCATGCATTACATCCACAATAAAAGCATATCTTTTTACAAAAAGGAATATGAATATATAAAGCTATATGATTAGGTTCTTGATTATTAGATTGCTCAATAAATTGTACATATTCAGATTCTGCAAATCCTTCTTTAAAATGATTAGCGGGGGGGTAACTTGTATAACGTGGTACCGGAATATTATATTTCTCAAGTATTTTTTTATCTACTTTCATTTTTCTTTAATCTTAATGGATAATTATATAATAATACTAAAAATACAAATACAGCAAGAATAAACTCTACCCTATAGAGTCCGCTATAACCAATTTTGTCTCCAAGTCTACCACTTAAAATCGCAATTATTAAACCACTTAAATGAGTAACTACAATTTGAACAGTAAAGTCTGTACCTTCTCTGCCCTTTCTTACAATATCCATTGAAGTGGTGTAGATTATTACAGTTGATAATCCATATGCACCCCACAGAAGACAAATTCCAATATAAATCTCAAAAAGAAGCGGTGTATGATTTGCCAGATATATAAAGAATGTAGCAGCTGATAAATTAATTAAAGCGAATATATAAATCGACGCTTTTCTCCCTATTTTCTTTATAATGATACCTGCAAGTAATGCTGAAAGAGCCGCTACAGAGGTCCCAACAATACCTGACATAAATCCAATTTGTTTCACATTATAACCTAGATCAACTAAGTAAGGTTTAAGCATTGCAAGAATTCCTATTATCCCAGAATAGTAGAAACCAAGAACAAGTAGACGTTTCCGACATGTTTTATCTTTAAAAAACACAAAGATATCACGTATTTTAACTCGTGGCTTATTAAACGTTTCCAAGCTGCCTTTTCCTTTATACAAAATCGTAGGTACTATTGCAAACACAACAAAAGCTGCTAATAAAAACAGCAAATTCTTCCAGCCAAAATAATAATATGCTAATAACAATACGCCAGTACCTAATAAACTTCCTATAAAACTTCCTGCCGATTGCATGCTGTTTCCTGTTCCTCGTTCTTCAGGTTTTAAAATCAAAATGGCAAAAATATCTGTGGCAATATCCTGAGTTGCAGAAGCAATAAAAGCCACAAGCATTAAAATAATAATTAGACTAAAATCCGTTTTCAAATTAAAGAAACCAATACTAATAATCACAATTGCATAAAATAGTTCAGAAATAATAATCCAACGTCTTATTTGCTTTCCGTTTTGCGTATAATTATCGACAAAGGGTGCCCAAAGAAACTTTAGAATCCACGGTAATTTTACTAATTGCAAGAGTCCTATGGATTCCAACGAATATTGTTCCTGTCTCATAATTACAGGAACAACAGTAGAGAAAAAACTCATTGGAACCGACTGTGCTATATACAGACTAAATAAAACCGGAAATTTTTGCCAATCTTTTGATTTTTTCAATTTCTTATAAGATTAAAATTTCAATGAAATATTTACTCCAATTTGCATTGGTTTACCCATTTGAACATAAGTGTTTCCTAATGCTTCGAATAAAAATGACCTATATTCTGAATTTAATATATTTTTTGCCCATATATCAAACTGCATTTTATTCTTTATGAAGGATATTTTTGCATTTAATAAACCATATGTCTCCTCATAATAAGAATTATCAAGATTCCAGTATGTTACTCCTTTTTGCTGATAACTAGCATTCATTTTAAAATAATCAATAAATGAAATACTATTTAATTTAATCAATTGTGACAACTGAATAGCAAAAGTGTGTCTTGGAATATATGGAGTGAATTGATCATTATAATTAGTAGTAGAATCTTTTACATATTCGAGTATTCTTGAATGTGTATAACCATATGCAATCATGCCTTGAAATCCTTTAACACTCCTATTTTTTACGGATACCTCAACACCAGTGTTTTCTGATAATCCTGCATTGTCGAGATATGATCCTCTTCCACTTGGGACGGTTCTATATATCTGTTGATCTTGAAGTTTTGTGTAAAAACCCGCTAATTCTGAGTAAATAAAACTATTAAACATGGAAGTTTTTAAACCAAGTTCAAAATTATATGTCATTTCGTTTTTAAACATCAGATGTTCTGGTTCTTCAAAGGTAGAGTTAAATCCTCCTGGCTTATATCCAGTAGTATATGAAGCATAAATAGTAGATTTATTTATTTGATAGCTTAATGCAATTTTCGGCAATAAAATATAATCCTTTAGTTTTTTGTATGTTGTATCAGTATCTGCTAACTCAGTACCACCTCTTGTCATATTATATTTGTAGTTTAATTCTGATATTTCATAATCATATCTTAAACCAGCAGTTATCGATAAATTCTTTGTTACATTTAAGGTAGACTGATGAAAAAGCGCAAAACTTGAAACATTTAATCCGTAATTCTTAATATACCAAATATCAGATGCATGCACATCAACTTCTACAGCTTTGTCAAAAACCTGCATAAATCCGAATGCACCAAATAGCCATTTATATTTTTCATTTCCTACAGAATTAACTATAAGTTCATCCGAAATCATATTTTGATTCATAAATTGCTGAACAAAATACAAAGAGTCAGGAGAAAAATCTTGATCAATTTTCTGTACATCATCAAGAAATTGATATGAAAAAGTATTATTCAGTTCCCATTTATTTCCTGAATATTTTAATTTCAATCCATTTGAAAATAAGAGTCTGTCGTATGAACTTTGCTGATTATAGTTAATATCTTCGGCTTTTTGTAAAGAATCATTAAATATTGCATATGGATATCCACCCTGATCACTCTTATCAAAACTAGCAATATTTTCAATTGTTAATTTCTTAGAAATATTATAAATGATTTTACTTCTTAATCCAACAGAATTAAATTCGTCAACCTTTGAGTTAAAATACTTATTGGTGTAAAATCCGTCTCCATGTTGATAATTACCTGATAATGAAAATGCAATCTTTTCATTAAGTTTAGTATAATGGCTAGCATTCAATTTGTAATTTCCATAAGTTGCCGCAGTTATATGAATATTTGTTCCTTGGTAATTTTCTGGCGATAAAGTTAAAATATTAATAAGTCCTCCCATACAATTTCTACCATATAGCGTCCCTTGAGGTCCTCTAAGAATTTCTATTCGTTCAATATCAAAAAAATCAAAATCAAAGGCTGCTTTTTCAAAAAAGGGTACATTATCAACATATAAACCTACAGAAGGAGAGTTTATTCTTGATCCTACACCTCTAATATAAACAGGAGATGTAAGTTTGGAGCCATAATCCGGCATCACAAAGTTAGCAGCAAAATTACTAACCTGATTTAAAGAATTAATTTCATTAGATTCTATTAATGATTTCGATATTAGTGAAACTGATGCAGGAAGTTTTTTGAGTTTAGACTTATCTTTTGATGCAACAATCACAATTTCTCCTAATTCCACTTCAGGAATCATAAGGCTATCGGTTGTTACAATAATTTCTTGAGCAATAATTGTTACAATAGAATTTAATATTAGAAATAAGGATAAAATAATTTTCATATTCATACTTTCAGTTTTAATAAGTTCCAAAAATCATGAATAATTCTGAAGCAAATCTGTAGTTTACGGCAATCTCTGGCTACATATGAAAATATTAAAACTTAGAACCCTGGCAGTGTGAATTTTATAACAGAACAAAATATATAATTATTTTTCTATATACGTATATTCATATTAAGAACAATGTTATATTTAAATAAAGTTAATAAAATGAAAAAAGGGTAGCTAAATGCTACCCTCTTCTCAATCTTAATATATAATATTAATTATACTCTTTTTCTTTTAACATAATGAGTGTGTAATAACTCATGTGATTTATGTCCAAGAGGTTCTCCAAGGAACTCTTTATATATTTGAGTAATCTCAGGATTTTCATGTGATTTACGTATTTCCATACCTTCATCTTCACGATAAATTGCATCAGCACGTTTTTGACGAATTTCAGGAGTAGTTGGAATTGGTTGGCCTCCACCACCAATACATCCACCTGGACAACCCATTACCTCTACAAAGTGATAATTAGCTGTTCCTGCTTTGATTGCATCCATTATTTGATGAGCATTTTTTAAACCGTGTGCAATAGCTGTTTTTAACTCAACACCTTCTAGGAAACTCCAAGCTGGTAATACATTCTCTATCTTAACTGAAGCTTCACGAACACCTTCCATACCACGAACAGCAGTAATGTTTAAGTTTTCGAAAGGAACTTCTCTACCGGTTACTAATTCATATGCGGTACGAAGAGCTGCTTCCATTACACCACCTGTTGCGCCAAAAATTACAGCAGCACCAGTTGATTGCCCCATTAAACTATCAAATTTCTCATCTGGTAATGAATTAAAATCAATACCGGCTTGCTTAATCATTACAGCAAGTTCACGAGTAGTAATACCTAAATCTACATCTTGATATCCACTACCTCTCATTTCTGGACGTGCAGCTTCAAATTTCTTAGCTGTACAAGGCATGATAGATACACTAACAATTTTTGCAGGATCTAATTTCTTTTTTTCTGCATAATATGTTTTAACAAGAGCACCAAACATCTGCTGTGGTGACTTACATGTAGATAAATTATCCAAATAATCTGGATACATATGCTCTATATACTTAACCCAACCTGGTGAACATGAAGTAAACATAGGTAATTTTACACTTGCATCTTTATCTACTAGCGCTTTTTTAAGTCTGGTAAGTAACTCAGTACCTTCTTCCATTATTGTTAAATCGGCAGAAAAATCAGTATCAAGAACTGAATCAAAACCTAATCTTCTTAACGAAGCAGCCAATTTACCTGTAACAATATTTCCTGCTTCCATTCCAAACTCTTCGCCTAAAGCAATACGAGTAGCTGGAGCTGTTTGAACAACAACATGCACATTTGGATCATGTATAGCATCCCAAACCTGCTCAATATAATTTTTCTCAATCAACGCACCTGTAGGGCAGCGAATTACACACTGACCACAATTAGTACAAACTACATCAAACATTGAGTTTTCGAAGAAAGTAGATATCTTCATTTTATCGCCTTTATAAGCAACTCCTAATGCACTTACATGTTGCAAATCATGACAAGTTCTTACACAACGCTGACAACGAATACATTTACTATCATCCTTAATTATTGAAGGAGAAAAGTTATCTATTGTATAATTTTTTTCAGGTACAAGATCAAGAAACATATTCTCGCTTATAATCATATCACTTGCTAAATCCTGCAACTCACAACTTTTATTCTTGTAACATTTTGTACAATCAGCATTATGCTCTGAAAGCAGTAATTCAACAATATGCTTACGAGCATTTCTTACCTTATGTGTGTTTGTATGAATAACCATTCCTTCTTGAGCAGGCATTGCACACGAAGCAACAAGGTTTTTAGCACCCTCTTGTTCAACAACACATACTCTACAGTTTCCTGCTACACATAAATCTTCGTGATAACAAAGAGTAGGAATATGAATATTTAATTCCTTTGCAGCATCAAGAACAGTTTTCCCAGCCTCAACGCTTACGTCGATTCCGTCTATATTTAAATTTACTGTATTAGCCATGTTTTATCTAAATTTTATTTTTATCAATAATTAATTAGTAAATCATTTCTTCTTTAAAGTTATCAACGATAGAAGAGAATGAATTAGCCACAGACTGACCTAAACCACATTTAGCAGATACTTTCATTGTGTCTGCTAATTTTTGTAAAGTATCTAAATAAGTAGCTGATTTTTCGCCTTTCTTAACTGCCTCTATACCCAATTTAAGTTGCTGGCAACCTACACGACAAGGAGTACATTGTCCACATGATTCTTCCTCAAAAAACTCAACGTAATTCTTTAATACATTATACATTGATCTTGAACTATTGAAAAGCATCATAGAACCTCCAGTTGGTACACCTTCGAATCCAATAATTGTGTCTTTGAATTTTTTTCTTGGCACACAAAATCCTGAAGCTCCACCTACTTGTACAGCTTTAGTGTCTCCATCACCGAAATCTTCAACAAAATCTTCTAGTGACATACCTAGCTCTAATTCAAAAATTCCTGCAACAGGAGTATCTCCAGATACACTAAACAGTTTAGAACCACGAGAATCAGATGTTCCAAGTGTTTTAAACTCATCAGCACCTAACCTCATAATCATTAATGTATTAACGAAAGTTTCAACATTATTAATAACAGTAGGTTTTCCAAATAATCCTGATACTGTAGGATACGGAGGTTTATTACGAGGTTCTCCACGTTTTCCTTCAATTGACTCAAACAAAGCACTTTCTTCTCCACAAATATATGCTCCACTACCCATACTTATTTTAATTTCAAAATCTAAGTTATTTTCTTTTACACATTTATGAAATAACTCAAGTTCTGCCATTAAATCTGGTAACATATAAACATATTCACCTCTTAAATATAAGTAACCTTTTTTTGCACCAATAGCTTTAGCACAAATAGCCATACCACTGAAAACTTTTCGAGGAACTCTTGTTAGAATTTCACGATCTTTAAATGTTCCAGGCTCACCTTCGTCAGCATTACAAACCACATATTTTATTGGATCTGCTTCATTAGCAGTATATTTCCATTTCAAACCAGTTGGAAATCCAGCACCCCCACGACCTTTAAGTCCTGAGTCTGTTACTTCTGAAATAATTTGATCACTTGATTTTTTTAAAGTCTCTCCAAGTACTTTATACTTTTCTTGCGTATAAGCACCAAATATTATATCAACTCTTTTTAAGTTTTTCATTTCTAAATCTCCTTATTTTCGAATATATTCCATTATAATTTCGGTTATCTTATTCACATCTAAGCTATCATAAGGGGTTGAGTTTATTAGCATAGCAGGCCCTTTATGGCACCAACCCAAACAATTTGTTTCAAGAAGAGTAAACTTATTGTCTTTTGTTGTTTCACCAACCTTAATTTTAAGTAAATCTTCAATAGTTTGAATCATTTGCTTCTTACCTTTCATATCGCAAGTAATAGTTTTGCATATACGAATTACATACGTACCTCTAGGCTCTGTGTCAAGAAATGAGTAGAAAGTTGCTGTTCCATACACCAATGCAGCAGACATATTCAATTCCTCTGCTACCTCAGACATGGCAACATCAGAAATGGATTGTTCTTCTGTGATGATGCCCTGCAAAATAGGAAGTAAACTTTCTCTATTTCTTCCATGTTTGTCAGCTAATTGCTTAACTAATTCTTTAATTTCTGGCATTTCGATCAAGTTTTATTTAGTTATTGTTATTTTGTTAACAGTGTTATTTTAATAACACGATAATTGTATTTAAACACTCTTATTTCAGAAATAAATATAGAATTCATAAATCCACAAGAACATGACATTTCTTAGAATTTAACATGACAAAAGTCATAATAAAGGGCTTGGGGTAATGATAAACTACTAACAAAGAGCATATTAATATTTGTGTATGTTGATTAACATATATAATTAACATTTAAATCCAAAAACTCAAGTCTCCCACGATAAGAAATAGACTATTAGGCTACTATAAAAGAACAACAAAAAAACCTCATTCTTAAAACCCAATATCCTCTTTTAATTATATACTTTGAAAACCGTAACAAAAAACATAATGGCTTTTAAAAATAAAAAATGGCACTTAAAGTGCCATTTTTTATCATTCAATTATCGTCATTTCTTCGAGCAAATGTCCAGCTCCAGCAAATTTATCAACTATAAAAAGTAAATATCTTATATCCAGTGTAACGTTTCTGCTTCGCTCCGGATCAAACTCCATATCGCTCATTATACCATCCCAAGCGCGATCGAAGTTAAGTCCAATTAAATTACCTTCTGCATCTAGAACCGGGCTACCTGAATTACCTCCTGTTGTATGATTGGTTGCAATAAAGCAAACTGGGACTGTCCCATTTACTTCATATCTGCCAAAATCTTTTGCTATATAAACTTCTTTTAATTTTTCAGGAACATCATAATCATAAATATTAGGGTTATCCTTTTCAATCACACCATCCAAAGTTGTATAATATTTATATTCTACCCCATCACGCGGGGAAAAACCAGCCACTTTCCCATAAGATACACGCATTGTAAAATTGGCATCCGGAAATAAAACTTTATCCTTTTGCATTTTCATTAATCCTTTCATATAACTCCTATACAATAACTGAATTCTTCGATTTAGAGAATCGCTAATAGGATTTACTTTATCAACAAACACTTTATTAAATGCTGTATAAAATTTATATATGGGATCATCGGATAGTTCCTTTATTCCTTCTTTTGTTTCAAGAAGAATCTTCATTCTTTCCTGATTTGTAAAAACCGTTGATTTATATAAAGATTCTATAAATGCCTCAGAATTATTAAGCACTGTTTCTTCTATTTCTGGATAAAATCTTTTATCAACATTTGAATAATACATAGGAAGTAAACCATTAAAGATATCTTTATCGATTGCTTTAACATAATCCTTATAAAATGAGTTCATCGTTTTATTTAGGCGTTCAATTTCCTTAGCAAACTCATCTTCTTCCTCTGTTTCAGCCATTTCTATTAATTTGTCAAATTGAGAAGCAAATCTAACTATCTCAATTGACTTAATTGATTCCCAATAATAGTCAGAAGCTACAACATAGTCTTCACCCTCATTATAAACTTTAGATAATTCTGATATTACATCTTTATATTCGTCTTTTTTGCTAGCCCATTCAATGAATTGTGCTTCCAACTCAAGTTTCTTTTCAACTGTATTTAATCTATTTAATCCAATTATTTCACCCTTCCATCGCTTCCATGAGTTGCTAGCTCCTGCATTTTTACTAGCATATTTAATACGTATAGTATCATTTGCATCCATATACGAATTCATTATTTCTATACGCTTATCCCTTACCTTTATTCTATTTGGATTTCTTACATCTTTAGTAAGTTTAATTGCATCGGAAGTAATATAATTATTTGTACTACCTGGATAACCTAGAACCCACGTAAAATCGCCTTCATTTAATCCTTTAATTGAAATTGGTAAAAACTTTTTAGGTTTATAAGGTACATTATCTGCTGAATATTCAGCAGGATTATTATCCTTATCGGCATAAATTCTAAAAATAGAAAAGTCGCCTGTATGCCTTGGCCACATCCAATTATCAGTATCTCCACCAAACTTACCAATTGCTGATGGAGGTGCACCAACTAAACGAACATCTTTATATTCCTTATAAATAAACATAAAGTACTGATTACCATAATAAAATGGTTTTACACTTGCTTTTAAGTCTGTTTCTCCAACGGCATCTTCACCAATTGTTTTAATATTTTCATTTATTAATTCTTGTCTCTCTTTTTCAGAGAAATTATTCTTAACTCCTTTTAATACTTTACTTGTAACATCCTCTATACTATTCAAAAATGTAACTTTCAAATCAGGGTTTGGTAGTTCCTCTTGCTGATTCATTGCCCAAAAACCATCGGTTAAATAGTCATGTTCAATTGAACTATGTCTTTGAATTGCACCATATCCACAATGATGATTTGTTAAAAGCAAGCCTTTATCAGACACAAGCTCACCAGTACAACCTCTTCCAAATATCACAATGGCATCCATTATACAAGCCTGATTTATACTATAGATATCTTCAGCTGAAAGCTTAAAGCCCTTTTCCTGCATATCCTGTATATTAAATTTCTCAATTAATAACGGAATCCACATTCCTTCATCGCCTTTACTTAGATTTGCTAAACCTAAAAAAAGTAAAGTAAAAACTATTGCTATTTTTTTCATTTTTATATTTAATTAATCATTAATGAAATCATCTAATTCTGTATATAACTTTTGTATAGGCAAACCCATTACATTAAAGAAAGATCCATTTATCTTTTCTACCCCGATATACCCAATCCACTCTTGAATACCATATGCACCTGCTTTATCAAAAGGTTGAAAATTATTTATATAAAAATCTATTTCGGCATACGTTAATTTCTTAAAGTAAACATCTGTGCACGCTGAGAATAATAAGTGCTTATAACTTGATTTGATACAAACTCCTGTATAAACTTGATGACATTTACCTGATAATTCTTTTAATATTCTCTCTGCATCATCACGATCAATGGGTTTTTGGAGTACATTCCCATTTAACCAAACTATTGTATCTGCTGTAATCAGAATCTCCATGTCTTCAATAGCTCCATATGAACTAGCCTTCTTTTTAGCAATGTGTAATGGTATTTCCTCTTTCACTAAATTATCAGGATAAGATTCTTCAACTAATTTTTTTAGCTTTATTTCAAATTCTAATCCAATTTCTTTTAGCAAATAATGACGACGAGGCGACGCTGAAGCCAATATAATCTTATAATCATCTATGTTAGGAATAAACATAATATTAAGTTTTAGTAATTCTGAATTATAATATAATTAGCAACTAAGGCATATAATATTCCTGCAAGCATAATTAATTTAGATAAATTACTTGCACGCCGGTATTCTTTTTTATTTTCGGCTACGAATATGTAATAAACGAGTAATAATAATGGAATAATTAATACTACAATAAAGTATATTAAAGTAATTACATCATTTAAGAATCTTAAATTAAGATACAATAATGAAAATAATGTTGTGAGAATAAATGTAATTACAATAATCTTTGAATTTAATACACCTAAAACTATTGGCATTGTTCTTCTTCCATATGCACTATCTCCTTCAAAATCTTCAATATCTTTAATTATTTCACGTATCATTGATAATAAAAATGCAAACATTGCAAATGCACTTACCCAAAATATAATATGCGTAAAGTTAAGATGCATTTCTTTCATTAATAATCCGTATTCTTTATTTAATAAGGGTATTTCAAAAAGAATAACCATTAATGGTACTAAGGCTGTTAAAAAAGCAACGATAATATTACCTATTAAAAATTGTCTTTTATATGTTGTTGAGTAAAACCACAAAATCCCTGTAATTAATATAAAAACGATAGATAGAGCAGGAATTCCAATATAAAATGAAATATAAATACCTAAACCAATTCCAATTGTATTTAATATAACATGAAGCAGAATTGCCCAACGTCGATTAAGAGTTCTTCCAACAATAACCGTATCTGGTCTATTAACTAAATCGGTTTTAGTGTCGAAATAATCGTTAATTACATATCCTGCTGCGGTAATAAAAACTGTAGCCATGACCAAAAAGAAGAAATTTAACTCCGAGAACTGCAATTCAAATTCATATATCTCAAGAATTGGTTTTATAATACTCCAACGCATTAAATACTGAGTTAGAATTATTATTAACAGATTCTTATAACGAACAAGATGCAAATATTTTATCATCTACTTAAAGCTTATTAGTTTATGTCAATACCAGTTACGTAACTATCCTTAATTACTTTTACTTTAATCAAACTTTTTCCATTTACCTTGTAATCGCAATACTTGTTCGATTACATCTCGCACACAACCTCTTCCTCCAGGAAATGTTGAAATATATTTTGAGATTGCTTTTATTTCTTCAGCAGCATCCGATGGGCAAGTTGAAAGCCCAACCATTTGCATCACTTCATAATCCGGCAAATCGTCACCCATATATAAAATTTCCTCGGGCTTTAATCCATATTTAAAATAAAAATCCTCAAAATCATTTACTTTATCTCTTGAATTCATATAAATATCGGTGATTCCAAGATATTGAAATCGCTTTTTTGTTGCCTCAGAGCTTCCTCCTGAAATTATACCAACAATATAACCATGTTTTAATGCTTGGACTACTGCGTATCCATCTTTCATATTAACAGACCTAACAAATTCACCACTAGGATCAAGATATATTTGTCCATCGGTAAAAACACCATCAACATCGAATACAAATGCTTTTATATTTTGAAGATCTTCTTTAAAATTTGCCATATTTATTTACTTTTTTCCTTTTTTCTGATTTAAGATAAAAATACTTTCACTTACAAATCTATATATTTTCTCGAATTCAGGATTATCTTTTAACATTTCTAAATGTTTTTGAATAACATTCTTATCATTTCTTACCGCAGGTCCTGTTTGAGCTTTTATCGGATTACTATCAATTGCTTTTTGTACAGTTTCTATAATTAATGGTTTAAGTAAATCAAAAGAAACTCCAGATTGATCCAATATTTCAGTTGCCGCTGAATACATATGATTTGCAAAATTACATGCAAAAACAGCTGAAAGATGCAACATTTTTCTCTTTTCAGAATTAATTAAAGAAACACTATTAGTTAGACAATTAGCCAGATTCAATAGTTTACTTTCTAATTGCTTATTGCTCGCCTCAATACAAATAGGAATATTTGAAAAATTGATTTTTCTGGATTTCGAGAATGTTTGTAATGGATAAAATACTCCGTAATTTTTGAATTGATTTTCAAATATGTCTATTGAGATACTTCCTGCTGTATGAACTATCATACCATACTTCAGGTCTAAATGCTTTATCATTTCTTCAATTATCTCATCCTTAACAGCAATTATATATAAATCTGCTTTATCAGGAATTTGACTTAATTCATTGGTATAAAGCGAATCAACTTTAAGTGCCAACTCTTTAGCTGACTCTGTTGTTTTACTATATATACATTTTATAAAAAATCCTGCTTTACTTAATGCAATAGATAAATGAGTAGCAACATTTCCTGCTCCAAGAACTACAATTCCATTTTCGAAATCACTTTTCAAACTCATTCTAATTATTTTAAGAATATAAAATTAATCGAAAATATTAAGCTTTCAAACCTGCCGCAAAATAAAAAAGCCCCTTTTCTTTCAAAAAGAGGCTTCTTCAACTTATAATATATTAGAAACAGTATTTGTTTTCTTCAATTAATTTATCTGCTATCCTTCTACGAGCATCTTTAACATTTACTCCAGAAACCTTAGTGTAAATCTGAGTTCCTTTTACTAATTTATCTGATAACTCATCATCATCAATTGAATAAATAGCATCTAATGCATGCTTATTAATCAAAGATGCAGTTTCAAAGATATATACATCAAGCATATCCTTATATATCTTTATCATTTCTTCAGATTGAGTTGCTTCAGCTTTTTGAACACGTAACATTGTAGATTCTGCAACATATACATTCATCAAGATATCAGAAATACTGTTCTGAACTTCTTGCTCTTGCATTAATTTGCGATCAAACTTATTAACAGCTGCTTCCATAAGCATCATTGCAATATTTTTGAAATTTTCTACAAATACCAATTTATCTTCGTAATATCCTTTAGTTTCAAAAGTATCTGTTAGATTATCTAATCCAGCAATAATTTCTTTTGCTTTTTCAAATAAAGGAATATGATTCTTTTGTCCTCTTTTAATAATAGTATCAGTTATAATAAGTCTATTAACTTCATTTGTTCCTTCGAAAATACGATTAATACGAGAATCTCTGTAAGCTTTGTCAGCAGGCATTTCCGCAGAAAAGCCCATTCCACCCATTATTTGAACCATTTCATCAACAACATAATCTAATGTTTCTGATCCAAATACTTTCATAATAGCTGCTTCAGCACCATATTCACCAAATGCACCCATCACTGCTCTACCGTAATCACATCCTTCTTCAGCTTTGTTTATTTCAATGGCATTATCAATATCTTTACTTACTCTATAAACTGCACATTCAGTAGTAAATGTTCTAATTGCTTGCTCAGCTATTTTATGTTTAATTGATCCAAAATTAGCAATTAAAGTACCAAATTGCTTACGCTCATTAGCATAATTAATAGCTTGAGAAATAGCTCTCTTTGCAGCTCCAAGTACGTTTCCACCTAACTTAATACGTCCCATATGAAGAATATTCAATGCGATTCTGAATCCTTCTCCACGCTTACCTAAAAGATTTTCAATTGGAACTTTTACATCATTATAAAAGATCTGTCTTGTAGATGATCCTTTTATACCCATTTTCTTTTCTTCAGGGTTTAAAACAATACCATCCCAATTTTTTTCAACAATAAACGCACTATATACGCGATCATTATCAATTTTAGCAAAAACAGTTTGAACATCCGCAAAACCACCATTAGTGATCCACATTTTTTGTCCATTCATTATATAATGTTTACCATCCTCTGAAAGAACTGCTTTCGTTTTACCAGAGTTAGCATCAGATCCAGCTCCTGGCTCAGTTAAACAATAAGCCCCAGCCCACTCGCCAGTAGCAAGTTTTGTTAAATATTTTTGTTTTTGTTCATGATTTCCATAATAAGCAATAGGTAAAGAGCCAATCCCTGTATGAGCAGAAAAAGCAACAGCAAACGAATTACCAGCACCCATTCTTTCACTTGCTAACATTGATGTAACAAATGATTGTCCGAAACCATCGTATTCTTCCGGTATAGAAACACCTAAAAGCCCTAATTCACCAGCCTTTTCAACTACACTTCTCATTAATCCTTCTTCTTGAGAATCAATTCTATCAAGAATAGGAAAAATTTCAGCTTCAAGAAAATCATCACATGTTTGTGCAATCATCAGCTGTTCTTCGTCAAATTCTTCTGGTATAAAAATACTATTGGCTTCAGTTTTCTTTAATAAAAATTCACCACCCTTTATGGTTAAATCTTTTCCCATCTTATTTAGTTTAAATTTATAATTTTAAAGTTTGTTCTATAAGTTCTGCAATATCGTAATTTTTTATTTCCTCTTCCTTGTTTTTGTATTTTAATCCATCAGTCATCATTACCATGCAATATGGACAAGCAGTTACTATAATATCAGCATTTGTTTCTAAAGCATCTTCTGTACGTTCAATAAAAACTTCCTTATCACCCTTTTCTGCTTCTTTAAACATTTGTCCACCACCAGCTCCACAACATAAAGCATTACTTTTATTTCGCTTCATTTCTACTTTCTTTGAAGGAATGGCTGCTAAAACCTCTCTTGGTGCATTGTATTCATCATTAGCACGTCCAAGATAACAAGGATCATGATATGTTAAAGTTTTATCTTTAAATAAATCACTTTCAATTTTAAGTTTGCCTTCAGCAATTAGCTGTTGTAAAAATTGGGTGTGATGCAATACTTCGTAATTTCCGTCATACTCTGAATATTCATTCTTAAATGTATTAAAAGCATGGGGATCACAAGTAAGTATCTTTTTAACTTCGTAAGAATTTAATAGTTCTATGTTCATCATTGCTTGCATCTGAAATAACATTTCATTACCTGCACGACGAGCAACATCTCCGCTTGATGATTCTTCAACACCTAAAACAGCATAACTGATATTTAAGTGAGTTAAAATCTTCACAAAAGCACGTGTAACTTTTTTATATCTATCATCGAATGCTCCAGCACTACCTACCCAAAGTAAATACTCTGGCTTTTCTCCTTTTGCAAAAAGGTCAGCCATTACAGGAACTTCAATTTTTTGTTTACCTTCTGTCATATTAAAATATATTTCGGTCTAAAAAGGTTTTACTTATTAATATACAATTCATCAGCCCACAACATTCTATCGTCTTGTGAGAATTGCCAAGGAGCTCCATTATTTTCAATATTACTAAAAATAGCATTTAGCTCCCCAGGAGCAGCTGCCTGTTCCATAACAATATATCTTCTTAACTCAAGTATTGACGAAACCTGATCAATATTTACAGGACAAGCGTTTGTACAAGCATTACAAGTTGTACAAGCCCATAATTCTTCGGCTGTAATTGAATCAAATAATGTTTTATCATCTGAATAATCGACTCCATTCTTATCAAGATTCTTACCGGTTATTTCAAGTCTATCACGAATATCCATCATTACCTTTCGAGGTGATAGTTTTTTACCAGTAATATTTGCAGGACAAACGCTTGTACATCTACCACACTCAGTACATGTATATGCATCCATAAGATGCTTCCAGGTTAAGTCTTTAACATCCTGTGCACCAAATGCAACCTCTTCAGCATTTTCGTCCATTGGTGGTTCTTCACCACTCAGCATACTTTTTACCTCAGTAGTAATTGATGACATATTAGCTAATTTACCTACTGGTTCTAATTTTGTATAATAAACATTAAAGAAGGATAAGAATACATGGAAGTGTTTTGAATAAGGTATATAATTTAAGAAAATCATAATACCTACAATATGTAACCACCAACAAGTTCTTTCAATAAGAATTAATGTTTCTGATGGAAGGTTTTTTAACATTGGAACGAAGAATGAACTCAAGAAAAAAGATCCTACTTCGTGGTAATGCGCTACTCCCCTTGTTTGAAGAATATAATCAGAAGCATTCATAAAAAAGATTGATGTCATTAAAATAACTTCAGCAATCAAAATTAGGTTTGCATCTAAACGTGGCCACCATTTCATTTCAGGTTTCCAGAATCTATCAAGTTTCAAAACATTTCTTCTTATTAAGAATGCAATACATCCAATCATAACAAAAAGTGCGAAAAACTCAAAAGAGCTTACTGCAATTGGATATAAAAATCCAAATATTGGAGCTAGTATCCTGTGAGTTCCTGCTACTCCATCGATCATTGTTTCCAACATTTCAATGTTTACCAAAATGAAACCTGCATATACTAATACGTGTAAAATACCTGAAATAGGTAATCTCATCATTTTTGATTGGCCAACAGCAACCTTAAGAACAAGACCCCATCTTTTTTTCTTATTATCTTTTATTTCCAGATCTCTTCCTAGCTTAATATTTCTTGAAATCTTTTTGATATTCCAAGCAAAAAAAGCAATAGCTCCAGCCCATAATAAAATAAATAATATACTATTTATCATATTTTTATAAGTTTATAAAGTAATGTTCATTTTAAAAAATTGATAACACTTTAATCAAGTGTCTAAAATTTAAAAATGCCCAAATGCCTAAAATTTTATTTTCTATAAAACTTTAGGCATTTTAGCTCACTTTAAGTATTTATTAATTATTTAATTTCCTTAACAGCTTCAATGAAATCTGGTAAAATTTTTGCGGCATCACCAATTATTCCATAATCTGCAGCTTCAAATATAGGAGCATCTTTATCTGTATTAATAGCAACAATACATTTTGATGAACTAATACCAGCTAAATGCTGAATTGCACCAGAAATACCAGCAGCAATATATAAGTTAGGAGCAATAATTTTACCTGTTTGTCCGGTATGCTCCTCGTGAGGTCTCCAACCTTCGTCAGAAACAGGACGAGAACAAGCAGTAGCGGCACCTAATAATTCTGCTAACTCTTCAATTGGAGCCCATTGTTCACCTGATTTCATTCCACGACCACCAGAAACAACAATTTCTGCATCGTTTAGTAAAATTTTACCCGTTTGCTTTTGAACATTAGAAACTGTTGTTTTAACATCTCCTATAGTAGCTTCAAAATTCTCTATTGCAGGAGATTTTACATTTTCTTCAAATTCAAATGAATTTTGTGCTAATGTAAGAATCTTAACATCAGACTTAATCACAACATTAGAATATGCTTTACCAGAATATACTTTTTTAAATATAGTAAAAGGCTCAACACTTGCAGGTAATTTACTAACACCAGCACCTAATCCTGCTTTTAATTTTACTGATAATCGTGGAGCTAGAGCTTTACCCATATTATTCTGAGCAATAATTACAACTGTAGCTTCTTCTTTTGTTGCAACTTCTGCAATAACGGAAGTATACACTTGATTATCTAAATTCTTTAATTTATCATTGTTTACAGATACAATTTTATCCGCAGCATAATTCCCAAGTTTCTTAAGTTCATCTTCCTGAACATCTCCTATTGAAAGGACAACAGTTTGGGTATTTAACATTTCAGCAATTTTACTTGCGTACGAAACTAATTCAAAAGACATTTTCTTGAATTTTCCATCCCAGTTTTCTGTAAATACTAATACTGACATATCTTATTTTATTTAATTCTTATTTAAGTTAATTTTTAACCTACCGGTTCGGCAGGCTGATGATTCCTGATTTAGATAACCTTTGCTTCATTTTGAAGCAAGCTTACTAATTCTTTTACATTTTCAGGTTCAATCATTTTACACGCTGGTTTAGCTTGTGGTAATTCAAAATTAACAATTTCAGTTAATGCTTCAATCTCAACTGGAGCAACCACATTTAAAGGCTTTTTACGAGCCATCATAATTCCACGCATTGCCGCAATCATTGGTTCCTTAGCAATACCTTTTTGTACGATTGATACAACTGGTAATTCAGAAGTTACATCTTCAGTACCACCATCAATTTCACGTGTTATATTAACTTGTCCATTTTCAATATTCATTTTTGATACCGCAGAAATTGAAGGAATATTCAAAAATTCTGCAATCATTCCACCTACTGCAGAACCATTATAATCTGCCGACTCAATTCCACTAAAAATTAAATCGAAAGGATTGCTTTTTAAGTACTCTGCAATTTGAGCCGCTACATAATATGCATCTTTTGGTTCAGCATCCACTCGTACTGCATCATCAGCACCAATAGCTAAAGCTTTTCTCATCGTTGGTTCTGCGTCTTTTCCACCTACAGTAATAACTGTAATATTATCAATTGAATTTGCTGCATCTGATTTAAGTTCTATAGCTCTGGTCAATGCTAGTTCATCCCAAGGATTAATAATCCACTGCACTCCGGTAGTATCAAAAGCTGTATTATCATTTACAAACTTAGCTTTCGTTGTAGTGTCCGGAACATTACTTAAGCAAATTAGAATTTTCATTTAATCTTTATTTAAGTTAATAATTAAATTCATTGTTAAACTTTCAATGATATTCGAATATTTAAAACACCAAAAATGAGCCTAAATCATTATAATTTAAACTCTTAATAACAGACCTGACATTTTAGTTCATAAGTAGTCTAAATTACAGCCTGTTCACAAGTTGGCAAATATAAAAATAAGTGACTTACAAAACAAGAATCCAAACTTACTAATATTAATATAAATATATACATATAACCAGATTGATATTTATCAATTGAATTCGTTTTGGAATCATTCTAAAAAATATAGCCTAAATCATTGATTTTAATTAGTCTTTGCAAGAAAATACCAAATTACTCACAAGTTTAATATTTAAAAAATTGTGCTCGTGAGCTTCGCAAGGTTCTTCGTTACTTTCGTTTTGAAAACAGTTACTTCGACATGCTCACCACATCGCATTCACAAAAGTTAACTTCTTGGTTTTTATGACTTTGAATTCAGATAACTATCGGAATGTCTTTGACCCTTTCTTATCAAAGACTTGAAAAAAGGCAGTTTTCTTGCAGACACTAATTAATACAATACCTTTATTTCTTATCTCTTTTTGTTAAAATTTACAAGTATTGTTTAATTTGTATTTGTAAGATGTATTCTTTTTTATGAAGTAATATTAAATTTACATTTTAATAAATTTACGATAAATGAAAAAACGAAATATAATAAATTCATTAGGTCCCGGATTATTGTGGGCAGGCGCTGCAATTGGTGTTTCACATTTAGTACAATCGACCAGAGCAGGAGCAATCTACGGATTCCAATTAGTGGCAATTATTCTATTAATCAATTTAATTAAATATCCATTTTTTGAATTTGGACCTAGATATGCTTCATCAACCGGAGAAAGCTTATTGCATGGTTATAGGCGATTAGGTAAAGGTGCACTCATATTATACTTAATCCTAACCATTGCAACTATGTTTACTTTACAGGCAGCAATTACAGTTGTTACTGCCGGCTTATTTTCTTATATTTTTCCAAATTCATTTAATATAACTCTTTGGGCTGCATTGATTTTAAGTATTGCAACAATTATTGTGGTCTTTGGGAAATACTCTTTCTTAGATAAAATTATAAAATACATAATTATTGTATTAGCTCTATCGACTATTATTGCAGTTGTTTCTGCATTTTCAAGAGGCTTTAATCCAAATCCCGAATACATACGAAATTTTAATTGGGATTTTACAGATATAGCTTTATTAATAGCTATTGCGGGATGGATGCCTTCTGCTATTGACATATCCGTATGGCATTCTTTTTGGTCGATTGCTAAACGAAAAGCAGGTAAGCATATCCCAACAGTTAAAGAGTCCTTATTTGATTTTAATGTAGGTTATATTGGAACAGCAATTTTATCAATTGGATTTTTATCACTAGGAGCACTTGTTATGTATGGTTCAGGTGAATCATTTTCAAGCAATGGAACTGCTTTTGCGGGGCAATTAATTAGTTTATTCACATCTAATCTCGGAACTTGGTCGTATGCCTTTATTGCAATCGCTGCACTAACAACTATGTCAAGTACTACATTGACCTGTTTAGATGCTTATCCCAGAGTTTTAAGACCTGCAACTGAACTTTTATTTCCTAAATTAAAGAAAAACGATAAGGATACTTGGAATTGGTTATCTTGGTTTTGGCTTGGAATTCTACTTACAGGTACTATGCTTATTATTTCATTTTTCTTAAAAGGCATGAGTTTTCTGGTTGATATAGCAACTACTTTATCTTTTCTTACTGCACCTATATTAGGATACCTAAATTTAAGGGTTGTAACAGGTAAAAATGTCCCTATAGAACATCAACCTAAAAAATGGTTAAGAATTTTATCCTGGATAGGATTAACTGTTTTATCAGGATTTAGCGTCTATTATATTTTCTGGAGGATATTCTTAACCTAAAATTAATAAGTATTTCTATTCTCTGAGTTTATTTCAAACCAAACGTAAATCGAGTAGGTAGGAGGATTACTCCTCCGTCCTCTCACACCACCACGCATGCTCTCGCACGTGGCGGTTTCAGTTAATAGTTCAACCTTTCGTAATTTAATGACAAATTAAACAAGTTTTGCTCT
>WTBR01000203.1 GCA_013138975.1 Bacteroidales bacterium
AATTCCTGTTTTTATACAAAAGAATATGATTGCTTATATACACAGCCAACCACCATAAATAAATTAACAGACCTAACTAATTATTAGTTAATTGTTCTCAGTTAGCATTTTTACTAAAATGTGCAAGTATCTAATGTTTCTACAGCATGAGTATTATTATCAATAGTACATAGCTCCGAATAAACAATACCATTTACTCTAAGTCCACCCTTAATCGAATTCAGTTGATTTAAATTAACAATGTTTTCTTTTTGTAATTTTAATTTGTTGTTTAAGGCTTTCTTTTTCATGATGTGTATTTTTAAAAATCGACCTACTCTTTTTACGGCTTTTCGGTTTCCTCCGTTAATTTCAAATTATCTAAATTCCTGTTTTTATTCAAAAGAATATGATTGCTTATATACGAAAACAAACACAAATAAATTGACAGAACTAACTAATTATTGGTTAATTGTTCTCAGTTAGCATTTTTAAAAAGCAAAGCAAGTTTCTGTTTCTGGCGCTGCAGAATCAGGACCAACAACGCTACATTTATCCGAATAAACAATACCATTTACTTTAAGTCCACCCTTAATCGAATTCAGTTGATTTAAATTAACAATGTTTTCTTTTTGTAATTTTAATTTGTTGTTTAACGCTTTCTTTTTCATGATAAATATTTTAAAAATCAACCTACTCTTTTTACGGCTTTTCGGTTTCCTCCGTTAATTTCAAATTTAAACAATTAAAATGACAAGACAATGATAACAATCCTTGAACAATTATTTTTCCTAATCGACAAACGACAACTTTCGACCCCTAAAAAACAAACTCCTCCGTTTTTCAATTTTTTATGATTACAATGTACTGAAACTAGAAAATTATTTATATATTGTCGTTCGTTTAAATTTGCTTTTACAAAAATTTGTTTTTATTAATCTTAAACGTCTAATATTAATTGTGTTATGAAATTTCGCTGTGTTATAGTAGATGACGAACCATTAGCATTATCTATAATTGAAGGTCATTTGCAAAAAATTCCATATATAGAAATCATTGGGAAATTTGACAATGCCATTCCTGTATATGAGTTTTTAAAAAATAATAGTGTAGACTTATTGTTTCTGGATATTGAAATGCCCAATTTAACCGGAATAGATTTTTTAAAAAGCCTAACTACACGCCCACCGGCTGTAATACTAACAACAGCCAATAAAAATTACGCTATTGAAGGTTTTGAATTAAATGTTAAAGATTATATTTTGAAACCTATCACTTTCGAACGCTTATTTAAAGCAGTTAGTCGGGTTTACGAAAACTTTAATAGTGAAAAGAAATTACCTGAAAAAGATTCTTCTGAATTCTTATATCTTAAGGAGAATAAGAAGATGGTGAAAGTGTCCATAAAAAACATTCTTTACGTAGAAAGTGTAAAAGATTATGTTAAGGTTGTTACATTACGTAAAACCGTTATTACAAAACAGCAGATAAGTTACTTTGAATCAATATTAAACAGTAATTTTATACGAATTCACAGATCGTTTATAGTTGCCTTAGATAAAATTGAAGCTTATAGTTTTTCAGGTATTGACATTAATAGCACTGAATTACCAATAGGACGTAAATATAAGGACACCGTTATTAAAACTTTAGAAACAATAATGTAAATATAAACGAATGCAGAAATTTAACTTCAGTCATATTATTTTATTTCTATTTATATTTATAAATTCTAATGTCGTTATTGCACAAGAAAAAGGATTAATTCTTTCAAAATACTATTCTCCAAAGGATTACAATGCCAATACCCAAAACTGGTGTATTGCTCAAGATTCCAGAGGAGTATTATATTTTGCAAACAACGAGGGTATTTTAGAGTACGATGGTGAAACTTGGCGACTTATTAAAATTACCAACAACTCACATGCTCGTAGTTTTGCTTTTGATGAAAACGATATTTTATATACCGGTGCATATGGTCAAATGGGGTTTTTATCTCCGGATGTAACAGGAAATTTAAACTATAAATCGCTTAATCATCTTGTTGATTCGAGCCACAAAGATATTGGAGAAGTATGGGATGTCAGTTGTTATTCTGATACAGTATTTTTTTTTACTGACAGGTATATTTACAGGTATCATAATAATACATTTGATTACTGGGAAAGTAAAGATGATCAATTCCTTTTACCACACAAACTTGGAAATTCTTTTCTTGTTCAGGAAATGGGAAAGGGTTTGTTCGAATTAGTTAATGATAGTTTAGTACTAATCGACAAAGGAGAGTTTTTTACTGATATTATGATTCATAGCATATTACCCTTAGGTAATAATTTACTAATATGTTCGCGCTATAAGGGATTATTCATTTATAGTAAATCAGGAAATAAAACTACAATTAAATCATTTTCCGATATTTCCTCTAAAACAAAAAATATTAATAAATACTTTATTGATAATGGCGTTTACCATGGAATAGAGATATCTGATAGTATTTATGCAATAAGTTCTAGATCCAACAGCATTTTAATTATTGATAATAACTGGAACATTATTGATGTTATAAATCATGAAACCATTGGTAT
Source organism: Bacteroidales bacterium (assembly GCA_013138975.1). Lineage (GTDB taxonomy): Bacteria > Bacteroidota > Bacteroidia > Bacteroidales > UBA12077 > UBA12077. Next base: position 2,565 of record WTBR01000203.1, read on the forward strand.
AAAAAGTCCGATTAATTATTTTTTTCATCAAAAAGATCAATCTCTCTGGTTAGCCTTGGATAATGGAATTAGTCAGGTAGAAATTTTATCCCCATATCGTTACTGGAATGATGATAGGGGTATTCATGGAAATTTTTCTGACATAGCTAAAATTAAAAACAATTTATACGTTTGTACTCTCTCAGGTGTTTTCTTAACTAATTCACAAAACACTTCAAATACTGAATTAAATACATTCAAACCTGTTCAAGGAACTTTCGGACAAACCTGGGCTTTTTTATATTTCCAACCACCTGTTTCGAAACAAAACGATAGTCCTTTTAAAGATTCTAAAATCTCTAATCGTATTACAACAGATAAAACCTTATTACTTGTTTCAACCAACAGAGGATTATTTCAAATAAAAGGTGATAAATCAATATTAGTATCTGACTACAAGAAAGTTTTCTTGTCATATCAATATAAAAAAGATCCCAACGTCTTATTTCTGGGCTTAGCTAAAGGAATAGCCATGTTAACTTATAAAGATGGAAAATGGAAAGATCATGGATTAAAATTTGGCATTTCCGATATGATCAGAGATATCAACGAAGATACTCTTGGAAACTTATGGTTAAATGCTGCATACAAAGGATTATACAGAATAGAAAATCCTTCAAAGCCAGATTTAGATTTTAATGAAATTGAGTATATTGATACTTCGCATAATTTATCCCCAATAAATAAAGTAGGATTTTGGAATTATAAAGATACACTTATCTTCACAAACAAAAATAAAAATAATTTTACATATAATTCAGAAAATAATATTTTTGAGTTATATGAAATGCAGGAAGATGCATTCGAAGAAATAGATACATCGCAACAAAATAATTTCAACGACACTTTATCGTATTATAGAATTCGTGAAGATCAATTAACAGATCCTTATGTTATAAATGATCAAGACCCTAATTCTTGGTTTGGCGCAAATATGGGATTATGTAGATATAATTACTCACAACATCGAAATTTACTTGATGTTTCACCAACAATAATAAGAAAAGTTATAGCTAGTGATTCATTAATATTCAATGGAACAAATTATCGAAAATTAGAAAATCATGCAGATTCTTCTGGTCTGGATTTAGTGCTAAATTCAAACCCCATAATAGACAATAATTATATATTAGAATATAATAACAATTCATTAAAGTTTTTCTTTTCGTCTCCGTATTTTGAAGAAGAATCAAAAAACACTTACAGCTATTATCTTAGCAATTTTAATAGTAAATGGTCTGACTGGGATATTGAAAGCAAAAAAGAATACACAAATTTACGTGAAGGCGATTATATTTTTAAAGTAAAATCAAAGAATATTTATAATATTGAAACTCCAGTAGCAGAATTTAAATTCACAATTTTACCTCCTTGGTACAGAACCTTTGGTGCATTTATTGGATACTTTGTTTTTGGAATTCTTTTTATTATTCTTATTGTAAAATTATATACCTATAAATTAATTAAAGAAAAAGATAATTTAGAAAATATTGTTATTGAGAGAACACAAGAAATCTTAATGCAAAAAGAAGAAATTATTGTTCAGTCTGAACATCTTAAGGATGCAAACGATGTAATTGTTGCCAGGAATGAAGAATTAGAAAACCAAAAACTAGAAATTGAAGCACAGCGCGATACACTTGCAGTTAGTAATGCAACTAAAAATAAATTCTTCCGCATTATTGCTCATGATCTCCGAAATCCAATTAGTACTTTATCAGGTTCTACCAATTTAATTTTTAATTCTTTCGAAGATTTTAGTGAAATACAAACAAAGGAGTTTATCGGCGATCTAAACAAACTTGCACAAACAACATTTAATTTATTAGAAAATCTCCTTGATTGGTCATCAACACAAATGGGTGAAATAAAATTTTTGCCAAAACCTATTGACATTAAGTCACTAACAGCTGAAAACCTTGAATTAATTTCACCGAAGATTAATTCCAAAAAAATTGAATTAAAAATTAATATTAAAAAGGATACGATCGCTTTTGCAGATGAGAATATGGTAAAAACAGTTATCCGAAATTTGCTATCGAATGCTGTGAAGTTTACACCCGAAAATGGTAAAATAGAGATATCCTGTAAATTAAAAACAGATTATTTAATCTATTCAGTGAAAGATTCGGGAATTGGGATCAATGAAGATGATCTTAAAAAACTTTTCCGTATTGATGCACATCATACTACACCCGGGCTTTCAAATGAAAAAGGCTCTGGATTGGGACTAATTCTTTGTCAGGAATTTGTAGAAAAGAATGGAGGAACTATTTCTATTACCAGTGAACAAAACAAAGGAACTTCCATTGATTTTACATTAAAAAAATATATTTCTTAATGTATCTTAAATCCTTTTAACATTTATTAACTGTCAGCAAAACAATATTTTAGCATATTTTGAGTGTTTATGTTAACAAACCAAACACTCAAATAAATGACAGTAAAAAACGAATCTAAATTCTGGATACAAAATTCAATTACAATTAAATTTATAACTATAGGTTTAATGATTTTGGCGCTTTTAGTTCCTGCCAAAATGATAAAAAATCTTATTCTTGAAAGAAATAGTTTAAGAAACACTGTTGTAAGTGAAGTCAGTTACAAATGGGGCAATCCTCAAACAATAGTCGGGCCTATTATTACGATTCCTTATAAAACATACTTTCAAAAGGATAAAGAAATTATCGCAAAAATAAATTACGCACAATTTTTACCTGAAAATTTAAATATCAAAGGTGAAATAATCCCTGAAATCAGATACAGAGGTATTTATAAAGTTGTTGTTTACAATGCCAATTTAAATTTTAGTGGGAGTTTTAACAAACCCAATTTTAGCATTTGGAATATTCCGGAATCCGATATTATTTGGAATGAAGCTACTCTTTCCATTCGAATTCCTGATATGCGTGGAATAAAAGATGTGATTACAGTTGAATTGGGGGAAAATAAATATAATGTAAATCCGGGGATAAATACTCCAAACACAAATTATACAGGTGTATCAACATTAGTTGATATAGATAAAACTCAAAATTATAATTTTCATTTTGATTTAAATATAAACGGAAGTGAGTCAATAAACTTTATTCCTGTAGGAAAACAAACCAATGTCGAAATAAATTCAGATTGGACTGATCCTAGTTTCGAAGGATCATTTTTACCAAACACCAGAAATATTAACGAAGCAGGATTTACTGCGAGTTGGAAGGTTCTTCATTTAAACAGATCTTATCCTCAACAATGGATTGGAAATAAATACAAGCTTGATGAATCATCATTTGGTGTAAAATTATTACTTCCAGTTGATCATTATCAGAAATCGCTACGATCGGTTAAGTACGCTATTATGTTTATTTCCTTAACATTCCTGATATTTGTTTTCACCGAAATATTAAATAAAAAAAGGATTCATCCTATACAATACTTGCTAGTAGGCCTGGGTTTAAGTGTCTTTTATACTCTCCTGGTATCATTATCCGAACAAATCAGCTTTAACCTGGCCTACTTAATAGCAAGTCTCTCTATTATTTCCTTAATTACAGCTTACACCTATAGTATGCTTAAAAATATAAAACTTACAGCAATTGTAGCTCTCGTTTTAACTGTGTTGTATGTTTTTCTGTTTACGGTAATTCAATTACAAGATTACTCCTTATTACTCGGAAGTATTGGTTTATTCCTTGCTCTTGCTTTAGTAATGTACTTATCAAGAAAAGTAGATTGGTATTCGAATATAACAAACAATGATAATTTGGATGATTAAGTTAATTTTTTTGTGAATTAGTTTTTATGAAAGAGCTTGTCCAAAAAGATAGAAAGTTGTCTATACTTCGACAAGCTCAGCATGACAATTAACTGTTAATCAATTTGTCACACTGAGCTTATCGAAGTGTCTTTATAATTTTAGTTGCTTTTGGGACAAGTTCTTTTACTTAAAAACAACCCAACGATCTTTAGAAATAGCATTTATTACAGTCGTAATTTGCATAAATTCCTTTTGTAAGTTATTGACTTCTTCTGTTGACATCTTCTGATTACCGACTTCCTTTAATTTTTCCTTTACATCACTTTGAGCAATTTCCAAGATCTTTCGTTTGTATGCATTAATTGTATCTGGAACAATTTGCTTTAGTTTCATATCTTCAGTTGCAATGCGAGCTCCGCCCTTTTCAAATATTTTACTTAAAGTGTATGTTGTGCTTAATAGATCAGCTGCTAGTTGACTTATTTCAGGGTCTTGATGGTATATAAAATGTTTATCGTCTAACTTCTCACTTGAATTTACAACATTTAAATATTCCTGAAAAATTTGCTTGTAAACTAAATTCTTAAACTCAAGTTCATCATTCAGAATTTCTCTAACAGTATATTCTGCAACAGTAACATCACGAGGCTCATCATATTTATCATCCTGATAGGTATATAAAACCTTATCGGCATAGTGTAATAATAGTCGGATTATCTCTTTTTCCTGAGGTTTTGCATAATATCCATCTACCGATGAGGGAAATGAAGGTGAAGCCGCCTTAAAATTATCCTCAGGAGAAATTTTCCTATTATAATCTGTTACATGCTTCTTTTTACGAATTTTATTTATCTCGCTATAAAGAACTTTCTCAGCTATTCCAAGAATACTACTGCATTCCTGTAAATAAACGGCTCCCATAATTTCATCCGGAATAACAGAAATTGATCTAACAATATCAGAAATCAAATTTGCTTTTTTAACCGGATCATTTTTCGACTCGTTAAATAGTAATCGGGTTTTAAATGTTATAAAATCTTCTTCGTTCTTTTTAATATATTCTATATACTCGCTTGAACTTTTACTCTTTGCAAACGAATCAGGATCTTCTCCTTCGGGCAATAAAAGTACTCGTACATTTAATCCTTGCTCTAATACTAAATCAATTCCGCGCAGAGATGCCTTTATTCCTGCAGCATCGCCATCGTATATTATAGTAACGTTTGGTGTGAACCGTTTTATTAATCGAATTTGATCAACAGTTAAGGATGTACCCGATGATGCCACAACGTTTTCAATACCTGATTGATGCATGGATATAACATCGGTATATCCTTCTACTAAATAACACTTATCTAATTGTGTTATTGACTTTTTAGCAAAGAACATTCCGTAAAGAACTCTACTCTTATGATAAATATCCGACTCTGGAGAGTTTAGATATTTTGCCGCTTTTACGTCTTTTTTTAATATACGGCCACCAAAGCCTATAACATTTCCCGATAAACCATGAATAGGAAACATTACACGACCCCGAAAACGATCGAATTTTCCATTCTCATTAACAATTGTTAATCCGGTTTTTTCTAGAAAATCTATTTTGTATCCATTTTCATTTGCTGCGGTAGTAAAAGCATCTTTAACATCAAGGCTATAGCCTAATTCAAACTTATTTATGGTCTCTTCTCTAAACCCCCGCTCTTTAAAATAGCTTAAACCTATAGCTCTTCCATCGTTATTTTTATGTAGTTTTTCCTGAAAATAAGTATTTGCATATTTGGTAGCAATTAAAAGGCTGTCTCTTTCGTTTTGTTGTTGAATCTCTTCGGCTGTTAATTCTTTTTCAACAACCTCAATATTGTATTTTTTTGCGAGATATTTTAGAGCTTCAGGATATCCCAGGTGCTCATGCTCCATTATAAAATTAACTGAATTCCCTCCTTTCCCACATCCAAAACATTTGTAAATCCCTTTTGCAGGAGAAACAGTAAACGAAGGAGTTTTTTCATTATGAAAAGGACATAAACCTAAATAATTAACTCCCCGTTTTTTTAAATTAATATAATCTTGAACAACTTCAGTAATTTCAGCAGTATCAATTATCTTTTGTATGGTATTATGATCTATCATAAAATCTATTCAACAGTATTTCAGCATCTTAATAATTTAAGAGCATCAGTAAAATTACTAAAATTTCGATGTGTTTTTTTGATTTTTTATTTAAAATGTAAACTTCTTTTAAATTCAATCAATAATTTCTAATTTGTACAAAAAATTTATTTGTATGAAAAAACTTGTTGTACTTACAGGTGCAGGCATCAGTGCTGAGAGTGGCATAAAAACATTTCGTGAAATGGGCGGGCTATGGGAAGAATATGATGTAATGGAAGTAGCAAGTCCTGAAGCATGGGAAAATAATCCGGAATTAGTAATGCGCTTTTATAATGAAAGAAGAAAAAAGTTATTAGATGCAAAACCTAATGAAGGCCATAGAGGATTAGTAGAGCTTGAAAAATATTTCGATGTGCAAATTATAACTCAAAATGTTGATGATTTGCACGAAAGGGCTGGAAGTAAAAATATTCTCCACTTACACGGTGAACTAAGAAAAGCTCGAAGCACATTTGACTCAAACTTAATATACGATATTAATGGTTGGGATCTTAAACTTGGGGACACTTGTGAAAAAGGGCATCAACTGCGACCCCATATTGTTTGGTTTGGAGAAGAGGTTCCTGCTATTGCTGAAGCGGCTGCAATTTGTGAAAGTGCCGATATTTTAGTTGTTATTGGAACTTCATTAAATGTATATCCTGCAGCTGGCTTACTAGATTATGCGCCAAAAAATATTCCTGTATATTTAATTGATCCTAACGATGTTAATACATCTAATAATACAATTACGTTTATTAAAGAAAAGGCTGGAACAGGTGTTAAAAAGTTAATTAATTTATTACCTAATATCCGCAATTAAATTTTTATTCATTTAAATATTAAATAATTAGCTGCGCCTCGCTTTGCGGATTTAAGGTATCAAAAGAAAATTAATGGTTTATAAGTATCTTTTTGGTTTTAAGAAGTTTTCCGTCAATTTTTAATGAGCAAAAATAAAGACCGTTTTTATATTCAGAGACAGGAATCCTTATATTATCTTTTCGTTCTTCGAGGTGCTTTGTGTAAACTACGGCTCCAATTGAATTATAAATTTGAAGCTTTGCTTCTTTAACCACAATTACATCATACTCAATAAAAAGATAATCGGAAGCTGGATTTGGATATAATTTTAATTTTTGAATATCATAAAAGTTAAGCGAGGTAGAATCTTCCTGAATTTGATTGCTAAACGAATTCTTTAAGTTACTATTTTGAACTGCAAATACAGAACTATAAATTATAACTGAAGCAAGGATGAGTAATATTTTTTTCATAAGCAATGCATTTAATAGTTTACAAGATACAAATTAACAAAAACTATACCGAAGTATACGAACCATAAATGTTAAAGTTTCCTAATAAAACATAACACAAACCCTTATTAATATTAAATTCTAGCTGTTTTCTCCTAATTAAATTCTATTTTTGAAAAAAAACATTACTCTTTTTAACTTATAAACCTTACTTATGAAGAAATTTTTACTCCTATTAATTATTGGTATAGTTATACAATCAAATCTTTTTGCTCAAAGTTTTGAATTAATGAAAAAGGATGGTTCAGCAATTATTAATGATACCATATTAATTTCTACTACTAATATAGAAACCACCTTGGAAGTTCCCGTTTATGTGAAAAATCTTACTGATGCAAATTTAGATATTATGGTTAAAAAATATGACCTTGATCTTGTTTCAGGCAGCGATGCATATTTTTGTTGGGATAGATGTTATCCAAATACTACATATATATCAGCAGTTTTTCTTACTGCAGAAGCAAACGATACAATAAAAGATTTTAGTGGAGACTTTAAACCAAATGGAAATAATGGTTTAAGTAAAATTATGTATACTTTTTTTAAAAACAAAACTACCAACGACTCTGTTTCAGTTACAATATATTATGATATTGTTACAGTAGGAATAAATAATTTTGAATTAATTAAAAGCAGTATTTCAAGTTTCCCAAATCCAGTAAATGACTTTTTAAATTTCAATTATAGTCTGGGACGCAATAGTCAAGGAGAAATATATATATATGATATAGTAGGTAAAAGAGTAAAACATAAACAGATAACAAATTCTGAAAATCATTCTCAGATTAATGTTTCGGATTTAAATCCCGGAATATATATTTGGACGATACAGGTGGATGGTATTCCAATTAAATCTGAAAAACTAATAAAAAGATAGTCTTATTATAAGTATATAAGAAAACCTGCTAATTAAGCAGGTTTTTTTATATCTACGATTAATGATTTATCAAATACGATTGTGAAGCTTGTAAAACTTCCTTAGTATCATTTTTATAAACGAATGCAACAATACTAGAGTTTTCTATCACCCAATCCTGATTTATAATATAATTATAAGTTTTGCTTTTAACATCGCTTGGATTGATTTGACCATTTAAAA
>WTBR01000007.1 GCA_013138975.1 Bacteroidales bacterium
TGCGATGTGCTGAGCATGTCGAAGTAACTGTTTTTGCAATGAGCGTAACGAAAAAATTGGACTTTATGGGCAGACTCTAAATAGTTAAAAAAGATTAATTCTTCTTAGAGTAAATTATATTTTATTAAGTTTGAAGCCTAATTTAAAAATTGATAAAATGAAAATTAAAAATACAATACTATTATTGATATTCTCATTACTTATAGCTTTAGTTGCTTGTGATGACGATGATGATAGATCTTATGATGAGCAATTGGCATATGAAATAGGGAAAATACAAGATTATGCAGTGGATAGTAACTTATCAGTTATTGCTACAGAATCTGGACTACATTATATTATCGAAGAGCAAGGAACAGGAAGTTATCCAACTATTGATTCAATAGTTGAAGTAAAGTATAGAGGACGTTATCTTAATGGAAATGAATTCGATAGTGGGACTACAGAAGGTAATGTTGCAATTTATATTAAGGGATGGCAAGAGGGGATTCCTTTGTTTAGAGAAGGTAGTAAAGGAATGTTATTTATACCATCAGCACTTGGATATGGTATCTCTTCTAAGTATATATATGGCATATATGACAATTCTACTTTAGTATTTAATATTGAGATACTAGAAGTAAGAGATTGATCTTTTTTAAAACTCATAATCAGTGTAAATAAAAAGCAAAGGGCTATCTCATAAGACAGCCCTTTTTTATTTAGTAGGGCAATTTATAACAAACTATGCGAATCAAGGATTAAAATTATTTGTTTTTCAGGCTGAAAGCCTAAATTAATTCAGCCCAATGCAGCGCATTGAATTTTGCATAAGTAGAGATTTACGTCCTTACAGGTCAATTTAAATTAAGCTGCCTTTTCAAGGCGAATTATTTATTCATTTTTTAGCTATGCGTCATTTGTAATGGCGCTTTTTTTATTATTCTGGAAAACTAAGGCATCCTTTAGTTAACAGACATATTCCACTTTAATTTCATAATTCGGGTTTAAAAATATTTCATTTATATTTGATAATTATAAAGTGTAAAAAGTACTTTTATAAACCCATTATAAGCAACAATTTTAAAAACGAAATTACGCTATGAAAAATTTATTTAAAACAAAAGAGCCTGATGCCAATAAGAATAAGGTTAAAGTGGGATTATTATCTTGGTTTTTATTCATTGCTGGAATTCTCTTTTCAGTTCTTATAGCATATAAGTTAGCAATTTCTAATATAATATTTGATTTTTCAAATTTTGATTTTGATACATTATTATCATTAATTCTCGCATTGTTTGCTATATCCTTATCTGTTGCTTTCTATTTTAAAGCTAATGATACAAGCAATTTATTTTATGATAATACTTATAAATTTACAAAGGAAATCTCTGAAATATTGGGTCGTATTGAAGCTGGGTTTGGAGAAAGATTGAGACATCTTGATGAAGGATATTCTGGATTAAGTGAAAAAATAAATAGTCCTGCTGGAAAACAGAATATTAAAGAAACAAAGGCAGAAATTGAAAAGGAAAAAGAAGATTTAAAAAAAGAAGTTAAGGCAAGGAAAGAATTGATAGATAGACTGATAGAACAATCACAATTGCAGGAAGATGAGAAAAAAGATATTAAAAGGCAATTAAGGGATAGAGAAAAAGAAATAAGGAGAAAAAATACAGAAATCAATTATTTGTCTGAAAAAATTGAAACTAACAAGGAAAATGTTGAAGAAATACATCCAGTTATAAAAAGAGCATTAATGAGAAAAATAAATGAGTTGAACGATCCTTCATTTGTTTTTAAATACCCAACTTCCATAATATCAAAAAAATTAACATTCAGTGAAGAAGAAACAGAAATAAGGGAATTGAAATATCTTAAACATTATAGAATTATTGATGAAGATGGTACTTTAACAGTACACGGGGTTAAATCCATGAAACAAATTGCACATTTAATGATATAAAATTGTAGCTTATAATAGCAAGTCAAACTATATGCGGGGTTTTGTAGTTTGCTGATTAAGTTTTATCTTCGTTGAGTTGTTCAACGAGGGACAATGAAACAAGGCGGAAATCCACACAAAATTTAACAAGGAATCGTAACGGTTAATAAGTTTTTTATGAAATTGACAGTAAAGATGAGACGACATATATTTATCGTTTTGACTTTGAAAAAGAACAATTAGAACCAATTCTTGATTCTGCCGGGTTGACAGCGTTTCAAAAAATTTTAGATGAAAAAATTGAGTAAAATTTTAAAAAAATAATTTTAAATGAGTACTAACAAAAAAAATATATTATTAGGATTGGCTTTCCCAAATGCAATTTTGTTTGGATTCGCCTTAACTTTTTTTGGTTGCTTTGGATTATATCAAACTTTTTGGATTGAAGAATATGTAGTCAGTATTGGCTTAGTTCTAAAGACAATATTATTATTATTACCAATTCTTTTAGGCTTAATTCCTATAACTTCAACAAAACATATCGTAATAGATAATGAGTTCATTTATTCATTCAATCAATTATATTTTTTTATAAAAGTTGGGAGCACATTTAGTATTAATGACTATAAAGGAATTTCAGTTCGAAAAGGAAATAAAGTATATAAAATAGAATCTGGACTTACACCTACAGCTAAATCTGAATATTCTTTAAAACTTTATGATATTATACTCAGAGATAAGAATGGTAATGATACGATTCTAGTTAAAAATATTGGTAGCAAAAAGAATGCTAAAATTGTGTTTGATGAAATTCTAAGTCGCACTGAATATGAATATTAAATGAGATTATACAAATTTAAAAAACAACCACCACTTTAGCCGCTTTATTCATTATTTTGATTTCTTACTAATAGCTAATTTTTATAGAATCCGTCAAGCCGCTTCAAGCGGCTAGGCGATTAATAAAGATTTTAAGTCTTGATTTTTGCGAATAGCTAAAAGTAAACAGCTAATAATCAAGTTCTATTCTTCTATAGTGCTAAATAATTATTATCTTTGATACGATGAAGATACAGGATGATATAAGAGCTAAATTAACAGATTTTAAGAGTTTATGCGTAAGTCATAAAATAAAGTACTTATACGCTTTTGGATCGGCTACAAATGAAAATTTTAACCCTGAAATTAGCGATATTGACTTGGTTGTTGAATTGGAAGATCAAGATCCGATTGAACGAGGAGAAATGCTTATTGATTTATGGGATAAATTTGAAGTTTTTTTTAGTCGCAGAGTTGATTTGTTAACAGAGTCGTCCATTAAGAATCCAATTTTAAAAAGGAGTATTGATAAAACCAAGATTTTAATTTATGACGGAAAAGGGCAGAAAATACTTGTCTGATATGATCATGGCAATTGATTTAATAGAATCCTTCACAAAAGAAAATAATTCGTTTGATGAATATGAATCGGATTTAAAAACTCAAAGTGCCGTTGAACGTCAATTGGGAATTATTGGTGAAGCCGTGAATAAATTTAGACAAGAGTGCCCGGATGAGTTGCTTGAAAACAGTAAGCAAATAGTTGGGTTCAGAAATCGAATTATTCATGCCTATGATTCTATTGATAATTCTATTATTTGGGTTATTCTAAAAAAATACTTGCAACCTTTAAAGCAGGAAATACTTAAAAAATTATAAAGAGTACTTGAAAACAGCCTTGCCAAGTTTTAACTAGATTTTCCAGTAAACATAACGTTATATAAAACCGCCCAGCCGCTTCAAGCGGCTAGGCGGATGTTGTTGCTTTTGTTTCTAGGCGAATATTTTTATTTTTTTTGCTAAAAGCTAAAAGCCAATTGCTAAAAGCCAATAGCTAGCTTTCTATTCTTTCTTCATTTGATTCCAACCTTGAGCCTGAAGAGCAACTGATTGCCCACCGTTTGTAATCATAACAGCTCCATGTTCTTTTCCGGTAACATGACCAATAGGGTGAATCATTGCGTGATCTTTAATTTTTTCAAGATCTTTTATATCAATTGTAAATAATAATTCGTAATCTTCTCCACCGTTTAAAGCTGCGGTTAAAGGATCAATATTAAATTCTTCAGCCATCTTTTCGGTATTTTGATCAACAGGAATTTTATCCTGAAAAATCTTACAACCAACATCTGATTTATCACAAATATGAAAAATCTCTGAAGACAAACCATCAGAAATATCAATCATTGACGTGGGTTTTATATTAAGTTCTTTTAGAATTTCAATAACGTCTTTTCTGGCTTCAGGTTTTAATTGACGTTGAAGGATATAATCATAACCCTCTAAACTTGGATTAATACCCGGATTTGTTTTAAAAATTTCCTTTTCGCGTTCTAATAACTGCAAACCCATATAAGCGGCACCTAAATCTCCGGTAACACAAACAACGTCGTTTTTATTTGCGGTACTTCTATAAGCAATATTTTCTTTTTTAGCTTCACCAATTGCTGTAATGCTAATAGCCAAACCTGTCAATGATGATGTTGTGTCACCACCCACCAAATCAACATTATATTTATCGCAAGCGAGTTTAATTCCTTCGTAAATCTGTTCTACATGCTCAATAGCAAACTTCTTTGATAAAGCAATTGAAACCGTAATTTGCTTTGGAATAGCATTCATTGCGTAAACATCAGAAAGATTAACAACAACAGCCTTATACCCTAAATGCTTTAAAGGAGTGTAAATCAGGTTAAAATGAATTCCCTCAACCAATAAGTCAGTTGTAACAACCGAACAAACATCTCCATAATCAATTACAGCAGCATCATCGCCAACACCTTTTATTGTATTCTTATGATTAATTTTAATATCTTTTGTAATATGTTTAATAAGTCCAAATTCCCCTAATTCCGATATTTCTGTTAATTTTTGTTTTTTCTCGCTCATCTTAAATATTGATATTTATCATTAAAAAAAAAGATTAAACATTCTAGCTTTATTTGTTGTTAAATTTATAATATATTTGCACCTAATTTAGAATTAATCTATTTAAGCTTAGTACTGGATTTTTAAAGAGATTTCGCAAAGTTATGGAAAAAGATCAAGATAAAATATTAAACGAAGTAACTCAGGGAGAATATAAATACGGTTTCGTAACCGACATTGAGAATGAGTCTATACCTAAGGGCTTGAATGAAGATGTTGTTAGGCTTATATCTCAAAAAAAGAACGAACCTGAGTTTATGCTAGAGTCAAGACTAAAAGCATTTCGTCATTGGCAAACACTGAAAATGCCGGAGTGGGCTCACTTAATTATACCAAAAATTAATTATCAAGATATAATATTTTATTCAGCACCTAAGCAAAAAGTTACTTTGGATAGCATGGATGATGTTGATCCTGATTTAAAAGCAACCTTCGATAAGCTGGGTATTCCTTTGGATGAACAAAAAATTATGTCGGGAGTTGCGGTTGATGCTGTTATGGATAGTGTCTCAGTAAAAACAACTTTTAAAGAGAATTTAAGTGAGTTAGGAATCATTTTTTGCTCATTTAGTGAAGCAGTGCAGGAACATCCTGATTTGATTAAAAAATATATGGGATCGGTTGTTCCTTATACCGATAATTATTTTGCTGCATTAAATTCAGCTGTATTTAGCGATGGTTCTTTCTGTTATATTCCTAATGGTGTAAGATGTCCAATGGAATTGTCAACATATTTTAGAATCAATGCAGCTAATACAGGTCAATTTGAGCGTACTTTAATTATTGCTGAAGATGACTCATATGTTAGTTATCTGGAAGGTTGTACTGCACCACGAAGAGACGAAAATCAGTTGCATGCAGCTATTGTAGAAATTGTAGCTGCAAAAAATGCAGAAGTAAAATATTCTACCGTTCAGAATTGGTACCCCGGAGATAAGAATGGAGTGGGAGGTATTTATAATTTTGTTACCAAGCGTGGAAAATGCGCAGGAGAAAATTCAAAGATTTCATGGACTCAGGTCGAAACAGGATCTGCAGTAACATGGAAATATCCAAGTTGTATTTTGATTGGAGATAATTCGGTAGGCGAATTTTATTCTGTTGCGGTAACCAATAATCATCAGCAAGCAGATACCGGAACAAAAATGATACACATTGGTAAAAACACAAAAAGCGTAATTGTATCAAAAGGTATTTCAGCAGGATATAGTCAGAACAGTTATCGAGGACTGGTTAAAGTTGTTAAAAACGCAACCGGGGCAAGGAACTTCTCGCAATGCGATAGTTTGCTTTTAGGAGATAAATGTGGAGCGCATACCTATCCATATCTTGAGGTTGATAATAAAGATGCAATCGTTGAGCATGAAGCAACGACCTCAAAAATAGGTGAAGATCAAATATTCTATTGCAATCAGCGAGGGATTAGAACCGAGGATGCAATTGGACTAATTGTAAATGGATATGCAAAAGAAGTTTTAAATAAATTACCGATGGAATTTGCAGTTGAAGCACAAAAGCTACTTCAGATTAGTTTAGAAGGAAGTGTTGGATAATATTAAGTTTAAAGTTAAGAGTTTAAAGTTTTAAGTTAAAAATAAAAACAATATATACGATGTTGTCAATAAAAAATTTACACGCAAACATTGAAGGAAAAGAAATTCTTAAAGGAATCAATCTTGAAGTAAAAGCAGGTGAAGTACATGCAATTATGGGACCTAATGGTTCTGGTAAAAGTACGTTGGCATCTGTTCTTGCAGGAAGAGAGATTTTTGAGGTTACAGAGGGTAAAGTAATTTATCTTGGTGAGGATCTTTTAGAAAAAACACCGGAAGCTCGTGCAAGCGAAGGTGTATTTTTAGGATTTCAATATCCAATTGAAATACCTGGAGTTAGTATGGTTAATTTCATGAAAACTGCCGTTAACGAACAACGAAAACATAGGGGCTTAGAACCTATTTCTTCTTCTGATTTTTTAAAAATGATGCGCGAAAAGAAAGAATTAGTTGAATTGGATGCAGCTTTAGCAAATAGATCGGTTAATGAAGGATTTTCAGGCGGAGAAAAAAAGAGAAATGAAATCTTCCAGATGGCAATGCTTGAACCAAAATTGGCGATATTGGACGAAACCGATTCCGGTTTAGATATTGATGCATTGAGAGTCGTTGCTAACGGTGTAAATAAGTTAAAATCGCCCGAAACAGCAAGTATTGTAATTACTCACTACCAACGTTTATTAGATTATATAGTACCAGACTTTGTTCACGTATTATATAATGGAAAAATTATTAAATCAGGAGGTAAGGAACTAGCTTTTGAGTTGGAAGAAAAAGGTTATGACTGGTTAAAAAAAGGCGTTGTTGTATAATAAGTTAGGAAGATTATTCGGAATTTAAAAAGAGAACTTATGAGTATAGAAGCAACAAAAATAGAACCCAAGCAAAGATTCATTGAGATGTACCAGGATAACATTTCTGACATTAAAAATGGATCACCTGATTATATTAACGAAATCCGAGATAAGGCATTTGAACAGTTTAAAGTATTAGGAATCCCTGATAAGAAGAACGAAAATTATAAATATACAGACCTGAGTCAAATTTTTGATAATGCTTATAAAATGTATATAACTCCTAAGAATATTCAATTTGAAATGAATGATATTTTTAGATGCGGTGTCCCGGAGTTAAATACTAAAGTAGTTTTATTATTAAACGGATGGTATTATGATCGGGAAAATTTAATTGAAGAATTTCCAAATGGTGTTATAATTGGAAGCTTTCAAAAAGCAGTAGAACTATATCCTGAACTTGTTAAAAAGCATTATGCACAATATGCTAAATCAGAAGTAGATGGCATGGTAGCATTAAATACTGCTTTTGCAAAAGATGGTGTATTTATATACATTCCAAAAGGGGTAGTACTTGAAAAGCCAATTCAGATCATAAATATTTTAATGGATGAAGAAGAGGGTTTAACTCAACACAGGAATTTGTTTATTCTTGAAGAGAATAGCCAAGCATCTGTAGTAGTTTGCGATCATACCTTATCTACACCAAATTTTCTTACTAATTCAGTTTCTGAGTTTTATATTGGGCAGAATGCAAATTTTGCATTTTCAAGAATGCAGAACGAACACAATGGCTCGAAACAAGTTTCACACTTATATTTCAATCAAGAAAGAAATAGTCGTGTTAATGCTGACACGGTTACTTTACATGGAGGTGTAATTAGGAATAATGTGCACATTCTTTTAAATGGTGAAGGTTGTGAGAATAACACTTATGGTTTGTATTTAAACGATAAGGGACAACATATTGATAATTATGTATTCATGGATCATGCTTTCCCGAATTGCACAAGCAATCAATTGTTTAAAGGAGTTTTGGATGATTATGCTACCGGTGCTTTTAATGGAAAAGTTCTTGTAAGAAAAGATGCGCAGAAAACATTGGCGTTTCAGGCAAACAATAATATATTGCTTACTGATGATGCAGATATCAATACAAAACCACAATTGGAAATTTACGCAGATGATGTAAAATGTAGTCATGGAGCAACAGTAGGTCAGTTGGATGAGGACGCATTGTTTTATATGCGCGCTCGTGGGATTGAGAAAAAAGAAGCAAAATTATTACTTATGTCAGCATTCGCTCATGATGTAATAAAAAACATTCAAGTACCGATATTACAAGAGCGAATCCAGGAATTAGTTGATAAACGTTTACGAGGAGAATTATCAAGATGTAATTCGTGTCAAATGCATTGCTGTTAATGAGACTATGATTTGAATTTCAAATCATAAAGTCGAATTAATCCCGAGTTTTTATCGAGGGATCTCTAAACCCGGATTATGCATTAGATTACATGAAGCTAATCTAAAAAAGAAGATTCTAAGGTGTTTTGGAAGTATTGATATAAACCTTTTGAGTTCAACGAGTTTCTAATAAAAAGCATTGGAAAAGTGGTGATTCTTAATTAAATATAGAGATTAATAATATTTATAACGCATAATGCGAGTTAAATGATAAAAAAATAAAATGTTGAACTTAGATATTCAAAAAATACGAAAGGATTTTCCAATATTAAATCAGCAGATTTATAATAAACCATTAGTTTATTTTGATAATGGGGCAACAACTCAAAAACCCCAAATTGTAATTGATGAGGAAAGTAAAATCTATTCGCAAGAAAACAGCAATATTCATCGTGGAGTACATTATCTGAGTGAGCAGCTAACACAGCGATACGAGGATGCTCGAAAAACAGTACAGAAATTTATTAATGCTCCACACGATCATGAAATTATTTTAACAAGTGGCACAACAGAATCTATAAATACTATAGCATATTCTTTTGGAGAAAAGTATGTAAACGAAGGTGATGAAATTATTATTTCGACATTGGAGCATCATGCGAATATTGTTCCGTGGCAAATGCTTTGCGAACGAAAAAAGGCTGTTTTAAAAGTAATCCCAATAAACGATAAAGGCGAGTTATTATTAGATGAATATCAGAAATTAATATCACCAAAAACAAAAATTGTTGCAGTAAACCAAGTGTCTAATGCATTAGGCACTGTAAATGATGTGAAAAAAATTATTGAAATTGCTCACAAAAATGACATTCCCGTTTTAATCGATGGAGCTCAAAGCGTGCAACATAATGTGGTTGATGTTCAGGATTTAGATTGTGATTTCTTTGTTTTTTCGGGACATAAACTTTATGGCCCAAACGGAATAGGTGTTATATATGGGAAAGAAAAATTTCTAAACGAAATGCCTCCATACATGACTGGTGGGGAAATGATTAAAAAAGTAACATTCGAAAAAACTACGTTTAACGAACTACCTTTTAAATTTGAAGCCGGAACACCTAATTATGTTGCAGCAATTGGTTTAGCAACTGCCATAGATTATATTCAAGAACTTGGATTGGAAAATATAGCAGCATATGAAAAAGAATTACTTGATTACGCGACTGAAAAATTAGAATCAATTGAAGGATTGCGAATTATTGGTACAGCAGCAAACAAAGTATGTGCAATATCTTTTATACTTGAAAATATTCATCATTTTGATGCTGGAATGGTAATCGATAAAATGGGAATAGCAGTTCGTACGGGTCATCATTGTGCAGAACCTTTAATGGATCGATTTAATATAGAAGGAACATTACGAGCATCATTTGCGTTTTACAATACAAAGGAAGAAATTGACAAATTATACGATGCAATTTTAACGGTTAAGCAAATGTTTGGTTAATTTAATAAATATAAAACCTGAAAGAGTCTTTAGACCTTTCAGAGTTAAAAGTTTAAAAAAAGGTAGTGAAAAAAATAATGGACTTTAGTCCAGAAATTATTATTTGAATAATTTAATGAGTTAATAAAAATGACTTTAAAAGAACAGCAAGACGAAATAATAGAAGAGTTTTCAGTATTTGATGACTGGATGGATAAATACAATTACTTAATTGACTTAAGTAAAGATCTTAAGGAGATTGATCCAAAATATAAAACACAACAATACCTGATAGAAGGTTGTCAATCGAAAGTTTGGCTTTTTGCCGAAATGGATAATGAAGAAATTAAATATTATGCCGATAGTGATGCAATTATTACGAAAGGGATTGCTGCCTTGTTGGTAAGAGTATTAAGTGGTCAGAAACCTGCCGACATTTTAAATAACGAATTGTACTTTTTAGATAAAATCGGACTGCAACAAAATCTATCACCAACACGTTCGAATGGTTTGTTGGCAATGGTTAAGCAAATGAAATTGTATGCAATAGCATATAAAGCAAAAATGGGTAATTAAAGAGGACAGTTATGGAAAATGATTTTATGGCTTTAGAGGCCGAAATAGTAAAAACATTAAAAGAAATATTTGATCCTGAGATCCCTGTAAACATATACGACTTGGGTTTAATTTATGCTATTGATGTAGATGATGATAAAAATGTTCAAGTAAAAATGACTCTGACAGCTCCAAACTGTCCTATGGCTGATCAATTGCTAAGTGAGGTTAATCAAAAAGTAAATGCTATTGAAGAAGTAAAAAAAGCAACCGTAAACCTAGTGTTCGACCCACCTTGGGATAAAAGCTTAATGAGCGAAGAAGCTTTGCTTGATTTGGGCTTACTCTAAATACAGCAATTGCTTATAAACTTTCTTTTGAATATTATTCTTTTATACTACTTGTTACAAGTTTCAGGTTTCAGGTTTCAGGTTCCAAGAATTGCTTTGTGAAACTTTGTGTTTCCTTAGTGTTCTTTGTGGTTAAATTTTCAATGTTTTAATTTTAAAAATACATTTGTAATTGATATAAAAGCTTAATGAGCGAAGAAGCGAAGTTGGATTTGGGATTGTTGTAACAATAAAAGAACCTTACTATCTTTTAAAAGTTTATCTATTTTTGAAACAAGTTCAAAGTTCAACGTACCAAGTTTCGAATTTTTCTTTGTGTAACTTTGTGTTCTTCGTGTCTTTGTGGTTAAATTAGTAAAGTGGAAAAAGGATTGTCAAATACTGAGTTAATAAAACAAAAAACCCTAGAACTAGGCTTTTCTGCCATTGGTATTTCTAAAGCTCATTTTCTTGAAAAAGAATCAAATCAAATAAAAACCTGGCTTGATAATGGTTTTCATGGCGAAATGCAATACATGGAAAATCATTTCGAAAAGCGCACTGATCCTCGAAAATTAGTTGAGGGCGCAAAATCTGTTATATCCGTTTTATTAAATTATTACCCAAAAAATCTTCAAAGAAACGATTCATATAAAATTTCCAAATACGCTTATGGAAAAGATTATCATTATGTTGTAAAAGAGAAGTTACATGCATTATTAGAGTTTATTCAAAAAGAAATTGGAGAGGTGAGTGGTCGTGCATTTGTTGATTCTGCCCCCATTATGGATAAAGTATGGGCTGCAAAATCAGGATTAGGATGGATAGGGAAAAATACAAACCTTATTTCGAAGGAATTTGGATCATTTGTTTTTATTGGAGAATTAATTATCGATTTGGAATTAGAATTTGACAATTCTATAAAGGATTATTGTGGTAACTGCACAAAATGCATTGATGCTTGCCCAACAAAAGCAATTTCGCCATATGAAGTAGATGCTCGAAAATGTATCTCATATCTTACTATTGAAAAGAAAGGTGAAATTCCAGAAGAGTTTAAAGGAAAATGGAACGATTGGATTTTTGGCTGTGATATTTGCCAGGATGTTTGTCCATGGAATTCAAAATTAAACCCTCATGGAGTAGAATCTTTTAATATTACAGATCAATTGCAAAATATATCAAAGGAAGAATGGCAAAATATTGATAAGCCATCATTCAAAACACTTTTCAAGAAATCCCCAATTGAACGAACAAAATTTGAGGGATTAAAAAGAAATGTAGATTTTATTAAAAAATAAGGCTACCCAAAAAATCAAAAATCGTCTATACTTCGACAAGCTCAGTATGACAACTTTTTATTAATCAAATTGTCACACTGAGCTTGTCGAAGTGTTTTTGATTTAAAACTAACTTTTTGGATAGTCACTAATATCCAAAAGCTAAAAGCTTTATTTAAAACTTATATGTTAATCCAACACCAAATACTTCCTTAAACTGAACTCTTGCCCCATGTTCACCCTTTTCATCCATATAAGCAATGTCATCATCATAAATTAAGTGAGTATTAATATTTGCTGATAGGTAATTGTTTATTTTCATATTTATTAAAACTTTCCAGTCAACATCAATGTTTTGAGTATTTTCAAAATAATTTGTAAATAAGCCAAGAGTAGAATTAAAAGTAACATTTTTCATGATTTCAGTTTTAACACCCAAAGTGGCAGATCCCCCAAGTTCCATTCTTGTTTTTGATCCCGGATCAACACCAAAAGAGCCACGTGCCGATAATGTGTCGTCAAAAACCATGGTAAGTTTCCCTGTAATCGGAGATAAAACAGCATAGAATTCCTTATTTGGTTTATATTCTATACCTAATGCAGCCTGTAAATATGCAGGAGCAAAAAGTCTCGAAATTATTGCTGTATCAGGATCATATCTTTTTCCATCGCTCATTTGAGTTTTGAAATTAAGCATGGCGCTAATAAATAATGATTTAGAAATTTTTCGTCCATATTTGGATAAGAAATCAATATGGTCATCCGTTTTTCGATAATCCTGATCTCCTTGTTTTTGGATTCCATATCCGATATCCAGAGTATTTGCCCAATCATTTTTTTCCTTAGAATAGTTTAATGAAAGATTAACTAGTCCGTTAAAAGCATATGAATTATCACCCCCAGCTGACCAGTTTGTGAGAGATACTTGTGAAAAGTTAATGGTCGTATTACCTTCAAATTTCAAAGGCTTTAATGAGTCTGGTTCTTCCTGAGCATTTAAAATTAATGCCGTTGATATTGCAAAGGCAACGAATAAGATTATCTTTTTTATCATTTTGTGAGTTTTAGTTAACAAGGATTTATACAAAATCAAGTATAAATTGTTCAAGGCTTATGGCGATAAAATTAATCAGAAAGTATGGAAATAATAATAGTCCATTTATTTCTTGAGCCATCAAATTCGTAAAAGAAGATATTTTGCCAGATTGATAATCCCATTTTGCCATTTATAATTGGGATAGTTTCAACGGGGCCAATAATTCCTGCTTTTAAATCAGTGAGACTATGATTTTAGGAACGATAGTGAACTGAAATCATATAGTCGAACTGATCCCGAGCGGGCTCCACTGAGCTTGTCGAAGTGCAGTCGAGGGATCTATTGGGTTTATCACTTGGTATTTGTATGAATTCTTGCATAATATCTTTAAATTTGATTTTTAGATAGTGTCTGCAAGAAAACTGCCTTTTTTCAACACAAGAGTAACGCAGAACATTGAGAAGCTCACGAACACAATTTTATAAATATTAAACTCGTGAGTAATTTGGCGTATTCTTGCAAAGACTAGATAATATAAATTTACAAAAAAAATGAATTATAAGTCAACTGCTTACGCTTCATTCGATGGAATGAAACTTTCCGGTTATATCTGGGAACCAAAAGAATCCCCAAAAGCAATTATCAATTTAGTACATGGATTTGGTGAATATAGTGAGCGCTATGATCAATGGGCAATGCGTTTTACCGAAAAAGGTTTTCTTGTTCATGCAATAGATTATCGTGGACATGGTAGATCTGATGGTCGAAGAGGTCATGTTAGTAAATTTGATGACTTTTTAAATGATATTGATGTTTTAGTAAAAGAATCAAAAAAACTATATCCGGAATTGCCACAATATATTTATGGACATAGTTTAGGAGGGAATATTGTAACAAACTATATTCTAAAAAGAGAACATGAATTTAAGGGAGCAATAATATCATCTCCATGGTATAAATTATCGTTTGAACTTTCGGCGTTTATGCTTTTTATAGCTAGAATAATGAATAAAATTTATCCAAAATTCACACAGAAATCTACCCTTGAATTGAAAGCTCTTTCTCACGATAAAGATATTGTGGATTCGTATATTACAGATGCTCTGGTTCATGAGAAGATCTCTGCAAGAATGTTCTTCGAAATATATAAAGCAGGAGATTGGGTATTAAAAAGTGCAGATAAAATAAATTTGCCTTTATTAATTCAGCACGGTAACGACGACAATGTTACATCATATAAAGCCAGCAAAGAGTTTGCAGAAAAAGGCATTGATTTAAATAAAGATGTTACATATAAAGAATGGCCCGGATTATATCATGAGTTGCATAATGAATTGGAAAAAGATGAGGTTTTTGAATTCATTTTAAACTGGTTAGAAGAAAAATAAAATTGCCTTTTGCTCCTAGCTCTTAGCAAATTGATTTAGTGCTAATAGCTAAAGGCAAACAGCTAATAACTAATTAAATGAAAAACTTTCGTACCATAATTCAACCAGAACTATCCAAGAACAAAATTAGCTACCAAACACCAACGCTTTTTTTTGGTTCGTGTTTTACCGAGAATATCGGGAATAAATTAAAAGATTTGAAATTTCCTGCACAAGTAAATCCATTTGGGGTCTTATATAATCCTGTTTCGGTTCGAAATGGCTTGGAAATATTAATCGATAAAAAGACATTTTTAGAATCAGATTTAGATTTTTTTAACGAGCAATGGTATAGTTTTTATCACGATTCCGATTTCTCCGATCCAGACAAGCAAAAATCTTTGAATAAAATTAATACAGCAATTAAATTAGCAGCTGATCAATTAAGAAAATCAGAATATTTAGTAATTACTTTTGGAACTGCATGGATATATAAATATCTGGAAACCGGGAATATAGTTTCAAATTGTCATAAAATTCCTTCGAAAGAATTTGAGCGTTTAAAGTTGGGTGTTGAAAATATTTTTGTGGAGTGGGCTAACTTAATTAATCGTTTGAATGAATTAAATCCTAAGCTGAAAATAATATTTACAGTAAGCCCTATTCGTCATTGGAAAGACGGAGCAGTTCAAAATCAATTAAGTAAATCAACGTTGATTTTAGCAATACATCAATTAAAAAATAAGTTTGAGAATGTAGAGTATTTCCCTGCTTATGAAATTATGATGGACGATTTACGCGACTATCGTTTTTATGCCGATGATATGTTACATCCCTCAAAACAAGCAATAGAATATATCTGGGAACAGTTTTCAAAAACCTATTTTGAGAAGGATACAATTGAAATAATAGATGAAGTGAGCAGAGTTTTACTTGCTAAAAATCATCGACCATTAAATCCAAATACAGAAAATCACAAGAAGTTTTTGAAAAAACAAATTGAAATAATAAAAAGAATTTCTGAAGAAAAATCGTTTATCAATTTTGAAGAAGAGTTAAAATATTTTCGGAATAATTTACTTACCTAATATAATGGAACGCAGATAAAACGGATTTCGGTAAAAACCGAAAACGCTGATTTATCCAAATCTTAACAATAACAATTTGCAGATCATTTTAATTATTCAAGGATTTTTAAAAATATTATTTAATCCGTGTTATCTGCGTTTCGACTTTTACAGTCGAATCTGTGGCATCAGCGTTCTAATAAAATTTTGATACTTGGTGTTTAACTCCTTAAAACTAACAAAACTTGTAATGCCTATCAAAATAGATGTACGTTTGGAGGACGAAACTGTTTGGCTTACTCAAGCTAAGTTGTGCGAGTTGTTTCAAAAGTCTAAAGCCACCATTAGCGAGCATATAAAAAATGTTTTTGAAGAAGGTGAGCTTATAGAAAGTTCAGTTGTTCGGAATTTCCGAACAACTGCCTCTGATGGTAAAAATTATGAAACAAATTTTTACAATCTTGACATTATTATTTCGGTTGGTTATCGTGTAAAATCACAACAAGGCACACAATTTCGTATTTGGGCTACACAACGTTTAAAGGAGTATATTATTAAAGGATTTGCTCTGAACGACGAACACTTTAAGTCGGGCAGTTCGATGAACTATTTTAACGAATTGCAAGAACGCATTCGGGAGATACGAATTTAAGTGCGGGTTTTTTACCGGAAAATAACCTTCATTTATTCTCCTCTTTTTAATTACATTTATTCTTATATTCTTCAAACTTTTTGTTTAATTTTTGACGTGTGTACATAAAACTAGCATTTTTGTTATATTTGTTATAATAGAAGTTAGCAACGATTTGACAGGTACATGGGTTCTATTGCATAAATTAAAAGAAATTAACAGAAAAAGTATAAACAACGTATTATTAATTAAGCGAATGAATAATCCTAAAGAAAATATAATGCAATTAGCTTTGACTGTTGTAGGTATGATTTCAGCATATTGGGCTTCAGTTTTAGCAAGTAAGAATTCAATAGAATTATTGATGACCATGATAATATTAATTTCTATGGCCATAATTGTCTGGTTGTTTACAAATGAAATCAATAAGCAAATCATAAAAATTGCAGAAAAGAAAATTACAGAACAGTTTAATTTTGAGAAAAAAATTGAGGGACTCTGGATTGAGAGGTATTCAATGGACGAAAATGGAAAATTTGGATATTGTTTGATAGAAATTATTTATAATGAACTAAGCAGAATATTACATTTAAAAGGAAATGTTTATGATTCGAATGGTAAAGCCTTTGCAAATTGGAATTCAAAATCGGTTTACACTGACAAAAACCAAAAGAGTATTCTTTATATCTATGATGGAGAATTTATGGATTCTCGGTTAGTAGGGAATGGATACGGTAAATTAGATTTTAACAATTCAAATTCTGATACAATTTTAACAGGAACAGGCTGTTTTGAAGATGCAAACTCTAAATTCATACCTAAAAACTTTGATATTGATAGGATAGATAATGGATTATGTAAAGAGTTAATAGATGAATGTATGCCTAAGCATTCATTTGATAAAGAAAGATTAATTTTAAAATACCATAAATATCTTGAAAATAATAAAAGCGGTTGCTAATAGCCAATATAAAATATAGCTAAGGCGTGGGTTTTTAAAGTTTGGTGAGTTTACTCAAAGTTTTTTGTATCTTGACACAAAAGTGCTCCTAATATCGCTACGTTTCGTATTGGCTAAACATTACCCATAATTTTGAAGAATGATTGACTTTAATAATAAATAATCCCTATAATAATGTGTCGAAAACTATAAATCAAAAACGTCTTGTAAAAATGTTCAAAGATATTAAAGACCTAGTCGAAAAAGGTATCTTGAAATAAGAAAAATCAGGTGGTCGTATTACTAACTATGAACTTGTTGATATTGATAGTCGGGATTTAACTCCTTAAAACTAACAAAATCTGTAATACCTCATTTAATTAAATTTGTCCTTATATTTTTCAAACTTTTTGTTGAACATTCAGTATATGTATGTAAAACGAGCATTTTTGTTATATTTGTTATAATGAGAACTTAGTAATCATTTAAGACGGAGTCTATAACATCAAATATTGAAAGTGAAAATACTGATAGATACAAATATTTTAATACAGTTAGAGGATAATAAAATTATTGAAAAAGAATTTTCGAGATTTTACAAATTGGCTATTTCAAATGACTGTAAAGTCTTGTATCATGCTAATGCAATCCCTAAGGATATTGAACGGGATAAAGACATTGAACGTCGTAAAGTAATTTTATCAAAACTTGAGAAATATGAGAGGTTAGATAATTGTGCAGAACCTTCGCAAGATTTTCTTTCAAAAATAAAAAATGAAAAGATAAATGATCAAATTGATAATCGTCAATTATTTCAATTACACAAAGGATATGTTGATTACTTTATTACACAGGACAAAGGAATTCATAAGAAATCCAAAATTTTTGGAATAAACAAAAGTGTCTTAGAAGTTAGTCAAGTCCTTTCATTGTTGGAAGAACAATTTACAATAAAGATTCCTTCTCATCCAATACTTAGAGAACATAGCCTTAGAGAAATTGAAAAGTATTTTGATACAGAGTTTTTCGATGGACTTAAAACCGATTATGGAGTTGATGCTTTTAATAGTTGGCTGCAGAAATGTATTAGAAATGATAGAAAATGCTACTCTTTGATTGTAGACAAATCCCTTCAAGCTCTTTTAATTTATAATGTTGAGAATGTTGAAGACCATCAATTACTTAATATTTTTGAGAAAGCATTAAAGATATGTACATTAAAGGTATCATATGATGCATTTGGAATTAAGCTTGGGGAACTCTTCTTGAATAAAATGTTTGAATATTGTATTAATCAAAATTTAAAATACCTTTATCTTACAGTATATGAGAAGCACTCACAGTTAATTCAGTTGCTTAATAAATTTGGATTCAAACGTCAGGATTTCGTAAACCCAGAGGGTTTAAGTGAAATTAGAATGATCAAGTGTATGGATAAAGAAAAAATTAGAACAGAATCTAATACAAAGCAGATTCATCCATTCTATTATGATAGCGAAAATGTCAATAAGTTTGTTATTCCAATTAGACCAGAGTTTTATGGTACTTTATTTAAAGATGGAAAATTAAGACCACCAACTCTTTTTGATAGTGCACCTGATAGCATTAATGAAATACAAGGAAATACAATTCTAAAAGCTTATATCTCAAATACCAAAAATAAGAAATTAAAATCAGGAGATTTATTGTTTTTCTATTCTTCAAAAACAAATAAGGTAATTGAACCTGTTGGTGTATTAGAATCTGCACAGCGAGTAAATAACTTTGATGATTTATGGAGAATTGTTCAGAAAAAGACCGTATTTTCGCAAGAGAAGCTAGATGAAATGTTACTTGAAAAAGGTGAGTTACATGTAATAATTTTTCGGTTGATAACGTACATGGATAAAAATATTTCATTAGCAAAAATTAAGCAGATTGATAGTTTTAAAAATAAAATACAAACTGTAACAGAGTTAAAAGAAACAGATTATTTAGATTTGAAAAATGAAGGATACTTTGACAAGCGTTATATTATCAATTAAACCAATTTATGCCCATGCTATTATGGCTGGAACTAAGAAGGTTGAATTTAGGAAGAAAATATTTAAACGACCTGTAGATAAAGTTTTTGTTTATTCTTCATCTCCTGAAAAAAAAATTGTTGGTTTCTTTACTATTTCAGACATAATTGAAGATAAACCTGAAAAGCTTTGGGAAGAATTTAAAAAAGTTGGAGGAATTGATAAAAAGAACTTCTTTGATTATTATAAAAACTCTGAAATAGGGTTTTCAATAAAGATTAAAGATTTTGAAAAATTTAAAAATGGAATTGACCCTGCCGAATTTTTTGAAAATTTTTGCGCACCACAATCATTTTTATATTTAGAAGAAACGGTGGCTACTAATATCGCATTTAAATAATTTGTGAGAGTATAGTAGTATCCTTGTTTTTCGTTTCTCGGCTCCCTTTATCTTTGATTTGATAATTTAGTGAGATTATTATGAATTGCGTCAATTAAATGACGGTATTATTGATAATTTAGTCAGAGACATATCCGAGAATATTATTAGAATTTACAATCGTTTTGGGAAAAACTATAAAGATGCCCAACCCATATCACTATTTAAAAACCTAGTTCCAAATTATCAAAAAATTCCTTCAAAAGTATTCTAAAAACCTAATTTAATAAGAAATCATATATTCTTCGAACATTTATCATACATTGTTGTTTATCATATTGATTAAAAATTAAAACAAATGAAATGATAAAAAGAATAATTCTAGCTTTATATATTACATTATTTATTAACCTGGCGTATGCTCAAAATTTCAATAATGGAATAGTCCAAGGACAGGTAATAAATAGTAAAAATAACGAACCAGTTCCATTTGCAAATATTATAATTTACAATACCAACAAGGGCTTAGCAACTAATTTCGATGGAGAATTTATTTTAAAAGAGATAAAACCTGGGTTTATTAAACTTAAGGTATCTGCTGTTGGATTTGAGACCTACGTTTCGCCTGAAATTATGGTTACCAATGCCCGAAAAGTAAATTTCGATATACCTTTAAATGAAACCAGTTTTTCTATAGAAGAAGTCGTTGTAAAACCTTCAGTTTTTAGGAAAACCGAAGAAAGCCCACTTTCAATGCGAGTTATTGGAATTTAGGAAATAGAAAAAAGCCCCGGTTCAAATAGAGATATTTCAAAAGTTATTCAATCCTTTCCCGGAGTAGCATCTACTCCGGCACAACGGAATGATGTTATTGTTCGTGGAGGAGGACCAAGTGAAAATACATTTTTTCTAGATGATGTTGAGATTCCAAATATTAATCATTTTGCTACACAAGGCGCTTCAGGTGGTCCGGTTGGAATTATTAATGTAGATTTTATACGAGAAGTAAATTTATATTCAGGAGCATTTCCTGCCAATAGGGGAAATGCACTTAGTTCGGTATTAGAATTTAAACAAAAGGATGGCAATAAAGAAAAATTAGAAGTGCAAGGAACATTAGGTTCCTCCGAAGTTGCACTTACCTTAGATGGCCCAATTGGAGATAAAACTACTTTTATATTTTCTGTTCGAAGATCCTATTTACAAGTCTTGTTTGAAGTACTTGAACTTCCATTTCTTCCAACATATAATGATTTTCAATTTAAAACAAAAACACGCCTAAACGAAAAAAGTGAAATAACACTCATGGGCTTAGGGTCTTTAGACGAGTCTGTTTTGAATTTAAAAGCCAATGAAACCGATTTTCAGAAATATATTTTAAACTACCTGCCTGTAAATGAGCAGTGGAGTTATACATTTGGGATAGTATATAAGCATTACAGAGAAAAAGGCTATGATACATGGGTTCTTAGCAGAAGTTATTTGAATAATTATTCATATAAATACAAGGATAACATTGATGTAGATTCCCTTAAAATTTATGATTACATGTCAACCGAAGCAGAAAATAAATTTAGGTATGAAAATACCATAAGAACAGAATCGGGATATAAACTCAATGTTGGTGCAGGAATTGAATACGGTCAGTATACAAATACTACCAGTCGTAAAGATTTCATAGGAACCGATCCTTTTGTAGTTAATTATGATGTTGGATTAAATCTTGTAAAATGGTCTGTGTTTGGACAAGCAAGCAAAAGTTATTTAAAGAAAAAATTAAGTTTTTCACTTGGATTAAGAGCCGATGCGAATAATTACTCAACAAGTATGTCGAATCTTTTAGATCAGGTTTCACCTCGTTTTTCGGCATCATATAATTTAAAACCATCCTTATCCTTAAATTTTAATATTGGTAGATATTATCAGCAACCCGCATATACAACTTTGGGCTTTAGCAACACAAATAAAACCCTGGTAAATAAAGCCAACGGTTTAAAATATATGTCAGTAGATCATATTGTTTTAGGCTTAGAATATTTGCCTACAGAAGAATCCTTTATTTCGATTGAAGGATTCTATAAATCATATCAAGATTATCCCTTTTCAGTTATCGACTCCATTTCATTAGCAAATAAAGGAGGTGATTTTGGCACATATGGCGACGAAGAAGTATTGTCAATTGCAGAAGGTAGATCTTATGGTGTTGAATTGTTAGCCAGAGAGAAGGATCTTTGGAAATTTAATACAGTCTTATCATATACATTAGTTAGAAGTGAATTTAAAGATTATGATAATAATTTAAAAGCCACTTCAGATTATATTTCAACAGCATGGGATAATATTCATATTTTTAATTTAACATCAACCCGTAGTTTCAAACGGAATTGGCAAATAGGATTTAAATGGAGATTTGTAGGAGGTTCGCCTTACACTCCAATAGATAAAAACAAAACAGCTCTTATAGATGCTTGGGATGCTCGAGGAAGAGAATATTTGGATTATTCCAGGTTCAATTCATTACGTTTTGGAAATTTTCATCAATTAGATATTCGAATTGACAAACAATATTTTTACAATAAATGGTCATTAATGATATACCTCGATGTTCAAAATCTATATAACTTTATATCGGAAGGTATGGATTATTATATCCCTCAAGCAGATGTGAACGGAAATAATATTGTTGATCTCGATAATACGGAGAGATATTTAATGAAAACAGTAAAAAACGAAGGAGCAGGCACCGTTCTCCCTTCTTTAGGGATAATTATACAGTTTTAGTTTCTAATTTTAATCAGAATAGATAATAAATAAAAGAGAAGACTGTTCCAAAAGTTATTATTTGTCATCCCCAACTTGATTGGGGATGACATAATTTATTGTGTACAATTCAATTAAGAGATTAACTCTGTTGAGCCTGCAAAAGCTCGATTCCCTTTTTACTCGCTCTGTTCATGAGAAGAGTTCAAGGGAACTTTTCTCACGAACGAAGTGAGTAATGACATTTAGTACAGTCTCTTCATTTATAGTTTGGGTATCCTCTAAAAAATTAATAATTAATTAAAAAGCCCGAATAGCTCGCACGGAAATACTTGTAGCAGTCTTAGTGACAGAGCTCTCACCTCCATTTTCGAAAAATACGGTTCCTGCTTTATCCCAAGGAAATTCAGTAGAACTCCAATAGGTGTCGCCGGTAAGCACTGAACCAGAATTTGATGTTATTGTTGTATTAATTGTAGCTTTATTATTATACATTAAGACCAGTTCATAATGAGAGGGTAAATACCAGTTATCATAATATTCATTGTTTATAGTAACACTATACTCATCACATAATTGAGCAGCATTGCTGGCTCCTGCATTGCTAACAATTGTATTAGTATTTGCTTCTCCACCATATATAGCATTAAGAGTTGCTGTTGTTAAAGTTAGATCTTCATACCATTGTATTCCTGTACTTTGGTCTTCTTTAGCACATACCAAACCGTGGTTACCAGAAGCATCTAACCAAAATATTATTCCTCCGCCATAAAAATCACCAATAGCGAGGGCGCCACCACCACTTGCAGCATCCTTCCATGCAGGCACTCCACTTTCTAATGTTAGCACTTGATTGTCAGCCCCTTTGGCTAATCTTGTTAGTTTATTCCCTGATCTGTAATAAATATCACCGTCAGCATCTGATCCCAGCGACATGGTTACATCGGCCAAAGCTGCCCCTGTACCTATTGTTCCACTTGTTACAGTTCCTAAAGATGCAACATTTCCACTACCTTCCCAGGTCGATAATGCAGTATTTTCAACATTCTCCAGACTTAAAATAGTTTTAGTTTCAGATATATTTTTGGCTTGCGGTGTATTGTCGCTTGTAGCATATAGAAAAGTGCTAGCATTAAAGTCTGATTCCATAACAGCTCCAGCCGCATCAACATTTGTCGCATCTGTTACATCAGCATTTGTTTCAATACCATCCAGCTTGTCAAATTGAGCATTTGTCATAAGACCGGCATCAGTAGTATTTGCAGCCGGAATGCTTACATTAGTTCCTGTATTGGAATTAATATCCAAGGTAGTTCCGGTTTTAGTTCCAATTGCAAGATTTGTTGCTACATTAACTTCCGCACCTGTTGCAATTCCATCTAATTTAGTTGCATATGTTGCAGTCATTAAACCTTTTTGAGAACTTGATGCATCTTGAATATCATCAGTCCCGTTAATATGGCTTGCTGCATGAGATGTTGGAGTTCTGGCATCTGACAGTCTCGAATCGTTACCCTCTGTAACTGTTTCGGCGACATTACCAAAATTTTTATTGAATGCTGAATTCTTCGTGAATGTAGATTCATAGTTCCCAAAATCAGAAATCTGGCTTTCTGTAATACTTATTCCGGCACTTTTATCCCAAGCAATATATACAGGATCGGTTTCATCTGTAATGTAATTTGATAAATCCGGAGTGTTCGTAAGATTATTGAAATCACCATTAAAATCATTACTTACATCAGTATCATAACTACTTAAATCAGGCGAATTGCTTAAATCATTATAATCGCCGCTAAAAGTATTTTCTGCAGTTTTTGCATGTAATGCATAAGGAACCGATAACATTTGTGATGTTCCCATTAATTGATAGTCGGATTGTCCCGTTTGATCCATCATTATCTGAACAAAAAATTTGGTGTTGCTCCAATTTATGGCAGTAAAATCATCGTTTGAGTTTCCTGTTCCAATATTAAGGTTTACCAATCCAAACTGATTCGTTGTAGCTGTAAAAGTTTCGGTATATACAGAATTTCCTGTTGTGCTTCCTTCCAAAATGCTTATTTGAAACGAAACATCTTTATTGTCTAAAACCTGACCACTGCCATCTCTGGCTATGGCTTGGTACTTAAAGCTTTGTGGTGTCTGTGCATAAATGATGACACTTAACAACAATGCTAAAAATGTGTGTATGATTTTTTTCATTTATATTATTTTTATTGTTTAATAACTTTATAAGTTTTGATATCGGTATTGTTTGTGCATATTTTTAGAATATATATTGCAGGCTGAAATTCCTTCATGTTTATGGTTTCTTTTCCGGTAAAGAAATCTTTTTGCAGAATTAATTTCCCACTCAAGTCATATAGGTTTATTTGAAATTCTTTTTGTTGATCTGTAATTGCTTCAATAGATAAATAATCACTTGTTGGGTTTGGATATACAGAGATATTCATTTCTAAACCAACTGTTTCATTAATAGTTGTAACAGTTAACTTACTTTGATTGAATCCTTGTGTGAGAATTATATCTGAGTTGAAAGCATTTTCAATAATTGGTTCACCAATTGACCAACTTAGTGAACCATTTGCGGTTTCACTATAATTGCCGGAAGAGGCAATTAATTCCTGTGCATTAGTTCCCAGATAAAAGAAACCCATTACAATTGTCAATAATAGTATTTTTCTCATTTTATCAATTATTTAATTTCTAATTAGTCTCTTGCATCATAATTAAAAAACTGACTCTCTAAGTTTATAAATACTTTAGTTAATCTTGAACCTGTTGCTCCTTCAACCATTGTCGACATAAATGCTCTTCCTGATTTCCCACTTTGATCAGCTTTTTTCCCTTCAGCGATATCTATATCACTTGATATTTGAAAAAATACAACTAACGTTGCTTGTCCTTCAATGATTGAACTAAAAAATACTTCTTCTCCTGATGGAGTAGTAACATTAAATTCAGGCATTTTGTAACCAATCATGTAATCAGATTTTTTTAATTTCATTTCTTTTGATGATTCTTTACCTACTTTACCTTTTTTTACATAAGATTTCAAATGATTTTGAAGATTGTCTTTATCAACACATAATTTTGCTCCTATATCATTATTTTGACTTAGTAAACGATAGCCTTGTGTAACACAAACTCCATTTTTATCAAATAGCATAAAAGTTTCCTTCAGATTTTTATCATTCCATAAAGTAGCTAAAAATTCAGGTTCACCTGAAAATGTTTCTTCGATATTGTTTTTTAACTCAGGAGTATAGTAAAATCCAAGGTTTGGATACTGATTTTCGTCTAGTGTTGGATTTTTTTCGCCAATACCAAGAACAACAACCTTTGGTGCTATTTTGCTTATTTGTGCAAAAACAGTAAAATTTCCCAAAGTTAAAATTGCAATTAAGAGTAAATTTTTAAGTTTCATAATGTAATTCTCCAATTTTTAAGTTCGTTAAAATTAAATTTCTATGTTATTTAGTTTGGTAAGTATGTTTTGTATATGTTTATTGTCTACCATAAATGAATCTCCTTTAGTAAGGAATATTTGTTCTTCAGGAATTAAGAACTTATCCACTATTCTGCAATTAATAAGTGTTTTACTATTTATTTGAATAATGTTATGTTTTTCTAATTTTGTTTTATAGTACTCTATATCTTGGGGAAGTATATGAGAATCACCGTTCACTAAAAATAATTCGACTTGAGAATTATTTAATTGTAAATATTTAACCTGGTTAATTGTAACTTTTATTACATTATTTGAAGTGCCAAAAAATAAGATCTGTTGATCGCTAAAAGAAGCTTGAAGTTTCTCAATTAAAGTATCAATGTTAATATTGTATTCATCTTCGGAAATTAAAAGCTTAATGCATTCAGCATTAGAATCAAGAAAGGAATTTAATTCTTCCTTGCAATTACTGTCATCTATAATTATAAGCTTACTCATGTTATTGTTATTTATGACACTAAAATATGATGCTTTTGTAAGAAAAAAGGGGGCTTATTAAAATACGCTTGGAATGAATTAAAATTTGCAGGATATTAAATATAATTCGCTAGATGCTTTCAAAAATTTTCATTAGTTCATCTTTTTTTCGAGTAGAAACAGGAACTTGCGAATCATCTTGCATAATAAGTGATCCTCCATCCGGTTTATGATATCTTTTAATGAAATTTATGTTAATAATATGCGATTGATGAGGTCTGAAAAATTGATAATCCTTAAGCATATCGTAATACTCTTTAAGGTTTTTTGAAACCATTATTGATGTCTTGTTTGTTAAATGAAAATTAGTATAATTTCCCTCAGATTCACATCTTAGAATTTCATTAACATTTATTACATGGATACTGTCACTGGTTTTTAGAACTATTTTTTTAACTTCTTTGGAGATGTTATCAATATTTTCAAGAAAAATATCAAGTTTCATTTTTGTGTTTTGTTGCTGCTTGAATTTTTCTACTTTTTTTATTGCTAATTTAAATTCATCAGAATCAATAGGTTTTAGTAAATAATCAATTGCACTAAACTTAAAAGCCTTTACAGCATATTCATTAAATGCAGTAATGAAAATTGTAAAGAAATTTACGTCATCTATTTTTTTCAAAAGATCAAAACCAGATCCGTCAGGCATTTTTATATCTAATAAAACCAAATCAGGATTATGTTTTTTTATTTCAATTATTCCTGATTTAACATCATCTGCAAATGCAATTATTGAAATGTTATCGCAGTGCAATTTTGCTATTTTAGCAATTGCTTCACGCGCATTTTTTTCATCGTCAATAATTATAGTTCTAAGCATTACTTATTTTTTAACGTGTAAAGTAAGTGTAATTTTTGTTCCTTGTTTGTTAGAATTAAGGGTGCTTAAATCCTCAATTTTTAGTTTAATATTTTGTTTTTGAGTATTCTTCAAATTTAATATTCTTTCTTTTGTAATTTGCATCCCTAAACTTTTATTTACACTATCAATTGATTTTTTTAGTTCAATTGATTTTTTTATTCCAATGCCATTATCTTCGATAATGTAAACAAGATTGCTTTTTGAGTACTTAATTTCAATGTTTAAATTGTATTTTTCGGATTTTTCAATAAAACCATGCTCAATAGAATTTTCTATAAAAGGTTGAGCCAACATAGGAGGTATTAAAATATCTTCAGTATTTATGGCTGAATCTATATTAATTGAGAAGTCAAATTTATCCTCAAATCGCAGTTTTTGTAAATCTAAATAATTTGAAATAGTTTGAACTTCATCATCAATAGTAATAAATTTAGTTCTCGAATTTTGTAGAATCAATCTTAGAAGTCTTGAAAATTTTGTAAGAAATTTATCTGCATTCTGAGTATCGTTACTATAAATAAAATTTTGAATAGATATTAAAGCATTGAAAATAAAATGTGGATTCATTTGAGATCGAAGCAACTTTTGCTCCAACTCAAGATTTTCTTTTTCAATTCTATATTTCTTTAAACCTAAATGCGCAATCCATAAAATAATAGAAAGTATTAAGATTATCTCAAAAGTATAAAACCACCAGGTTTTCCAATAAGGAGGATAAATAGTAATGTTAAGATTAATGGCTTTGCTTTCTTTTCCATTTTTTAATACTGATTTAACCTGAAATATATATCGACCCGGTTTAATGTCGGTATAACTGGCTTTTGCTTCGTTTTCAACCGGCACCCAGTTAGGATTGATTTTATTTAGTTTATATAGATATTGTTGATTATATGATTTATTATAATTTAAAGTAGAAAAGTAAATAGTAAAAAAGTTATTATCATATTTTAAATTGATTTCATTGGTTTGTGTAAAATCATTTTTCACTACCTTATTAAAAACTTTAAATGCTGTGATTTGAATTTCAGGATTTATGCTTGATTTCATTATAATATTGGGGTCAAAAATATTAATACCATATTCTCCTCCAAATGCTAATAGCCCATTCTGTAGATTGCAAGCTCCTTTCGAAAATTTATTACCTTGTAATCCATCCGATTCATAAAAGTTTTCGTAAGTTAATTCTGAACAGTTAAATTTCACTAAACCATTATCTGTTGAAATCCATAAAAATCCATTATCATCTTGTATTATGGAAAAAACCGCTCTGTCTGACAAGTTAAATCGTTTAAATGATCCTGATTTATTAAGAAGATTCAAGCCATTTGTTGTTCCAACCCAAATACAGTGCATATTGTCTTCGAAAATACAAGAAATGTTATTCGAAGAAATACTTAAAGTATCATCTTCATTAAATGCAAAATGCTTTATTTTACCCGTTTTCTGATTTAGTTTATTTAGTCCTTTATTTGTTGTGCCAATCCATAAATTGCCTTTGCTATCTTCGAACAGATCACTTGTTAGATGAGAATTTAAAGATTCATCTGAAGGCTGATTAAACGATTGAAAAGAATCATTTTCAATATTTTTTTTACATAAACCCTTTTCTGTTCCTATCCATAGATTCTGATTATCATCTATAGATAATGAGTAAACTTTATTGCTTACTATGGAATTAGAGTTATCAGAAGTATAGTGCTTTAAAATCTGTTTCTTGCCAATTTTATATAATCCATTG
Source organism: Bacteroidales bacterium (assembly GCA_013138975.1). Taxonomy (GTDB): domain Bacteria; phylum Bacteroidota; class Bacteroidia; order Bacteroidales; family UBA12077; genus UBA12077. The sequence goes on from WTBR01000007.1 coordinate 29,070, forward strand.
TTAGTTCCTGCCCAGGTATTTTCAGATGAATCAATTAAAAGATCAAATATTTCAATATTCTGAAATTCTTCCAGTAAAGAATTATTAGTACTTCCATCTGTTAAATTATATATACTTAAGCCCTTATTTGTGCTAATCCAAATTTCATTATTTAAATTCAAAAACGAATTAAATATTTGTTCATTTTCAGAAGTGCTATATAGAGTTTTCTTGATTAGCGAAAGTGTGTCAAAATGTATAATTTTTTTAAAAGTGCAGATAATTACATTTTGTTTATCTAATTCAATAATATTTGTAATAGAATCAGTATTGAACTCGTTAAATTCTGTCATTATTGAAAAACGAAACGTATTTAAATTAAAAGAAAGAATCTTACTTTTACTAATAAGTAGTAATTTATGTTGATCAATAAAGTGTGAGTATTTTGTTATTTCGTACTTTTTAGATTCAAATATTTCAAATTTATCCTTAGAATAATCATATTTAATAATTCCCTTATTTGTAATAATAATTTCATTTCCATCACTTGTATTTATCGATCCTAAAACATGTTTAAATGGAAAAAGTTGCGTGTAGAAAACTTTGTTAGAGTAAGATTCTTTATTTTCTGAAATAGGATTATTACTATGAACATATCCAAAAAATACATTGCTTTTTAAGTCGTATCGATAAATTTTATTATAGTTGTTGCAAACCCAAACAGATTTGTTTTTGTTATAATTTACAGAATTCAAACTAGCTTCCAGAGGTTCGTTCAATGGTCTGTAATTAGTCCCGTTGAATTCGCCTTTTTCCCGATTAAACTGATGTAATCCTTTTGAACCCCATATGCCTATCCAGAAATTATTATTTTCATCTTCCTCGAAATCAGAATACCAATCACGTTTTCTAGTTGTGGGATCGTAAGCAAATTGTTTAAATGAGTTTGTTTTAGTATCAAAACTGTTAAATCCAACACCTCTCCATAATCCAATCCAAAGGGTTTGGTTCTTATCAAAATATAATTTCGAAACATAATCAGATCTAAGTCCTTTTTCTTTATTTTCCCGGAAATGAGTAAAAGATTGATTTTTTAAATCATATTTGTCAAAACCTTTATTCACATATCCAATCCATAAATTCTCATTATCATCAGATATTATATCAGAAATTTTATTTGAAGCAAGAGAGTTTTCATTTTCCGGAATATGGTATAAGTGCCCAAATTTATTAATTGATTTATTTAATTTACTAATACCATTATCTGTTGCAAACCAAATATTCCCACTTCTATCTTCAATAATATCATTTATATGATTTTCAGAAATTGAATTAATGTTATTTTCATCATTTACATAATGAGTCATCTCATTTCTTTTTTTATCATATCGATATGCACCGCTTCCCGATCCAAACCATATAAATCCCTCTTTGTCTTGTATAATTGAATAGGTTGATGATCCTAAAAATTTTTCAAAATATTCTTTGTCGGGATAAAACAGGTAAACACCATCAGTAGCTGAAATCCAGAAATCATTTTCATTATCAATAAAATAACAAGCAACATCTTTATCGCGTTTTTTACCAATAGTAAAAGGATCATTTTTAATATATGTAAACGACTCAGTTGTCTGATTAAAATAACAAGGGCCAAGATTCCTGCCCCCAATCCAAATATTATTGTTTTTATCTTCGAAAATATCGTGATATTTATAAAATGCTTGTGTAATTTTTGAATGAGAATAATGATAGAATTTTTGAATGGAAATATCTAACTTGCTAAGAGTGCCATCAAGGGTCTCAATCCAAATATTACCAGAGGAATCAGGATGAAGAGCTCTTACATGATTATCTTTTAAACTATTTTTATTTTTTGATTTAAAATAGTGAGTAAAACTTTCATTTTTTCTGTTGAATATATTTAATCCATTATGTGTAGAAACCCAAAGATTTCCATAAATATCTTCACATATATCACTAATAAAATTCCCCGAAATTGTTAAACTGTCCTTAGGCAAGTGTAGGTATTGTACCAGCTTATATCCATCGAATCTGTTCAAGCCATTTTGAGTCCCAATCCAAATAAATCCATATTTATCCTGGTATACCACATTACACATATTATTACTTAAGCCATCTTTTTGATCAATACGATCAAACTTTGTCATGTAATCATCAATAATTGTGTACGAAGTTAAACTGTTGGGAAAGATTAATAATGAGGATGATAGTAATAGAAAGGTTAATGCAATTTTATTAAACATACTTTTATTCAGAATAGTATTTCGAATTACTAAAAAATTTGGGAACTAAAAAACTAATTATTTTTCGCAAGTAAAAAATCCTAAATTATCAGGACTTTTTACTACATAGTGTTAGCAAGAAAACAGCCTTTTTTTCAAGTCTTTGATAAGAAAACATCAAAGACATTCCGATAACTATCGGAATTTGAAGTGTCGGAAACCAGAGAGTTTACTTTTGTAAGTGACTGTTTTCAGCACGAGAGTAACGCAATATTTGGCGTTTTCTTGTAAAGACTACATAAAAGATTAATCCCAGGACATAGTAAATTCTGTTACTTTATCTCCTTTAGTTAAAGATTTGGTTATGTTGATTTTGACGTTTCTGCAATGAGTAAGCTCTAATGCTTTTTGTTTCCATCCTGCAATTCTGTATTCTACAATAGAACTCGGTTCTGCAAATTTGGTTATATGTGTAATAATTTCATTGTCATTTGAACTAAAAACCTCCATGTTTGATGGACTATAATATGATTGAAATACTCTGTTTGCACGATTCATAATATAACTGGGTTTTGCAATCATAATAAAAATTTTGTAAACTCCCTTTAATCCTATCTCTGCACTATATCTCCCCATTTGGAATGCAGCCTCTTTTACATCGTTGTTAAAAAACATTTTAGCAACAGCTTTAGAAGGATCTATTATAGCATCATTCATTGGATACCAATTATTAGCAAAAACTCCACCCTTCATAATTTCTTGTGATGATTCAGGCATTGATTTTATCCAATTATTATATTGACTTTTATAATTATTTTCTACAAAATCTTTTAATGATTTTACAGCGGTTCCTTTTGCTTCCATTTTAATAAAATTTTGAGTTTAAAATTTGAACTGAAAATTACAACAACTTTTTTTCTTAATCAAACAAATTTTTATGAGAGATAAGAAATCATTGATTAAAGTACAGTTGAGTCTGAGATTTTTAACTAATTAATTTATTCTTGAGGATTTTTTTAAGATCTTCAGGAGTATCTACACCATGACTTTCAAATTGTGTGATTGCAACAGAAATAATATATCCGTTTTCTATCCAACGTAATTGTTCAAGTGATTCTGCTATTTCTAATTTAGATTGTTGAAGTTTGGTTAAATCTTTTAGAACCCCTGATTTATATGCATACATTCCAATATGTTTGTAGAAATTATGTTTTATATGCCATTGCTTTTTTTCAATATTTCTTACAAAGGGAATTGGGGATCGACTAAATAAAATAGCTTGCATATTTTTATTAAAAACCACTTTGGGTTTATTAGTATCAAAAATATCTTCTTCGGATTCTATTTTTTTTACTAAAGTGGCAATTTGGGTTTCAGGATTCTTAAAACAAGAAATTATTTCCTGAATTTGTTCTGGATATATGAAAGGTTCATCTCCTTGAATATTTATAACAACATCAAAATTCTCTTTGGTTTTTGACTGTATTTTTTCAATTGCTTCAGCAATTCTATCTGTTCCACTCAGGTGTTTTTCAGAAGTCATTATAACATTACCTCCAAATCGTGCTACTTCGTCTGCAATTCTATTGTCATCAGTAGCAACATAAACACATTCTAAAGATTTTTTAGCTTGTTCAAAAACCCTTTCTATCATTGATTTCCCATTAATATCAGCCAATGGCTTTCCCGGGAATCTGGTTGAAGCATATCGAGCAGGAATAATACCTATAAATTTCATGTTTATTAAATTTGAATAAAGCAAATGTACAATTAAAACTCTAAACTCGGAACCTGAAACTTAAAACTTGAAACTAATTCACTGCCTTAATGACAGCTATTTTTTCTTAAATTTTGTTAAAAAATCGAGATTCCAAATTTAAAATTGTAATTTTGTCATATCATAAAAAGTAATATTTAACAGCAGAATTTCAATGGATGTTCAAAAAATAAAACAACGATTTGGAATTATTGGTAACTCCGAGGGTTTAAATCGTGCAATTGATGTTGCCTCTCAGGTTGCGCCAACCGATTTATCCGTTTTAATAACTGGTGCAAGTGGCACAGGAAAAGAAGTTTTTCCTCAAATAATACATAACTACAGTTCAAGAAAACACGGTAAATATATTCCAGTAAACTGTGGTGCAATTCCCGATGGAACAATTGATTCGGAACTTTTTGGCCATGAAAAAGGATCATTTACCGGAGCGCATGATAGTCGAAAAGGTTATTTCGAGGAAGCAAATAATGGGACTATTTTCCTTGATGAAGTTGCGGAATTACCTTTGTCAACACAAGTTAGATTGTTACGTGTACTTGAAACCGGAGAGTTTTTTAGAGTTGGTTCTTCAAAAGTCCAAAAAACAGATGTGAGAGTAATAGCAGCTACTAATGTTGATGTTGTTAAATCTATAGAAGAAAATAAATTTAGAGAAGATTTATACTACAGATTAAATACTGTACCTATTGTTATTCCAGTGCTTAAAGAACGTGAAGGAGATATTTATTTGCTTTTTAGAAAGTTTGCAACAGACTTTGCCGAACGATATAGGATGCCCTCAATTAGTTTAAGTGATGAGGCTCGCAGAATATTAGACAATTATGAATGGCCGGGAAATGTAAGGCAATTGAAGAATATTACAGAACAACTTTCTGTTATAGAAGCTCAAAGGCTTGTAAATGAAGATGTAATTAAAAAGTATTTGCCTAATTATTATCCCAATAAATTGCCGGCTTTATATAAAAAAGAACTTGTCGACGAAAAAACATTTGCTACTGAACGTGAGATTTTATACAAAGTTTTATTTGATATGAAATCGGATTTAAATAACGTAAAAAAACTTGTTCATGAATTTATTGATAAAGGAGTAGATGTAAATGATTTGAAAAATACAGATCAATTTATACAGAATATAAACCAATCATCGTCTTCATTATTAAATTCATCGAATGTTCAGCAGCCACCAATAAATCAATTAAGTGATCCTGATATTGAAGATACAGAAGAGTTTGTTGAAGAATCACTTTCATTACAAGATAAAGAAATTGAATTAATTAGAAAAGCATTAATAAAGCACAATGGTAAAAGGAAATATGCAGCACAAGATTTAGGAATTTCTGAAAGAACCCTTTACCGTAAAATTAAGGAATACGATATCGATTAAATTATGAAAAAATTATCACTATTAATATTAATCAGCTTGTTTATAAGTCAAGCTTGCACTATTAGTTATTCTTTAACTGGGGCTTCTATTGCTCCAGATGTAAAAACAATTTCAGTACAAAATTTTGTTAATAGAGCACCTTTAGGTTTGCCAAATCTCGAACCTCTTATAACAGATGAGTTAAAAGATAAATTTAAATCTCAAACAAGCTTAACACTTGTTAGAGAAGATGGTCATCTTAATTTTGAAGGTGAAATTACAAAGTACGCAACCAGACCAATGGCAATTACAGGAGATGAAACAGCTGCGCAAAACAGACTCTCTATAACTTTGAAAGTTAAATTTACGAATGAAATAGAACCACAATATAATTTTGATGCTGATTTTACTCGATTTGCAGATTATAACAGTGATCAGGATTTATCATCAGTAGAAGAGCAGTTGGTTGCAACAATTGTTGAGGAATTAATTGAAGATATTTTTAATAAATCAGTAGTTAACTGGTAAATATTATGACAGATTCAGATATTCTTAAGTATATAGATGACCCTGGATTGATAGTTCATTCGGATATCAATCAGTTATATGAATTGATAGATAGATATCCTTTCTTTCAAACTGCTCATATATTACTTCTTAAGGCCTTAAAATCAAAAAATCACAGTGGTTTTGAAACACAATTAACTAAGTCGTCAGTTTATATTGGAAATCGTGATTTGTTATTTAAATTATTGAATAAGGAATTTGAAGTTTTTAACGATAATGAAGAAGTCGTTGAGCAAGAAAAAAATGTCATTGAGCCGACAAATTCAAAATTGTTAAAGAACAAGAATGTCAGACGTAAAATAATTGATAGTTTTGAAGGAATGGGTGAAAATATTTCAGAAACTATATCAAGTCAATTAGAGTTTTCCATAGTAAAAGAAGATGCTAATTTAGAATATCCCTCTGAGATATATTTTATAGAAGAAGAGCGAGAAGGGAAAAATAATATTATTACTATTGATGCTAACCCTGATGATATCAAAAAGGTAAAAAAGAAAAGGGATATTTTACAAATAGATGAAGTTGCAATATCGAAAAAAGAAACTTATTTAGAAAAAAAACAAGAAATTGAAGAATCTTTTGAGTTGATCGAATCAGAAAAAGTTGAAAAAGAAAAATTGCAAACAAATCAGAAGTCAGGAGAGTTTTTCGATATAAATAATTATGCCGATGAAACTTTGTTAATAGAGGATAGTGGATTGATATCTAAATTCATAAAACAAAACACTCGAATAAAACCTAAGGAAATAAACGAAGAAAATATTGATATTTCGATAGAAAGTGCAAAGGAAAATAGTAACTTATTATCAGAAACACTGGTTAAAGTTTATATAAATCAAGGCTTATTTGAAAAAGCAATTTTAGCTTATGAGAAATTAAGTTTGAAATATCCGGAAAAAAGTACTTACTTTGCAAGTCAAATTGAAATAATACAAGAAAAAATTAATAAACAATAAAATACTTAGATATGTACGCTTTAGTTTCAGTATTAATTATTATTGCGAGTATATTACTAACATTAATCGTGTTAGTTCAAAACTCAAAAGGAGGAGGATTAGCATCGAATTTTTCAGGATCTAATCAAGTTATGGGTGTTAGAAAAACTGCAGATTTTCTTGAAAAAGCAACCTGGACATTAGCCATTAGTTTGGTAGTTTTAAGTATTACTGCTGCAATGGTAATTCCTAGAGGAGAAATAGAACAAAGATCAAAAATTGAGCAGCAAATTAATAAAGCTGTTGATCCTTCCCAAATGCCACAATTCCCTACTTCAGTTCCAGAAACTGAAGCGACAGGTGAAGGAGAATAAAATATAACTTATATTGATATAAAAAGTGCCAGTCTGACAGAAGGACTGACACTTTTTTTATATATGAGTATTTGGCATAAAATATGTAAAATGCTTATTCAAGATATTTAAAATAAGTTTAACAAATAATATTAATTAAGATGTCAGAATTAAATATTAAACCTATTGCAGGTACGAATAACAGAGTACTTGTTGAGCCAAATCAGGCGGAAGAGAAGACTGCTAGCGGAATTATTATTCCTAATTCAGCACAAGAAAAGCCACAACAAGGGAAAGTTATTGCTGTTAGTGATGATTTAAAAGATGAGCAACCAACAGTTAAAGTGGGTGATACTGTTTTATATGGTAAGTATGGTGGTACAGAATTGAATTTTGAAGGTGCGGATTACCTTATGATGAAAGAATCTGATATTTATGCAATAATTAAAAAATAAAGACATGGCAGCTAGAGAATTAAAATTTGATATTGATGCAAGAGATCAGCTTAAAAAAGGGATTGATCAATTAGCAAGCGCTGTAAAAATTACATTAGGGCCAAAGGGTCGTAATGTTGTTATAGAGAAAAAATTTGGTGCTCCTCAGGTAACAAAAGATGGTGTTACTGTAGCTAAAGAGATCGAATTAAAAGATAAATTCGAAAATCTAGGTGCACAAATGGTTAAAGAAGTAGCATCTAAAACCAATGATGATGCTGGTGATGGTACTACAACTGCTACTGTTTTAGCTCAATCAATTATTAATGTTGGTTTAAAAAACGTTACAGCCGGTGCAAATCCAATGGATTTAAAACGTGGTATTGATAAAGCAGTTAAAAAGGTTGTTGAAAGCCTTAAAAAGCAATCTCATGATGTAGGTGAGTCTAACGATAAAATTGAACAAGTAGCTACAATTTCTGCAAATAACGATTCAGTTATCGGTAAATTAATTGCTGATGCAATTAAAGCCGCTGGTAGAGATGAAAAAGGTTTAAAAGGAGTTATTACAGTTGAAGAAGCAAAAGGTACTGAAGATGAGTTAAGAACTGTTGAAGGTATGCAATTCGATCGTGGATATATATCTCCATATTTTGTAACCGATACAGATAAAATGGAAGCAGTAATGGAGCATCCTTATGTTCTTCTTACTGACAAAAAGATTTCTACAATGAAAGACCTTATGCCAATTCTTGAACCAGCGGTTCAAAGTGGTAAAGGATTAATGATTATTGCTGAAGATATCGAAGGTGAAGCATTAGCTACATTAGTAGTTAATAAAATTAGAGGTTCATTAAAAGTTGCTGCTGTTAAAGCTCCGGGTTTTGGTGATCGAAGAAAAGAAATGTTAGAAGATATCGCTGTTTTAACAGGTGGTACAGTTATTACCGAAGAAAAAGGTTTAACATTAGAAGGAGCAACTCTTGATATGTTAGGTACTTGTGAAAAAATCGTTATCGATAAAGAAAATACTACAATTGTTAATGGTGATGGAGCAAAAGAAAATATTGATGCTAGAGTAAATCAAATAAAATCTCAAATCGAAGCATCAACTTCTGATTACGATAAGGAAAAATTACAAGAGCGTTTAGCTAAATTATCCGGAGGCGTTGCTGTTATTTATGTTGGGGCTGCCAGTGAAGTTGAGTTAAAAGAAAAGAAAGATCGTGTTGACGATGCATTAAGTGCAACTCGTGCTGCTCTTGAAGAAGGAATTATTCCTGGAGGTGGAGTAGGTTATATTCGTGCCATTAAAGAATTAGAAGGATTAAAAGGTGAAAACGAAGATGAAACTACTGGTGTAGCAATTATTAAGAGAGCAATTGAAGAGCCATTACGTCAGATTGTTGAAAATGCAGGAATCGAAGGATCAATAATTGTACAGCAAGTAAAAGAAGGAAAAGCTGATTTTGGTTACAATGCAAGAACAAATAAATTTGAAAATTTATACGAATCAGGAGTTATAGATCCTACAAAAGTTGCTCGTGTTGCTATCGAAAACGCAGCTTCTATTGCAGGAATGTTCTTAACAACTGAATGTGTAATAGTTGAAGAAGAAGAAGAAATGCCTGCTATGCCAGGAGGTGGCATGGGTGGTATGGGTGGCGGAATGCCAGGAATGATGTAAGAAATCAATCATCAAACTCATATAATTTCAACCCTTTGTGCTACGGCACAAAGGGTTTTTTTGTTTAGCATATTTTAAAAAAGGAAAGGAATCCGTTTTTTAGCAGTTAAAACCTGTTGTTTATCGATAAAAGAAATGTTTTAAACAGAGTTTCGTAATTTGCTTTTTTTTAATCTTAATCTAATCTAAATTAAATTAAACAATTTATGAAAAAACATTTACTAAGTGCAATGTTAGGTCTGATTTTTATGTTTGTAAATTATAATGCAAGCAGTCAGGACTGGCAAATGTTAAATGGACAAAAAAAGTCTGTTGAAACTAAAATCAATCTTTTATCATCAGAAGATCAGCAAATTCGTTTAGAGTTTGCATTTGATGCTTATGCAATGGATAAAGTTTCAACTTCAAAAGGAGAAGTTAATCTAATTAATGTTCCTAATTGTTCTAGAACAAAAATTAAAGGAGCACCGGATTTACCTAAGATTTCTCAAGCAGTAACTATTCCAAATAGCGCTGGGATGGAATTAAAAATCATCGATAGTAAATTTATTGAGATTGACGATATTGATCTAGCTCCATCAAAAGGTGTTATTACTAGAGATAAAGATCCAAAAACAATTCCTTATGTTTATGGCGAAGTTTATTCAAAAGATGAGTTTTATCCATCTAATATTGTAAAAGCTTCTGATCCTTATCTTATTAGAAACGTGCGTGGTCAGAATGTAACAGTTTTTCCTGTACAATATAACCCTGTTACTAAAAAAATTAGAATTTATACTCATGTAACAGTTGAGTTAGTAGAAGAAAGAAAAGGTATTAAAAATATACTTAATGTTAATCCAAAAATTGAGAATGACGCAGTATTTCAAAATGTTTTAACAAATCATTTTATTAATTATAGCTCATCAGCTAAATATACACCAGTTAGTGAAACTGGCAAAAATATGCTTATTGTTTGCTATACTGATTTTATGGACGAAATGGCTGAGTTTGTTACCTGGAAAGAATCAATAGGTTATACAGTTAATATGGTTAATTATTCAACTATTGGTAGTTCATCTGCTTTGAAAACTTATGTTCAAAATCAGTATGATCAAAACGGTATAAGTTATTTATTATTAGTAGGTGATGGTGCTCAGGTTCCAAGTTCAAGTACATCTGCAGGTGATTCTGATAATAACTATGGTTACACTTCAGGTTCTGATCATTATCTTGACCTTTTTGTAGGTCGTTTTTCTGCAGATAATACAACAGATTTACAAACACAAATCGATAGAACAATATATTATGAGCGTGATGTTAATTCAAGTGAGACCTGGTTCAAAAAAGGCGTAGGAGTTGCATCGAACGAAGGTGACGGCGGTGGCGGTGACGATAATGAAAGCGATGAAGTTCACATGAATAATATTGAAACTGATTTATTAGGTTTTGGTTACACTGCTGTGGATAGAGTTTATCAAGATGGCGGAAGTGCAGCTCAACTTTCTACAGCGCTTAATAATGGTCGTGGAATTATTAATTATGTTGGTCATGGAAGCGATTATACATGGGCATCGATGGTTTATACACAAGCTAATGTAAATGCACTTACAAATGAAAACGAATTGCCAGTTGTAATTTCTGTTGCGTGTGTGGTAGGTAATTTTACCAATAAAACTTGTTTTGCTGAAACTTGGATGCGTGCAACAAATAATGGTAATCCTACAGGAGCAATTGTTTTTTATGGATCAACTATTAATCAATCATGGGCATCTCCTATGTGTGCTCAAGACGAAATGAACGATTTATTAGTAGCAGGTACGTATATAAACAATGGAGGAATGTTTGTAAATGGAATGTTCCAAATGATTGATGAATATGGAACTGATGGTGAAAATATGGCTGATACATGGACTGTATTTGGTGATCCTTCATTACAAATGAGAACTCCTGGACAACCTGATGGCCCTGCTGGAACTGAGCCTACTGCTCCTACAGCAAACTTTAGCGCAAGTGAAACAACAGTTTTATTTGCTAATACTGTTACTTTCACAGATCAATCAACACAAAGTCCTACTTCTTGGTCATGGACATTTGATGGAGGAACACCTTCAACAAGTACATTAGAGAATCCAACTGTTACTTATAATACAGCAGGAACATATAATGTAACTTTAACTGCAACAAACGCAATTGGTAGTGATTCTGAAACTAAGACTTCTTATATCGAAGTTGTTAGTGAACTTGCTGTTGAATATTGTACTTCTATTGGAGAAAACTTTAGTTACGAATGGACAGCTGGTGTAACTATAGGTAGTTTTACGAATACTTCAGCAGGAGCAGGATATACAGATTTTACAAGTAAAACTGTAAACATGACAGCTGGTACGGATTATGCTGTATCATTAACTCCTGGCTTTGCAAGTACAGCTTACAATGAGTATTGGAAAATTTGGGTTGACCTAAATAAAGATGGTGATTTTGATGATGCAAATGAACTTATTTTTGATGCCGGAGCTATAAGTAATACTGTGGTTACAGGAACAGCAACAATTCCAGCCGGTACTTCTTCAAAATCTACTCGTATGAGAGTGTCTATGAAATATAATGCTGCACAAACAGCTTGTGAAACATTTTCTTATGGCGAAGTTGAAGATTATACAGTTGTAATTTCTGGTGGTGTTGTTGATACAGAAGCTCCAACAGTTCCTGCTGGATTAGCTTCTTCTAATGTAACGTCAACATCAGCAACAATAAGTTGGAATGCATCAACAGATAATGTTGGAGTAACAGCTTACGAAGTTTACAAAGATGGTGTTTTAGACGCTACAGTAAGTACAACAACTTATGATGCTACAGGTCTTTCTTCAGGAACAAATTATGCAATTACTGTAAAAGCAAAAGATGCTGCAGGAAATATTTCAGCTGCAAGTAGTGTATTAAATGTTACAACTTCAACAAGCACAACTACAGACTTAACATTAACTATTACATTTGACAACTATCCGGAAGAAACAAGCTGGACATTGAAGAATAGTGTAGGATCAACTGTTGCATCAGGTGGAACATATGATTCTCAGGCTGATGGATCAATTCTTGTTATTCCAATTAATAATTTAGTAGATGATTGTTATGATTTCACTATGTTAGATGCATACAGTGATGGTATGTGCTGTTCATATGGAAGTGGTTCATATACATTAGAAGTTACTGGAGGAAATACTTTAGCATCAGGAGGTTCATTTACATCTTCAGACGTAACTAATTTCTGTCTTCCTGCAGCTGCATTTAGATTTGACGCTACTACTAGTAGTAGTTTTGATAATGTAAATACACAACCTACTATTAATCTATATCCTAATCCAGCTAACTCGTACATTAATGTACAAGTTGCAAATGTTAAAGCAAATGGCTTAATTAGTATTTATAGTGCAACTGGAGCATTAGTTAAAGTAGTTGAAATGGATGAAAACGAAAGAGAAGTTAATATCTCTGATCTTGCATCTGGTTTATACCTTATCACAGTTGATACTAAAAAAGAAGCAATTACAAAACAATTTATTAAGAGATAAAGATTTTAATAAATAAATGAAAAGAGCGCTAATTTTTAGCGCTCTTTTTTATTGTAAATAAAAATATCGATACATCATTTCATAAAAATTTACTCCGCTTACTCTGAATAATAGGCACTATAAGAAATTAATTATTTTAAAGAAATTGATTGATCTTCCTTCATTAATAAAATATAATTCCTAATTTTGAGTTTGAAACATAACGCTATAGGAACTTTAGTATGTTTTTAGTCATAAAACAGGAAAATCTAAATTAAAATGAGAAAGCAAAAATATATTCTACTGATAGTAATTGCATTAGTGATAAATGTACAAGCCTTTGCAGGTTGGGTTATAACACAACGTAGTTACGATTCCGACGAAGGAGTTGAATCAGCATTAATCGAAACAGTTTATCTTCAAAATAATATAATGAAAGTTGTTCAAGCAGAAATGGTAACAATGTTCGATTTGAATAACGAAACAATAACATTAATGAGTCCAGTTAATAAAGTATATTGGACAGGTAAAATTGCTAATTATAAAGAAGAGATTAAAGCAGCAATGAAATCTGCAATGGAAGAGCAATTAGCAAATGCACGCGAAGAGCAAAAAGAGATGATTCGTAAAATGTATCAAGGAATGATGGAGAGTATCGATAATCCTTCAAAATTTGCCGGGGAAGAACCAGAGGAATATACTCTTGAGATTAAAAGAACAGAAGAAAAAGAACGATTAGCAGGACATAATGCATTTAAATACCAGGTTTTTGTTAATGGATCTATAAAAGAAGAAGCATGGCTATCTGAATCTAACAAAGCCCATAAAGAGTTCGATATAAATAAATTCTATAGCATATTTGGTGAGTTTACAAGCCAGGCAGGTACAAGTGCATTTTACCAAACCGATGAAAAATATGTTGAGTTTGCTAAAAAAGGATTTCCACTAAAATCAATTAATTATTTTGGAGGATACGAATCCATTAGCGAAGTAACAATTTTGGAAAAATCAAATATAGAAGAATCTGAATTTACTCCACCTGTAGATTATAAAAAAGTAAGTCTGGTCGAAGTAGGTTTAAATGAATAGGAATATAAAATATAAATTATTTCTAAACTAAAAATCGAAGTAATTATAATTTCTGGTAAATACTATTAATAGTAGATTTTATCAATTATTTTAAACTTTAGTTTTACGTTCTATTAGGCAGATTCAATATAAAATTTGCAAATATCGAAAATTTGTTTCTATATTTGTCACATCATTTCAAACATCCTTTCCAAGGGCGTTTGATTTATAAAGAAGAGGGGAGAGATTAGGCTCTGAGAACCTCTAGCAACCGGAACAAGATATGTTCCATGGTGCTAATACCTAACCCAAAGTCCTGTAAATATCAGGAGGGAAATTATAAACTAAACGCAAAAAATCATGATTAAAGAATTTTTTTGTACAAGTTGTTCCGTATTGGGTTTTGTTTTTGCCAATCAATTTTGGTTTAACAATTTTACAATGCCTATGATGCCTATGAGCATGCGCTAGTCGGAGAGTAGATTAATGTCTTTCCGAAAAATAGTTTATGCATAGCAATTAGCACATTTTTTTACAAGTTTAAGTTTAGTGACTTTGAGTTTTTGTGGCAAGAATTTAAGCTAGCCACGAAGACACAAAAATGCATACTAAACGTGTAGATCAAATTGTAGAAAAAAAATAAGCATTTAAAATGGCAAAAAATGAAAACATATAAATACGAAACATTACAAATACACGCAGGACAAGAGCCTGACCCAACAACAGGTTCAAGAGCAGTTCCAATTTATCAAACAACATCATTTAATTTTAAGAATTCGGAGCATGGTGCAAATTTATTTGCATTAAAAGAGTTCGGAAATATTTATACTCGATTAATGAATCCAACCACCGATGTGTTGGAGAAACGAATTGCTGCTCTTGAAAATGGTAAATCAGCATTAGTTGTTGCATCGGGTCATGCAGCTCAATTTATAGCTCTAAATAATATTTTAAAACAAGGAGATAATTTTGTGTCATCCCCATATTTATATGGGGGTTCATATAATCAGTTTAAAGTTTCATTTAAAAATTTAGGAGTTGAGGCTCGATTTGCAAAAACAGATCTTTCCTCTGATTTTGAACCATTATTTGATGAAAACACAAAAGCTATTTATCTTGAAACCATTGGGAATCCGGGATTTTCAGTTCCTGATTTCGAAGCATTTTCAAAATTAGCCAAAAAGTACGATATCCCATTAATTGTAGATAATACATTTGCAGCCTGTGGATATTTATGTAAACCAATAAATTATGGTGCAGACATAGTTGTTGAATCGGCAACAAAATGGATTGGCGGTCACGGAACAGCAATGGGTGGCGTCATTGTCGATGCCGGTAAGTATAATTGGGGGAATGGAAAATTTCCACAATTTTCGGAACCATCAGAAGGATATCACGGATTAGTTTATTCAGAAACATTCGGAGAATTAGCATTTATAATTAGAGCTCGTGTAGAAGGATTACGTGATTTTGGCCCAGCAATTAGTCCTTTTAATTCATTCTTATTATTGCAAGGACTTGAAACTCTATCGTTACGTGTAGAAAAACACACAGAAAACGCATTAAAACTTGCAAAATGGTTAAGTGAAAATCCAAATGTCGAGAAAGTAAGTTACCCTGGATTAGCTAAAGACTCAAATCATACAAATGCAACGAAATATTTAAAGCATGGCTATGGAGGCGTTTTATCCTTTGAAATTAAAGGAGGCATTGAGAAGGCAACAAAATTTGTCGATAGCTTAGAATTAGTTAGTCATTTGGCTAATGTTGGCGATGCTAAAACGCTAATTATTTTACCTGCTGCAACTACGCATCAGCAATTAACCCAAGACGAGCAACTCCAAGCCGGAGTAACTCCAGGCTTATTGCGAGTTTCAGTTGGCTTAGAGCATATTGATGATATAACTGATGATTTTGAGCAAGCATTCAAAATTGTTAACGGGGCACAAGTACATAAACCTGAATTTGACTTGCCTTTAGCAACATAAAAAAGCGAAAATATTAAAAAACGTCCGAAAAGAAATGTTTAAAAATTCTTGTCATATTGTCCCGATAGTTCCTTAAATCCGCAAGACCTAACAAGTTTTAATTGATTAACAGGCAATTATATCAAATCGACATTCACTTTTTAATGCGAAACCTGTTAGGTTTGATTATTTGATAATCAACTTGCTGAGAAAATACTTGCGGATATTAGGACTTATCGGGAGTCGAAGTATCTCGTTTTTAAATGTTAGATTCTTTGCTGTGCTCAGAATAACAGATGAAGGTTCTTTTGGATAATTAAATTTAACAATTAAGAAAATGACAGAACATATATATCAAAATAAGGGTAAGTTCACATTAGAAAATGGACAAGCCTTGCATGATATCCAGATAACATACCATACTGCGGGTAGTTTAAACCGAGAAAGGAATAATGTTGTATGGATTTGTCATGCCTTAACTGCAAATTCTAATGTTGAAGAATGGTGGCCAAATATGGTGGGAGTTGGATTATTGTTTGATACTTCCAAGTATTTCATAATATGTGCTAATGTATTAGGGTCATGTTATGGAACAACAGGGCCTTTATCGATAAATCCACAAACTGGCAATCCTTATTATCATGAATTCCCCCTTATTACAATAAGGGATATGGTAAATGTGCATGAATTGCTTAAAAATCAATTAGCTATAAAAAGAATATATAAATTGGTTGGAGGATCAATTGGAGGTTTTCAGGCATTAGAATGGAGTATTATAAATCCATCTTTAATTGAAAACTTAATATTTATAGCTAGCGGAGCTTTTGCTTCACCTTGGAATATTGCTTTTAACGAATCACAAAGTTTAGCAATTAATGCAGATCCCACATTTAAAAATAATCATGAAAGTGCTGGATTAAATGGATTAAAAGCAGCAAGATCAATAGCATTGTTAAGTTACCGAAATGCTTCGGCCTATAATATTACGCAACGAGAAACAGAACCAGATAAAATGGACAGTTATAAAGCAATTTCTTATCAGCGATATCAGGGCGATAAATTAGTTAAAAGATTTAATGCATTTTCGTATAATACAATTAGTAATGCATTTAATACACATAATGTAGGGCGAAATAGAGGTAGTATAAAAAAGACATTAGCCACGATTAAAACAAAAACATTGCTTATAGCTATATCTTCTGATATTCTATTTTATCCGGAAGAAATTAAGCTAATTCATCAGCAAATTGAGAATTCTAAATATGCTGAAATAGAATCATTTTATGGACACGATGGATTCTTGATTGAGACTAAATTAATTACAAAGTTGATAAGAGGCTTTGTTGAAGCTAAACAAATAGAAAGTTGTAAAAATAAAAAATAAATATTGGACTTTTCGGATATGGAGTTGTAGGCGAAAGTTTATATCATGTATTAAAACACAGCAAAACTTTTAATAATGGTGTTAGCAAAATTTACGTAAGACAAAAAAACAAAAAACGATTTTTACATGAAAATCCATTTTTTTATAAGAAAGAAGATATAATTGACGATAGAAATATTAATTTGGAAATCATTCCAGTGTCTATTTTATTTACTTATATCATAAACGAAAGTAAAAAAAAGTTTAAAAAAAATGCAATTAATTTAACATAGTGAGTTATTTTTTGTTGATTTGGTATTTCGAAAAAACGAAACAACTAGGAAGTTGTAAAATATAAAATATGAGAAAATGAGTAATAAAATAAATATTGGATTATACGGATATGGAGTTGTAGGTGAAAGCCTTCATCATGTACTGAAACATAGTAAAACGGTTGATGCTAGAGTAAGTAAAATTTGCGTTAAACAAAAAGATAAGAAGCGTTCTTTGGCTGAAGATTGGTTTACTTATAATAAAGAAGATATTATTAATGACAACAATATAAATTTGGTTGTCGAATTAATTGACGATGCTGATGAGGCTTACGATATAGTAAAGAGATGTTTACAAAATAAAAAAAGTGTTGTTTCCGGTAATAAGAAAATGCTTGCACATCATTTAGATGAATTAATTGCACTTCAGGAAAGGACAGGAATGGCTCTGTTGTATGAAGCATCAGCTTGTGGAAGTATTCCAATTATCAGAAATATTGAAGAATATTATGATAATGATTTACTAAAATCAATTACAGGTATATTAAATGGATCATCTAATTATATTTTATCAAAAATGTTTAATGAGGGACTTGACTATGATACGGCATTAAAGCAAGCTCAAGATTTGGGATTTGCAGAAAGTAATCCAAGTTTAGATGTCGATGGGTTTGATTCATTATATAAGATTATTATAATAGCAACTCATGCATTAGGAACTTATGTTAAACCTGATGAAATCTTTAATTATGGCATTTCTAATATTAGTGATGAAGATATACAGTATGCTAAAGAAAAGAATTTAAAAATTAAACTTATAGCTCAGTTAATTAAATTGGATGAGGAATCATTTACAATGTTTGTAATTCCACTTTTAGTTAAACCTGGAAAATACATTTATAATGTAGAAGAAGAGTATAATGGAGTAGTTATTCAGGGTGAATTTTACGATAAGCAATTCATGTTTGGCAAAGGGGCAGGCGGCTTTCCCACAGGTTCTGCGGTGCTTTCAGATATTACGGCACGGTCACATAACTATAAATACGAATATAAAAAACAGAAATATTTTAAAAAACTAAATTATCGAACTGATCATGAAATTGAAATATACCTAAGATATAATAGTATCGAGGATCTTAGTTATTTCAAATTTGAAAATATAACAGAAAAATATTCAGGTCAAGAGTACAATTATGTGGTTGGTAAGATAACCTTATCTAATTTACTGAAATTGAAATTCATTTTACCAAAACTTGATGTCTTTTTGGCTTATATCAGAAATTGAAATTAAAATTTCTTAAAAAAAATAGCGATTAATTTAACATAGTGTGTTATTTTGTGTTGATTTGATTTTTTAACAAAAAGTAGATGTAGATATGAATCATATAGAAAAAATAAAAGCGGAACTGAGTAAAAGAGTATTGGTACTTGACGGAGCAATGGGGACAATGATCCAGCGTCATAAACTTAAGGAAGAAGATTATAGAGGTATCCGTTTTAAAGATTTTGATTATGAAGTTAAAGGGAACATTGATTTATTATCATTAACAAACCCTAAGCTAATTGAAAGTATTCATATAGAATATCTTGAGGCTGGAGCTGATTTCATAGAAACAAATACTTTTAATTCAAATAAAATCTCCTTAGCCGACTATCATATGGAGGGTTTGGCTTATGAGATTAACTTAGAATCAGCTAAGATTGCTAAAAAAGCAGTAAGCGAGTTTTTAGAAAAAAATCCTGAAAAGGGAAAATTTGTTCTTGGTTCAATAGGGCCTACTAATCGGACAACATCAATGTCTCCGGATGTTAATGATCCTGGATATCGTGCGGTTTCATTTGACGATATGAAAGAAGCATACTATGAACAGGCAGAAGGATTACTTGATGGCGGTGCAGATGCTTTAATGGTTGAAACAATATTCGATACATTAAATGCTAAAGCAGCTTTATTTGCTATCGAAGAATTATTTGAAAATAAAGGAATAGAACTTCCTGTTATGGTTTCTGGTACAATTACGGATGCCAGCGGAAGAACACTTTCTGGTCAAACTTTAGAAGCATTTTTTAATTCCTTATCACATGTTAATTTATTAAGTGTAGGATTAAATTGTGCCCTTGGAGCAGAGCAACTAAGACAATATATAGAAGAACTATCAAAAATCTCGAAATTTCACGTAAGTGCACATCCAAATGCAGGATTACCAAATCAGTTTGGAGAATACGATGAGTCAGCAGAACAGATGGGAGTTATTATTGAAGGCTTCTTAAAAGATGGTTTTGTAAATATTATTGGAGGATGTTGTGGAACGAATCCAACACATATAAAAAGAATTGCAGAAATAGCAGCTGAATATCCGCCACGAAAATTACCACAAATAGAACCACTAACTCGTTTAAGTGGTTTAGAAGCCTTAACCGTTTCGAAAGAAAGTAATTTTGTAAATGTAGGTGAAAGAACAAATGTAGCAGGATCTAAAAAATTCTTACGATTAATAAAAGAAGAGAAATTTGAAGAAGCATTATCTGTAGCCAGAAATCAAGTGGAAAATGGCGCCCAAGTGATTGATGTTTGTATGGATGAAGGTATGTTGGATTCTGAAGCTTCTATGACAAATTTCTTAAACCTTATTGCTTCTGAACCAGATATCTCTAAATTGCCTATCATGATTGACTCTTCAAAATGGAGTGTTATTGAAGCAGGGCTTAAATGTGTTCAAGGTAAGTCAGTCGTAAACTCTATTAGCTTGAAAGAGGGTGAAGAGGCATTTATTCATTACGCCAAACTTATACGCAGATACGGTGCAGCAGCTGTTGTAATGTTATTCGACGAAAAAGGACAAGCAGATACTTATGAGCGTAAAATTGAAATTGCCGAAAAATCATATAAAATTCTTACCGAAAAAGTTGGTTTCGCACCAGAAGATATAATTTTTGATCCAAATGTACTAGCTGTAGCAACAGGGATTGAAGAGCATAATAATTACGCAGTAAATTTTATTAAAGCAACAAAATGGATAAAAGAAAACTTGCCACATGCAAAAATTAGTGGAGGAGTAAGTAATCTGTCATTTTCGTTTAGAGGGAACAATACAGTACGTGAAGCAATGCATTCAGCATTTCTTTATCATGCAATTAATGAAGGAATGGATATGGGTATTGTAAACCCTGGTATGCTTGAAGTGTATGATGATATCCCAAAAGATTTGCTTCAATTAGTTGAAGATGTAGTTTTAAATAGAAGAAAAGATGCTACAGAGCGTTTAATCGTTTTTGCAGAAAAAATCGTTGCAAAAGATAAGGTAGAAGAAAAGAAAGATGAGTGGAGAGAAAAATCAGTTCAAGAAAGATTATCTTATGCTTTAGTAAAAGGAATTACAGATTTTATCGATGAAGATGCTGAAGAAGCAAGAAAACATTATAAACAATCGCTAGAAATTATTGAACAGCCATTAATGGATGGGATGAATATTGTAGGCGATTTATTTGGATCAGGAAAAATGTTCTTACCTCAGGTAGTGAAAAGTGCACGAGTAATGAAAAAAGCCGTAGCCTATTTATTACCATACATCGAAGAAGAAAAAAGATTATCAGGAAACACAAGTGCTGCAGGTAAAATACTAATGGCAACTGTAAAAGGTGACGTTCATGATATTGGTAAAAATATTGTGGGAGTAGTCTTAGCTTGTAACAATTACGAAATAATTGATTTAGGAGTAATGGTTTCTGCCGAAAAAATTATTGATGCAGCTATAAAAGAGAATGTTGATATAATTGGATTAAGTGGACTAATTACGCCATCTCTGGAAGAAATGGTTCATGTTGCCGAAGAAATGCAACGAAGAAATGTAACCATACCATTAATGATTGGAGGAGCAACAACATCGAAAATACATACAGCAGTAAAAATTGCACCTGTTCTTGAGGTTCCTGTTATTCATGTTAAAGATGCATCTAGAAGTGTTGGTGTTGTTAGAAGTTTATTATCTGAAACCTTAAAACAAGATTTTGTAAAAGGAATTAGTGAAGAATATGGTGTATTAAGGGAGCAAAACTTGGCTAAGAAATCCGGCAAAACTCATATTGATTTAAATCAAGCACGAAAAAATAAAGTGGATATTGATTGGGAACGATCACTTATTCCTCAACCAACAAAAATTGGGAACACAATATTAACTGATTATTCATTAAAGGAAATTGCGGAATATATCGATTGGACATTTTTCTTCCATGCTTGGGAAATTAACGGAAAATACCCAAAGATATTTGATGATCCTATAAAAGGAGAAGAAGCAAAAAAATTATTCGACGATGCTCAGAATATGTTGAAGCAAATCATTGATGAAAAAATGATAACAGCTAATGCTGTGTTTGGAATATATCCTGCAAACTCTATTGGTGACGATATTGAAGTTTATAAAGATGAAAAAAGAGATAGCGTAGTTAAAGTACTTCATCATTTGCGTAATCAGCAAATAAAAGAAGAAGATGAAGACAATGCATGTCTATCAGATTTTATTGCACCAAAAGAAACAGAAATTAAAGATTATATTGGAGCTTTTGCTGTTACCTGTGGATTAGGTATTGAAAAGCATGTTAAAAAATTCGAAGAAAATCAGGATGATTATAGTGCCATAATGTTAAAAATATTAGCTGATAGATTAGCTGAAGCATTTGCTGAATTATTGCACAAAAAAGTAAGAAAAGATCATTGGGCATATTCTCCAAACGAGAATTTAGGTGTAACAGAATTAATTCGAGAAAAATATAGAGGAATTCGTCCTGCAGCAGGATATCCTGCTTGTCCTGATCATACCGAGAAAGGAATCATTTTTGATTTGTTAGATGCAGAAAATAATATCCAAATTGCATTAACAGAAAGCTTTATGATGAATCCGGGAGCTTCAGTTAGCGGATTGTACTTTGCTCATCCTGAATCGAGATATTTTAATGTTCATAAAATTGGTAAAGATCAAGTAGAAGATTATGCTCGCAGAAAAAATCTAAAAGTTGAAGAAGTTGAGAAATGGTTAGCTACTAATATAAATTATTAATTGAAGGCGCTAAGCGGTTATGTAACATAAGTGCTGAAGTAAAATTACAATGAGAGTTGTTTAATAGCTAATCCGCTAAGCGCCTAGTATTTTGGATTAAGAATGAAGAAACTAAGAGAATTATTTGAAGATAAAGATAAATTTTTAATAGGAGCCGAATTAGTTACCACAAGAGGGATCTTGCAGCAAGAAGGCAGTAAAAAGATTGTAAAATACACACAAGATTTAATTGCTGATGAAAGAATCGATTGGATTTCGGTAACCGAAAATGCAGGTGGAAATATTATGTCTGCTCCCGATGGTTTAGGAAAGTTAATTCAAGAAAAAAATAAAAATGCAATAATTCATATCACATGCAAAGATATGAATCGCAATGCTTTGGAGAGTATTGCATGGAAATATGCTAACGATGGATTTGATAATTTATTGGCACTTTCCGGTGATTATCCCATCGATGGTTATCAAGGAGTAGCACAATCGGTTTTTGATTTAGATTCTGTAAGCTTAATAAAGATGCTTTCTGTTATGAATGCAGGGCTTCGGGTAAAAGGACGAAAGCCAAATTCACATATCGATCTTGATAAAACAAATTTCTTTTTAGGTTGTGCAGTTTCGCCGTTTAAAACAACGGAAGCTGAACAAATGATGCAATATGAAAAATTAAGAAGAAAAATAGAAGCAGGAGCAAATTATATAATTCCTCAATTGGGATATGATATCCGAAAATCTCATGAGTTAATTACTTGGTTACAAGAAAATAATTTATCAATTCCGGTTATTGGAAATATTTATAAATTGACAGGAGGCGTTGCAAATCTATTTAATAAAGGATTGATTCCCGGATGTAAAATCTCGGATGAATTTTTGAAAAGAATAAATAAAGAGAAAAAGTCTGAGGATAAAGGGAGAAAATACTTTATTGATTTGGCGGCAAAACAGTATGTTGCATTTAAACAAATGGGATATAAAGGAGCGTATATTGGAGGAACCGAAAAGTTTGAAGATTTTGCAGCAATACTGGAAAGAGCAGAAGAGCTTAAAAATGAAAATTGGCTTGATTTTGTTCCTGAATTAACCAACCCCGTTTCAAATGAATTTTATTTATATTCAGAAGACACGAAAACAAAATTATCAGACCCTAAGAATGTAAATCCTCAAATTACCACATATAAGAAATCAAATTATTCAAAACATGTAGGGCCAACTTATCGATTTAATCGATTGGTACATACAATACTCTTTAATCAAAAATCACCCGGATTTGGAGTAAGTGTTGCAAAATATAATGTACTGGAAAAGAAATCATTTAAAGGATTAAAACGATTTACATACTTTAATGAAAGAATGATTAAGGCAGCACTTTTTAATTGTCGTGAGTGTGGCGATTGTTCTTTACCCGATATAACTTATTTATGCCCTCAGTCTCAGTGTGCAAAAAATCAAAGAAACGGACCTTGTGGCGGTAGTTCAAACGATAAATGTGAACTTTCAGAACATAACAGAGATTGTATTTGGGTAAAAGCGTATACCCGAAATAAGTATTTTAATAGAAATAATGTAGAACATTTATCTCCAATCGCTGTTATTAAAAATAGCAAACTAAAGGATACTTCCGGATGGGCAAATTACTATTTAGGAAAAGACCATAACGCTTACAAATTAGACAGAAAAAGTAATAATTAAGTTGAGGTAATAGTGCGTTATTCTATTCAAGAGTAGAAATAGAATTTATTTTCTTCGCGTCTTTGCGCCTTTGCGGTAAACATCGAAAAATGAAAGTAATAGACATAATCAATAAAGCCAAAAAGCCCTTATTTACATTTGAATTATTACCTCCATTAAAAGGGCATAATATTGATACATTATATAATGCAATCGATCCTTTAATCGAGTTTGATCCCGCATATATAAATATAACTTATCACAGTCACGACGTTGTTTACAAAGAGCGAAAGGATGGATTACTTGAGAAGAAGATAGTTCGTAAACGACCCGGAACAGTTGCTTTATCTGCAGCAATTAAGAATAAATATAATATTGCAGTAGTTACACATTTAATTTGTGCAGGATTAACAAGAGAAGAAACCGAAGATATTTTAATTGACCTTAATTTCCTTGGGATACATAATTTATTAGTTCTTAGAGGAGATCCTCCGAAATCCAAGCGATTATTTATTCCTGAAAATGGAGGGCATGCTCATTCAGTTGATATGCTTAAGCAGGTCGTAGATATGAATAATGGGAAATACTTGGATAAAGAATTGCAGAATGCAAAATCATCTAATTTCTGTGTTGGAGTTGCCGGTTACCCCGAGAAGCATTGCGAAGCGCCAAATATGGATTCTGATTTAAACTTCCTGAAAGAAAAAGTTGAAGCAGGAGCAGAATATATTGTAACTCAAATGTTTTTTGATAATCAAAAGTATTTTGATTTTGTAGATAAATGCAGAGCAATTGGAATTAATGTGCCAATAGTACCCGGAATAAAACCTATAAGCTCATTAAAAGACATTGATTTATTGCCACAAATTTTTAGAATCGATATTCCAGAAGATTTAGTAAAAGAAATTAAAAAGTGCAAAACCAATTCTGAAGTTAGAGAACTTGGTGTAGAGTGGACAACCAAACAATCTCAAGAATTAATTAAATTTGGTGTACCTGGGATTCATTATTATACCCTTGGACAATCAGATAATATAAAAAAAATTGCTCAAGCAGTTTTTTAGAATTGCAATTATTGGCTATAATTCAATATCTTTACAAATTCGAAAAGTTTATTCGGATTGTAAAAAAGTGGATGATAATATAATTATGGATAATATAAGAAATTTTTGCATCATAGCACATATTGATCATGGTAAGAGTACTTTGGCTGACAGATTATTGCAAGCTACTGGATCAGTTTCTGATCGTGATTACCAGGATCAGATGTTGGATGATATGGATTTGGAGAGAGAACGTGGGATTACAATTAAAAGTCATGCCATTCAGATGGATTATAAGTACGAGGGTAAAGATTATGTATTAAACTTAATTGACACCCCTGGACATGTTGATTTTTCTTATGAAGTATCACGATCAATTGCTGCATGTGAAGGCGCATTATTAATTCTTGATGCAACTCAAGGCGTACAGGCACAAACCATTTCTAACGTGTTTTTAGCAATGGAACATGATTTGGAGATTATTCCTGTCTTAAATAAAATGGATTTAGATGCAGCCATGCCTGAGGAGGTTAAAGATCAAATTGAGGAATTAATAGGAGGTAATAGGGAAGATATTATTGAGGCAAGCGGGAAAACAGGTTTAGGTATCGATGAAATTTTAAAAGCAGTTATTGAAAAAGTACCTGCTCCGAAAGGTGATCCTAACGCTCCATTACAAGCATTAGTATTTGATTCTGTTTTTAATCAGTATAGAGGAATTGAAGCTTATATAAAGATTCAAAATGGAACGATTAGAAAAGGTGATTTAGTAAAATTCTTTGCTACCGAAAAGGAGTACTCTGCCGAAGAAATTGGAATGTTGAAATATAAGCAAGAACCTCGACAAGTATTAAGGGCAGGTGATGTTGGTTATATTATTTCAGGAATAAAAACGGCGAAGGAAGTAAAAGTTGGAGATACTTTAACAAATAAAATAAATCCTTGTGCAGAAGCTATTAGTGGTTTCGAAGATGTTAAACCAATGGTATTTGCAGGTATTTATCCGATTGATGCCGATGATTATGAAGATTTACGCGAATCGATGGAAAAGCTTCAGTTAAACGACGCTTCATTAACATTTGAACCAGAATCTTCTGCGGCATTGGGCTTTGGATTTCGTTGTGGTTTTCTTGGATTATTACATATGGAAATTATTCAGGAACGTCTCGATCGCGAATTCGATATGGATGTGATTACAACAGTTCCAAACGTTTCTTACAAAGCATATACTTCAAAAGGAGAAATGATAGATGTACATAATCCATCAGGATTGCCTGAAGCTACTCAATTAGATTACATTGAAGAACCATATATAAAAGCACAAATAATTTCTAAAGCTGACTATGTTGGACAAATAATGAAACTTTGTATCGAAAAACGAGGGGTGCTAAAAAATCAGATTTACCTTCCAAACGACCGTGTTGAGGTTTCTTTTGTGATGCCATTAGCTGAGATTGTATTTGATTTTTATGATAAACTAAAAAGTATTTCACGTGGATATGCATCTTTCGATTATCATCAAATAGGATATGAAAGAGCTAGTCTGGCAAGATTAGATATATTATTGAATAGCGAAATGGTTGATGCTTTATCAACATTAATACATAAAGATAATGCTTACAATTTCGGTCGTCGAATGTGCGAGAAGTTAAAAGAACTTATTCCGCGTCAGCAATTCGATATAGCAATTCAGGCAGCTATTGGAGCAAAAATCATAGCACGTGAAACAGTAAAGGCCGTTCGTAAAGATGTTACAGCAAAATGTTACGGAGGTGATATTACACGTAAACGTAAATTACTTGAAAAACAGAAGAAAGGTAAAAAACGAATGCGTCAGGTTGGAAACGTAGAAGTGCCACAACAAGCATTCCTTGCAGTATTAAAACTTGATTAACCATATTATAGATGTCATTCCTGCGGATACGGGAATCTCTTTCTATTAATTATAAATTCCGGGTTTCTGCCTGCCGACAGGTAGATGACCCGGAATCTCTTTTTTATATCATTTAGTTTACACCTTAAATCTGCAAAGAGTGCCACGGATTTATTAATAATCAATATTGAATAATAATTTCATGTCATCTATAATAGTAAACCTTGGTACGGCTAATTGGTATTACTTAATATTTAAATGAATGAAAATTTAATTGCGGATATTAGCTTATACTTGGATGTTCAATTTTTTTTATTCTAACTTTGTTGTATGTTGGTAAATAATCAAAAACTTAGGAATCAAAATATTAAAAAAGCCTCTTGGGTTGGGATAATTGGTAATACAATATTAGCAATTGTTAAAATTCTTGTTGGTTTTATATCTGGTAGTATGGCCGTTATTGGCGATGGTATTGATACAGCAACAGATATCCTAACTTATTTCATTACTCTATTTGCTGCCAAGATAATGAATAAGCCACCTAATTATAGATATCCCTATGGTTACAATAGAGCAGAGGCCGTAGCAACAAAAGCATTAAGTTTTGTCATATTTTTTGCCGGAGCACAGCTTTTCTTATCAACATTGATACAGATTATAAAAAATGAACCACATGAATTACCTTCTTTGCTTGCAATATATGTTACAGTTATTTCAATTGTTTCAAAAGCAGGATTAGCATTCTATCAGTTTAAAATAGGAAAAAAAGTTCAAAGCAATATGATAATAGCTAATGCTAAAAATATGCGAAATGATATTCTTATTTCTGCATCTGTTTTAGTAGGTCTGGTATTTACGCAAGTGCTTAAATTATCTATATTAGATTTATTAACAGCAATGGCTGTTGGTATTTGGATCATGAAAGCAGGCTTTGATATTTTCATGGAAACAAGTCGGGAATTAATGGATGGATCAGATAATCCCGAACTTTATTATAAAATTTTTGACGCTGTTGAAGAAGTAGGTGGTGCAAATCCGCATAGAGTAAGAATAAGAAAACATTCAAATTTATATACTGTTGATTTGGATATTGAAATTGATGGCAAGCTTTCAATTAAAGTGGGGCACGATATTGCTCAAAAGGTTGAAGATAAAATAAAAGAACGAATCTATAATGTTTATGATGTTTTGGTACATGTTGAGCCAAAAGGAAATATCGAAAAAGAAAAGTTTGGACTTTCACGTGAAAACATAGACGAAGAGTGTAATAAGAAAAGAAATGCAAAATAAATATCAGAAACCTACAGGCTCATATATTGGATTTATGAGCAATAAAGTAAAAACATACGGAGGTATAAATTTCGCACAAGGAATCCCCGGTTTTAATCCACCAAAAGAATTAACAGATATATTAAGTAAAATTGCCGGAGATAATTTACATCAATATGCCCCGGGAAATGGAAATAATGAATTACTTGATTTGCTTCACAACAAATATCAAAAAGAATATTCATTTTCAAAAGATGATTTTCTAATTCTTCAAGGAGCAACAGAAGCCTTATCCTTACTATATATCTATTTCAAGAAAATTATTACAGAACCATTTGCAGCTTTAGCTTTCGATCCGGTTTACGAAAGCTATAAATATTTACCTGAGATTTTCAATACCGATTTTGTTTCTTTTTCATTTGAAGAAGATTTCTCAATAGATTTTAATAAACTAGAAAATTCGATAAAAGAAAAAAATGTAAAAGTTATTTTCCTTGGATCTCCTGGAAATCCATTTGGTAAAATTTGGACAAAACAAGAAATTAATTCTTTACTGGAAATAAGTAAGCGATTGAATATTTATATTATTCTAGATGCAGTTTATAAAGAACTTTATTTTGATGAAAAGCCTTATATTCCATTAGATCAATTTAATTCTAATGTATTTTATACAAATAGTTTCTCTAAAATATTTTCAATAACCGGTTGGCGAATAGGATATTTAATTGCACATAAAGATCACATGCAAAAAATAAAATCAATTCATGACTACACAGGATTATGTGCTTCTTCAATTTTACAACAAGCCATTGTTGAGTATTTAAAAAAATATGACTTTGGTAAAGAATATGTATCAGATCTTCGAAACAAATTATGTAAATCCTATAATCATTTATCAGGTGAGTTAGAGAAATTAGGATTTGAAATTCCAGAAACCAAAGGAGGATATTTTGTTTGGGCAAAATTGCCAGAGCAATATTCCGACGGATTTAAATTTGCAATAGATTTATACGACCAGCAAAAAGTAGCAGTAATTCCAGGTGAGCATTTTTCTGATAAAGCAATAAACTACATTCGTTTTAATATCGCACGCGAAAAATCTGAGGTAGAAGAGGGAATCAAAAGAATTAAGGAGTTTTTTATTTAATCTCTTTTATTTCATTATATTTTTCTGCATCTTTAATTTTGAATATTAACCCTTATAATCTGAAAAAATGAAAAAAATTAATTACTTAATTCTAATTCTTCTTGCATTTGTATATGCTTGTGGTGGAAGTAGTGAAAACAATACAAAGCAAGAAAGTGAAGAAGTGACACTTGAAAATAAACAAACCGTTTGTATTTGGAATGGAGTTCCAGTACGCGAAACTCCAAGTAAGGATGGGAAATGGGTTTCTTCTATAAGTTTAGGTGAAACAGTTACTTTTTTAGGAAAAGTGGCAATTGATAGCTTAGATAGAAATAGAGAATATCTTTATGTTGAATTATCAGACGGTAAAGTAGCATGGGCTAATAGTTATGGTCTTATAGTTGATGGTAAAATCGCAGTGTTAAAAGAAGATGCACCGATATATAAGAGACCGGATTTGCTAACAATAACAGAAAATACTTTCGATAGAATGGATGTGTTAGCAATTGAAGAAACAAAAGATGAATGGATAAAAGTTGTTGGAGAAAAGAAGAAACTATTAGGATGGATTAAATATAATACAGTTACTGAAAGTAAAGAAGATATAGCTTTTTCAATTATGGTTTCAAAAGAATTAAAAGAAAAAGATGGTAGTTTGATTCTAGATAAAATTGAAGAATTTATTGAAAAAACACCATATGTAAACTCGATTTTCATAAGTTATCTTAAAGAAGCATTAGCCGAAAGTAAAATAATTGAAGAGATTGCTACAGAAGAAATAATTGAAGAAAGTGATAGTGTAACAATTGAATAGTATTAAAATATATGTAGATTAAAAATCCTGAATGTAATTTTCAGGATTTTTTTGTGCCATAGCGTCTCGGCGGTTAAATGGTTAATAATTATGAATAAAAGAGATTGTCTGCTTTGCAAACAACCTCCTGTTATTTACTGCTTACTCCAAACGCCTAGATAACTAACAACTACCACAGCACAACCGGCTTTCCCATCCTTAAAGGTTATAAGTAGCTTGTAATCCCCGGATCCTGAACATTTAAAATCACAATAAGGGTATGTTTTCCCTGAAGATACATCATGGTTTGTTCCCAAATACCTGTTGCCTTCAAATATTTTTATTATTCCCTCTGCATTATATTTTTCTTTATCACTTATTATTCTTAACCGATACTTCTTGTTTTTTTCAAATTTCTGAGAGAATTTTGCTACAGGTGCCGGGCTACTGATATCTGCTTCTTTTAATTCAATTTTGAATTCTTTTAATAAAACCTCATCATTTGTCATTCTTGATTTAGCTCTTTCTACAAGCTCATCATTGCATTGTGCATTTGTTACTAATCCACTAATTAATAATATTGAAATAAGGATTATCTTTTTCATGTTTTTACATTTTTTTAGTTTAACAAATTTCATTTGCTAATTAGCTTTGCAATAGGCCTTTTTATTTTACATCGATTGAAATCATAGTATTGTAATTGTTATTAGGAAATTGGTACCAGTTTACTCCTAATGTACAATACCATGTTTTATTTTCGTTTTTCACTTTATTATATGCTAAATATTGACATTCCGATTGAGAAACTACACTAAAGTCTTCATCAGGAATCCATTCCATTGATGCAAATACTCCTTCTTTTGGAAAATCTAAACTATAAGCAGATATATCAATTGTAGTCCAATAATTTCCTGATTTTGCGCTTATTATTAATGTATCAGGAATTAGTATTTTTGAAGGTTTACCTGTAATTGAATCAATAGAATATAACATTACCTTAAATGGTTTCTTGTAATTTCCTTTATCTCCAATAAAGTATCTTATATTTTGAATTGTTGTTTTTTTATTTAAATCATTTTTAATATATAAAGCAATTCTACCTTGTGGCATGTAAACAGAGTGAAACCCTCTCGGCCTGTTTTGAAAATTTCCAAGACGGATAATTTCCTTGTTCTTTAGTTCGCTTTCACACGATATGAAAAGAATAAATGATAATAAATAAATAAATTTTTTTAGGTTCATCGAATAATGTTTGAAACAAATATATTTATAAGCAAATTCCAATTCAAATTTATTATATAAAATACATAAGAAAATATTTCAAGTTGTTTTTTTGATGTGCAAAAGCACTTTGTAAAGTATTATCGATGTTTTAAATAAATAATTCTGAATATTCTTATTTCATCATTATATTGCAAAAAAATAATTAGGAAAGTGAATAGAAGAAACCTTGTAATAATAAGCCATTTTTTAATTTGGATAATTGGAGTTGTAATTGTTCTATTGTATGATTTTCTTGCAATAAGCTATTTTGATTATAGAAGTTTTACATATTTTTCCTTGATTTCAGGAACATTAATTAATGCTTTCATATTTTATGGTAATAGCCAGTATTTATTGCCAAAATTGTTAAAAAGGAAATTTAAATTAAGAAATTATATTTTATCAGTAATTATAATTGTTTTGCTTCTTTCTTTTATTGAAGGTACTATTGATTTTCTATTTAATAAATTTTCAAATCCATTTTGGGATAATGTAAGTGTTGAATTATCAATGGAATATTTTGATTTTACCTTATTAATAAATTTTCTTTTTCTTGTGCTTTCTTTTGGTTATGGATTTACATTGCAATGGTATGACAATGAGGTTTTTAAGAGAAAATTAATTCAAGATAATATACAAACAGAGTTGAATATGTTAAAAACTCAGGTAAAACCTCATTTCTTGTTTAATACACTCAATAATATTTTTGGACTTGCTAATAAAAGTAAAGACACCCTTGTGGCAGATTCAATTTCTAAATTAGCCGAAATAATGAGGTATCAAACGTATGAATCTATAGATGGTAAGATCGTTATTAGAAAGGAGATAGAGTATTTAAAGAATTATATTGATCTTCAGAAATTAAGATTTGCAGTAGATGATAAAATTAAAATAGAGTTTAGCATTAAGGGAGATACTGAAAGTATTTTTATTGAGCAATTAATTCTATTACCTTTAGTTGAGAATGCCTTTAAACATGGAATTTCCTTGCAAAGCGAATCAGAGATTCTAATGGACTTAGAAATTGAAAAAAACAAATTAAAGTTTCATGTAAAAAACACTATAAATCCTGTACAAATAAAAACTGTTAAAAGCGACTCAGGTATTGGACTTGAAAATTTGAAAAAACGATTAGATCTATTATATCCCGAAAAATACAAATTGATTAAAAAGAAAGAACAAAATTGTTTTGAAGTATTATTAACCTTGGAATGCGATGAATAATAAAATTAAGTGTATTGCAATTGATGATGAGCCATTAGCTCTTGATATAATTTCTGATTATGTAGCAAGAATTCCATTTTTAGAATTATTAAATACATATAGGAATGCATTACTAGCTTTAGAATTTATACAAAACAATCAGGTTGATTTAATTTTTCTTGACATAAATATGCCTGAAATTAATGGAATCGATTTTTTTAAATCACTTAATACAAAACCGAAAGTTATTTTTACTACAGCATATTCTGAGTTTGCAGTTGAAAGTTATGAATTAAATGCAACCGACTACCTTTTAAAACCAATAGAATTTGAGAGATTTTTAAAAGCTGTAAACAAGATTTATTTTTCACAAAATATTGATAGTACAGAAGAGAAAAAACAAATAGAACCAAAGGATTCAATCCTCCTTAAAAGTGGTTCTAAGTCTTATAAAATTAAAACTAAGGATATTTTATATGTTGAAGGTTCTGGAAACTATCTTACTTTTCATACAATCGATAAAAAATTAATGGTATTAATGAGTATGAGTGATGCTTTAATTTTATTGCCGGAAATAGAGTTTGCAAGAATTCACAAATCATATATAGTTTCAACAAATCACATTAGTATTTTAGAGAATCATCAAATCCAGATTAACAGTAAAACCATTCCTGTTGGAAAATACTACAAAGAATCTTTCTTAAATAAAGTTAAGGAATTATAATTTCTCTTTGCGGCTCAGCGTCTCTGCGGTTATTTGTTTTGTTATTTTTAATTCGTAGTTTAAAAGTAGTTTATCCCAAACCCGACCTCTTCCAAATTACTCCAATAATCAGGATAGCTTTTTGTAACCACATTAGGGTCTTTTATAACTAATTCTTTAGTAACTAAAGATAAAGGAGTAAAAGCCAATGCCATTCTATGATCTTTATATGTTTCTACAAAATGATTTTCAGGAACCATTATTTCTTCACCGCCTTTCCATAACAAGGTATGATTTGATTCAGCCTGAATATTGACTCCTAATTTTTGAAATTCTACCACCAATGCTTTTATTCGGTCAGTTTCTTTTATTGATAGATTGTCTAATCCTGTTAGTTTAAAAGGAATTTTTTTTGCAATTAAAGTAACCGCAAGAGTTTGAGCTAAATCTGGACAATCAGTAAAGTCGTATTCGAAAAACTCACATAATGTAGCAGAGTTTTTAATACGTATTCCAAAATTAGTAAATGCAGAATCAACTCCTAGTGTCTTGAATAATTCTGGTAAAACTGAATCCCCTTGTAAACTTTCTTTTTTTAATCCCGTTAATTCAATCATTGCATTTTTCGATAGCGAAACAATCTCAAACCAGTACGATGCTGCCGACCAATCGCCTTCTATAATTATCTCTTTTGGTTGATATGATCCTTTACCTACATTAATTTTATTTCCAGTCCATTCAACTTTAGCTCCAAATTCTTCCATTAATTTAATAGTCATTCGAATATAATCTTTCGAAAGGATTTTATCTATAATTGTTAAATTAAAAACTCCCTCCAAATAGGGTGCAATCATTAATAAGGCACTAGTATACTGACTGCTAACATTGCCTTTTATACTAATATCTTTTGCATTTAATTTACTTCCTGTAATTTTTAAAGGAGGATAACCTTCTTTTTCTACATAATCTATTTTTGCTCCAAGTACATTAAGAATATTTACCAACTCATTAATGGGTCTTTGTTTCATTCTTTCACTTCCGGTTAGGATTCTCTCCCCTGGAGTTATTGACAAAAGAGCAGTTAAAAAACGCATTGCAGTACCAGCAGCTCCAATATCAATAATTGGATTACTTAGATTTTTTAAAGCAACATTTAAGACTTGAGTATCATCGCTATTTGAAAGATTTTTAATTTTAAATGATTCCTCACACAAGGCACGAATAATAAGAGATCTATTTGCCAAACTTTTTGATGCAGGTAAAGACCTGAACGTTTTTATTTCTTTACTTGGCTTAGTAATTTTTACGTTCATTTTACAAGTTTTTATACCAGTTTAGAGTTTCAATTAAAAGTTCTCTTTTACAATTCTGGTTGATTTTTATTTTGCCAAAATCCTCTAGTAAAGTAAAATTAATATTCAATCCCTCATTCTTTTTATCATGCCCGATTAAATCAATAATTTTCTCAAAATCAGCATCATTAAGCTTTAGTTTATTATATGTTTTAAGAAGATATGAGACCATTGTATCAATTTTATTAGTAGAGAAATCACAAAAACTTCCAGATAAATAAAGTTCGCAAATCATTCCATGAGCAACAGCTTCTCCATGCGAAATCTCATTTGTAGTATTCATAAATAAACTCTCAAAAGCATGTCCAAAAGTATGCCCAAAATTTAGAGCCTTACGAATATCCTTTTCAAAAGGATCTTTCTCTACAAAATGATTTTTTATACTTACAGATCTGGCAATAAGCAGATTTAATTCTTTAAATCCTATTTGCTTAATATTATTAGAAATTAAATTATCCCAGTCTTTCTCATTAAAAATTAGAGCATGCTTAAGCATTTCAGCCCAACCCGATGAAATATGTTCTTTTTTTAAAGTCCTGTTAAATGAACTATCAATAATAACATATTTAGGATGATTAAAAACGCCTAGTTCATTTTTTAGACCAAGAAAATTTACCCCCGTTTTTCCTCCAATCGATGCATCAACCTGAGAGAGAAGAGTTGTAGGTATATTGATAAAATCAATGCCCCGTTTAAAAGTCGATGCAGCAAAACCACCTAAATCACCGATGATTCCACCACCTAAATTAATTAACATCGATGATCTATCTGCTCCATTTTCTGTAAGAGATGACCAAACTTTTTCTAGTGATTTGATACCTTTATTTGATTCACCACTTTCAAGTTCAATTATTTTTGAGTTTTTAATACCCTCTATATTTTTAATAACAGGTAAGCAATTAGTTTTGGTATTTTCATCAACAATTACAAATATTTTCCTGTTTTTAAAATTTTGCAATATTTCAGTAAGAATTTTTTGTATTTCACTTGATATATATATAGTAGAAAATTTTGTGTCTAGCTTCATTTTATAATTTGATTTTTAGAAGTCTAAAAGTACAAAATAAATATTTACCATAAAATCAGAGTTTTAACAAATTAGGATAATTCTCGATTGTAATAATTGTGTATCAATTAGAAACTTACTTATCTTTGTAGCTTAGTTATAAAATTTCAGAAATGGTTTTCGATAATAGAAAAATAGTGTTAAGGTTAAATAAAAGAAGATATTTAGCAATCCTTTTGTATTTGGTTATTATGGGTTTTTTGTTAATACCTGATTCATTCAAAAAAACGATTTTAGGATATGAAAAATCGCTATTTGTAATTGTTTTAACCACTCTGTACATACTTTATGTCATTTATACATATGTAATGAACTATAATTTTTTCTCATATAATAATGATGGTAATAATCTTATTATTAGGTTTGTTTCGTTACGTCCTTTTGATAATAAAAAAAGAGCGATTGAAGTTAATAAAAATGATTTTGTAGGATATAAAATTAAAAGTTCACTTTTCAATTTAAAACAAGATTTAGTTATAAAAATTAAAACAAAAAATGGGATAGCAAATTATCCTCCAATAAGTATATCAGCCCTTTCTTTCAATCATAGAAAGGTGCTTGAAGACTCTCTTAGTCAGAAGGGTTGAAGTTATTTAATACAGTCTCTTAAATGCTTTGTGAACAATGTGTAAATTGAAATGTTTTTTATATTTCAAAAATGTGTTAAAGATCATATATTATTAGTGATTTTTTTTAGGATTAATTAAATATTAAAATATATTTTTGGCAAGTTTTTTTAATAATTATATATAGTACTCATCATTAAATTATATAAAAATGAACGTTGATAAATTAATGCTTCAGTTGGAGCAAAAACATCCGGGAGAAGTTGAATATCTTCAGGCTGTAAGAGAAGTTTTAGAATCAATCGAGGATATTTATAACCAAAATCCTCAATTTGAAGCTGCAGGAATTGTTGAAAGAATTGTAGAACCAGACAGAATCTTAACGTTTAAGGTGCCGTGGGTAGGTGACGATGGAAAAGTAAATGTTAACTTAGCTTATCGTGTACAGTTTAATAATGCAATTGGACCTTACAAAGGTGGATTACGTTTTCACCCAAGTGTAAACTTAAGTGGATTAAAATTCTTAGGTTTCGAGCAAATCTTCAAAAACTCACTTACTACACTTCCTATGGGTGGTGGTAAAGGTGGTTCTGATTTCGATCCAAAAGGAAAATCTGATGCAGAAGTAATGCGTTTCTGTCAAGGTTTTATGATGGAATTATGGAAATTCATAGGACCAGAAACAGATGTTCCGGCAGGAGATATTGGTGTTGGTGGTCGTGAGATTGGATTTTTGTATGGAATGTACAGAAAATTAGCTAGAGAAAATACAGGTATACTTACAGGAAAAGGTGGTAACTGGGGTGGAAGTGTAATTCGTCCAGAAGCAACAGGTTTTGGTAATGTATATTTTGCAAAAGAAATGTTAGCAACAAAAAGTGAAACATTTGAAGGCAAAACTGTAGCTATTTCAGGTTTTGGTAATGTGTCTTGGGGAGCTGCTTTAAAAGCAACTGAATTAGGAGCAAAAGTTGTTGCTATTTCTGGTCCTGACGGATATATTTACGATGCTGATGGAATCGCAGGAGAGAAAATTGACTATATGTTAGAGCTTCGTGCTTCTAATAACGATGTAGTAGCTCCATACGCTGAGAAATTTCCAAATGCTAAATTCTTTGCTGGTCAAAAACCTTGGAATCAGAAAGTTGACATCGCACTTCCATGTGCAATTCAGAATGAATTAAACAAAGAAGATGCCGAATTGTTAGTTAAAAATGGTTGTATTTGTATTTCAGAAGGTGCTAACATGCCTTGTACACCAGAAGCAATTGAAGTAATTCAAGATAACAAATTATTATATGGTCCTGGAAAAGCTGCAAACGCAGGTGGTGTTGCAACATCAGGATTAGAGATGTCTCAAAACTCTATGAAATTAAACTGGAGTAGAGAAGAAGTAGACACAAAATTACACTCAATTATGTGTAATATCCATGAAGCATGTGTTGCTTATGGAAAAGATGCTACCGGACACGTTGATTACGTGAAAGGAGCAAACATTGCAGGTTTCTTAAAAGTAGCTAACGCAATGATTGATCAAGGAGTTATTTAATTTATTATATAACTTATAGTTTTTTAGTTTGTAATTTATGGTTAAGAGGTGCTCATTTATGGGTACCTCTTTTTTTGTAGATTTTTTTTTATTAATTTCATATGCTTAAATTTTAGCATGATGATAAATGATGATTTAAAATATAAAATAGCGCTTAGCCTTATTCCTAAAGTAGGACATATTACAGCAAAAAAACTAGTGTCATATGTAGGGAGTTTTGAAGGTGTCTTTAAAGAATCGAAAAAAAATCTAATTAAAATTTCTGGTATTGGATCAGTACTTGCTAATTCAATAGTAAATTCTAATGCAGTATCAAAAGCAGAAGAAGAAATTGATTTCATAAAAAAGAATAAAATAGCTCCGATTTTTTATCTTGACAAGCAATATCCCGAAAGATTAAAACACTGTGAAGATGCTCCAGTATTAATATATACCTTGGGAGATATGGATTTAAATTCTCAAAAAGTTATTAGTATAGTAGGAACGCGAAAAGCAACTACTGAAGGAGTTGCTTTCTGCAAGAAACTAATTAAAGACTTAAAAGAACGAGAGCATAATCCAATAATTGTTAGCGGATTAGCTTATGGTATAGATGCTGTAGCACACCAAGCTGCATTGGACAATGGAATGAAAACGATTGCAGTTCTGGGGCATGGATTAGATATTATTTATCCGGCATCGCATAAAAAGTTAGCAAGAGATATTGTAAATCAAGGAATGCTGATTACTGATTTTGCAAGTAAATCTATTCGTGATAAAAATAATTTTATAAAGCGAAACAGAATTATAGCAGGATTGTCAGATGCAACAGTGGTTATTGAATCTGGCGAAAAAGGTGGATCTTTGGTTACAGCTGATATTGCCAATTCATATAATCGTGATGTATTTGCAGTTCCTGGTCGGGTATCTGATCCTTACTCTAAGGGATGTAATAGTTTAATTAAAGCAAATAAAGCCGCAATGTTAACTTCAATTGAGGATCTAGAATACATGCTAGGATGGGAGCCTGGAAAAAAAGATAAAGATGCTGTTCAAAGAAATTTGTTTGTTAGTTTAACTAATGAAGAAAAAATTATTACTGAAATTTTAAAGGAATTCAGTGAGCTTCCAATTGATTTATTATGTCTAAAATCCAATATGTCAACAAGTAAGGTGTCTCCTGTGTTGTTAAACCTAGAGTTTATGGGAGTTGTAAAAACATTGCCAGGCAAAAAATACCAGTTAATTTCTTCAATTTATTTATGATAAATGTCAGGACTGTTGTAAAACATACATTGTCTGAAATCCTTAATACTCGTAAAGAGCAGGGTAATAAAGCGTTCTGTTATTTCATTAACAGTAAAAATTCTGAATTAGCTTATTCTCATTGGTTTTTTTTTTACATAAGTTTGTTATCATTAAACCATAGATTACAAACTAAAAAACTAAAAAACTAAAAAAAATTATGGATCCACGTGTAGAACAATTTATGGCTCAAATTATTGCCAAAAATGCAAATGAAAATGAATTTCATCAAGCAGTGCAAGAAGTAGCCGAATCTCTTATTCCTTTTATCGAGGAAAATCCAAAGTACAAACATGCTAAAGTTCTTGAAAGAATTGCAGAGCCAGAAAGAGTAATAATGTTTAGAATTCCTTGGTTAGACGATAAAGGAGAAATTCAAATTAATAAAGGATATCGTATTGAGATGAACAGTGCGATAGGACCATACAAAGGAGGAATGAGATTTCATCCTACAGTGAATTTAAGTATTCTTAAGTTTTTAGCTTTTGAACAAGTATTAAAAAATAGTTTAACTACACTACCTATGGGTGGTGGTAAAGGTGGTTCTGATTTTGATCCAAAAGGAAAATCAGACAATGAAGTAATGCGTTTTTGCCAAAGTCTTATGACTGAGCTTTGTAAGCATATTGGAGCTAATACGGATGTTCCTGCTGGTGATATTGGTGTTGGTGGTCGTGAAATTGGTTTTATGTTTGGACAATATAAGCGAATCAGAAATGAATTTGTTGGAGTACTTACAGGTAAGGGGATTCAGTATGGTGGTAGTGTAATTCGTCCTGAAGCTACTGGTTATGGTGCAGTTTATTTTGCAGAAGAAATGTTAAAAACTAGAGGAGATAGT
This sequence comes from Bacteroidales bacterium, assembly GCA_013138975.1. GTDB lineage: Bacteria > Bacteroidota > Bacteroidia > Bacteroidales > UBA12077 > UBA12077. Next base: position 69,258 of record WTBR01000007.1, read on the forward strand.
TTTAAAGGTAAAATTGTTACAGTTTCTGGTTCTGGTAATGTTGCTCAATATGCTACTGAAAAAGTAAATGAACTTGGAGGTAAGGTTGTTACTGTATCCGATTCTGCTGGATTTATTCACGATCCAAATGGAATTGATGCTGAGAAATTAGCGTATGTAATGGAACTTAAAAATGTTAAGCGTGGTCGTATTAAAGAATATGCAGAGAAATATGGCTGCGAATATTATGAAGGTAGACGTCCTTGGGAAATTAAATGTGATGTTGCTCTTCCTTGTGCTACTCAAAATGAACTTAATGAAGAAGAAGCTAAAGTTCTTGTTACAAATGGTTGTTTCGTAGTTTCTGAAGGTGCAAATATGCCTTCTACTCCTGAAGCTGTTGAGGTTTATATTGAGAATAAGATTCTTTATGGTCCGGGGAAAGCTGCAAATGCAGGTGGAGTTGCAGTATCAGGTCTTGAAATGTCACAAAATAGCTTAAGATTAAGCTGGACAAGAGAAGAAGTTGATCAAAGATTACATCAGATTATGAAGGATATCCATGCTACTTGTGAAAAGTATGGTAAAGATTCTAGTGGATTTATTAATTATGTTAATGGGGCAAATATTGGTGGATTTGTAAAAGTAGCTGAAGCAATGCTTGCTCAAGGTGCTGTATAAGTAATCAATTTTATATATTAAATTAAGGGAGACATTTTTCGTCTCCCTTTTTTAGTATAGGGTATTGTTTAATTTGTTAATCATATATAAGTTTAAAAGTTAATATTTACATATTATAATTGCTGAACTTGAATAATGAAAAAGTTTTTTTTTAAGTTTGCAGCACTTAATAAAACCTATGCAATTTATAGATACACATACACATTTATTTTTACCTGAGTTTGATGATGATCGGAATAAGGTTATTGTAAATGCTAAGGAAAATGGTGTTGAAAAGATTTTACTACCTAATGTTGATGGAACAACAACAGATTCATTGTTAGATCTTGCTTCAAAATATCCTGATTTTTGTTATCCTATGATGGGATTGCATCCTACATCAGTTAAAGAAAATTTTAAGGAAGAGCTTGAGAATGTAGAACACTGGCTTCAACAAAGGAAATTTTATGCAATTGGTGAAATAGGAATGGATTTATATTGGGATAAAACATATAAAATTCAGCAAGAAAAAGCGTTCAGATATCAAATTGATTTAGCTAAAAAGTATGATTTGCCAATTGTTATACATGCGCGTGAATCATTTGATGAAATATTTGAAATCATGGATGATGTAATTGATGATAAACTTTTTGGAGTATTTCATGCTTTTACAGGAACTGATAATCAGGCAAAAAGAATTATTGAATGGGGTTTTAAAATAGGAATTGGAGGTATTGTTACATTTAAAAATTCAGGTTTAAATGAAGTAGTGCATAATATTGACATAAATCATATCGTTTTAGAAACAGATTCCCCATATTTGTCGCCCGTTCCAAAAAGGGGAAAAAGGAATGAGAGTGCTAATATTACTCATATAGCAGAAAAAATTGCTGAAATAAAAAACATAACATTAAGAGAAGTAGCAGAAAAAACGACATTTAATGCAAATCAGCTATTTAACTTGTAACATATAATGGAAAAAACAAGATCAAAATCAATATTGATAATTTATACTGGTGGTACCATTGGTATGATAAAAGATTCCGAAACAGGAGTCCTGTCACCCTTTGATTTTGATCAGATTCTGGATGAAGTGCCAGAACTAAAACGCTTTGGGTTTAATCTTTCTACAATTTCTTTTACGCCAATTATTGATTCATCTAATTTAAATCCTGATGTTTGGGTAAAATTAGTTAAATTGATAAAAGAGAATTACAATAAATTTGACGGATTTGTTATTCTACATGGTACTGATACTATGGCTTATTCAGCTTCTGCATTAAGCTTTATGCTTGAAAATCTTGATAAACCTGTTATTTTCACAGGTTCGCAATTGCCTATTGGAACTCTACGAACAGATGGAAAAGAAAATTTAATATCAGCAATCGAAATTGCTGCAACAGAGAAAAATGGGCAGCCACTTGCTCCTGAAGTATGTGTTTATTTTGAGAATAAACTAATGCGGGGCAATAGGACAACAAAATATAATGCCGAACATTTCAATGCTTTTGAGTCACCTAATTACCCAAATCTTGCAGAAGCAGGTATAAATATAAAGTTTAATTATGGAGCAATTCATTATTCAACAAGTAAAAAAGATTTGGTTATTCATACTCAACTAGACACTAATATCGTTATTTTAAAGATTTTTCCGGGAATTAATAAGGATACAATACATACTATATTACATATAAAAAACACAAAGGCAATTATTTTAGAAACCTATGGAGCAGGTAATGCACCAACCGAAAAGTGGTTTTTAGATGAAATTAATGATATAATAAAGCAAGGGAAAATAATACTGAATGTTACTCAGTGCGAGGCAGGAAGTGTTGATATGACAAAGTATGAAACAGGGAATGCATTGTTAAAGCTAGGAGTAATTAGTGGTTATGATATTACAACAGAAGCTGCAGTTACTAAGTTAATGCTACTCTTAGGAAACAAGATGGAGCAAGAACGAATTAAATTAATGTTAAATCAATCGATTAGTGGTGAAATAACAAAATAATTGTTTGATTTTGCTTATTTTTTTGTATTTTGTGCCCCTAAATTGGGAGAGAAAAATGAAGGAGAAATGGCCGAGTGGCTTAAGGCGCACGCTTGGAAAGCGTGTATACCTCGCAAGGGTATCGTGGGTTCGAATCCCTCTTTCTCCGCAATAATTTTAAAATTGTGAATTTTTTAATAATTTTACATACATAAAAATCGTAATAATTTAAACAGAAAACAAACCATGAAAAAATTATTTGCATTTATAGCAGTTTTTGGAATGCTTTTATTAGGATCGTCATTCTACACGGTTGCTCAAGATGAAACAACTGATGAAATGATTGTTGAACAAACTGATTCTATGGATATGGAAGAAGTTATGGAAGATACAACTATCGTTGAAGAAGAAATCGTCGAAGAAGTTGCCGCTGCTGTTGTTGAAAAAAAGGAATCATTGCACAAAACAATTAAGATTAAGTTTATCGAAGGTGGACCTGGATTTATGGGTATTGTTCTTCTTTGTTTAATTTTAGGTTTAGCAATTGCTATTGAAAGAATTATTTATTTAAATCTTGCTTCAACAAATACTAATAAACTTATATTAGCTATTGAAGAAGCTTTAGGTCAAGGTGGTGTTGAGGCAGCAAAAGACGTTTGTCGTAATACAAAAGGACCTGTGGCTAGTATTTTCTATCAAGGTCTTGACAGAATGGACGAAGGTATTGAAGTTGTTGAAAAATCAGTAGTTGCCTACGGTAGTGTTCAAATGGGACTATTAGAAAAAGGAATTACTTGGATATCATTATTTATTGCAATGGCTCCTATGTTAGGTTTCATGGGTACAGTAATTGGTATGATTGGAGCTTTCGACTCAATCGAAGCTGCAGGAGACATCTCTCCATCTTTAGTTGCTGGTGGTATTAAAGTTGCATTACTTACAACCGTATCTGGTTTGATCGTAGCTGTTATACTTCAAGTATTTTATAATTATATTATTTCAAAAGTTGATGGCATTGTAAACGACATGGAAGATGCTTCAATTTCTTTAATTGATATATTAGTAAAATACAATCTAAAAAAATAATAAACTATGAATAAGATATTAAGGATAGGTTTAATTGTCCTTTTCGCTGTTTCTGCATTGTTAACATTATTGTTTTATGCAGGTGGTGAGGAAATTAACGGCGTCACACCTAAGTTTACAGAGCTTTTTATTATTTGGGCTTATATTCTTACCGGAATCGCTGTTGGATTCACAGTTCTTTTTCCTGTAATTCAAATGATTACGAACCCTAAGAATGCTAAAAAAGGTTTGGTGGGTATTGTTGCTTTAGCTGTTATAATTGTTATAGCTTATGCTTTGGCTTCAGATGAAATATTAAATATTAATAACGTTGAATTAGCTAAATATAATGTTCCTTCTACTTTAAAGTACGCTGGAATGATGCTTTATTCAGTATATGTTTTGGCTTTTATTGCTATTGCTTCAATGCTATATAGTGAAGTTTCCAAAATATTTAAATAACATACAGCTAGGTGACTTTTTAGTCACCTAGTATTTTTTAATTTATAAAAAATAGTCTATGCCAAAAAGACCTACAGGAGAATTTAGTGCAGCATCAATGGCAGATATTGCTTTCTTGTTGCTTATCTTTTTTCTTGTTGCCACAACGATGGATATTGATAGTGGGCTATCTAGACAGATGTCTCCATATGATCCAGATGCGAAAAATGATGATAAGATAAAGGAACGTAACGTGTATGTTGTTCTAATTAATTCAAGCGACCAAATTTTGGTTGAAGGTAAACAAATGAATATTCTTAATCTTCGTGAGGAAGCTAAAAAGTTTATTGTTAATCCTGAGAGTAAAGATAATTTGCCAGAAAAAAGACCGGTAGAAATTGATTATTTTGGAGAGGTTATGGTTTCGAAAGGAATTATTTCTTTGCAAAATGATAGAGGAACATCTTATGGTGCATATATTAAGGTTCAAAATGAACTAGCCGCTGCGTACAATGAGGTTAGAGAAGGAGTTGCTATGCAAAAATTCGGTAAACATTTTGAAGATTTAATTAAGGAAAAACAAGATGCGGTAAAAAAATATTATCCTCAAATTATTTCTGAAGCTGAACCTAAAAATATCGGAGGAAATTAATATGGCTAAATTCGGAAGAAAAGGAAAAGGTGGAGTGCCGGAAGTTTCTACAGCTTCATTGCCAGATATCGTTTTTATGTTGTTATTCTTTTTTATGGTTAGTACTGTTATGAGAGAAACAACTTTAAAAATCGAGCAACATTTACCTGGTGCAACTGAAGTTAAAAAACTTGAGAAAAAATCATTGGTTAGTTATATCAATATTGGTAAACCAAAGGGTACATTTCAAACAATGTATGGAACTGAACCCAGAATTCAATTAAACGACGCTTTTGCTAAAGTTGCTGATATTCGTAATTATATTACTGCTGAAAGAGAAAAAATGGATGAAAATGAACGTCCATTAATGACTGTTTCTTTAAAAGTAGATGATAAAACTAAAATGGGTGTAATTGTCGATGTTAAACAGGAATTGCGAAAAGCTAGTGCTCTTAAAATTAATTATTCAACTCGAAAAGTTGAAGCTATTGAATAAAATATAGTACTTTGTTTTTAAAAAAAGGAGATGAATAATTCATCTCCTTTTTTTTGTATATTTTTTTTATTTGAAAAAAAATAAAACATTTTTTAATAAAACTTATATTTGTACAAATTATCTTAGTATATTGAAAGTTGTTTTTAATAAAAGGATAGAAGGTAAAATTCTTCTATAAAATAAAGTTGCTATGAAAAAGATTTTATATCTGTTTTTCACTTTTTTACTAGTTCAAGTAGTATCTAAAAGCTCTGTTGCTCAAAAGGATATCTTTATTAAAGAATTTCAATTTGAGTTAAAGAAAATTAACGCTAATCAATACGAAAATGAATACTTTCTTACAATTACTTTAAGCAAAAATTCTTTATATAAGTTTGTAGTTTTAAACCATATTGGAGATTTTCCTGGAGTGGCAGTAGTTGAAATCCTTGATAATGATAAAGTAGTTGCATCAAATTACGTAAATGGAAAATACTACGAAAAATTTATGTTCAAGTGCACAAAAACGGGATTTTACGATATTTTAATACATTTTAATGATAATAAGCTTGGCTCATCATTAATTAAACTCTTTTTAGTCCAATAAATACAATATAATATAATTGAAAAAAGGTTGGCAAACGCCAACCTTTTTTATTTTGTGACCTAGGGAGGACTCGAACCCCCAACCCTCAGAGCCGAAATCTGATATTCTATCCATTGAACTACTAAGCCAGTAAGAATGCAAATTTATAAAAATAATTAATTAGTGAAGCGTTTTTGTCGATTATATGTGCAATTGGATTTATTAAATTTAAATTTTACGAGTTTAAGGTTATTGAGCTAACCTTATTTACTTCTGATTACCAATTATTGATAAACTTTTTCTAATTTCGTAGTTTGAAAATTTAATCTTTTTATTGAAATAAATTATGGAGTATAATTTTAGAGAAATTGAACAGAAGTGGCATAAAAAATGGAATGCAGATAAAACATACAAGGTTGATATTGACAATAATAAACCCAAGTACTATGTGCTTGACATGTTTCCTTATCCATCAGGAGCAGGTTTGCATGTTGGTCATCCATTAGGATATATAGCTTCAGATATTTATTCAAGGTATAAAAGATTAAAAGGATATAATGTTTTACATCCAATGGGTTATGATGCATTTGGTTTGCCAGCTGAACAATATGCCATACAAACTGGTCAGCACCCAGCTATTACTACTGATAAAAATATTAAAAGATATAAAGAGCAATTAGAAAAAATAGGATTTTCTTATGATTGGGATAGAGAAATACGAACTTCAAATCCTGATTATTACAAATGGACACAATGGGTGTTTATTGAGCTATTTGAGCATTGGTATAATAACGATCTTCAGAAAGCAGTTCCAATTACAGATTTAATAGAAAACTTTAAAAATGAAGGAAATCAAAAGGTAAATGCAGTTTGTGACGAAACAGATATTTTCTCAGGCGAAGAATGGAATAATAAAACAGAAAAGGAGCAACAAATAATTCTCTTAAATTATCGTCTGGCATATCTTGCAGATACAGAAGTAAATTGGTGTCCTGGATTAGGAACAGTTTTAGCAAACGACGAAGTTAAAGAAGGAGTTTCTGTTCGTGGAGGATTTCCTGTAGTTCAGAAGAAAATGAAACAATGGTCATTGCGGATTTCTGCTTATGCTGAAAGACTTTTAAATGATCTGGAGAAATTGGAATGGTCCGATTCTTTGAAAGAGATCCAAAAAAATTGGATAGGACGTTCCGAAGGTGCTGAAATGAAGTTTAAGCTTAAAGACCATGATTTGGAGATGGAAGTTTTTACAACCAGACCGGATACAACATGGGGAGTAACTTTTATGGTTTTAGCACCGGAAAGTGAATTAGTTGAAAAAATTACAACTTCGGAATTTAAAAATGAAATTGAGGAGTATGTATTAAAAACTAAGAAAAGATCGGAGAGAGAACGTTTAGCAGATGTAAAAACAGTTAGCGGGCAGTTTACAGGAGGATATGCGATAAATCCAATGACAAATCAAGAAATTCCAATATACATTAGTGATTATGTGTTAATGGGATATGGAACAGGTGCTATTATGGCTGTTCCGGGACATGATAGCCGGGATTTTAAGTTTGCACGTCATTTTGATTTGCCAATTATTCAGGTTGTTGTAAAAGAAGGTGATGAGCCAACCGATCCTTCAACTTGGGAGGATTCTTATGATTCGAAAGAGGGAGAAATGATAAACTCTGGTTTTATTAACGATCTTAAAGTAAATAAAGCAATAAAGAAGACAATTACTTATCTGGAAGACAAAAGTATTGGAAACGGGAAAGTTAATTTCCGGTTGCGAGATGCGATTTTTAGTCGTCAGAGATATTGGGGAGAACCTTTTCCTTTATATTTTAAGGAGGGAATTCCTTACCCCGTTAAAAAAAAAGATTTACCATTGGAATTACCAGAAGTTGATGCATTCTTGCCAACTGAAAAAGGAGAGCCACCACTAGCTAGAGCTAAAAATTGGCAAACAGACGAAGGTCTTCCTTTTGAATTAAGCACAATGCCTGGTTTTGCAGGATCATCTGCTTATTATTTACGATATATGGATCCTAAAAACAGTGATGCCTTGGTTTCAAAAGAAGCAAATGAATATTGGCAAGATGTTGATTTGTATATTGGAGGTACAGAACATGCTACGGGTCATTTAGTTTATTCTCGATTTTGGAATAAATTTTTATTTGATATTGGTTGGGTTTGTAAGGATGAGCCCTTTAAAAAGCTAATTAATCAAGGAATGATTCAAGGTAGATCTAGCTTTGTTTACAGAGTAAAAGGGACAAATAAGTTTGTATCATATAATTTGAGAAATGATTTTGAAGTTACTCCTATTCATGTTGATGTAAATTTGGTGAGTAATGATATTCTTGATACAGAATCTTTTAAAAACTGGAATCCGGAATATAATAATGCAGAATTCATTTTGGAAGATGGAAAATATCATTGTGGTTATGCCGTTGAAAAAATGTCAAAATCATTATACAATGTTGTAAATCCTGATGATATTATAGAGCAATATGGTGCCGATACATTAAGAATGTATGAAATGTTTTTAGGGCCATTGGAAATGTCAAAACCATGGGATACTAACGGAATAGATGGAGTACATAAATTCTTACGTAAATTTTGGAGATTATTTCACGATGATCAAAATAATTTTAGTATTTCTGAAGAGAACCCAACAGATGATGAATTTAAGGTTTTACATAAAACAATAAAAAAGATTCAGGAAGACATAGTTCGTTTTTCTTTTAATACATCTGTAAGTGCATTTATGATTTGTGTTAATGAATTAAATGACTTGAAATGTAATAAGCGAGAAATTCTTGAGCCTTTAGTTATATTAATATCGCCTTTTGCACCACATATTGCTGAGGAAATTTGGCAAATTTGTGGTAAATCAGAAAGTATTACTTTCGCAGAATTTCCTTTATACGAAGAAAAGTATTTAGTTGAGAACGTATTTGAATACCCTGTATCATTTAACGGGAAAATGCGATTTACCTTAAAACTACCAATGGATATTAGTGCTAAAGAAGCTGAAAAACAAGCTCTGGATCATGAGGTAGCTCAAAAATGGTTGGATGGCAAGACTCCTAAAAAAGTAATTTTCGTTCCTAAAAGGATTATTAATATTGTTATATAATAATATTTATTAGTAAAATGAATAAATTTTTAAAAGAATTTAAGTCATATTCAATAATAACCTTAGGCCTCTTTATTAATGCCTTAGGATGGACTGCTTTTTTAATTCCGGCAGAAATAACGGGTGGTGGTATTACAGGTGTCGCAACATTAATATTTTATGCAACAGAAATTCCTGTGTGGATACCGTACCTTATTATAAATGGGATTCTTATCGTAATAAGTATTAAAGCACTTGGTAGAAGTTTTGGAATAAAAACGATATATGCTACGGGTGTATTAACTCTTTTCTTTTCCGTTCTTCAAGGAATAATCGTTGAACCAATCGTAACTGAAAATTTCATGTCGTCGGTTGTTGGAGGAATAATGGCCGGAGTTGGAGTTGGTATTGTATTTAGTCAAGGAGGAAGCACTGGTGGAACAGATATTATTGCGATGATCATTAATAAGTATCGCAATATTAGCCCGGGTAAAATTATATTATATGCTGATGTCATTATTATTTCGTCGTCGTTCTTAATTTTTAAATCAATAGAGAAAATAGTATATGGATATGTTACTATGGCGGTTACTGCATATGCTATTGATTTGATTTTAACTGGTGCTAAAAGAACGGTTCAATTGTTTATTTTTTCTAAAATGCACAACGAAATAGCAGTTAAAATAGATTCGGATATTCATAGGGGGATTACATTAATTGATGGTACAGGTTGGTATTCGAAACAGGAATCCAAAATATTAATGGTGCTTGTGAAAAAGCAAGAATCAAATTATTTATTGAAAATTATAAAGGATATTGATCCTGATGCTTTTATTTCGGTTAATAGTGTAATGGGTGTTTACGGTAAAGGCTTTGATCGGATAAAAGCGTAAATGTTTGAATTTTAGGAATTTATTTTTTATTTTGGCTGTAAATATCTGTTGGTATGCATATTAAGAAAATATATATAATAAGCTTTGTTATTTTTATTTTAATACTTGTAAGTTTATTAAAAACTTCAGAAAGTAGTATTCTTAGTAGAAATGAGAATATCTATGCAGTTGGAATTGACCATAATATTATTTATCATGATATTAAAAAAGAGTATGAAATTACTATTGATTCTTTCAATATCGTTCAGAATAAGATAAGAAGAAACTATAATTTAGCCCGATTACTAAAAGAGGCTGGTTTAGAGCGTGAAAAAGTTAATAAGGCAACTTTTCGATCATCAGAAGTATTTGATATTAGAAGAATTAAAGCAGGAAATCATTATCGATTATATTATACAAAAGATAGCTCTAAAACCTTAAGGTATTTTGTATATAAGCATAGTCCAACAGAATACCTTAAAATAGCATTGAATAATGAGCCTATTGCAATAAAAGGCCAAAAAGAAATTGTAAGTATAAGAAAATCTTGTTCAGGTACTATATCATCATCATTGTGGGCAACAATGATTGAAAATAATATTGACCCGATGATGGCTAATAGACTTTCTGAAATTTATGCATGGACTGTTGATTTTTTTGGATTAGAACAAGGAGATCAATTTAAGGTTATTTATGAGGAGCATTTTGTTGACAGTATCCCAATAGGGATAGGAGAAATTTATGCAGCAAGTTTTAAACATCAAGGAGAGGAGCTGTTAGCTTATGAGTTCGAACAGAACGGAGTAAAAAGTTTTTTTGATGAAAAAGGAAAAAGCTTACGTAGACAATTTCTGAAATCCCCTTTGCGATTTTCTCGAATAAGCTCTGGTTATTCAAATAGCAGAATGCATCCTATTTTAAAAATACGTCGTCCACATCGTGGTGTTGATTATGCTGCTCCAAAAGGAACGCCAATTAATAGTATTGGAGACGGTACAGTGTATAAAAAAGGATATACTAAAGGAGCAGGTTATTATATAAAGATACGCCATAACAGTGTTTATACTTCAGGGTATAATCATTTATCCAGATATCCAAAAGGGATAAAAGTTGGACAAAGAGTTACACAAGGTCAGGTGATTGGATATGTAGGTAGTACAGGATATGCTACAGGTCCGCATTTAGATTTTAGAGTATGGCTAAACGGGCAAGCTGTTAATCCATTAAAAATTAAAGCGCCTCCCGTTGAACCAATCGAAGAAAATAATTATTCAACATTCGAAGATAAGAAGGAAGAATTATCTCAAGAGCTAGAAAAGATTGATTCATAATTTGACTTAATATTTGTAAGTGACCTCTAAAAGCATTTTCTTCATAACTTTATAATCCTAAAAGTATAAATAAGCGTTTAAATAAGAAGGTTTAAATAAGTTTAAGATGTTTTATTTTTGGCATTATATTATTTTTCACGTCTTGTTCTCCAACGTATTTTCCCAATATGGTAAATTCACCTATGTTTAACAATCAGGGTGGGTTTCAGGCTACAATTGCTGCAGGGAATAATAGTTTTGATGCCCAAACTGCAGTAGCTGTATCAGATAATATTGGAATAATGTTAAATGGAAGTTATGGAAACGAAACCAATAATTCTATAGATAATTTTCATAAACATTCTTTTGCTGAGGCAGGAATTGGTTATTATGAAAGATTCAGAGAAAGGTTTAGGTATGAAATTTATGGGGGTTATGGAATTGGAGAAGTTGAAGGGGATTTTGAATATGCACTTTTTGATGAAGAAATAACAAATACAAGATATAATCGATTTTTCATTTAACCAGGAATAGGTATTTCTAGTAGAATTTTTGATGGAAGCTTTTCTCTACGATTTGCTTTAGTTCAAATGGATACAAAAGGTACATATTTTGGGACAGCGCAGTATAATATATTTTTTGAACCAGTAATAACATCTAAAATTGCCACTAAATATATAAAATTTATTGCTCAGCTTGGACTCTTTTTACCAGTTGGAGATCAGGAACTTAATTTCGATTATCAGTTTTTAATTTTTAATTTTGGAATCAACTTTAATTTAGGAAGAAAATATTACGATTTATAATCAGAAATTAATTTATCGATTGCTTTGGATAGCGTACGTTTCCTAATTCATGCCTTTTTGTAGAGCATACAGAATTCTCAGTATGAGAAAGAGTATCTAAATTATATATTCTTTGCGAATTACAAAAACTAAAGAACTATTTAAACCAGATGGTGGTCTGAAATTTGGTATAGGTTTTGTATGAACAATTACAATTCATGTAAGTTTAATAAGTAAAAAGGAGGTTGTTATGAAAGGATTTATGAAAAGCATTGCATTACTTATAATATTTTCACAAGCTACATTTGCGCAAGATGTAATTACTGTTGAAGCTAAAAGAATTGATGTTAGTGACAATCTTGATTTAGAAGCTGTGGCTTCTGTATTTGGAGAATCAGAAAATCTTGAAGATTTTGAAAATAGATTAAATGACCCTGAAAGACAAATATGTAATCTTGATCTTAATGAAGATGGTTATGTAGATTATTTACGAGTTGTTGAAAATTCAGAAGAACAAACTATTTTAATTACTATACAAGCAGTTTTAGGTAAAGATTTATTTCAGGATGTAGCAACTATTGATGTTGAAAAGGACAATTATGGTGAAACTCAGGTTCAGGTTGTTGGTGATGTATATATGTATGGGTCGGATTATATTATTGAACCTGTTTATATACATACTCCGGTAGTTTGTTCTTATTTCTGGGATCCATATTATCATTCATATCATTCACCATATTATTGGCATTATTATCCATCGTATTACCATGCATGGCATCCTCTTCTTTCGCATGTATATAGACATAATGTTTATACACACGTGAATGTACACCATGCTTATAATTATACATCAGTGCGTAGAAGTGCAAGAGCTATGCAAGTGCATAGTTCGATCAGACGTAATGACTATGGAAGAGCTAATCCAAACAAATCCTTTTCTGTAAGGAATACCGGAGTTAAGAACACCCATGAGCTAAATCGCCAGAGAGGAACAGTAAGAGCAACAACAAGCACTAGATCATCAAATACGAGGACAGTAGCTCCCAGATCAACAACAAGCACTAGATCATCAAATACAAGAACTGTAGCTCCCAGATCAACAACAAGCACTAATTCAACCAAAAGAAAAGTGCAGAGTGATTGGAAAAGTACATCTAGGCCAAATAATAGAAGTGGACAAGTAAAAAGTAATAGAACCTCTACAAATAGAACAACAACAGCAAGACCATCACAAAATAAAAAATCATATAACAGAAGTACTCAGAGTAAAAGTTCAAATAATAGAAGTACACAAAGCAGGAGCTCTCAGAATAGGAATTCTCAAGTTAAATCAGGTAAGAGTTCAAGCTCAAATAAACAAGGAGCAAGTCGATCTGGAGGACAAAAATCAAATAACAATAAATCAGGAAGTAGTCGATCAGGATCATCAAAAGGAAGGTCAAAGGGAAAATAAAGAATATTTTTTTTTATTGTTATGATTTGAGAATCAAATAGGTTTATAAATATGTGAATAAGATTTATTAAGCATTCCTATAGTTTGGGGATGCTTAATATTTAGATAAACTTTAAATAAGAATTTGAAATATTAGCTTGTAATTTTAATCAGAAAGTAACTTTCCAATTACTTTAGGAAAGTGTTTGTATTCCAGTTCGTGTATTTTTTTTGCAACATCTTCAGGGGTATCGGTAAGTGAAACTGAACATTTCGTCTGGAATAGAATATCTCCTTTATCATATTCTTTGTTAACGTAATGAATGGTAATGCCTGTTTCTGTTTCTTTGTTTTCAACAACAGCTTCATGAACATTCATTCCATACATACCCTTCCCTCCGTATTTTGGTAATAAAGCGGGATGAATATTAATAATTTTATTGGGATATTCATTTATTAAATTCTCTGGGATTAGCCACAGAAATCCTGCTAAAACAATAAAGTTTATATTGTGTTCTTTGAGGATTTTAAGAATACTATCGCTATTATAAAAATCTGGTCGAGAAAAAACATGATGCTTTATGTTATGATTAACAGCCCTTTGATTAACGTATGCATTTTTATTATTCGAAAAAATGATAGAGATCTCATTTTTTTTATTTCCTTTGAAAAAATTTATAATGTTTTCGGCATTTGTTCCGGATCCAGATGCAAATATTGCAATATTGTTCATTTGTGTATGATTATGAGTTTAATAAGCAAACAGTTTGTTTCTTTTATTAAAAAATTATTGCAAAAATGGCTTTAAAAATCCAAAAAAAACTATTTTTGCAACAAAAAATAGAGAAATATCTTTGATTTATCACAGTTAATTATATTTCTTTGCACTGTAAAATAAATTATTAATTAAAAATTAAAGTTATGTCTGATACTGCATCAAGAGTAAAAGCAATTATCGTTGATAAGTTGGGAGTTGATGAAAATGAAGTTACACCAGAAGCAAGTTTTACTAATGACTTAGGTGCTGACTCTCTTGACACTGTTGAGTTAATTATGGAATTCGAAAAGGAATTCAATATTTCAATTCCGGATGATCAAGCTGAAAATATTGGTACTGTAGGTGATGCTACTAAATATATTGAAGAGCACGCTAAGTAATTTTTAATATCTTAAAATCTTGTTTTAAATTTTATTTGTTATGGAGTTCAAACGTGTTGTAATAACTGGAGTAGGGGCAATTACGCCAATCGGAAACAATGTTGAAGAATATTGGAAAAATTTAATGGATGGAGTAAGTGGTTCTAATCTTATTACACACTTTGATGCATCTAAATTTAAAACAAGATTTGCTTGTGAAGTTAAAAACTTCGATCCAAGTCAACATTTTGATAGAAAAGAAGCTAGAAAACTGGATTTGTTTGCTCAGTATGCATTAGTTGCTGCTGAACAAGCAATGCAAGATTCTAAACTTGATCTGGAAGCTATAGATCATGATAAAGCTGGGGTTATTTGGGGATCCGGAATTGGCGGTATAAATACTTTTTTAGATGAAGTAAGAAGTTATGCTAATGGTGATGGAACACCTAGATTTAGTCCTTTCTTTATTCCTAAAATGATTTCGGATATTGCTTCAGGACACATTTCAATGAAGTATAATTTCCGGGGTCCTAACTTTACAACAGTTTCTGCATGCGCATCATCAACAAATGCGATGATAGATGCATTAACTTATATCCGTTTAGGAAAGGCGAATATTATGATAACCGGTGGTTCCGAAGCTGCAATTAATGAAGCTGGTATGGGTGGTTTTAGCTCAATGCAAGCTATTTCAACCAGGAATGATGATTATCAATCAGCTTCTCGTCCATTTTGTAATACTCGTGACGGTTTTGTTATGGGTGAAGGTGGCGCAGCATTAATGTTTGAAGAATTAGAGCATGCAAAAGCACGTGGAGCTAAAATATACGCTGAAGTAGCTGGTGGTGGAATGTCTGCCGACGCTCATCATTTAACAGCCCCTCATCCAGAAGGATTGGGTGCTAAAAATGTTATGCGTAATGCATTGGAAGATGCAAATATGAAACCAGAAGATATTGATTATATCAATGTTCATGGTACTGCCACTCCATTAGGAGATGTAGCAGAATTAAAAGGAATTAAAGAAGTATTTGGTGAACAGGCTTATAAAATGAATATAAGTTCTACCAAATCAATGACTGGACACTTATTGGGGGCAGCTGGTGCTGTTGAAACTTTAGCCGCACTTTGTGCTATTGTTAATGGAGTTATTCCACCAACGATTAATCATCATGAAAGTGATCCTAACATTGATGAAAAATTGAATTTAACATTTAAAACGGCCGAAAAAAGAGAAGTGCGGGCTGCATTAAGTAATACTTTTGGTTTTGGTGGACATAATGCTTCAGTAATTCTAAAAAAATATACTGAATAATTTTTTTGTGTTAAAAGACTTTAGACCTTTAAAATACTACTTTTCAAAAAATAAAAAGTTTTATAAACTGATTTATCGGTTAACTGGATATTATCCAGAAAAAATACAGGTATATAAAGTTGCATTTACACATAAATCTGCCTCAAGAAATTCAGATAGAACAAAAAGACTCAATAATGAACGATTAGAGTTTTTGGGTGATGCAATATTAGCATCTATTGTTGCAGATTTTCTATTTTCATGCTACCCGTTTAAAAGAGAAGGCTTTCTTACTAAAATGAGAGCCAGAATTGTAAGTCGTGAGCAATTAAATGAAATTGCTTTACGAATGGGTTTGCAATTTCACGTAGTAGCACAAAATAAAATAAGTGGTACTAAAAATATATATGGGAATGCTTTAGAAGCAATTATTGGAGCAGTATACGTTGATAAGGGGTATGAAAAAACAAAATCTTTTGTCTTAAAAAAGATTATCGATAAAAATATAGATTTAAAAGAACTTGCTTTAACAGATTCTGATTATAAGAGTCAGGTAATTGAATGGACACAAAAAAATAAAGTCCAAATTGCGTTCAATGATGAAGAAGTTGAAAGTACCGAACAAAATAGTTTATATTTTACTTCTACAATTGTTTATGATAATCAAATATTAGGTCAGGGTAAAGGCTTGTCTAAAAAGGAAGCTCAGCAAAATGCATCTAGAGAAGCTTTGGAAAAAACGAAGCAAATTCCTGTAATTTCACTTTAACATTTATTGATTTATTAGATTTGATAGCTAATTATTCTTAATTTTATTACAGAATATAAATCAAATGGTAGCAAAAAAGAAAATCCATAAACTAGCAATTGAAATTGAAAATGATTACAGCTTAATTGGAATTGCATCGCATGAAAATGACTATAGATTAAGCTGGGCTATAAATAAATCACTTGGCTTAGATCTTAAAAAAAGTGAGGATTTAACTTTAGATCATCCAAAACACAAAATTACAATTAACTATTCTCTTTATATTTTCGATGACGAAAATAATTTTATTTCTTATAATTTGATTTCTAATAAGTCTGAAAAAGGATTTCTGCTACCTGAGATGAAAAATATAGATTTCGTTTTAAGAGTTTCAGGATCGCCTGATCAAGATTTGATAAATGATTTAGTATTTCGTTTAAAGAAAATTGAAATTGTTATTACTGCTTTTCCAATTAGTGAAGTATCTGATAAGTTAAGAAAAGTATTTGTGTTTTAATATTTCCTAAAAATGAAAAGAGAGACCTCCGTCTCTCTTTCTGAACCCTAAAACTAAAACCTATTTATCAACTTATTTTGTTTTTTTTATTATTTGTTATTTGTTAATGCAAAACTATAGTATACGTTGGTTAAGTTATTTAAACCTTTGTTAAATAATGTTAAATAATTCATTTAGAACAAATCAAGCGTTTATATTTGTACTCCTATGCAGAAAAGATCAATTTGGATAATAACAATAATTTTATCGTGTACACTCCTCTGTCTTATTTTAGTTCAAGCGTATTGGATTCGTAATGCGATTACAATAAAAGAAGACCAGTTTGAGCAGCTCGTAAATAAGGGTTTGGACAATGTTGTAAGAGAGATTGAAAATCGTGAGATGATTTTTCAAGTTGTAAATGAAATGGATCCATATGATGATGTTTCGGCTTCAGGTCATCCTTCAACTAATTATCGCTCCAATAGAACAAGTCAAACTGCTTTTGGACTATCATCAACTAATGAGGAAAAGGAGGTATTTGTTATTAAAAACACAGATTCCCTAAGTATAAGTTCTCAGTTGAAATTATTAGGCGATAATATTATGCGCTTTAATAAAACTACATTTCAACTTAACGAAACATCAACTAAAGAATCGTTTAGTAATTTAAGATTGAATATAGATTATAACGAAAAGCTAAATAATAGAACTGTTTTTGTTGAGAATGTAGTAAATAAACTAATTCAGATTGATATCGATCTCGAAGATCGAATAGATCAAGAAACTATTGAGAAGATTATTAAGAGTATGTTTCTGGAACTAGGGATAGATATAGGCTATGAATACGTTATTACAAAAAACAAGTTTAAAACAGTATATAATTCTAAAGATTATAATACAAAAGTAAAATCAAAGAAGTTCTCAGCAAAACTTTTCCCTAACGATATTCAAGCTAAAAATAATTTTATCTATGTATATTTTCCTGAGCAAAGAAATTTTATTTTAAGGTCTACAGGCTTTATGGCTTTATCTTCCGTATTGTTAACAATTATTATCCTTTTGGGTTTTTCTTCCGCAATTCATATAATGTTTAAGCAAAAAAGGTTGTCACAAATAAAAAATGATTTTGTGAATAATATGACTCACGAATTAAAAACACCAATTTCGACTATATCTTTAGCGTCGCAAATGTTGAAAGACGATACTATTCCTGCCGAATCAAAAAATCTGGTTTATATTTCAAATATTATTGAAGATGAAAGCAAACGATTAAGTTACCAAGTAGAAAAAGTGTTGAAAACGGCCTTATTCGAGCAGGGACAAATTAAACTAAAGCGCAAGAAGTTAAATGTTCACAAAATAATTGAAAATGTTGTTAAGAATTTTGATATACAAGTTAAGTCGCGAAAAGGAGAGTTAATTAAAAGATTAGAAGCAGAAAATCCGGTTTTGTTTATCGATGAGGTTCATTTTACAAATATTATATTTAATTTACTTGATAATGCAGTTAAATATAGTAATATGGAGCCCAAGATTACAATTTCGACCAAACAAAATAAAAAAGGGGTATATATTTCTGTAGCAGATCAGGGAATAGGTATTAAGAAACAAGATCATAAAAGAATTTTTGACCAGTTTTATAGAGTTTCAACCGGAAATTTACATGACGTAAAGGGTTTTGGATTAGGCTTAAGTTATGTTAAAAAGATTGTTGAAGCACACAATGGCGATATTAAATTAAAATCAGATATAAGAAGAGGAACTACTTTTGAAATATTTATTCCAATTAATACTATAAACAATGGATGAAACAAATGTAAAAGTATTATTAGCCGAAGATGACGAAAATCTTGGAGCTTTATTACGCGAATACTTGATAGCAAAAGGCTTAAAAACAGATTTGTTTGTAAACGGGGAGTTGGCTCTCGAAGGATTTAAGAAAGATAAATACGATTTATGTATTCTTGATGTAATGATGCCTAAAATGGATGGTTTTACTTTGGCTAGGGAAATAAAGAAAATAAATGCGAAAGTTCCGTTTATTTTTCTTACAGCTAAATCGTTAAAAGACGACGTGATTGAAGGTTTTACTCTTGGCGCAGATGATTATATGACAAAGCCTTTTAGTATGGAGGAATTGCTTTTAAGAATTAAAGCTATTTTGAGAAGAACCAATAGTAATAGTGCTTCAGAATCTAACGAAACATTTATTATTGGAGATTATGAATTTGATTCCCAGAAACAGATTCTTAAATTTGGTGATAAGGATCAGAAATTAACAACCAAAGAATCTGATTTGTTAAGATTGCTGTGTAATAATATGAATAATGTATTAGAGCGAAACTTTGCTTTAAAAACCATTTGGCAAGAAGATAGCTATTTTAATGCACGTAGTATGGATGTTTATATTACCAAGTTAAGAAAATATCTAAAAGGAGATAGTTCTATTCAAATTTTGAATATCCATGGAAAAGGTTACAAACTAATTGTTTAGAATGATTAAAAATGATGATTGACGAAGAAAAGAAAGCAATAAGGAGGCAGATTCGAGAAAAAAAGAAAGATTATTCTTTAGAAGAGAAAAAAAGAAAATCTGAATTGATCTTTAATCAAATTGAAAAACTTGATGCTTTTAAAAAGGCAGAAATCATTATGGTATACTGGTCGTTGAATGATGAGGTTTTTACCCAACGGTTTATTCAAAAATATCAAAACAAAAAGAAAATTATTTTACCTGTAGTGGAAGGCGATATTTTAATACTAAAAGAATTTACCGGTTTATCGAATATGAAAATCAGTAAAAGTTTTGGTATTGGAGAACCCGAAGGAATATTATTTGATCAATCTGATAAAATTGATGTAATAATTGTTCCCGGGCTTGCTTTCGATAAATCGTTGAACAGGCTTGGTCGAGGAAAGGCATACTATGATAAATTATTAAAAAAGTCGCAGGCATTAAAAATTGGTGTTTGTTTTGATTTTCAGGAGCTGGAGTCAGTTCCTGTAGACGAATATGATGTAAAAATGGATTTAGTAATTACGGATAAAAGTTATTAGGAGAATCTGCTAAGCGGATTACTCAATTTAATTAATCCCTAAAATCCGCAAGTGAATTTTTATTCGGCTGTCTATTAAGTAAATAGCTGTAGTACGACTCAGTTAAAAAGATGACAATAAATAGCAATTTATTTATTGATTATTATAGAAGTCGTAGCACAGCTTGCGGATTTAGGGTAATCTAACATTAGAATGTATACTGAATTTGAATGATAAGCGCTAAGCAGATACTAAGTAATATTTTATTTTAGACTCAAATAATGACTAAGCGAACAATTCATTCTAAAGAACTTTTTAATAATATTCAGATTCCAGATGAATATTTTCCTCCGATTATTGTTGGATTTAATATTAAAACTCCCGAAAACATTGGAAATATTATTCGGCTTGGCGATAATGTTGGTTGTAGAGAAGTAATTATTGTTTCAGAAAAAGAAAATGCACGTAATTCAAAAATTAGAAGAACAGCTTCATCTAGTTTCGATTCTGTAAAGTGGGGTTTTTGTACTAATGAAGAATTGGAAAGTAAAATTCCTTCAGATTATAAATGGATTGGAATTGAAACTTCAAGTGATTCCAAAAGTATCTATCATGTAAAGCTCCCCAATAAAGTTGCTTTAATTGTTGGAAATGAAATTTCGGGAATTGATACAAAATTGCTTGATCAATGCCATAAAATAGTACATATTCCCTTACTTGGAAACAATACCTCAATGAATGTATCACATGCCTTAGCTGTTGCCTTATTTGAATGGCAAAGGCAAATTCTTGCATAAAACCTTATAACATTCAGTATTATTATCTTAAATTATTGATTCTTTGAAAAATAAAACGAATAATGTGGGTTAATTGTAATTAATTAATAATATGTTAAATTCGAAGCGAAAATGCTAAACGAATTAATTTAATATTAACTAAAAACAAAAAATTATGTTTACAGATGAGTTAAAATTAACAATGGACGAAATGAGAGTTGTTAAGGGTGGTGGAGATCCTGATGGTGAAGGAAAAACTGGCTCGGGAAATGGTGAAGAAGAATAAACACTAAATAGTAAGATCCTTTAATTGTTATATATTAATACTATTTCTTTTCAGAATTTGTAAATAATACTTTTAGAATAAAAAGAGAAGTATTGAGATCTCCTGATGAAGTATTGCAATTAAAGGATCTTTCTTATAAATACCACAAAGTATATTAGGATCTAGTATGTTTGAAAAGAGAGCAAATACTTGACTAAAGTCTTATTATACTCAGTAACATTATCTTAAATTATTGTCAATTGTGTTTGAAGAAGCATAATTTAATTAAAATAATACAAAACCATTTAATCCCCATTAAGTAATAGAATTGAAAAAAGAAGGTAAATGAAGGCATTATAGTAATTGCAAAGATTCAACCTATTAATCTTTTGAGTTCAGTTCACTCTAATGCTTTGCATTTGGAATAAACCGATAAATATTTAATTATTGATTTTTTGAAAAATCAATTTTAAAGTTCCTAAGTGCAGAGCAAGAAATAATATGATTTGTTGTACATTTAACGAATGAAATTTTGGCGAAAAAATGTTGTTTAATTAGTTATATTGTAATTCTTAAGCCAACGGATAGCGGGTTTGTGAAAACGATTGATTCTCAATTTAATAGCAGAATTTTTCATGGATAAAAAGTTGTATATGTAGATTTTTATATTAACTTTAATATAATAATTGTTTAACTTAAAAAATTATTACTATGAAAAATTTAGATGAAATTAAAATGTTAGCAACTACTTTGCCAACGCATGAAGTAATTATGGCAATGCCAGATGAAGATCCACCAGAAGAGCCGGGTAATGGAGAAGAGGATCCTGAATAAGTTTTTGTATTGTATCCTCGGGATAGCTTATTAATAAAAAAAAATAGATGAAACGGTCAATAGGAATATTATTTATTTGTTTATTGGTATTATTAAATAGCACTAAAATTAAAGCTGATATTTCTATTGACAGTAATCTAATTTCAATACGAAACATGCCAAATGATACTATTAAAGTTTTGAAGCTTGCAAAATTAGCTAGGCAATATGTTAAATATCAGGTAGATACTTCGCTAAATTTAGGAAATGGTGCATTGAAGTTGGCACAATCTCTTGATTATGAATATGGTGTGGCTTATAGTTTTTATATTTTAGGAATAGTTAATAGGTATTATGGAGATTATGATAAATCAATAGATTGTTCTGAGAATGCTTATAAATTATTTGAGAATTTAAATTACGAATCCTATAAGGGGTTGACATTAAATTCGTTAGGAAATTCATACAAAAGAAAGGGTAAATATGAAGCTTCTTTAAGAAGTTTTCATCAGGGGCTTACAATATGTAACGAATTAAAAGATTCGGCATTAATCTCATCGCTTATAAATAATATTGCGAACTTATATTACGAAATGAAGCAATATGATAAGTCTTTAGCTTATCATTTGAGGAATCTTGAAATCAAGAAAAAACTTGAATTAAATGATAAAATTCCAATTGTTTTATTAAATATAGGGAACATATATTTAAAAAAAAAGGATTACAATAAAGCATTAGATTATTATAAAGAGGCTCTTGACTTAATGCCACTTTCTGTGAATAATTTTGATAAGGCACTTTTACTTCATAATATGGCTACTATTTATTCGAGGACAGATAGATATTCTGAAGCAATTTACTACTACCTAAAAGCCTTGGAATTAGAAATGAGAATAGGAGAAAAGTCATTAAAAATATATACCCTACAAAGTATTGGTCATGGATTAATAAAAACTGGTAAATTTTCTGAAGGAGAAAAGTACTTATTAGAAAGTTACCAGTTAGCAAAAGACTTAGGAGAACTCCAAAAACAATCTAAACTTGCCTTAAGTTTGAGAGATGTTTATGAAGATCAAAAGCAATATAAAAATAGTCTTAAATATTTCAAATTATATACAGAATTAAAAGATAGTATTTTAGATCTGGAAAAGATAAAAAAAATAGCATCTTTAGAGCAAAAATATGAAGCAGAAAAGCGCGAACACCAAATAGCTTCATTGGAAAAAGAACAAGCACTTCAAAAGCTGGAAATAAGCAATAAAGAACTTGAAAATAAAAAGAAAAGCTTACAACGAAACGTGTTAATTATAGCTATTGTCTTTGTTTTGTTAATTGCCGTGTATTACAGGCTTGATAATAAGAAGCGTAAAAAAATAAATGGGTTACTTAAAAAACAAAATACAAAGATTTCTTATCAAAGAAAAGAGATAGCACTTCAAAATAATAAACTGTTAGAATCAAATAAAACTAAAGACAAATTATTCCAAATAATTGCCCACGATTTACGAAGCCCTCTGGTTTCTATTGATAGTTTAACACAATTAATACCGTATTGGGTAGAAGAACAAGATTACGAGTCTCTACAAAAATTATCGGAAACATTGGAAATGTCAGTTAATAATGTTCTTTCATTAATTGATAATTTGTTGAATTGGGCATTAAATGAACAAGGAGAGTTTCCTTATAAACCCGAACGTTTAAGATTGAAAGAAAATATTTTAGAAACAATTGAAGTATATCGATCAATAGCAGAGATTAAAAAGATTGATCTGAAATTTACAATTTTGAAAGATACAATGGTCTTTGCCGACAAAAATATGTTATTTACTGTAATGAGAAATTTATTGAATAACGCAGTGAAATTTACTCCGGAGAAAGGGGAAATCGAAGTTGGAATTGATTATAATCAGGAATTTGCCAAAATTTGGGTTAAAGATACAGGAATTGGTATTGCAAAAGAAAAAAAGGAGATGGTTTTTCAGTTAGCAAATGGTAGTGTAAAAGGAACCAAAGGAGAAACTGGAAATGGCTTAGGCTTATTCTTTTGTAAGGAATTTGTTGCCATGAATAATGGTGATATATTTATTGAAAGTGATAAAGGAAAGGGAACAACCATAATGTTTACCATACCTTTATATGACACAGAAAAAAACTAAAATTGTATTGAATTTTCAAAAGATTAGCCACTCTTTAAAATTTAAAGAAAGTAATTCACTCCATTGAAAATTTATAGGATATAATTATATTGTATGCAGATTATTAACAAATAATCGATTTTTAACCTTAAAACAAAATGGTATGTTTTTAAAAGAATTACAATTATCAATTGAAGAATTACTAAATGTTAGAGGCGGAGTCGGTGGTGATAATGATCCGCCACCACCACCGCCACCACCACCCAGGGAAGATAATTAAGCTTTTTAAAAAGTTTTAAAATAGCTGCTTGTTAATTCGGGCAGTTATTTTTTTACATTAATTTTTGAAATTGCTTTACATTGATCTTTCTATTTTTATATATTTATATGAAATTTATTTACAGGACGGATAATTAAAGATATGATGAAAAAAAGAGATAAAGCAATAAAAGATATAGTTGAACTTGATAAGTTAGAAGAAATTTTAGGGAAATGTAAAATTTGCCGTGTAGGAATGGTCGATGTTGATACACCTTATGTGTTGGCTATGAATTTTGGCTATGATAACCAGACTATTTGGTTGCATTGTGCCAAAGAAGGAAAAAAGGTTGACATTTTAAAAAGGAACAATAAAGTGTGTATTGAGTTTGATACCGATCATAAGTTATTCTCAAGGCACGAACACGTAGCTTGTTCGTGGCGATTTGGCTATAAGAGTGTTTTAATTCATGGAAATGCTTTATTTGTTGAAGATTATGATGAGAAGATTAAAGGTTTAAATGTATTTATGAAAAACTATTCCGACAAAGAATTCGAATACTCAAAACCATCTGTAGATAATATTCATTTAATTAAAATACCGATTGATTCAATAACAGGAAGATCTTTTGAATATTAGTATGCAATGATTCTTAATTCAGAAATTTAATAATCACATTCTTCGACAGGTTTAGGATGACTCTACTTTTAGTAGTTTAAAGATAAGCAACTTGTCATGCTGAGCTTGTCGAAGCATGTGTAAAAAAAAGTAAGAGTAATTATCAAAGGAAAAACCACAAGCATGAAAAAAATATTAAACCCATACTCGAACTTAGAAGGTTACAATTGTTTTGGCTGTTCACCCAATAATGAATTTGGTTTACAAATGGAGTTTTACGAAGATGGAGATTATATTATTAGTAATTGGGAGCCGAAAAAATACCTGGCAGGATATGGAAATATTTTACATGGAGGAATTCAATCAACAATACTCGATGAAATAGCAAGTTGGGTTGTTTATGTAAAAGCGAAAACGGCAGGTGTAACCGCAACCTTAAATGTTAAATATAAGAGTACAGTTTTTACGGATAAAGGCAAAATAAGTGTTAGAGCAAGCTTGGTAGATCAAAATAAAAAATTTGCAACTATTCATGCCGAAATACTGGATGCAGAAGGTAAGGTTTGTTCAGAAGCAGAAGTTAAATATTTTATTTTTCCACAAGAAATAGCAAAACGAAAATTTCATTATCCCGGAATTGAAAAATTCTTTGACAAATAGGAGCTATTAAATATTTAATAGATTTTAAATTAGACTTTCATAGTGATTAATTAGTAAAAATAAACACTAAATTTGCTGCTTTTATAGCGGCGGATTTTCATGAGGAAGAGTGTCTTACTTATATTGTTTTTTGTTTTTTTTATCTCTGGTTTTTCGCAGGATAATTTCACAGTTAAATTTTTTGGTCTCAGTATTCATCCCGATGGGGATGTTAACGCTGATAATATGCCAACAAAAATTGATAGGAATGGTGTTGCAGTAATAAATTTAGGATTGTATTTCGGATACGAAAACTTCTTTCATAAAGATAAGCTTTCATTTAAAATTATTACAGCGTATTATTCAGATTGTGGTGGTTTGTTTTCAGGTTTAGCTCATTTTGGTCTCCGGGGAGTTCTTTTGCAAAAAGATAATTTTTCTATTAATGGAGGAATAGGTCCAACATTTATTTATAGAAGAAGCTGGTATTCAAAGTTTGAAAATTATGTGAATTCTGGTTTTTATAATGGAAATGAAACTGATTTTTGGCAGTATAAATTCATATGGTATGCCGGAGAATTAGAGTTTAATTATAAGTTACAGAAGTCTTTAGACTTGTCAGTGACTTTAGTTCCAGGTTACCCTAAATTAATAGACATTTCAATTGGCGTTCGGTATAGATTTGGAAAACCATATAAGTCAAAAGATATCGAAAAATTGTGATGCAACATCAGTAAATCCACTTTCTTGGTTGCTTTTACAATTAGGAAACCTGCTTTTTAAATCGTCAGGAGCATTACTTACAATAAATTTTTCCGCAGTATATTCAAGCATATCAATGTCGTTATAATCATTTCCTACACTTATTGTGCTCTCTTGTAATATTTCTAATTTCTTGCATAGCCAATCAATTCCATATCCTTTAGAAACAGTCTCGGGAAAAATTTCCATCCAAATAGAATTCCCATCTAATGGCGAAGTTGTTCGTATAATTTTAATATCGTTAAATTTTTGTTTTATTTCATCAAATAAATCAATGTTATTAGGAAATACTGCAATAATTTGGCAAGCATGTGCGTATTTTTCTGATACTGGATCAAGTTTGATTGCAAAATCGTTGTATACTTTTATTCTTCGTTCAAAATCCGGATTATCATTTCCGGTTCTATAAAAAACAAACTTATGATTCTCAGGAATTATTTCATGAATCATGAAATCTACATCATGATTAATTAATATTTGTGAGATTTGTTTTACCTCATAATCAGGTATATACTGAGAGTGAATAAGTTTTTTCTTTTTCCAATCATAAATTCCTGCTCCTGATGAAAAAATTAAGTAATCAATGGGGAAGTTGTCTTTTATTGCTTTTTTAGTTGAGAAGAAACTTCGACCAGTTGCAATTACGCGTACAATATTATTTTCGCCTAGCCAAAATAAGGATTTCATATCTAATAAACTTACTTCCCTGTTATTGTTAAGAAGAGTGCCATCTAAGTCGGTAATGATCATTTCCCGGTTATTACTCATTTGTGTTTAAGTTTTAAAAATCTATTGCGGTAGTATTAAAAAATGTTTTAACATCATCTTTGTATGTCATTAACGAATCGAATTTCCATTGCCATGAAGAAGAAAAGTTTCCTTTTGACAATTTGATTTGTACTAATGGCTTAATTCCTATGGTTTGATCTGTTTCAGTTAAAATCTCTTCTTCCATATCTGTGATTATACAAGACTTTTCATCAGGCAACATTCTTATGTGCGACTGCTGAATCTGTAATATTAGATTATGTAATTCAGAATCTGTTAGATTATAATGTTTTTTAATGTAATCAATTAAAATAATATGTAATTGACACATAATATTTAAGGAAATTACAAAATCAGTGTTTTTAGGTAATGAAAAGGAGAAGGAATTTGCAGCACTTATTAAAGTTTTTTGTTTTTTTCTTTTATCCGTTTTTAGGCTATGATAAATAAAGTCAATTAATCCACCAGTTATATCAGCTTTTAAAGCAGTTACGTTTTTATATTTTTTGATTTTGTGTAAAACCTGTTTTGGATGAATAATATCAACCAGAATAACTTCTTCGAATTGATTAGATAACTCATCAATAGGTAAATCAAGTAACCATCCACTTCCTAAAATTACAACTTTCCCTTTTTTCTTAGTTTCAGCCGATTTTAAAATGAAATCCTTAGATTTCTTTAAGTGCAAATCCCAATTATTTTTCTCTTGAATATATCTTCGCATTATCCCCTCTTGATCTGAAAAATATTGCATTTTATGGAGCATTTGGGTGTAAATCAAGTTTTTACGAAACGATTTAAAATTCATTTTTGGTTTAATTTTATATAGCAAAGCTAAAATACAATGTAAATCTTAAATATTTAACTTTTATAGTGATTGATTTGCTCAATAATTTTAACTTAAACAATGCCCCACTTACTTAAAATACAGTTTTAGGTGAGAAGTTTGATGATAGAATAAATGCTAATATTTTAGTAAAATTTTAAATAAAATCAATAAACTAAACTATTTCTTTGCAAATTTGTTGCTCAGTTTAGAAGTAATTCATGTAATATATAGAATAATATGACAAATCCATTTTTTAACGATTTAAATGAAATCGTAGATTTTCAAAATGTATCAGTTCAATACGTAATAGATGCTACCGAAAAATCAATTAGTAATGCTAAAAATCAATTAGATATAATAATTGCTCTTAATATTGATGATAGATCATTTGAAAATACAATGCGATCATTTGATAATATGAATAATGATTTGATGAAAGTTAACGAGTTAATTTCTTTGTTAGCATATGTTCATCCTAAGGATGATATTAGAAATCAGTGTTTAGAGAGTATAGCTGAGTTTAGTAAGTTTTTTAACGAGATTTCATTGAATGAATATTTATATAAAGCAGTTAAAGGATATGAATTAACCAAAGAAGCAAGCGAATTGGTAGGGGCTAATAAGAAATTTCTGAAGGAAACTGTTGAAGATTTTGAACGTAATGGATTTGCTTTGCCAAAAGAAAAGCGTAATGAATTAAAAATTATTGAGGATAAATTGTCCGACTTAGGAATTCAGTTTGATGCAAATATAAGTTCGCATGAGGATTTTTTAAAACTTACTGAAGAGCAAATAGATGGATTGCCTGACGATTATAAGAATGCTCATCGACAAGATGATGGAATGTATAAAATAAGTATGGATTATCCCTCTTATATTCCATTTATGAAATATTCAAAGTCGGATGAATCTCGAAAAGAATTAGCAAGAAAATATAAAAATATTGCCGCAGATAAAAATCTCGAAATTTTAAAACAAATTTTAATTGGTAGGGAAAAGAAAGCAGTATTACTTGGATATAAAACATTCGCCGAATATAGAATTGAAGACCGAATGGCTAAGAGTCCGCAGAATGTTTGGAGTTTTGAAAATAGTTTAAAAGAAAAAGTTCGTATCAAAGCTGAGCGTGATTATAAAGAACTTTTAGAAGTAAAGCAAAATTATATAAATGATGATTCAGTAAAATATATTGAATCGTGGGAAGCCTCATTTTATAACAATATCCTTTTAGAAAAAAAATATGAATTAGATAATCAAAAATTAAAGGAATATTTTGAGCTTGGTAATGTTATTAATGGATTGTTTACAATATCTCAGCATCTTTTTGGGGTAACATTCGAGGAAATAACAAGCCCTTCGGTGTGGAGTGAAGAAGTTCTTTTTTACGAGGTAAAAGAGAACGATAAATTAATTGCACGGTTTTATTTAGATTTATATCCTCGTAAAAATAAATATAATCATGCGGCGTGTTTTGGAATGATTCCTGGAAAGAAAATTGGAGAAGAGTATCAAATTCCAACAGCAAGTCTGGTATGTAACTTTCCAAAGCCAACAGTAGATGTACCCTCCTTAATGACTCATAGTGATGTAGAGACTTTTTTCCATGAGTTTGGCCATTTAATGCATGATTTACTTACAAAAGCTGAACTAGCTTCTCTGGCAGGAACAAATGTAGCGAGAGATTTTGTTGAAATGCCATCGCAAATTTTTGAAAATTGGGCATGGGATTACGAAGCATTAACTCTTTTTGCAAAACATTATAAATCAGGAGAAGTCCTACCTAAGAAATTGCATGATAAAATGGTAGCTGCTAAAAATGTTGGTTCAGGATTACACGTTTTACAGCAAATTTTCTACGGAACACTTGATATGACATTTCATGATAAATATGATGCAAATGGAACAAAATCTACAACTGAACTTGTTAAAGAATTACAAAATGAAATAACATTATATAAGTTTCAGGAAGAAACGCACTTTGAAGCTGGTTTTGGGCATTTAAATGGTTATGCAGCGGGTTATTATAGCTATTTGTGGGCATTGGTATTTGCCGATGATATGTTTTCAGTATTTGAACAAAATGGAATTATGAATCAGGAAATAGGAATGAAACTTAGGAAAATAGTTCTTGAACGGGGTGCAACCATTGACGAGATGGAGATAGTAAAAGAATTTCTTGGGCGAGAACCAAATGAAAAGGCTTTTTTAAAAGCAATTGGATTGTAGATATTGATATAAGGTATTTAATGGGCTGTACATATAAGTACGGTCTTTTTTATTTAAAAAATATAAGGAATTTTGTATATGTTAATTCTATGTCGTATGTTTGCGTCATAAAACATAGAAGCATGGTGTATAAAAAAACAGAGCTGTTTGATAGTGATTTACAAGATCTTGCTGAAATTGCAAAAGTTATGAGTCACCCCGCCCGACTTGCAATTTTGAGATATCTTGCTAAATGCAAAACATGTATTTCGGGAGATATTAGTAATGAAATTCCTTTAAGTCGCACAACAGTGTCGCAACATTTACAGGAATTAAAGAGAGTGGGTTTAATAATTGGAGAAATTGATGGACAGAAAATGAATTACTGTCTTTGCAATTCTTGTATTGAAAAGATAGGAAATTATTTTGATACCTTCTTTGGTGAAATAATTAAAGGATCTGATATTAATTGTAAAATATAAAAGTATGAATATATTAATACTTTGTACAGGGAATTCTTGTCGTAGTCAGATGGCACAAGGATTTTTACAATCATTTGATAAAACCCTAAATGTTTGTTCTGCAGGAACAGAAGCTTCGGGTAAGTTAAATGAAAAAGCTGTTCTTGTAATGAATCAGGTTGGCATCGATATTAGTAATCATACTTCTGATTCTATCGATAAGTACCTGAATGATGAATGGGATTTTGTAATTACAGTTTGCGGTGGAGCAAATGAATCTTGCCCTTCATTTATTGGAAATGTGAAGAACAGATTACACATTGGTTTTGATGATCCTTCACATGCAGTTGGAAATGAAGAATTTATTATGAGCGAATTTTATCGTGTTCGTGATGAAATTAAAAAAGGATTTTATAAGTTTTATAACGAAAAAATCAAAAATCATGAAAGTTAAAAAGAATATTAAGGACATAGTTAATGAGAAGTATAGCAAAATAGCAAGTCAATCTAAACAACAAAACGAAACATCATGTTGTGGAAGTACTGGATGTTGTGGTGAGGTTGATTACACTGTTTTTAGTGAGGATTATTCTCATATCGAAGGATATAATAAAGATGCAGATCTGGGGTTAGGCTGTGGTTTACCAACAGAGTTCGCAAAAATTAAGACTGGAGACACGGTTCTTGATTTAGGATCAGGAGCTGGAAACGATTGTTTTGTTGCAAGAGCTGTTACTGGTGAATCAGGAAAAGTTATTGGATTGGATTTTTCGGATGAGATGTTAAAAAAAGCAAATGAGAACCTTACTAATTTAGCTTATAAAAATGTTGAATTCCTTAAGGGAGATATTGAAGATATGCCCATTGATTCAAATTCTGTTAATGTAGTAGTAAGTAATTGTGTTTTAAATTTAGTGCCGGATAAGAAGAAAGCGTTCTCTGAAATTTATCGAGTATTAAAAGATAATGCCCATTTTTCTGTTTCGGACGTAGTATTGTTAGGTGATTTACCTGATAAAATAAAAAATAGCGCAGAATTGTATGCAGGTTGTGTTTCGGGTGCGATTAAAAAAGACGATTATTTAAAAATTATAAAAGATTCAGGATTTAAAAATATAGAGGTGCAAAAAGATAGAGAGATTGAAGTACCAGATGAAATTTTATTAAATTTTATGACTGAAAAGGAATTAATAGCTTTTAAAAATAGTAACACGGGTATTTTTAGTATTAATGTATTTGCAAAAAAATAAATAGAAATATGACACAAAAAAGACATATCGGATTCTTTGAAAAATATCTTACTCTGTGGGTGGCATTATGTATAGCTGGTGGTATTGCAATTGGGCATTTTGCCGGTGACGGAATGCAATCGCTAAGTAAAATGGAAGTATTTAAAGTAAATATTCCTGTAGCGATACTTATTTGGCTTATGATTTATCCAATGATGTTACAAGTTGATTTTTCTAGTATAAAAAATGTAGGAAAAAAACCTAAAGGTTTAATTCTTACGCTTATAATAAATTGGTTAATTAAACCATTTACAATGGCATTTTTTGCTTGGATATTCTTTACAAAGCTTTATGGAGCATTTATAGAGCCAGAATTAGCAGGCGAATATATTGCTGGAGCTATACTGTTAGGAGCTGCCCCTTGTACTGCTATGGTTTTTGTTTGGTCATATTTAACCAATGGTGATCCTAATTATACTTTAGTACAAGTTTCAGTAAATGATCTTATCATTCTTGTGGCTTTTGTACCCATTGTAGGATTATTACTAGGCATTACAAACATAACAATACCTTACGATACTTTAGTTGCAAGTGTTATTATATTTGTTGTAATACCTTTACTAGCAGGATTTATTACACATAAATTATTAGTACGTTCAAAGGGAGAAGAATGGTTTAAAAAAGTGTTTCTATCTAAATTAAAACCTGTTTCTATTTTAGCTTTATTAGTTACATTAGTTTTGCTTTTTGCATTTCAAGGTGTAAATATTTTGGAGAATCCTTTTATCATTCTACTTATAGCAATACCATTAATTATTCAAACTTATTTTATATTTTTTATTGCATGGATTGGAGGAAGAAAGTTGAAATTACCACATGCAATTTGTTCTCCCGCTGCAATGATTGGTGCAAGTAACTTTTTTGAGTTGGCTGTTGCTGTTGCTATTGCATTATTCGGACTACAATCGCCTGCTGCATTAGTAACTGTTGTTGGAGTGTTGGTAGAAGTTCCTGTAATGCTCTCTTTAGTTGCTTTAGCTAATAAATGGAAGTATTAATTCACATATTTTTAAAGACATTAAAATTTATTGATAAATGAAAAGAGCTGCTCATGAGCAGCTCTTTTTATAATTTAATCTTTATCTATATTTTAAAGTAAACGATTGCCTCATTAAGATTATCTGCTTGTTTAGATAAATTGCTGGCATCATCATTTAAAGATTGAAATAATGAAGCGTTTTGCTGTGTTATATCATTTAACGATTGCAAAGCGTTATTTACTTGATTTGCGCCAGAATATTGTTCTAGACTTGCCGCAGTGATCTCCTGAATTAGTTTTGAGGTCTTTTCTATTTCAGGAATAACCTTATTTACTAAATTTTGGGCTTTTTCAGTTGCGTTAACGCTAGATTTAGATAATACTTCAATTTCTTCAGCTGATTTTTTACTGCGCTCAGCAAGTTTTCTTACTTCGGCAGCAACAACAGCAAAACCCTTACCATGTTCTCCCGCTCTAGCAGCTTCTACAGCTGCATTTAAAGCAAGAATATTTGTTTGAAAAGCAATATCACTAATTATTCCTATTTTTTCAGCAATTGAATGAATTGAAACAAGACTATTTGTTGCAGCAGATCCAACTTCTTTACTCTTTTCGGTTGCACTTAATGAGATATTTTCAGTTTCTTTTGAGTTTTCAGAGTTTTGTTCAATATTAGCAACCATTTCTTCCATTGATGAAGCTAATTCTTCAGAAGATGAAGCTTGAGAACTAGCACCGTTTGCTAAGTCTTGAGATTTTTGAGTAATGTTTACACTCGTTTTTAAAATATAATTGGCAGAACCGGTTATAGATGATACCATCTCATTTAGTTTATAAGCCATATTTCCTAACGAATTCGCAAGATCTCCAATTTCATCATTTTGTTTAATATGCACTGTAGCAGTTAAATCACCATTCTCAATTGCTTTAGCAAAGTCAACGCTTTTTTTAATTGGAACTGTAATAGTTCTATGAACGTAGAATAAAACTAAGATGAATATAATCATAATAATTAAGGTTGTAATTATTATAAATTTTGGAAAATTCTGAAATGATTTCTGCATTTCATTAATTGAGCCATTTGCTAAATCAGTTTGGTAATTAATTAAATTATCAAGAATGCTTATGGTCTTATTCGTTTTTACTATGATTTCTCCCTGCTCTTCTACAAGGGGCATTACATCAAAAATAACCATTAAGTCATCGTAGCTTTCAAAACTATTTAATTGGCTCATTATATTTTGTTGTAATGGTATTAGAGAATCTATTATAATAGATTTAACTTGAGAAAATTGTTCTTTATTTTCAATCTCCCAATTTTCTGAAAGTTTGTCAAGTTTGCTTATTGTTTCAGGAAAATTATTATTGAGTAGATCAATCAATTTGATTTTGTCTGGCGTATCATTTTGTTTCTCTATATAAACCCAGTTTTTAATAAGCATTTTAGAATTAACTAAATGTTGTCTTAAGTTTACTAAATTGTTTTTAGTAGGGTTGAAATTTTCAATAATTTCATTATTTAAACGGCTATTCTCTAAAGAAGAGTTTAAGATTGCAATTGCATTTATAATTAAAGCAAATAGTATAATCCCAAACCCAATAATCAACTTTTTTCCAATTGTCAATTTCATACCTTTATACTATTATATTAATGTATTCTTATTAATATTTCTTACTTGCCATTTCAGAAACTTTTGAGTGGAATTTTAAACCGTGTTTTAAAGCATTTTCTTTGCTAAATCCGTACTTAAGTCTGTCGCCTTCATGAATGAACTGAATCGCGGCTCCTTTTGCAATCGATGAATTACTATTACTTATTATTAAACAGTGATCACCTGTTTTATTATGAATGTTCGTTAAACTACTTGATTTTAGGGCATCAACATATATTACATGGCATTTTGAAATTTCAGCATTATTTTTAAAATACTTAACAACAATATTCTGTGTAACATTCTTTTTACCTGTTGTAACTTTTTGAAGGTCTGTGAATAAACCTCTTGATCCCAATACTCCTATAATAAAATCTCCAGATTTTTCTGTTTGTGGCCAATCAAAGAATTTTGTAAAATTATAAATGAAATTAGCCTGAGCCTTTGTCATTGCATCTTGTGCGTAATTGACTTTAATTATTGCAAGAACAAAAAGAGTTGTTAAAATTAATCGCTTCATAGTAATTTTTTTTGAGATTAAAATATTGCGCAAAGTATGTTAGTCTTTTTTTTAATGACAATTATATTATGGTGATTTACCATAATATGTATTGGTGATTTATATCATTCTTTTATAGGAAACAAAATATAATTTAAATTGTTGAATTTCATCTCTTTTCTTTGAAAAAATCTAGTAACAATTTACTGCAATTATCTTCTAAAATTCCAGAAATTACTTCTGTTTTTGGGTGTATCAGATTTTGTTTTATTAAACTATATCCTCTTTTTTTATCGGATGCACCATAAACTATTTTACTTATTTGAGACCAATATGCTGCCCCGGCACACATATTGCAAGGTTCTACTGTTACGTATAAGATACAATCGTGTAAATATTTTCCTGCTAAATAATTGCTTGCAGCAGTAAAAGCTTGCATTTCAGCATGTGCAGTAACATCATTTAATGTTTCGGTAAGGTTATGGGCACGTGCAATTATTTGATTATTATTTACAATTACTGCACCAATAGGAACTTCATTCTTATTGTATGCTTTTAAAGCTTCTTTTAAAGCTTCTTTCATGAAAAATTCGTCAGTATATAAATCCATTTTAATAGTTTAATATTATCAAATATAAGTCATTGTAAATATAGAAATTAAAATATTTAGTATTTTCTGGGTTTAAAAAAGAAATAAAATCCTATTTTCGCAATTCAAATTGATGATAAAAACGAGTAAAATATAGTAATATGTACAGAACGCATACCTGTGGAGAATTAAGGATAAGTAATATTAACCAAGAAGTTACTCTAAGTGGCTGGATTCAGACAATAAGAAACCTTGGCGGAATGACATTTATTACACTTCGTGATAGATATGGATTAACCCAATTGGTTTTCGATGAAAATACTTCAGATGATTTAAAATCTGAGGTAACAAAATTAGGAAGAGAGTATGTAATTAAAGTTGCTGGGAAAGTTATTGAACGAAGCAGTAAAAACTTGAAAATGCCAACTGGCGAAATTGAAATAATAGTTAATGAACTTGTTGTCTTAAATAAGTCTGAGATCCCGCCATTTACTATTGAAGATGAGACAGATGGAGGAGAAGAGTTGAGAATGAAATACAGATATCTTGACTTAAGAAGAAATCCTGTAAGAGAAAGTTTGAAATTAAGACATAAAATAGGACAGGAGATTCGTAAATTTCTTGATAGTAAGGATTTTATGGAGATTGAAACTCCTTATTTAATTAAATCATCTCCTGAAGGAGCTCGTGATTTTATTGTTCCTTCCAGAATGAATCCAGGTGAGTTTTACGCTTTACCACAATCCCCTCAAACATTTAAGCAATTATTGATGGTGTCTGGATTTGATAAATATTTTCAAATTGTTAAATGCTTTCGCGACGAGGATCTAAGAGCAGACCGTCAACCAGAGTTTACGCAAATAGATTGCGAAATGTCTTTTGTTGATCAGGAAGATATTTTAAATACGTTCGAAGGTTTAGCAAAATATTTGTTTTCAGAAATTAAGGGTTTAAACTTTGAAGAAAAGTTTCCTAGAATTACATATGATGATGCCATGAAATTTTATGGTTCTGATAAGCCAGACATGAGATTTGATATGAAATTCAAAGAAATTACTGAAATTGCTCAAGGAAAAGGTTTTACAGTGTTTGATAGTGTAGAATATATTGGTGGAATTTGCGCAAAAAAATGTGCTGAATATTCTCGAAAACAACTTGATGCTCTAACAGATTTTGTGCGAAAACCACAAGTAGGAGCAAATGGATTGGTATATGTAAAATACAATGCTGATGGAACTTTTAAATCATCGGTTGATAAATTTTTCTCTCAAGATGATTTAAAAATATGGGCTGAAGCAATGAATGCTGTTCCAGGCGATTTATTGCTTGTTTTAGCTGGTAATAGAGATAAAACACAAAGTGCTTTAAATGATTTGAGACTTGAAATGGGCGATAGACTTGGGTTAAGAGATAAAGATAAGTTTGCTCCATGCTGGGTTGTTGATTTTCCATTACTTGAATGGAACGAAGATGATAAGAGATTCTATGCAATGCATCATCCATTTACTTCACCTAAAGTAGAAGATGTTAGTTTATTTGATACTGATCCGGGTAAAATGAGAGCCAATGCTTACGACTTTGTTATTAATGGAGTAGAAATTGGTGGAGGATCAATTAGAATATTTGATGCAGAATTACAGCAAAAAATGTTTGCAGCTCTAGGTATTTTAAAAGAAGAAGCAGAAGAAAAATTTGGATTTTTATTAGACGCATTTAAATTTGGAGCTCCACCTCATGGTGGTATTGCATTTGGATTTGATCGATGGTGTTCTGTTTTTGGAGGATCTGAATCTATAAGAGATTATATTGCATTCCCAAAGAATAACTCTGGTCGCGATGTTATGATAAATTCTCCTTCAAAGGTAGAAACAAAGCAATTAGATGAATTAATGCTGAAATTAAAAGAACAAAAAGAATAAAAAAAAGAACAAAAAAAAGAGCTCGTCCCGATAACTATCGGGACGAGCTCTTTTTTATATTGTAAGATAGTTTAAATTTTAGTATCGGTTGAGAATTTGTATTTGCCACTTTCATCCCATTGATTAGTACTTCTATTCCATGTAAATTCTATTTTTTCAGTCATATACCCATCTTCATTGTAGATAGCATTGTCCTTATTGAAATTCATCCACATGCTATTTTGATAATCATACTTTTTTTCAATATACTCAGTTTGATTTCCAGATCTGTCATAATGCATTTCTAATAATATACCTTCGAGCCATGTTTTATGCCCTTGATTCCATGTATATCTTGTTTCCATGGTTTTATCGCCTCTCCAGTTATATGCAATTTCGTATTTACCTTCTTTTTTCCAATTTTCAGAAAGCCAAGAATGTGCTACAACAACAGATGGAGGTGAAAGAGGATTATCAAATTCCATTGTAAATTTTTTATGATTATCCCAGTTTTTAGTTACACCATTGTAAAGTCTTACAATTACAGAGTTTTTATCACCATCGTTATTATACTTGATTAAATATTTCATTATATTAAACCACTCATTTGTAGGCTTTTTCCATTGTTGAAAAAGGATCTCTTCTTTTTGTCGACCTTTATAAGTAGTAATTCTTAATTGTGCATTAATCCAACTATTTGTTGAAGGATCCCAATCTTGTGTAATTTCTTCAATTTCATTGCCTTTTTCATCGTAAGTGTAATTTAATCTTAAATAATTAGTCCAATTTCTAGATTGACTTTGCCAAGTTTGAACAAAATTTTCAATAGGGTATTGGTTTTTATCAAACAATCTTACTTCTCTTTGGAAATATTCCCATGTGTTTGAAGTAGTATTAAATTGGAAAGTGTATAAAGTATCTGCACTAGACCAATTCATTTTAGTTTTGTTATCATCAGGTAATTCTGATTTTGGTTGAGCATTTGTATTTAGAAACATAAATGCCATCAACACGATTCCGATCATTAATTTACTTATTGTTTTCATAATTTTAGTATTTAAGATTTATTTTATTTTTAGTTTCTACATTAAAGATAAATTAATCTTAATATACCCTATGTTAATTTTTAAATCAGTGAGACTATGATTTTGTAATCACAATCATCTAGTCGAACTGATCCCGAGCGGTAGTCGAGGGATCTCAAGGCTTATATTCCCCACACCTTGGTGCGTATGGAAAATAAAATATTCCATTGAGATACCTCGTCAGCTTGCTGCGAGGAGTTTCATTTTAAAGATAATCAGTAAGTAAAATAAAAGAGCAACGATGTTTGCAGCTCTTTTATATTAAAACAAAATTTATTCTTATTCATACCTTAATGAATCTGCGGGCTTGCTTCTTGATGCTTTAAACGATTGGTAAAATACAGTAATTAAAGCAATGAAAATAGAAAGAATTGCAGCTAAAATATAAATATCAGGAGTAATTTTAATTTTATATGCAAAAGTTTGTAACCATTTATTCATGCCATAAGTTGCAATAGGTATTGCAATTATATTTGCAATTAATACCCATTTTATAAATTCTTTCGAAATCATAAAAATGATTTTAGAAACAGAGGAACCAAGCGCTTTTCTAATCCCAATTTCCTTTGTTCTGCTTTCGGCAATATATGCCGCAAGACCCAATAGACCTAACATTGCTATTATAATTGCTATTATGGAAAAGTACGTAAAGAATTTCCCTAATCGTTTATCAGATTTGTATAAATTATCAATATGATCATCAATAAATCTATACTCAAATGGGATATCACCAGAAAACTCTTTAAATACGGTTTCTACTATTTCCAGAGCTTGAGTAGTTGTTCCTTCTTGAATTTTTATATTTATATTATAATGCCAGTCTTCATTCCAAACTAGTCCTTGTGGCCCAATTGCTTCGTGAAGAGATCTAAAGTTGAAACTTTTTACAACACCAATAACTTCACAATCCTTGCTTGGCAAAGCCGTGAAATACCAACTATCTCTATGGAAGATTGTTTCTGCCGTTTCTCCAAGTTTTAATCCCCCGGCTTTAACAGCTTCCTCGTTTAAAATTATTTTTTGCTTAGTATCAGTAGTATTATCAAAAGAAAAATTTCTACCTTCAATAATTTCTATCTCGAATTGTTCAATAAATTCTGGATCAATCGAATGCAATTGAATAGAAGTTCTTTCACCATCGCTATTGAAATCAAAAGATTCTGTATTTCCCATTGAACCAATTATTCCTGCACTAAATGAGATAGATTCTATTTCAGGATAGTTTAAAAGTGCTTGTTTAAAAGCTTCTTTATTTTCCTTTAATTTACTATTTAGACCAATAGCTATAGTATTTTCTTTACTAAAGCCCATATCTTTTTCTCGTAAATAATTTATTTGCTTTTGGACAGTAATTGTTGAAATAATAAGTGCTACAGAAATAGTAAATTGAATTACAATAAGGATTCTCCTAAATATAGCAGCACTTTTACCTTTTGTTTTTTCACCCTTTAATACTTTTATAGGATTGAATGCAGTTAGATAGAACGCTGGATAAATACCTGCAATAAATCCAATAAATAGTATTCCTATTATCGAAATTAAAACGAAATTCAAATTAAAAACAGTTAGAAAGTATAGCTCTTTTTGGATAAGATTATTAAAAAATGGCAATAGAGCTTGAACTAAGGTAATAGCAATTAAAAAGGAAATAAATGTTATTAAAATGGATTCTGATAAAAATTGAAAGACAAGTTGTCTTTTAAACCCTCCATGGACTTTACGTATTCCAACTTCAGTTGCTCTGTTTGACGCTTTAGCAGTAGTTAAATTTATAAAGTTGATACAAGCAATAAAAATTATAAAAATGCCGATTGCAAAAAACAATTTTACTGTATTTTTATTTCCATGTTGAAAGCCTTCTTTTGAATGGTCGGCAAAATAAACATCTTTTAGTGGTCGTAAAGTAATTAATGGATTTTCCCAGTCAGGCCATCTTTCTAAAAATTTACCCACAAGTTTTTTTGCTAAGTTTTTTGTGTCAACTGAGCCAGAGATTAGGAAATAGGTTGGAAATTGCCAGGTGCCATAGCTTCTAAGGAATTCTCGATCAACTTTATTTAGATCGTTCATATAAGCTAATATATTAAATGGGATTAATGCCCCAGTTTGTATGTGAAAGTTAGGAAACTCTTTAATAACTCCCGTTACAACAAATTCATGTTCATTTATTTTTAGAATTTGATTGATAGGATCAATATCACCAAAAATATTTTTTGCATTTTTTTCAGTTAATACTATTGAGTTAGCTACTTCAAATGCAGTTTTTGGATCTCCATTTACAAATTCAGTGGTAAAAACATCAAAAAATGAGGAATCTGCAATCATAACATTGGGTATTCTAAAGGATGTTGTTTCATACTGAAAAGTTTGACTGCCCCACAACCTAAATCTTACAACTTTTTCTATATCAGGAAACCAATCTTGAGCATCAAGCCCTGCAGCTGAAGGTAAATGAACATTTTCAGCATCGCCAAATTCAAATCGGTATATTCTTTCAATATTAGTATTGAATTTATCATAAGAATATTCGTTCCTAACATATAGTATAATTAGAATAAAAAGTGCTATTCCAAAAGATAAGCCTATAAAGTTTATTAAAGAATATCCAAGATTTCGGGAAATATTCCTAATGGCTGTTATTAAATAATTTTTTATCATTTTAAATAATTTAGTTCTATTTTGTTAGAACTAATGTTAAAATTGTGCCAATGTACATATTAGTCAGTAAATCAGACATGAATGATGTATTGTTAAAATATTTTACACAAAGATTGTATCATTTTGGCACAAAAGTTTGTGTCATAATGATACGATTCTTACTTTTGAATATCTAAGTTATACTAATTAAATATCAAAATGATTTATAAATAATTTGAATTATTTTTTGCTTAGATTTAGTAGGTCGTGCCACGGATTTTATAATTATTAAGCAAATCAGGAATGGTTGTTATGCAGTAATAAAAGGCTTTACTCTTTCTAGGGAGCATCCGTTGAACGACTATTTAAATTTGAATTGTATTTTGAAGAAATTATAAGTAAAAAAGAAACGAATTATATAAGTTATTTTGGTGTTTAATTAGTATTAATAAAAGAATTACAATGAGTAAAATACAAGGCAGAATTTTAGTTGTTGACGATGATAAAGATGTGCTAACAACTGCACGAATGGTGTTAAAGCAAAAATTCACAGATGTTGTTGTTGAGAATAATCCAAAAAATATTCCCGGTTACTTAAATAATGAAGATTTTGATGTAATAATTCTGGATATGAATTTTAAACCCGGACTTACCAGTGGAGAAGAAGGAATTTTCTGGTTGAAAAAGATTATAAGTTTTGATTCAAATATTAGTGTTGTAATGAATACTGCTTATGGTGATATTCAAATTGCAGTGGAAGCGATGAAACAGGGAGCATCAGAATTTATTGTAAAACCTTGGGGGAGCGAAAAATTATTAGCAACAGTTGAAGCGGTGTTTAATTTAAGTAAATCAAAAAAACGAGTAAATAAATTGCAGCATACGCAAGAGATTTTAAGTCAAGAAATAAATAAAGATTACACAGAAATAATTAGTGAATCGAAATCAATGCAAGCCGTTTTTACTGCAATAAATAAAGTTTCCGGAACCGATGCAAATGTATTAATTCTTGGAGAAAATGGAACAGGAAAGGAGCTGGTTGCAAGGGCTATACATCGGAAATCGGATAGGCAAAATATGTCCTTTATTAATGTTGACTTAGGCGCTATTTCTCAAACTTTATTTGAATCCGAACTTTTTGGTCATACAAAAGGCGCTTTCACCGATGCAAAAGAGGATAAGCCGGGGAGATTTGAGATCGCTTCTGACGGAACCTTGTTTCTGGACGAGATTGGAAACTTGTCATTAAATCTTCAATCAAAATTATTATCGGTAATTCAAAATAGATATATTAATAGAGTTGGGTCTAATAAAAATATTGATATTAATATTAGACTGATTTGTGCTACAAATAAAGATCTATATAAAATGGTTGAAGATGGAGAGTTTCGACAAGATTTACTTTATCGAATAAATACAGTTGAAATTAACTTACCTCCACTCAGAAATAGAAAAGAAGATATTTCTTTATTAAGCTCTAAATTTTTAAAGAAATTTTCAAATAAATATAATAAATCTACTTTGAAAATATCCGATAAAGCAAATCGTGCACTAGTAGATTATAAGTGGCCCGGGAATATTAGAGAACTTCAACATATAGTTGAAAGAGCTGTAATTATGACAGAAGACAAAATAATTACAGAAAATGATTTTTCTTTAAAAAAGAATTATACTGATAATATTCCGGATTCATTAAATGTTGAAGGGCTTGAAAAAAAAGCTATTCAAGGTGCTATTCAGAAGTATAATGGGAATTTTACAAAGGCTGCAGATGAGCTAGGATGGGGAAGAAGCACATTGTATCGAAAAATGAAAAAATATGGTATTTAAGAGATTCAGATATTTGGCAATATTATATTTAGCAGCAATAGTATTGTTGACCGGATTAGGGGTATACGTTCTATTTAATACATATTTCTGGTTAACATCTACATGGATTTTTATTACAGATATAACTATTATTATCTTCTTCTTAAATTTTATAAGAAAAGAACATCGAAGGCTGTCTCATTTTTTAGTATCAATCAATCAAGACGATTTTGCAACTCCCTTTACAAAAGAATATCAGGATATTGATTTTAACGAAGCATTTGATAAATTATCAAAAGTAATAATTTCTTTGCGTGATGAGGCACAAGTAAACTATCAGTATTTGCAAACTATTGTTAATCAGATTGATGTTGCGGTAATATGTTTTGACGAATCCAATAAAATAATTTTATCGAACGATTCCTCAAAGAAGTTATTTAACAAAAATGTTTTGAGAGATATTAATTCTCTTGAGCTTTCCTATGATGATTTACCTCAAATTTTATTAAGGTTAAAGCCAAATGAGAAAAAATTGATAAAATTTAATTTGAATGGAGAGTTGTTTAATTATTCAGTTCAAGTTGCAGAGTTTAAATTGCAGGAAGAACATTTTAGGCTAATCTCTTTTCAAAATGTACAAAGCGAATTAGAACAAAAAGAATTAGAATCGTGGCAAAAATTAACAAGAGTAATGTCGCATGAGATTATGAATTCAGTAATTCCTATATCAAACCTTTCAGGCTTAGTTTATAAAAAATTATATGATGAGAATAATCAGTTCGTTGAGAACCTGGATTA
Organism: Bacteroidales bacterium; assembly: GCA_013138975.1. Taxonomy (GTDB): domain Bacteria; phylum Bacteroidota; class Bacteroidia; order Bacteroidales; family UBA12077; genus UBA12077. The sequence continues at coordinate 113,072 of WTBR01000007.1, forward strand.
TGAGCAAAAACAAGATGTAAATGAAAGTTTAAAAACGATAGAAGCAAGAAGTAAAGGGCTGGTAAATTTCGTTGAAGCTACCCGGAATTTTACAAAAATGCCAAAGCCTGAATTAGAAAAATTAAATGTAAAATACATCATTAGCAGGGTTGTCACGTTATTAAAGCCTAAGATTCATGAATCTGAAATTGATTTTCAATTGAAAATAGAATCTGATGATTTAGAAATAATAGCAGATAAATCATTAATAGAACAGGCTTTTATTAATTTGATATTAAATGCCATAGACGCTGTTCAAGAAACAGAAAATCCGAGTTTAAATATTGAAGTTCAAAGAAATAATAAAAATCATATTCTGGTTTCTTTTCAAGACAATGGTAAAGGAATTTCTGAGAATGATATTGAGAATATTTTCATTCCATTCTTTACTACAAAGCATAAAGGATCAGGAATTGGACTAAGCATTACAAAACAAATAATGTTTCTGCATAAAGGAAACATAGCAGTAAAGTCAGAGTCTGGAATTGGAACAAAATTTATACTTACTTTCTAAGAATTATATCAATTAAATTTCAAAATGAACTATAAATAATTTGAATTATTTTTTGCTTAGATGATTCAAAAAATACAAGCATAGTCGTAGCTATGGTTTTATTTTTTGAAGAAATATAAGTGAAAAAGAAACGAATTACATCGGTTATTTTGGTGTTTAACAGGTATTAAATGTTAATATCATTTGGTCGTTGAAAGCTTTAACTAAAATTGTTGAAAAACTTGACTTAAATCATTTGAACTATCTTATGTAATGATGTTATTTTGCAGCATAAATAATTCAATTAATATTTTATGGTAACAGTTGATCAAATTGAAAATAGCTACTTTGTCTCATTTAATAGTATGACTAAGTTGAACATATTAAATTCAAAGGATGTTGAGTCACAGTTATTACCATTGGTAAGTCAATCGGATTCGAAGCTGACACTTGATTTTACAGGAATAAAGTTTATTGATAGCTCAGGCTTTGAAACTTTATTGAGTTTATATAAAGTTGCAAAGACAAATGAATCTAATTTGAATTTAACAAACCTTTCAGATGAATTACTTGAGTTGGTTAAACTTGTTAAATTAGATACAGTTTTTCAATTAATACAGTGAAACTATAATTTCAGGAACGATAGTGAACTGAAAGTATCTAGTTGAATAGATCCCGAGCGGGCTCCACTGAGCTAGTCGAAGTGAAGGCGAGGGATCTCTTGGATCATATTCCTCGCCCTTAGGGGCGAATTAAAAGAAACTTTTGTTGAAATCCTGCCTGCTTGCAGCGAGGTAGTTTATTTAAAAATTACGTGTTAAATTTTAACCTGATTTAATTAATTTTATTTTACAAGAACTCCAATAAGAGTTGCAGATGTACATTCTGTGATTTCTACAAAAACATAATCTCCAATATTATAATTGTTTTTAGGAAATACAACAACCTTGTTTTGAGAATTTCGACCAAAAAAATGTTCAGAAGATTTTTTTGATATTCCTTCAACTAAGACCTCAAATACTCTTCCTAAATCTGCTTTTTTACTTTTTTCAGATAATTTGGTTTGTAAATTAATAATTTCAGTTAATCTTCTTGATTTAGTTCCTTCTGAAATATCATCTTTTAAATGTCTGGCAGCGTATGTTTTAGGACGTTCAGAATATTTAAACATATAAGAGAAATCATAATTTACAAATTCCATTAAGCTCAATGTTTCCTGATGATCCTCTTCCGTTTCTCCAGGGAATCCCGTCATAATATCTGACGAGATTGCACTGTCAGGTAAGATTCTTTTTATTGCGTTTATTCTGTCGATATAATATTCACGCGTATAGCCACGCTTCATTTCAGTAAGAACTTTTGTGCTTCCCGATTGTGCAGGTAAATGAATATAATTACAAATATTACTATACATAGCCATTGTATACAGAACGTCATCCGACATGTCTTTTGGATGAGAAGTTGAAAAGCGAATTCTGAGTTGAGGGTTTATTTTTGCAGTTTTTTCAAGCAGTTGTGCAAATTTCATTGTTTCTCCCTGTTTTCCGGCAGGTAGGTTTTCTTTTTCCGATTCCCAAATATATGAATCTACATTTTGCCCTATCAATGTAACTTCTTTATATCCTGTGTTAAATAAATCCTCAATTTCTTTTAAAATAGATTCAGGATTTCGGCTACGTTCAGCGCCTCTTACATATGGAACAATACAATAAGAACACATATTGTTACATCCTCTCATAATTGATACAAAAGCAGAGATTCTATTTTTATCTAATCGCACAGGACTTATATCTCCATAAGTTTCCTCTTTCGAAAGTATCACATTAACACCTCTTTGGCCTGTTTCCGCAGTTTCTAATAAATGGGGTAAATCTCTGTATGCATCAGGACCAACAACAATATCAACTGTTTTTTCTTCTTCGAGCAGTTTTTCTTTTAAACGTTCTGCCATGCAGCCAATTACACCAATCGTAAGTTCGGGTTTCTTCTTTTTTATTTGCTTAAAAACATCTAATCTGCCCCAAATACGTTGTTCAGCATTTTCGCGTATAGAACAGGTATTTACTAATATAACATCAGCTTCATTAATATCTTCGGTAATAATGTATCCCTTATCTTTTAATACAGATGCAACTACTTCGCTATCTGATACATTCATTTGACAACCGTAAGTTTCGATATATAATTTCTGAGACACTTCTGAATTTGTAATACTCATTTTATGAAGGCTTTTATGTAAAATATTTGCTGTTTTTGTTTTGCAAATTTATTAAAAATATAGAGGGGATTTAATAAAATCATCATTCTTTATATAAAAGGACATGTTTGTCTGTTATTTTTCCTGAAAGGAATTTAGGTATATACTTGTGTTTGCAAGAAAACTACCATCTTTAAGTCTTTGATAAAAAAGCGACAAAGACAAGGCTTTCGAAGTGGTGAAAATCAAGGAGCTTACTTTTGTAAGTGACTGTTTTCAACACGAGAGTAACGCAGTATTTGGCGTTTTCTTGCAAAGACTACTTAAATTTTAGTAATTTTACAGGTATTATAGTTAAAATAATTTATCATTAAATAAAATATATAATATGTCAGGTCACAGTAAATGGTCAAAAATAAAAAGAGCAAAAGGGGCGAACGATGCAAAACGTTCCAAAATGTTTTCGAGAATTGTCAAGGAAATATCAATTGCAGTAAAAGAGGGTGGCCCCGATTCGGAAACTAATCCACGATTACGTCTTGCGATTAATAATGCTAAAGGTGTAAATATGCCTAAAGACAATGTTGAACGTGCAATTAATAAAGCCGAAAAAGAGGGTGATAATAATGAAGAAATGTCTTTTGAGGGTTATGCACCAAATGGAATAGCCGTTTTTGTCGATTGTTTATCCGACAATAAACAAAGAACAGTAAGTAATATAAGAGCAATATTTACAAAATATAATGGTAGTTTAGGAACGAACGGTTCCTTATCATTTCTTTTTGATACAAAAGGAATTTTTACATTTGCATTTCCAGATGGTATGGATAAGGATGAATTTGAACTTGAGATGATTGATGCTGGAGCTGAAGATATTGAATTCGAAGAAGGTGTAATTACGGTTACAACAGCTAAAGAGGATTTTGGAAGCATTCAGAAAAAACTCGACACTTTAAAAGTTGAAATTGAAAATGCAGGATTACAAAGAATCCCGAATGATACAAAAGAATTGGAAGTGGTAGAAGCTTTAAAAGTTATGAGGATGATAGATGCGTTTGAAGATGACGATGATGTTCAAAATGTATATTATAGTTTAGAACTTACAGATGAGGTTGCAGAAGCAATGGAATAAAAACTAGATAAATTATATATAGCGGTCATTTCTTTATTGATTTGACCGTTTTTTATTTTTAACAGAGATTACTATTAATAATTTGTATTTTTATGACCTTCAATTTTATTTAGTAATGAGTAAAAAATACATTCTTTCATTAGATCAAGGAACATCAAGTTCTCGATCTTTTTTATTTGATTCAGAAAGCAATATCATTGACTCTGAACAAAAGGAATTTAAGCAATACTATCCTAATGCAGGTTGGGTTGAACATGATCCACTTGAAATTTGGAATTCACAAATAAATACAGCAAAAAATCTTATTAAGAAACAAAATATTGATCTTTTAGAAATAGGAGCAATTGGTATAGCTAATCAGAGAGAAACTATTATTTTGTGGGATAAAGTTACAGGTAATCCTGTATATAATGCGATAGTATGGCAAGACAAACGAACAGCCGATTTGTGTCAAAAAATTAAGAAAGAAGGTTGGAGTGATTATATTAAAGAAAATACCGGATTAATTATTGATTCATATTTTTCTGCCACAAAAATTCAATGGATATTTAAAAATGTACCAAAAGTTAAAGAGCGAGCAATAAAAGGAGAAATATTAGCAGGAACGATTGATACTTGGTTGGCCTGGAAACTTTCAGGAGGGAAAATCCATATAACTGACTTTTCGAATGCATCACGAACAATGCTTTTTAATATCCGAGAATTAAAGTGGGATAAAAAACTTATAGACCTATTCGAAATTCCTGAAAATATCTTACCTGAAGTTAAATCTTCTTCAGAAATTTATGGATATACTGATAAATCTATATTTGGAGTAGAAATCCCAATTTCAGGAATAGCAGGAGATCAACAAGCTGCTCTTTTTGGTCAGACATGTGTAGAAAAAGGGATGGCAAAAAATACATATGGAACCGGATGTTTTATGTTAATGAATACCGGGAATGAAATTATAGAATCAGAAACCGGATTAATAACAACAATTGCTTGGGGAATTAACGGAAAAATAAATTATGCACTTGAAGGAAGTGTTTTTATTGCAGGAGCCGCAATAAAATGGCTTCGTGATGCATTAAAAATTATTAAAAGTCCAAGCGAAACAGAACAAATTGCTTTTGATCTTGATGATACCGAAGGTGTTTATGTTGTTCCGGCGTTTTCAGGATTAGGAGCTCCATACTGGGATATGTATGCCAGAGGAGCAATATTAGGACTTACTCAAGGTGTTACCGACAAGCATATTATTCGATCTACTTTGGAGGCATTGGCATATCAAACAATGGATGTGTTAAAAGTTATGGAAAAAGATTCAGGAATTAAATTACATTCTTTAAATGTAGATGGAGGTGCATGTGCAAATAATTTTTTAATGCAATTTCAGTCTGATATTTTAAATGTAGAAGTAAAACGACCTGAAAATATTGAAACAACAGCATTAGGAGCAGCATTATTGGCTGGTTTGTCCATAGGTTTTTGGACAATGGATGAAATAATAGAACGACGCAAAATAGAAAAGTCGTTTATTCCGTTAATGAAAGAAGAGAATAGGCAAAAATTATATGAAGGTTGGATTGATGCAGTCGAAAGAACAATGTATCGAAAAAAATAAAGTATTTAAATCTTATAAGAATAAATTATGAAAAGGGTATTAAATTTAATTCCATTAATATTAGTTATATTTATTTTAACCGGTTGTAGTATATATAAATCTGTTGATATTGGAGATGTAAATAATGTTGATTTTAAAGGTATGAAGGATAATAAAGTTATTCTTAACCTAAAAGTTCCAATATCTAATCCAAATGGATATAAGATTAAAATAAAATCAATGGACTTGGATCTTAAAATCAATGGAAGTTATATTGGCAAAATGACAATAGAAAATGATATTGTAATTCCTCCAAAGTCAGAAGAAATTCACGAATTCCCGGTTGTTATAATCGTTAGAAATCCATTGGCAAGTATGGCAACGATGTATAAAATGCGAAAATCAAAAAGTTTCGATATGGAAATGGATGGTACCATAAAAGTTAAAGCTTTAGTAAAAAGTAAAATAATAAAAGTGTCAGAAAAACAAAGGGTTAAGCTTTAGTTTATATTCATGTAATATTTATTAGCTTGATAATTAATTCTGATAAAAAAATGATTAATTTTGCAAGATCAACAAAAAAATATATGATAAGCACTAAAAGTACAAGTAGTTTAATTATTTTACTTTTTCTCAGTCTAAATCTTTTTAGTCAGTTAAATACGGATTTATCTTCAAGTCAGGATATTTTCCAGAAATTGGAGGTAAACGAAAAGGGTGTAGGTGAAGTAGTTATTTTTCAGGACATGAGAATTAATGAGCTTATGTATAATAGTGTAGAAAATAATAAAAGAAAAGCGGGAGTTCCAGGCTATAGAATTAAAATCTTTAATAATTTAGGAAATAAAGCAAGAGCTCAATCTCAGGCAGCACATACTAGATTTTATGAGCTTTTTCCTGAAATTCCTATTTATCCAGGATATAAAAGTCCTTACTTTATAGTATATGTTGGCGATTATAGAACGAAAATAGATGCGATGAAAGATTTTAAGCAAATAAAAAGATATTTTCGTTCAGCATTTATTGTACCAAGTAAAATTAATTACCCGGATTTAGAAGATTAAAAATTGAAACTAATGCATTGTATCTTGGATAACAAGAAACAGAAAACACCTACAGGAGTACAAAGAAATAATCTTTTCAAAAAGTTGTCCAAAAAGAGAAATTTACATTTAAGTTTAAATAATTTAAAATCGGAGAATAATATCTCTGAAACAATTTTAATATTGACTCTTAACAAAGTCAGTTTTAATATGTTTAATAAATAGTTTTATAATATATAAAATAATGAGCGATCAAATTAAACACGAATGCGGTATAGCTTTAATCCGATTATTAAAACCTTTAGAATATTATCAGTCCAAATATGGAACATGGATGTATGGTTTGCAAAAGCTGTATTTATTAATGGAGAAGCAACATAATCGAGGACAAGATGGAGCTGGTTTTGCAACCTTGAAATTTGATTTAGATCCAGGTAAAAAATACATTCATCGGTTCAGATCAAATGGAGATTCCCCTATAAAAGAAGTATTTGCTCAAATAAATAATTATCATACTGAAGTAAAAGAAAAAAACGCCGATTTATTAAATGATCCTGTTTGGGCAAAAGAAAACCTGCCTTCTGCGGCTGATGTATATTTAGGACACTTACGATATGGGACTTTTGGGGGCGACGATATTGAATATGTGCAACCCTTAATGCGTGAAAATAATTGGAAATCACGGAATTTAATGTTAGCCGGTAATTTTAATATGACTAATGTTGATGAACTTTTTAAAGTTTTAGTTGATTTAGGACAAAATCCAAAAGAATATTCAGATACAATTACTGTTTTGGAAAAAGTTGGACATTTCCTCGACGAAGAAAATCAAATGTTATTTCGTCAATATAAAAATGATGGATTTAAAAATAAAGAGATTTCTGAACTGATTGCTAAGAATATTGATATAAAGAAAATTCTACAAGAAGCTAGTAAAGATTGGGATGGAGGTTATGCAATAGCAGGTGTTACAGGCCATGGTGACGCTTTTGTGACACGCGATCCAAACGGAATTCGTCCAGCGTTTTATTACAAAGATGAAGAGATTGTTGTTGTGGCATCTGAAAGACCTGTTATACAGACTGTAATGAATGTGCCTTCTGATGCTGTTAATGAAGTTAAGCCGGGTGAAGCATTAATAATAAAGAAAGATGGTAAAGTTTCTTCCGAAGAAATAAGAGTGCCTCAAAAAAGAAGCTCTTGTTCTTTTGAAAGAATTTATTTTTCACGAGGTAGCGATAAAGATGTTTATCAGGAAAGAAAGCAATTAGGAAGGTTAATTGTTCCTCAAATAATGAAAGTAATTAATAATGATTCTGAGAACACCGTTTTTTCATTTATTCCTAACACCTCAGAAACTGCGTTTTATGGGATGGTAGATGAGCTAAAAACACATTTGCAAGGAGTACAGAAAAAAGAGATAATGGCTCTTGGTGGTAAAATAGATGAGAAAGAGATCACCCGAATCATGAATAAAAAAATTCGTGTTGAGAAAATAGCCATAAAAGATATTAAGCTCAGAACATTTATTGCACAGGATAAAGGTAGAAATGATTTGGTTGGACATGTATATGACATAACGTATGGGGCTATACGAAGCGGTGTCGACAATCTTGTAATTATTGATGATTCTATTGTTCGCGGAACAACATTAAAGGAAAGTATCTTAAGAATTCTTGATCGTTTAGAACCTAAAAAAATTGTCGTTGTATCTTCTTCACCTCAAATTAGATATCCGGATTGTTATGGAATTGATATGGCAAAATTAGGAGATTTTATTGCATTTAAAGCGGCAATATCTTTGCTGAAAGATACAGGACAAGAGAATGTGATTAATGAAGTGTACAAAAAATCAAAAGCACAAGAGAACCTACCAAAAGAGCAAATTGTAAATTATGTAAAAGAGATTTATAAGCCATTTACTCCAGAAGAAATATCAGGAAAAATTTCGAAGTTGCTTAAATCAAATGAAATAAAGGCTGAAGTTGAAATTGTATTTCAAACAATTGAAAACCTTCATGCAGCTTGCCCTAATGATACTGGTGATTGGTACTTTACCGGGAATTATCCAACTCCCGGAGGTAATAAAGTAGTTAATAAATCATTTATAAATTTTATTGAGGGTAGAGATCAAAGGGCATATTAAAGAAGCCAAGTGAAAAATAAAAAATGCGCTGATTAAAGCGCATTTTTTATTTTAAATTAATTTTCTTTTTGGTCTTTATAAGAATTAACATGCCTATCTATTTTAGTAGGAGCAATTTCATCAATGGTTATCATTATACCTGATTCTTCAACTCCTCCAAAAGTTTCGTTTATTGTCGTTCCAAAAAATTTCATCGTTGGAGAAAGATTCATGTAAGCATTAATTAATGGAGGGATATTTAAATCAAATGCCCTGACCTTCTTCTGTAGAATTTTATAGTTCTCTTTATAATCTTTTCCGATGAATAATTCTTCCATTTTATCACTATCCATTCCTAATTCAAGAGGTGTTTTTGGAACAGCCATTTGCTTAGTATCAGGAAATTGCTTTGTAAGGAAATATAAAATCATATTTCTAGCTTCCTGATTATAATGAGGGTACATTGTTACTTTTCCAAAGAAATGACGAATTTGAGGATTCTCTACAATAAGAGCTCCGAGACCGTCCCACAAATTATCAAGGGCATATAAAGCTTTTCGTCCTGCACTTGCCGATTGAAACTTAGGTTGAACAAAAGATCTTCCTAATTCAATCATATAAGGTAAATATTCTTTACAAAACTCAGCCGAAAAATTAAGCAACTTTGAGGTGGCAAGATCTTTAGGATCACTATTATGATTACAAACATTAAATCGATAACCCCCAACTATTTCTTTATCTTCAGGATCCCATGAAATTAATTGCTCGTAAGGATCTTCCTGTGTATCAAATTTGTCAATATCTGCATCTTTACCTGTTCCGCCACCGGCATTTCTGAAAGTTAATTCTCTTAATCGTCCTATTTCCCTCATGGTATTTGGCGAATTATAATAATTTAGAATATATAATTCATTACCACCATTATTTGTTTTTCGTAAGAATCTCTTTGATGTTAATTCTGCTAATATTAGACTCTTATCAACAGCTTCAATTACTTCTTTCATATTCTTATTGTAGTAGTTTTGGAATGCAAAATTACACTTTTTTTAATTTAAAATTATTTAAACTCCTTAGAACTATCTTTCGCTATCTGATATATATGATCTTTTACTTTTTTTGCCCAATCTTTAGCCTTTAATGATTTGTCAAAAGTTGCATACGGTATGGGTTTCCCAAAAGATAATGTTATGTCCATGTTTCTTTGCTTAAACATTTCATTTGAAAGATATAACATCTCAATATTAGCTTTAACACCTAATTTAATTCTAATGTTCGATAAGTTATAAAAGAAATTAGAATTTCTTCCATCAATATGAACTGGGACAATATCCCTTTTATGCTGTACTGCTTTAGTAATAAAGCTTTTTTTCCATTCTAAATCAATAATTTCCCCATTTACTTTTCTAGAACAAAGCCCAGCTGGAAAGTTTAGCATTTGAGAATCGGATTGGTAGGTTTTTTCAATTTTACGAACATATTCCATTGACTGTCGTCCGTGTTTATTTACAGGAATAAATATTGATTCAAAGTTTTCCAAATTCATTAATAAGTCATTAACAAGAAATTGGATATTTGGATAAATTTGACCAACTACATGTGCAAATACAATTCCATCTAAACCTCCAAGTGGATGATTAGCAGAAAAAATATACCTCCCGTCTTTTGGAATATTTTCTTCGCCTTTAATATGAATATGAATATTGAAATATTCAATAACAGCATTAATGAAATCAAGTCCCATTTTATCTTTAAATGAGAAAAGTGCGTCATTGATCTCTTTTTGATGAACAATACGTTCAATATACCTATACATAAACCCTGGGAGCATTTTAGCAACTTTAGGATTTTTTTCTTTAAAGACTTTTCTAATATTGATTTTGTCCATTTGGAAGATATTTTATGCGATAAATTTAATTTATTCCACAAACAATAAAAAGAAAAAATAGTTTAAAAGTCTTAACGTTCTGTATGGTTTGTTGTATAAGGGTTTCGCAGAAGATCGAAATTTTGGGATGTTGGTGGTATACTTAATAATAGTATTAAAGTTATCAACAAAGTGGTAAAATGTGGAGTAAAGTGGTAACTTGTGGTATATTTTTGTATATTTTTACGAGTTAAAGAGAGAGTATACATGACAACGTTTATCGGTGATTATAATTGTAAAGTTGATGAGAAAGGAAGAGTAACCTTTCCTTCAACACTGAAGAAGCAGATGAGTTCTGCTACTCAAGGTCGCTTTGTTGTTAAAAAAGACATATTTGAACAATGCTTGGTTTTGTTTCCTATTGAAGAATGGGAGCGACAAAACTCAATAATACGCAGTAAAATTAATCCTTATAATAAAGAACATAATAAATTTCTTAGGAATTTTTATCGCGGATCAGCCGAGATAGTACTTGATAGTAACAATAGAATGTTAATTCCTAAGAGGTTACTGGAACTCGCAGAAATATCTAAAGAAGCAATTTTAGCTGGACAGGATGGTAGAATAGAGATTTGGGCTAAAAAAATGTATGACACAACAGAAGAAGGTTCCGATGATTTTGCAGCATTAGCTGAAAAAATTATGGGAGGTGATTTAAATTTGGAAAATGAGAAATAAATGGGATATCATACGCCAGTTTTACTTAAGGAAAGTATTGAAGGCCTACAAATAAAGCCTAATGGAGATTACGTCGATGTAACTTTCGGAGGCGGCGGTCATTCTCGAGAAATCATTAAACATTTAAATAAAGGTAGATTACTTGCATTTGATCAGGATGATGATGCTTTGTTGAATTTAATTGATGATAAGCGATTTCTTTTTGCTAATCATAATTTTAGATTCTTAAAGAATTTTTTAAAATTTAATAAAATTGAAAAAATTGATGGCTTATTAGCTGATTTGGGTGTTTCTTCCCATCATTTCGATGTGCCTGAGCGAGGATTTTCATTTCGTTTTGATGGAGATCTTGATATGAGAATGAATCAAAGTGCAAAAATATCTGCAAAAAACTTAGTAAACGAATATAAAGAAACGGAATTAGCAAAGGTTTTTTGGGAATATGGAGAATTAAAAAATAGTAGAAAACTAGCAAGAGCGATTGTTGAAAATAGAGAAAACAAAAAAATTGGAACGATAAAAGAATTTACAGATGTTTTAATGCCCTATTTACCAAAGCATGCCGAACATAAGTTCTTAGCAAAAGTTTTTCAAGCATTAAGAATTGAAGTAAATCGCGAAATGGAGTTTTTAAAAGAGATGCTTTTACAAACTACTGATGTTATAAAACCAGGAGGGCGATTAGTTGTTATAACATATCACTCCTTAGAAGATCGCATTGTGAAGAATTTTATTAAAAACGGAAAGTTTAAAGGTGAAGTTGAAAAAGATTTTTATGGAAACCTTAAGGTTCCTTTTAAAGCTGTAAATAGAAAAATTATTGTACCAAGCGAATCTGAGATTCAAGAGAATAATAGAGCTCGCAGCGCAAAATTAAGAATAGCAGAAAGAGTATGATAGGCAATAAAAAAAATAGCGTAGAATTTATTGAAGAAAAGCAAGAACGGAAAGAACAAAAGTTTGCTTCGATTAAAGAATTGCTTGATGGTTCATTGATAGCTAATGATTTTATTGCTAAGCAGTTATTGTATATAGTTTTTGTAGTGATTTTGGCATTTGCTTATATAGCGAACAGATATCATGCTGAAAAAGTAGTTCGTGCTAATTTTAAATTAACTCAAGAAATCAGTGATTTACGTGCCGAAGCAATTACAACATCCTCAGAATTAATGCTAATTAGCAAGCAATCGGAGGTGGCACGATTAGTTGAAAAGAGAGGGCTTGGGTTAAAAGAATCGGTCGAACCACCTAAAAAAATAATTATTGAAAAGGATTAACTTTTATGCCATTAAAAAAAGAAATAGTATGGAGGGTTGGTGTGATATATATTTTCATGCTTGCTTTTGCTATTCTTATTTTTGGTAAGATTTTTTATCTTCAATTTATCGATGGTAGCAAATGGAAAGAAAAAGCTGAAACCTTAACTTTAAAAGATATTACAATTGAGTCAAATCGGGGAGATATACTATCTGCTGACGGACGTTTACTTGCCAGTTCTATTCCTTATTATGAAATAAGGATGGATACACGAAGTACTGGTATGGATAATGAGACTTTTAATTCAAATATTGACTCTTTGGCACTTAAATTATCCGAAATCTTTCGAGACAAAACTGCAACTGCATATAAAAATGAATTAGTAAATGCACGTAAAAATGGTGAGCGATTTCATTTAATAAAACGTAGAGTTAATTATAACCAACTTAAAAAAATAAAGACTTTCCCAATTTTTAGACTAGGACAGTATAAAGGTGGATTTATTGCATCACAAACAAATCTTCGAATTCAGCCACATGTTAGTCTAGCTTCTCGAACCATTGGTAATATAACAGAAGGAGAAGGAGGCAATGTTGTAGGAATTGAAGGAGCTTTCGATAAAGAAATGAAGGGTGTAGAAGGAGTGCGTTTAATGCAACGTTTGAATGGTAATGTTTGGATGCCTGTACACGATGATAATGAGGTTGAGCCTAGAGATGGAATGGATGTGGTTACAACAATCGATGTTGATATTCAAGATGTAGCTGAAAATGCTCTATTAAAACAGCTTGCTCTACATGGGGCTCATCATGGAACAGCAGTTCTTATGGAAGTCTCAACAGGAGACATTAAAGCAATTGTAAATCTCCAAAGAAATAGTAAAGGGCAATATAAAGAATCATATAATTATGCAATTGGTGAAAGCAGTGCACCCGGATCAACTTTTAAGTTGGCATCTATAATTGCTTTGTTGGAAGATGGCTATGTAGATTTAAATGATTCTGTGTATACCGGTAATGGTGTAATACAGTATTATGATGAGAAAATTACTGATACTAAACTAGGTGGACATGGAACTTTAACTGTTCAGGAAGTATTTGAGGTATCGTCTAATGTAGGCATATCAAAAATGGTAACAGATTATTATACAGGAAATGAAGAAAAGTTTATTAACCGACTTTACGAAATGAACCTGAATAATAGTTTAGGAATTGATATAAAAGGTGAAGGTAAGCCTGAAATAAAATACCCAGGAGATAAATCTTGGTCTGGGATAACATTGCCATGGATGTCAATTGGTTATGAAGTTAGATTAACACCATTGCAAATGCTAACCTTGTATAATGCCATCGCAAATAATGGCAAAATGGTAAAGCCAAAATTTGTAAAGGGTTTAATGTACCATGGCGACTGGGTCAAGTCATTCGATACTGAAGTACTAAAACAATCAATCTGTTCAAGATCTACTTTAAAAAAGGTTAAAATAATGCTTGAGGGTGTGGTGGAAAGAGGAACTGCACGTAATTTAAGAAACGAAAATTACAAAATTGCGGGTAAAACAGGAACAGCTCAAATTGCAAATTCGGAATCTGGTTATAGCGATAAATCTAATATAAGTCATCAGGCATCGTTTGCTGGATATTTTCCTGCAAATAATCCCAAGTACTCTTGTATTGTTGTAGTAAATGCTCCGACTCGAAATGTATATTATGGAAATTTAGTTGCAGGGCCTGTATTTAAAGAAATAGCCGATAAAGTTTATGCTACAAATTTTGATATGCATGTAGGTTTAAATTTAGCAACAAATGAAACGACAGAGGAAATAAAAGTTCCTTATACAAAAAATTCTTATAAAGATGAATTGAAATTTGCTCTTACCGATTTAGGTATAGAAGTAAATGATGAAGAAGTAAGTTCAGATTGGGTACTTACAACAAAATTAGATTCGTGTGTGAAATTAACAAATCGCTCGATATCAAAAAAATTAATGCCAAATGTCAAAGGAATGGGAGCAAAAGATGCGGTTTATATTCTTGAGAATATGAACTTAAGTGTCGAATTGCAAGGAAGAGGAACAATTTTAAAACAATCAATTACACCAGGATCAAGAATCTCTAAAGGAGAATTAGTTGTTCTGGAAATGTCATTTAATTAATGAAAAGTTAAGGTGAAAATTTTAAGCGACATATTAAAATCTGTTAAAGTAACTCAGGAAATTGGTAATGCAGAGATTCCAATTACCGCTATTGTTTTTGATTCAAGAAAAGTAGAGTTGGGTTGTTTGTTCGTTGCAGTTAAGGGAACACTTTCCGATGGTCATGATTTTATAGAAATGGCAATAGAGAAAGGAGCAAAAGCGATAATTTGCGAAAATATTCCACCTGAAAATAATAAAGATCTTGTTTTTATACAAGTTGAAAATTCAGCAAAAGTACTTGGGCAAGTGGCATCAGCGTATTATGAGAATCCTTCTTCGAAATTGAAATTGCTTGGTGTTACAGGAACAAATGGAAAAACAACAACAGTAACATTACTATATAATTTAGTTCGAAAGTTAGGATATAAAGTAGGTCTGCTTTCAACAGTAAGAAATTATATCGATGATCAAATAATTGACGCAACGCACACAACACCAGATGCTGTTCAGATGAATAAGTTGATGAAACAGATGGTTGATTATGGTTGTGAATATTGTTTTATGGAGGTAAGTTCCCATGCTATTGATCAGGAAAGAATTGCAGGACTGGATTTTGCGGGAGGGCTATTTACAAATATTACACATGATCATTTAGACTATCATAAAACTTTTACTGAATACATAAAGGCTAAAAAGAAATTCTTCGACAATTTAAAATCAGAAAGCTTTGCTTTGATTAATACTGATGACAAGAATGGAAGAATAATGGTACAGAATACGAAAGCAAAAGTAATGAATTATGCTGTTCGTTCTGGTGCTGATTTTAAGGCAAAAGTAATTGAAAGTCATTTTGAAGGATCAATGTTGAGTATTGATAATATTGATGTTTGGACATATTTCGTAGGAAGATTTAATGCATATAATGTTTTATCAGTATACGCTTGTGCGATATTGCTAGGATTTGAAAAAGAAGAAATTTTAACCGCATTAAGTGAGATGAAACCTGTTGAAGGCAGGTTTGAGACCTTTCGTTCGCAAAATGGAATAACTGCAATTGTTGATTATGCACATACACCGGATGCCTTATTAAATGTACTGAATGCTATTAATCAGATTAGAAATGATGATCAGGAATTAATAACAGTAGTTGGTGCCGGTGGCGATCGAGATAAAACAAAACGACCTGAAATGGCAAAGATTGCCACCATGGAAAGTGATAAAGTAATTTTAACTTCTGACAATCCACGATCTGAAGATCCGAACGAAATTTTGGAAGAAATGAAAGTTGGAATTTCCATAGAGAATAAAAAGAAGGTATTATCTATTGTTGATAGAAAAGAAGGAATCCGAACTGCTTGCTTATTAGCAAAAAAAGGAGATATCATTCTTATAGCAGGAAAAGGACACGAAACGTATCAGGAAATAAAAGGAGTGAAGCAACATTTTGATGATCGTGAAGTTTTAAAACAAATATTTAACGAACTATATAACTAACAATTATTATGCTTTATTATCTGTTTGCATATTTAGAAAGGTTTGATATCCCGGGAGCAGGGATGTTCCAATACATTTCGTTCCGATCGGCATTTACTGTTATTACAGCTCTTATAATTTCAACAGTTTTTGGTAAACGAATAATAAAGTATTTACAAAAACAGCAGATAGGAGAAGAGATTCGTGATCTTGGATTAGAAGGACAAATGAGCAAAAAAGGAACACCAACAATGGGTGGAGTTATCATTCTGGGTTCCATCATTATTCCAACTCTACTTTTTGCGGATATTTTAAATGTTTACGTAATCTTAATGATTATAACTACTGTATGGCTCGGACTAATAGGATTTCTTGACGATTATATAAAAACATTTAAAAAGAATAAAGAAGGATTGGCCGGTAAATTTAAAATTGTTGGCCAAATAGGATTAGGATTAATTG
The DNA here is from genome assembly GCA_013138975.1 of Bacteroidales bacterium. GTDB lineage: Bacteria > Bacteroidota > Bacteroidia > Bacteroidales > UBA12077 > UBA12077. The sequence goes on from WTBR01000007.1 coordinate 129,617, forward strand.
TTGGATTAACTCTATTTATTAGCGATGACGTAGTAGTTAGAGAAAATATTGTTGGAGATAATATACAAGCAATTGAGCAAGTTGTTGATGGATTGGAAATAGCAAAAGAAAATGCACATCAATTTACAAATGATATAAAATCAACTAAAACAACAATACCATTCTTTAAAAATAACGAATTCGATTACGAATACCTGGTTAGTTTTCTTGGTAAACATAGTCAGAAAGCAGCTTGGGTAGTATTTGTATTTGTAGTAATTCTAATAGTTACTGCAGTTTCTAATGGGGCAAATCTTACCGATGGATTAGATGGATTAGCTACAGGAACCTCTGCTATTATTGGATCAACATTAGGAATTTTAGCCTACGTAGGAGGTAATGTAATTTATGCCGATTACTTAAATATAATGTATATACCATACACAGGAGAGCTGGTAGTTTTTATGAGCGCATTTATTGGAGCTACTATTGGTTTCTTATGGTATAATTCATATCCTGCTCAAGTATTTATGGGCGATACAGGTAGTTTATCTTTGGGTGGAATAATAGCTGTTTTTGCAATTATAATTAGAAAAGAATTACTAATTCCAATTTTATGTGGAATATTCTTAGTTGAAAATTTATCTGTTATAATGCAGGTTGGATATTTTAAATATACAAAACGAAGATATGGCGAAGGTAAAAGGATTTTTAAGATGTCACCTTTGCATCACCATTATCAAAAACTTGGTTATCCGGAACCAAAAATTGTAATGCGATTTATGATAGTAGGAATTGTTTTGGCTGTTTTTACAATAATTACACTAAAAATCAGATAATAAAAAATGAGTAAACGAATTGTCATATTAGGTGCTGGTGAAAGTGGAGTAGGGTCAGCTATTCTTGCTCATAAGAATCGTGAAGATGTCTTTGTTTCTGATTTTGGTGAGATTAAACAGAAGTACAAGCAAAAACTTAATGAATATAAAATTGCGTGGGAAGAAAAAAAGCATACAGAAGATTTAATTCTAAATGCTGATGAGATAATAAAAAGTCCTGGAATTCCTGAAAAAGTTGCAATTGTAAAATCAGCAATTGAAAAGGGCATTCCTGTAATATCAGAAATTGAATACGCATCAAAATATACCGATGCTTTTAAAATATGCATTACCGGTAGTAATGGAAAAACAACTACCACAATGCTTATATATCATATTTTAAAAAATGCAGGATTAAATGTTGGATTGGCTGGAAATGTTGGTCAGAGTTGGGCATTGCAAGTAGCAGAGGAAAAATTCGATTATTATGTAATCGAATTAAGTAGTTTTCAATTGGATGGAATGTATGATTTCAAAGCTGATATAGCCATTCTTATGAATATTACACCTGATCATTTGGACAGATACAGTGGAATGCAGGGCTATATAGATTCTAAATTTAGAATCCTTCAGAATCAAACGGAAAAGGATCTATTTATATACTGTGCCGATGATGAGGTAACAAAAAAGGAAATTGAAAGAAGAAATATAATTGCAAAAAGGCTTCCATTTTCATTAAGCGAAAGTTTTACTGAAGGAGCTTATAAAGAAAAGGAAATAATAAAAATTAAATATTTATCAAACGAGCTAACTATGTCAATAAACAATCTTGCTTTAAAAGGGCAGCATAATACTTATAATTCTATGGCTGCAGGTATTGCATCTCAGGTGTTAAAAATCCGAAAGGATGATATTCGAGAAAGCTTAAGTAACTTTCAAGGTGTCGAGCATCGATTGGAACATGTGCTTAAAGTGCATGGTATTGAGTTTATTAACGACTCAAAGGCAACAAATGTAAATTCATCATGGTATGCGCTTGAAAGCGTTTCGAATGATTTAATTTGGATAGTTGGAGGTATAGATAAAGGGAATGACTATTCAATATTAAATGAATTAGTTAGAAAAAAAGTGAAAGCAATTATTTGTCTAGGTAAAGACAATAAAAAAATTCATAATGCATTTGGTGAGATTGTGGAAACAATTGTTAATGTAGAATCTGCATCAGATGCTGTTAAAACAGCGTATTACATTGCAAAAAAAGGTGACTCTGTTTTACTTTCACCTGCTTGTGCCAGTTTTGATCTTTTCGATAATTACGAAGATAGAGGGAATCAGTTTAAGCAAGCGGTAAGAGAATTGTAATAATTAAAATTAACAAAAAAATCTGATAAAAAAATGAAATTAACGGAAGTACTGTCTAAATACTTTAAAGGCGACAGAGTAATATGGGGTGTGATTTTTACGCTTTCAATATTCTCATTGTTAGCTGTTTATAGCTCGACAGGAACTCTGGCATATAAATATCAAGAAGGGAATACAGCATATTATATTATTAAGCACTTTGTTTTATTAGTAGCAGGATTAAGTATTATTTTTATAACACATTTAATACCATATAAATACTATTCACGATTATCTCAATTGTTCTTGTATATCTCAATATTTCTTCTTGCAATTACTTTGGTAATGGGAACTAGCCTGAATCAGGCAGCTCGTTGGTTAACTTTACCAGGACTAGGAATTACAATACAAACATCCGATTTTGCAAAATTAGCTTTGATAATGTATATAGCTCGTGTACTATCATTGCGCCAGACTGATAAAAAGATAAATGATTTTAATGGTGTATTTGTTTCTTTAATTATACCTGTTGCGATAGTGTGTGGCTTAATTATGCCAGCAAACTTCTCTACTGCCGCAATATTATTTGTTACCTCATTTTTACTAATGTTTATTGGTAGGGTAAAAGTTAAATATTTAGTTGGGATAAGTGGTGTTGGGATTATGATTGTAGCTCTAATTATAGCAGGTGTAATTATTTCCGGATCTAAAACAGGACGTATAGGAACATGGCAAAACCGTATCGAAAGTTTTGCAAGTGGTGAAAGCGAAGATAATTATCAGGTAGAACAAAGTAAAATTGCAATAGCAACCGGTGGAGTTTTTGGTAAAGGTCCGGGAAATAGCACACAACGGAATTTTCTTCCAAGCCCATATTCGGATTTTATTTATGCTATAATTATTGAAGAATATGGATTGTTTGGAGGAATTCTTGTATTGTCATTATATCTGTTTTTATTGTATAGAGCAGGAGTAATTGTTCGTAAAAGTAGGCGCACATTTGCAGCTTTTTTAGCCATTGGATTAACAATTAGCTTGGTATTTCAAGCATTAATAAATATGGGTGTTGCAGTAAATATATTTCCTGTAACAGGCCAAACCCTTCCATTGATAAGTATGGGAGGATCATCTATATTATTTAGCGGAGTGGCTTTCGGTATAATTTTAAGTGTTAGCCGAAGTATTGAAAAACAAGAAGATTTAATTACAGAAACAGAATCGGAAACGGAATCAGTAATTAGTAATGAGGCAGAAGAATAAAAATATTATTATAAGTGGTGGAGGTACAGGAGGACATATTTTTCCTGCTATTTCTATTGCCAATGCAATAAAGAAATTGGAGCCGGATACGAATATTCTTTTTGTTGGAGCATTAGGTAAAATAGAAATGGAGAAAGTACCTGCTGCCGGATATAAAATTATTGGCTTGCCGGTTGCAGGATTGCAACGACGCTTAACGATTAAAAATATAAGTTTCATTTTTAAATTGATTAGTAGTTTACGAAAATCAAAAAAGATAATTAAAGATTTTAAACCTGATGTAGTTGTTGGTGTTGGAGGTTATGCCAGTGGTCCTGTTTTGCGTATTGCAAATAAAAAGGGTATCCCTACATTAATTCAGGAACAAAATTCATATGCAGGTATTACAAATAAATTACTGGCAAAAAAGGCTAAAAAGATTTGTGTAGCATACGAAGGAATGGAAAAATATTTCCCTTCAAATTCAATTATATTAACAGGAAATCCTGTTCGTCAGGATTTATTGGATAAAATTGGAAGTAGAGAAGAGGCTGTAAAGCATTTTAATCTGGAAGAAAAAAGAAAGACTATTTTAGTTGTTGGCGGTAGTTTAGGAGCACGAACGATAAATCAAAGTATAATTGGTGATATCGAGAAAATTGGGAAATCAGAATTTCAGCTTTTATGGCAAACCGGTAAATATTATTTTGAAGATGTAAAAGGAATTGCTGAAGCATCAGGATTTGAAAATATTAAAGTCTTAGATTTTATTAAACGTATGGACATGGCTTATTCAGCAGCCGATATTATTATTTCAAGAGCCGGTGCCGGGACTATTTCTGAGCTATGTTTAGTTGGTAAACCCGTAATATTAGTACCATCACCAAATGTTGCAGAAGATCATCAAACAAAAAATGCATTGGCTTTAGTGAACAAAAATGCAGCTGTTTTAATAAAGGATATCAATGCAAGAGAAAAATTAATTGATACAGCACTTGAATTAATTGAAAATGAAGAACAGATAAAAAAATTATCTGAAAATATAAAAGGAATGGCATTACGTGATTCTGCAGAAATTATTGCTAAAGAAGTATTAAAACTAAGTTAAAATCAGGATGGATATTAAAACTATACATAATGTTTATTTTCTGGGAGTTGGCGGAATAGGTATGAGTGCAATTGCTCGATACTTTAATACTTTGGGTAAAAATGTAGCAGGCTACGATAGGATTTCAAAACCATTAACGGATGAATTGATAAGTGAAGGAATTGAAATTCATTTTGAAGATAATATTTTAAATATTCCGAAAGGTTTCAAAGATAGAGGGCATACGCTTGTAGTTTACACACCTGCCATTTCTGAAAAGAATAAAGAGTTAAATTATTTTATAAGCGAAGGATTCGAAATAAAGAAACGTTCTGAAGTATTAGGAATGTTATCACGTGAGAAGAGATGTATAGCTGTAGCGGGAACCCATGGTAAAACAACAATAACCACAATGATTGCCCATTTAATGAGGAAATCAAGAATGGGATGTGATGCATTTTTAGGAGGGATTTCTAAAAATTATAATACAAATTATTTAGTTGATAAAGATAGCAAATACGTTGTTGTTGAAGCCGATGAGTTTGATCGATCATTTCTACAATTAAATCCTCAAAAGGCTGTTATTTCTGCGGTTGATGCTGATCATTTAGATATTTATTCTGATGAAAATGATTTAAAAGATACATTTAAGCAATTTATCAATCGAATAAATTCTTGTGGGAAATTAATAATAAAACAAAACTTAGATTTTCAGATTCCTGAACGAAACGATATTGAAATTTATACGTACTCATTAAATCAAGATTCAGATTTTAGAGCAGAAAATATTCGTATTGAAAGTGGCTTGTATGTTTTCGATTTTGTGGGAATAAATGGTAGAATTAATAATTTAAAACTTGGATTACCTGGATTAATAAACGTAGATAATGCAGTAGCAGCTATTGCAATGGCAACATTGTCGGGTGTGCATAACGATGAGATTTCTAATTCTTTACCAAAATTTAAAGGAATTCAGCGTCGGTTTGATTATCAAATACAGCGTGATGATTTTGTATATATAGATGATTATGCACATCATCCTGAAGAGTTGAAAGCATCTATTAATTCTGCAAAAGAATTATTTAAGGATAAAAAAATAACAGGAATATTTCAGCCACATTTATATACACGTACTCGTGATTTTGTCGATGGATTTGCTGAGAGCCTTGAATTGCTTGATGAAATAATATTATTAGATATTTATCCGGCACGAGAAGAACCTATTCTTGGAATTACATCTGAAATTATATTTAATAAAATCAGAAATAAGAATAAATTTCTGTGTTCAAAAGATGAATTGTTAGATCTGTTAAAAAATAAAAAGCCAGAGGTCTTAATGACCTTGGGTGCAGGAGATATTGATGAATTAATAGAACCAATTAAAAAATTATACAATAAAGCCTAAATGAAGATTTTTAAGAACATATTGGTTTGGGTTTCAATTATTGCGTATATCGCAGTAGCAATGAGCTTTGTTAAAGAGCGTAGGAAGAAAATTTTATGTCATGATATTAAGGTTGAAATTTTAGATAGTTTGCATAATGGTTTCATCACAGTTAGTGATATTGAAGACTTTCTTCATGAAACAGATATGAATGTTATTGGTACGCCTGTTGTATTAATAAATACAAAGAATATAGAGCGAAAATTAAAACAATATTCAACAGTCAGAAAATCTGAAGTGTATGTAACTCTGGAAGGTGATATAAGAGTTGAAATTGATCAACGCAATCCGATATTACGAGTTATTAATAAACGCGGGCAAAGTTATTATATTGATCAAGAGGGGACAATAATGCCCTTATCAAGTAAATATACTTCGCATGTTTTAATTGCTAACGGAAATATTGTAGAGCACTTTGAAGTTAACAGAACCCGCGAAATTTTTTGCGGAAGCACAACAGATAATTTGAATAGAAACCATTTAATGTGTGACCTGTATGAATTGAGTAAGTTTATTTACGAAAATGATTTTTGGAAAGCACAAATTGAACAGATTTATGTAAACGAAGAAGCTGAGTTCGAGCTAATTCCCCGAGTAGGTGCACATGTAATTTATTTGGGAAGCATAGAAAATTATGAAATGAAATTTAGGAATCTGCGTGCATTTTATCTGCAAGGATTAAATAATGTAGGGTGGAATAAATATGAGAAAATAAGTTTAAAGTTTGATAATCAAGTAATTTGTACAAAACGATAATATAATGAGTCAAAAAGAAGATTTTGTTGCAGCAATAGACATAGGAACGACAAAAATCGTTGCCATTGTTGGAAAAAGAAAAGAGAACGGCAAGATCGAGATTCTTGGAATAAGTAAAACAGCATCGAAAGGAGTTAAGCGCGGTGTCGTTTTAAACATCGAAGAAGCCGTAAATTCTATTCAGAAAACTGTCGATGATATTCAATTCACGATAGGAAAACAAATTTCAGATGTATATGTTGGTATTGCCGGTCAACATATTAAAAGTATTAAAAACCGAGGATATATTAATCGCGATTCATACGAGGATGAAATAACAAAAGAAGATATTAATGCCTTAATTGAAGATATGTATAAAATCCCAATTGATATTGGAGAAGAAATTATACATGTACTTCCTCAAAATTACATTGTTGATAATGAGACAGGAGTGAAGAATCCTATTGGAATGGCAGGTAAACGTGTAGAGGCAAACTTCCATATAGTAATTGGTCAAATTGCATCGGCATGGAATATCGGTAAATGCATTGCAAAAGCAGGATTAACTTTAAATCAATTAGTTTTAGAACCATTAGCTTCATCGGCAGCCGTACTTACTAATGATGAAAAAGAAGCAGGTGTAGCTTTAATTGATATTGGTGGAGGAACAACAGATGTAGCAGTTTATTACGATGAGATAATAAGGCATACTGCTGTTATTCCTTTTGGTGGCGATGTTGTTACAAAGGATATTAAAGAAGGATGTTCAATTTTACAGCGTCAAGCAGAATTATTAAAAGTGCAATATGGATCTGCTTTAGGAGATTTGGCAAAAGAGACAGAAGTAGTTTCTATTCCTGGAATTAGTGGACGTGATCCAAAAGAAATTTCATTGAAGAGTCTGGCATATATCATTCAATCAAGAATGGAAGAAATTCTTGATGCAGTAATTTATGAAATAGAACATTCCGGTTATTTTGATAGATTAAGTGCAGGTATTGTACTTACAGGAGGTGGCGCATTATTAAAACATCTTCCAGCATTGGTTAAATTCAAAACAGGATTAGATGTACGTATCGGATATCCAACGGAATATTTAGCCTCAGATACTATAAAAGAAATTAATCATCCTATGTATTCAACAAGTGTAGGACTTATAATTAAAGGTTTCGAGGAAAACGTTAAAAACGAAAGTAAAACCAGAGTGACAGAGCCGAAAGAAGAAATTGAAAATATTGAAGAGGTAGAAACAAAGGATGTTCCAAAAGCAAGTAAATCAGGGTTTTTAGGTAATTTAAAGAAAGTATTCTCTGATATTTTTGATGAAGATGATGCGGAAATGTAAGAATCAAATTGATTCAAATAACAAATAATAAAAAACAAAAAATGAGTAAAACTTATGATTTAGAAGAAAGAACATTTCTTTTTGCTAAAGAAGTAAGATTATTTATTAAAACTTTGGAAAAAACAATTGCAAATAATGAAGACGCAAAACAAGTTGTTCGTTCTTCAGGGTCAGTTGGAGCAAATTACATTGAAGCAAATGAATCGTTGAGTAAAAAGGATTTTGTTTATAGAATTAAGATTAGTAGAAAAGAGGCTAAAGAAAGTACTTATTGGTTAAGATTAATTAATGAAACCAATGAAAATTTAAATAAGCAAATGGTGGAAAAATTAATTCAAGAATCAACAGAACTGAAAAAGATTTTTTCTGCTATAATAGAAAAATCGAAGTAGTTTGAAAATTTGGGTTTGTATATTGTTAATTATTTGTTATTTATTATTTGTGTTTTGTGATTTTTAAAGTTTAAAAGGAATACGATTATTTAAAAAAGAAAAAGTAACTATTAAAATATTATATTATGGCTGATGATTTAATGAATTTTGATTTGCCTGTTGATCGATCTTCGATAATAAAAGTTGTTGGAGTTGGTGGTGGTGGTGGCAATGCTGTAAATCATATGTTTCAACAAGGCATAAAAGATGTAAATTTTGTTGTATGTAATACAGATGCACAAGCATTAGCAAATAGTCCTGTATCAGTTAAAATTCAATTAGGAGAATCTTTGACAGAAGGTCGTGGAGCAGGAAATAAACCAGAAATTGGACGTCAGGCAGCAATTGAAAGTTTGGAAGAAATAACTGAAATACTTAGCGGTAATACAAAAATGGTATTTATTACTGCAGGAATGGGTGGAGGAACAGGAACCGGTGCAGCCCCAGTTATTGCTAAAGCTGCAAAAGAATTAGGCCTTTTAACAGTTGCAATTGTTACAATACCATTCCGTTTCGAAGGCGATAAAAGAATTAGTCAGGCAGTAGAAGGAATAAGCGAAATTGAGAAATATGTTGATTCATTGCTTGTAATTAATAATGAAAAACTACGTGAAGTTTGTGGAAATTTAAAATTTTCAGAAGCATTTTCATATGCAGACAATATATTAGCAACAGGAGCAAAAGGAATAGCAGAAATTATTACAGTACCGGGATATATTAATGTTGATTTTGCTGATGTTGAGACGGTTCTTACAAACAGTGGTGTTGCCCTTATGGGAACAGGAACTGCAAAAGGCGAAGATCGAGCAGTAAAAGCCGTTCAGCAAGCTTTAACATCACCATTATTAAACGATAATAATATTCAAGGAACTGAGAATATATTACTAAATATTACTTTTGGTACGAGTGAAATAACAATGGATGAGATTGGTGAAATAGCTGATTTTGTTAATAGTGAAGTAGGTTCAAGCCCTAATATTATTTGGGGAACAGGAATGGATGAGAGCCTTGAAGATAGTATTAGTTTAACAATAATTGCGACAGGATTCGAGAGTAATAGTATTCCAGAACTTTATTCTAAAAAAACCACAAAAAAGACAGTTACATTAACCGATACAGAAAGTAATTTTACAAAAAAGGCTCCAATTATAACTACGAATAATAATCTTGTTGATCTTGAAGATGATTGTTTAGAATTTGATCAACGTACAATCGATTTTGACATAAAGAAAAGTCGAAATACAGATTCAGATAAATTTATTGTTCTTCAGGAACCTGAATCGGAAACAGATGTTGCTGTAGAAACAAAAAAATCAGAGATTCAAAAGAAATTAAATGAATCAAGAGAAAGGATGAAAGAGCGACGTATGGATTCGTCAAAAGTTAAAGATAATATTGATGAGTTTGAAAGCGAGCCTGCATACAAAAGAAAAAATCTTAAAATAGATCAACCTATTCAAACAAAAGGTTCTAAAGTATCTCGATATTCATTAAAGGATGATGAAGACAGCAACGGAGCATCATTAAATACAAATAATTCGTATTTACATGATAATGTGGATTAATTTGTAGAGATAATAGCTGTTAGCTTTTTGTTAGGTACAATATTAGTTCAGCATAAAAAGTATGAAACCTAAGATAGATTTAGAATCGAGTAATGTAAAAAAAGTTCTTGACTTTTATACCAAAGAAGTTGAAATAGCTTTGGGCACGGAACAGATTGTTGAGAAATCTGTTTTACCAATATATAGCGTTCCAATAACAAAAGCACATCAAAAGAAAAAAAATAAACCAATCCAAATTGGGACTGGCATATTGGTGAAAATAGAAGATCATTTTTTTGTATTTGGATCTACTCATGTGTTTTGTGAATTTGAAAACAAAGCTCTCCTAATAGGAACATTGGAGTACTCAAAAATTGAAGAGGTTTCAGGTGAAAGATATAGTACAGGGAATTTAGAGCATTGTAAAATTGACAAATATGACGCGTCGGTTTTTCATATTCAAAGCACTGTAAGTGAGAATTTAAGGAAAGTAGCGATAGGCCTCGATTATTTTGATTTAGATGGATTTGATAGGTTAAAACCAGTATATATGATAACTGGTTTTCTAGCAAAAAAATCAAATACCTCTGGGAATATAATAAAATCGAAAGCAAAAAATATTTCAACAATTGAAATAGATGACTATGCAGAATATGGATATGATAAAAATACTCATATAGTTTTAGCATATGAAGACCAAGTAGTTCTTAATGGTAATTGGCAAACTTCACCAAAACCAATAGGAATGAGCGGTGGAGCAATTATAAAAGCTCAAGGAACATCTTTAATACCTTTAAAATCTAATCGAAAAAACAAAAAACAACTTCTCTCTGCCATAACTATAGAGCAGTATAGGGATAACGCAGGTAGACTAGGAGTTTTAATTGGTACTAGAATAAATGTACATTTAGGCTTAGTTGACAAATTTATGCCAGATTTATTGAAATCTTTTTTGGATAAATATAAATAACATACTGAGCCTATACATCGCCTGTAATTTGGCGGTTTTTGGCGGTTTGACTAAGTTTTGTTATCTTCGGTTTCAATTATCGGTCTGACAAATTAGAGCTATGGAAATCCGAACTACTGGTATGTGAAAATCGTTATTAGAAATAGTTGAATGTACATAATAGGAATTTGTATCAAAAACGAAAATATAAGTAAAAAAGATATGTATTTTTCTAGGTATAAATTAAATAGCTAATACCTAAAGGCTAAAAATAAAAAGCCTGATAACAAAAGAAACAAAAAACAAAAAAATGCAAGATATGAGTTTAGAAGAAAAAATTAATCAGGATATTAAGAAAGCAATGTTAGCTCGCGAAAAAGAAAAGCTGGAAGCATTGCGTGCAGTAAAAACAGCTCTATTAGTTGCAAAAACAGAAAAAGGAGCAACTGAAGGAATGTCAGAAGATGCAGAAAATAAGATTTTACAACGTTTAGTAAAGCAAAGAAAAGACTCTGCAACAATATATAAAGAACAAGATCGTAGCGAACTTGCAGATAAGGAGCTACTTGAAGCTGGCATTATTGAAGAATATCTACCGGCACAAATGAGCGATGAGGAGATAACTCAAAATGTTCAGCGAATTATTGAAGAAATAGGAGCAAAAAGTATGGCCGATATGGGAAAAGTTATGGGAAAAGCGACAAAGGAATTAGCAGGTAAGGCTGATGGCAAAGCTGTAGCCGATAAAGTAAAAGCATTATTAAGTTCTTGATTCCCCTAAGTCTGCACGCCGTGGCACGGATTTGTTAATAATCAGCATTTGATTATTATTTCATGTCACCTATATTAGTATGCCGTGGCACGGCTAATTACTTAATGTTGAATTGACTTATGGATATTAAGGATTTTTTAAAGTGATTTTATCATAAAGATTAAAAGTTAAAGAGATAGTTAGTGTTAGCATGAAAACTGCCATTTTCAAGTCTTTGATAAGAAAACGTCAAAGACAAGGCTTTCGAAGTGTTGGAAACCAAGGAGCTTACTTTTGTAAGTAACTGTTTTCAACACGAGAGTAACGCAGTATTTGGCGTTTTCTTGCAAAGACTAACCGGAAAAGCTCGCAGGAATGCGAGCTTTTTTTATCTTTAGTCCGTTAAACTAGACCATTTTAATATGAAAAAAGTACTTCTGATAAATTCTAATATAGAAATATTACCATACCCGGTAGCACCATTAGGAATATCTCTCGTGGCATCATCATTAACTACTAAGTATGAAGTAAAGATTTTTGATTTTGCTTTTGAAACAACCGAAAGCCTAATACAATTTACAAAAAAGTTTAATCCTGATTTTATAGGAGTTAGTTTACGAAATATTGATAACGTGACCATGCGCAGTTGCAAATGGTATCTCGAAGAAATAAAACAAAATATAATAAATCCAATTAAAGAAACATTTGATATTCCTATAATTATTGGTGGAAGTGGATTTAGTATAGCACCAGAACAAGTCTTTAATTATTTTGATGTAGATTATGGAGTAGTAGGAGAGGCAGAAGAAATTTTTCCACGTTTGCTTTCATTTATTGAAAGTGGGAGAGAAATTGACTTAGATAATGTTATCACGAAAAATAATAGAAGCATAAAAATACAAAAGCAAACCAGTGGGTCATTACAAATCTCAAATGCCAATATCGATAAGTTCATAAATTTTGAACCATATAAAAATAAAGGTAGCTATCCTATTCAAACCAAGCGAGGATGCGCACATAAGTGCATTTACTGTTCGTATCCTAATATTGAAGGAAAAGAGTACAGATTAAGGACTGTTACCTCTATTGTTGATGAAATTGAGGAAGTTCAGAAACGGATGTCAACTATAACTTTTGAATTTGTTGATTCAACATTCAATTCCCCGTTAGATCATGCAATAAATATCTGTAAAGAAATTATACAACGAAATTTAAAAGTTAAACTTCGCACAATGGGAGTTAATCCGGGGGAAGTAACAGACGACTTAGTAAAATTAATGAAACAATCTGGATTCTCTCAAATAGATTGTACACCAGATTCAGCTGCCGAGTTGATGATAAAGAACTACCGAAAAAACTTTAGTAAGAATAAATTAATTAAGTGTACAGAAATAATTCGTAAATACGATATGCCAACAATGTGGTTTTTTATGTTAGGCGGTCCCGGCGAAACAGAAGAAACTATTTTAGAGACTTTCGAATTTATTGATACATATATCTCAGAAAAAGATATGGTTCATATTACCGAAGGAATCCGAATTATCCCAAAAACGGAATTATATAACATTGCAATTCAAGAAGGAGTCATTTTAGAGGAGGCAAGTGTAATAGAACCAATGTTTTATGTAAGTCCATCAATAGGTAAAGAAAATCTCACGAAAATATTAAATAGAGAAATTGCTAAACGAAATAATGTAATGAATTCTATTGATACAGCACCATCGAAAGAATTAATGCAGGCAACAATTAAGTACCGAAGAGAGAATGAAATTGATGAACCTATGTTTAGATCGTTACTGAGAGTTCAGAATAAAATTTTAAAAGATTAATTAATATTGAATTTTAATTCTTTACTTGCTATTTCAGTTAATGATTTTCTATATTCATTAAAAACCTGTTGACTTTCTTCTCTGTCTTCTAAATATTCATTAAGAATATTTTTTCTTTGTATTGTTACGCCTTCTAATTTAATTCTTCTTCTTGACCTTACAATTTCAGATTTTATTATTTCTTTATGTTTATTATAATAAAATGTTCGTCCGTTTAAATACCTATTGGCACTATTTTTTAAATTTATCATTAGTGACATTAATTTATCACACAAATTATTTAAATCTTCTCCCGGTTCATATAATTGTAAATGCCAATGACTTAATTTGAATTTTTCAAATTTTGTATTATAGTAGATTTGTAATTCCCTATACCCATCAGGATTATTACCAGATTTTAATAATTTACTTCTTAATTTGGATAAATCTTCTTGCAAAGTAAACAAGTTGTCGCAGTATTTTAAGAGCAGTAGCTTCTTTTCTTTTATCCAGGCAATTTCATTTTCTCTACGCAAGTAAAAATCGCTTTTGACTTCTTCAATTTTCTTTGTGATCTCAGAAATATCTTCTTTTGTAGCTAAATTTTCAGCTTTCTTTGTCATATAACTTTTAAAAAAAGCCAAATACACACCTAAAATCAATAGTATTATTTTAATTGCAATATCAATGTAGTCAAAGAATGTCATAATATTTTTAATTTGTTGGATAGATTGAAATGTTTTATAAATGTACTGAAAATATAAACACTTAAGGATGTTACTTTATTTAGTATTCGTATATCATTGTTTACCAATGTAAATAATGATCGATTATTTAACAAGGGTAATAATTACTCTCGTTATTTGAACGAGAGTAAATTTTCACTATATTTACTCTCGTTTGATTTTGAAAGGTAATATTTACTCTTGTAAACAAAATAAATTAATGACATACAATCCTAAAAAACCATTTAATGAATTACCTTCACTGCCACCACAAGTAGATATTGAGACAAGTAAAGTGTTAAAGAAGGTAATTTCTGCAAGTAGGGCATTAGCAGAGCTAAAAGGAGCCATCACAAACTTGCCTAATCCTAAATTATTTATTGATACTATAAATTTACAGGAAGCACAAGCAAGTTCAGCGATTGAGAATATAATAACAACACAGGATGAATTATTCAAAGCTTCTGTAGCTGACATAAAGATTAATAACCCGGCAACCAAAGAAGTAATTCATTATAAGGATGCTCTATGGTACGGAATTAATGAGTATGACAGAAAGGAAGTTCTAACAACCAATCTTTTTATTAAATTGGCTCAAATAATAAAAGAGAATCAGTTAGGAATAAGAAATGCCCCGGGAACTCAATTAACAAATCCAAGTACAGGTAAAGTTGTTTATACACCGCCTGAAGGAGATGATGTTATTCGAGTAAAATTAAAGGAATTAGAAGATTTTATTCATGCTGATGATAAAATAGATCCTCTAATAAAAATGGCTCTGATTCATTATCAGTTTGAAGCAATACATCCTTTTTTTGATGGAAATGGTCGTACAGGAAGAATAGTTTTACTACTTTATTTAAAACATGTGGGATTACTTGATTGGCCTGCGCTATACTTAAGTAGGTTTATTATTGAAAATAAAGGGAAATATTATAAATATTTAAGAGCTGTTACGGAAAATGGTGAGTGGCAAACCTGGATTGTTTTTATGCTTGACATGATTGAAAAGACAGCATTGAAAGGAAGAAATCATATTCTTGAAATTGAAAAGTTAATGGCCATTACAGGTGCAGAAATACAAAAAGTACTTCCTAAGGTTTATTCAAAAGATCTATTAGAGGAACTATTTAGATTACCTTATATAAAGCGACAAACTTTATATGAATCAGGACTAGGAACATTAAAGACAGTTGGGAACTATCTTATTCAATTAGAAAAGGAGGGCTTTTTAAAAAGTGAACAAATTGGAAAAGAGAAGCTATATCTGAATTATAAATTAATGGAAATACTTAAGCAATAAGAAAATAAATAATATGACAATCCAAGAATATAATGATACCTAAATAAAAGATTTAAAGCAGGAATTTCAAGAGAACATTCATGCGGTAGACGAAATAATGTAATGAATTCTATTGATACAGCACCATCGAAAGAATTAATGCAAGCAACAATTAAGTACCGAAGAGAGAATAAAATTGATGAACCTATGTTTAGGTCATTATTGAGAGTTCAGAATAAAATTTTAAATGTATAAAGTAAAAATAGTCTCAGAATTAGGGATTGACCTTACATCAATATTGTATCCGCGGTTTTAAAATATTTCTTGAAAAACAAGCATTGCTTAGTCGTTCATTTTTAGATGGAAAAACCAAACGAGCTTATATATTGCACTATAATATGAGAAGAAATTAGTTGAATAACAAGTGAAAATTACTTGTATTACTAACTACATGGCCAGCCAAGAATATATTGATTCCCTAAATAGTGTCAGCAAGAAAACTGTCTTTTTTCAAGTCTTTGATAAGAAAGCGTCAAAGACATACCGATAACTATCGGTATTCGAAGTGTTGAAAACCAAGGAGTTTACTTTTGTAAGTGCGATGTGCTGAGCTTGTCGAAGTAACTGTTTTCAAAACAAGAATAACGCAGTATTTGGCGTTTTCTTGCAAATCCTGTACATGCGTTAAAGTATGAATAATAGAACATATAAATTTTATAGACGCTACAGAATATTTTCAGACATTTTAAACTGACTAGAAATTATCAATTATTTATTTATGCTCAGTGAACATTAACTTTCATTTGTAGTTCTATAAAAAAGAAATTACTATGAAAATTTTAACAAATTTATTAAAATATACTGTATTAATATTGCTAACAATTTTATTTGCTAGTTGTGATAAGGATGAAGTTGATAAATTCGTAAATACTAGAACTGTAGAAAACGTAATAGAAGATTTTTCTTTTTTACAGTTCAACGAAGGTATAAACGATATTGAAATGGAAGGTACTTTTAGTAACGTAGTTTGGAGATTTAGAGTTATTGTTCCTGAAGGGGCAAGTCAGCTAAACAAAAGACCCTTAATTGTTTGTTTACATGGCGCTGCAACAACTATCGATCCGCAAATACATACTTATACAACTTGTTTAGAAGAGCCAGGTTTAGCTGCTCTGGATGCTTATTTACTGTGCCCAAATAGCGAAGGATGGCCTTGGACAGGAATTCCCGAACAAGAAAAGGTTTTAACACTTACAAGTTTAGTAAAAAGTAACCTTCATGTTGACCAAAATAAAGTTGCAATTATGGGTTATAGTGATGGTGGAATTGGCGCCTGGTATTACGCACAATATTATCCAGAAGCATTTTCTGCTGCAATTCCTATGGCTAGCTTATATAATCCAGTTAGACCAGAAGAAAATATACCAATTAAAATTGATATCCCTTTATATGTAATTCATGGTGAAAATGATCAATTATTTGACTTAAGAATAACTCAAGGATATGTAGAAACTTCTATTACTGCAGGAACAGATATAAAATTTGTAATAGCTCCAGAGCTAGATCATTATAATTCTTGTAATTATGTACCATATTTAGAGGATGCAGCAACATGGTTACAAACTGAAGTTTGGAATTAACTGGTTTTTAAAACTCAAAATTCTAAATCGCTGTTTTATAATAAACTATCATGTTAATTGTAAGTTTTTTCTCTAATAAAAACTTAATAGTTCTAAATCAAAATTACAGAATATATAAAGTTTATTCTATAGCTAGAATAAACTTTATATACCATAAGCTATTATTAAATAGAATTTCTTTGTCAAAAAAAAAGAGTGTACTCTATTTGAGTACACTCTTTTATGTCACTAGACATAAATATTTTCTAATAAAATTTTGATCTTTTATCAACTATGTTTGAAGTTTCTTTAAGTGCTTCGAAAGCTTCATAATTTGCTCTGTTTTGATATTGCATCATAGCTTGTTTTTGCTGAAGATCAATATTAAGATTTTCGTTAGTACTAACACTATTAACTCTAATAACAAAAACATTATTATCACCCTTAATAGGTCCTGTGATTTGATCTGCTTCTGTTGAAGTTGCAACAGCAACAAGTTTTGGTTCTATACCAGCATTAGGAATAGAGTAAGATCTAAAGCTGATATCAGTTGCTTCATTTACTTGGGTATTGAATTTAGAAGCAATAAAATCAAGATCCTTGTTTTCTTGCATCACAGTATTAAATTTCTCTGCAAGATATTCAGCTTTCTTTTGTTTTTTTACTTGAACAGAAAGTTGTGCATTAACTTGTTCCATAGGAGCAAAACCTTCTTCTTTAACATCATTTACAAATCCAATTATAAAACGATTTCCAAGTTCAAAAATTGGATTGTTTTGAGATTTAATGATGTTGTTCTTATCAGTATTATAAATTGATCTAATTAATTCTCTAGGGTTTTCTAATCCTGCTAATTCCTGATCGGCTTCTTTAATGTTTGAAGCAATTTTTTTAGTTAAACTCTCTTTTTCTATCGCTTGTAAGAAATCTTCGTAAGAATGATTGTTACCAGCAAATTTACTTGCTTGTGCATATGTATTCTGATATGTTTTTGAGCTAGGTTCTAATTTGCGGCCTAAAATAGAAACCATAACTTTTTTCTCTTTTCTAGCTTTGTTAGTAACCTGTACTATATGTAAACCATATTGTGTAGCAACTAATTTATATTCACCAGTTTTAGCAACAAAACAAGTGTCACTAAAAGGAGATACCATTTGATTTGCTCTGAACCATCCTAATTCGCCACCTTTTTCGTTAGCAGCTTTATCAGTAGAATATTTAGCTGATAAAGCAGCAAAGTTTGCACCATTCTCTAATAGGTTTTTAAGACTATCTGCAATAGCATAAATCTGATTTGCATCTTGATTTTGTGTTGCTTGTAATAGAATATGTTTTGCTTTAACAGAATCAGGGATAAGTTTTATCTCTGATAATTTAGCTAATTGATAAGTTTCATCCTTAAAATATGGACCATACATAAAACCTACTTTAGCATCAAACATAACATCTCTTAATTCTTCAGGTAACTCGTCTTTTTTAAGATAGCTGTTACCAAAGTTAATATCGCTGCTAATACTAGCAAATTCTTTGTCATTATCTGTATTTGCAAAATCTTCTTTTATATTGTTAACCCATTCTTCCGTGTCCATTCTATCTGCTTCAGAAGCGATAACATCAAAAGTTACATATTCCATGCTTCTGGAAGCTTTTTGCTTGTATTCATTCAGATGATTATCGTAATAATTCTCTAGATCTCCATTTTTAATTGATATCAGACTATCAGGAACCGTATTTATATTCTGAGCTACAAATTCAAAATCTACATTTTTACTTGCATTATTTAATTCGTTTTCAGCTTCTATTTTTGTTGAATATAAACCTTTACTTATTAATGTTGAATACTTTGAGAACATTCTTTCTTGAATCATTAGATCTTCAACATATAACCAATAAGCTTGTTGTTGACCTGTAGGATCTTGATCGTATGTTTTTAAGAAACGGATTACTTGCATTGTATTTAGCTCACCAGTTTCAGGGTTTGTAAATAGATTTTTAATTATTGGATGGATATTTTCTCCTTGAACCATATCCCATAATTCCTGACTACTAATAGATAAACCTATTTCAGCATATTCATCTTCTAAAACATACTCTCTTACAAGTTGATCCCACGTTTGAGCTTGAATTTGTTGAACTGAAGCTTCATCAAGGCTTGACTTACCAGAACTAAATTTATTGATTTCCATTATCTCGTTTAAATCCTTCTGGTATTTTTGATATGGTATAGATTTTCCGGATATTTCGGCAATTTCAAATTGAGTATTTGAAAATAATGCTCCTCCGGAGTTTAAAAAGTCTCCTAAAATAAATGCTAACAGTGCCATACCTATAACCACTGCCACTAAAATTCCTGCTCGATTTCTAATTTTCTCTAACGTTGCCATTGAATATTGTTTTTATCAAAATTTTTAAAAGATTCGAAAATACTAATTTTTATTAGCTCTTTAAGCCCAAAATAGTAACCGCCAAATTTAGTATTTTATTATTTTCTTTTCGAGGTTTTAAGCATATAATTTTCTAAATAGAAATTATTTATATTCAATCAAAGAAAAATGGGTCTTTACAGCACTTTACTTGCGGAACTATTAATTAAATAAAAGGGTGAAAATTGATTTTTTGATATGCTTTAAAATGAAATTGCAGGGAAGAGAACAAGTTAAAATTAATGTCATGATATATTATATGGAAGCTAAAAAGAGTTTAGTATCAGCCTCTTTAATCATGATTATTCCATGGTTTTATTTTTATCTGATTTTCTCATTTGTTTTCTTAAGAGATACATTATAAAAGCAACAAATGAAAAGATAAACAAGATATAACTTTTAGTAAATCCTTCGTAATAGCTTTGGTGAACAGCAGCCAATAAACATAAAATTGATGTTATTATCCAAATAATCTCAACAATGCGTGATAATTTAGTTCTCATTTTCTACACTTATTACTCCTGTGGTATTTTTTATTTTTATATCCGAAAGATCTTGATTGGCTTCGAATCCTGTCCCATGAATAATTCCATCACTATTTGTAATGCGAACATAAGTGTCAGAATAGATCTTACCTTTTTTTTCATCCCAAATAAGGAATTCTGTATTTAAAGTATCCCCTTCGTCACTTATAGAGACTACATCATTTTCAGCAGTCCATAATTTATTAGTTTGATCGTATATGCAATAATTTGCTTTTATAGATGAGGTAACAGTTTGTGTTGAATCATAAAATTCCACAAATAAACCCTCAGGAAATTCAGTGTAAGGCTCTTCAATATCAGCATATCGGTTAATTTGTTTCGATATAATTTTAACCTCGATAAGTGCATTTTTACTGTAAATAATTTCAGTATTTGTTACTGCCATAGAAGGAGCATTTAGTTCGCTTGTGATAGCATTAATTTTTTCGATATTACTTCGCTTACAAGATCCAAAAAGCATAATAATACCTGTAAGTGCAGGTATTATTATGCTTTTCAAATACTTCCTATTTGAAAAGTTATCTTGCTCTGACAGTAGTTTTCTCATTTATCCAGCATTCAACGGTATATGAACTACCTTGTTTTAAATTATAAAAGAAAATAGTCTCATTATCAGGAAAATGAGGTTTGTATGCTTCAATAAATCTATCAGCATCAACAGCTAATTCAGGATCTACAGATTTTGCTTTTGCAAATTTATCAACTGCAGCCCAATAAACTGCTTTTTGCTGAAATTCTTCTTCACCGCATGATTTACTTGATGCAGCATAAATATTCCCAATTAGTAAATAAGGATAACCACTAGTAGCATCTAATTCAATTGATTTTAACGCATAAGTTCTTGCTTTAGGATAATCACCTAAACGACGTGTAACATCAGCTAATTCTACATAATATTTAGCTTTTTGTATATCATCTTCTTGTAACTCTATAGCTTGCTCATAATAAACAACCGCTTCATTAAGTTTTTCATCGTTATTAATACGTTTTGCAAGCGCATATGCACGTTCAGCAGTAGGCTCTAAAGAATTTAATTTTACCACCATATTAAAATACAAATCAGATTCTGTACATTTAGTTGATTTTAATAGTTCTGACGCTTCTGTAAGGAATTCAATATCTTCCGGAGTTTCTTCAAATTTTGTTGCATAGTAAGGTATCAAATCATCACAATTTGCAATATCTTCAAATATTTGTTCGATGGAAGGTTTAGCTTTTTCCATATTAGCAATTGCTTTTGGTTTGCCATTAACTATAACATATTCTATAATTTCCATTACTTCACCAAAATCAACTATAACCTCTCCTGATCCTAATTCATCTGATTGAAATAGAAAATTGGATGTTTGCATAAAAGATAATAGTTGAGGAGCTCTACTTTTATATTTTTCAATAGTAATTGATTCCTTAAGGATTTCATACCCTTTTTTCATATTTTCAACTGAATTTTCTGAATATTTAAGAAAATCAACTCCTTTTCTTCCAAGAACGGATCCTTTTTTATTAAAATATTTAATTCTTTTATCATAAATCCTTAACATACTATCAATAAGTACTTCTTTTTGTACAGCATCCTTTTCAGCTCTAATTGCTTTTGTAATCATTTTTATACCATCAAGGTATAATTGTTGACTTGCTTTTGGGCATTCTGTATATACAATTTTCCAAGCATCTTGTGTTATTTGATCATAATTTTTTTGTTTTGCATTTGATCGGTAAACAGATAAATTTCGTATACAGCTTATACTGTCAGCCCCGTGTCCATACTTAGAACCATCTTCCACTCCTTTCTGACCAAAAACTAAACTAATGGTCAGTGTTAAAATAAGTGTCGAAAAAATACTCTTTGCTAATGTTTTCATTTTTATTTATTTTTTATTATTGAAATTTTCTTTTGATAAACCAAAAATCGTATAATGTTAAATTTATACCAATTGCTGTATAGTTTTCCTCAATTAAATTATTATTAGTTGCACCTCTTTTTCCAAGTGTACAAGAAAAATTAAGACTCGTACGTTGATTGGATATTGGAAAACCTAGTCCAAATGTTATGCCATAATTTTTAATCTGTTCATTGTTGATCTTAATATAGCTGTTATTTAAATATAAACCGGCTCTGTAATTTATTTTTTTATAATAATTTTTTAAAGAAAATTTATTTGGAGTGTATTCAAGCCCAAATTTAAAGTTTTCATCAACACCTAATTCACTATTTTCAGTTGTAATTGTAATATTAGTGTTAGACCAATCTTGATAGGTATAATCAAAACCTAAAACTAGTTTATCTTTTATTCCTGTAGTAAATCCAACGCTATATTTTGCAGGTATTTCTATATTAGAATTAGTAGTAACTGAAGAACTAATTGTATCAAATTTACTAAGAGGATTCACTAAATAATCTATAACATTCACATCGTAAATGTTATAGTTTTCAGCCATAATAACATTGCTTTTTTTCGTAGAATTAAAGTTTACTTTGCTTGAGTAGTTTATACCAATAACATAAAAATATTTATCTGCTATGTTGTTATAGTACTGTAAGCCAAGGTCATATGTCATTTTTTTTAAGGAAGTGTTATCTTCTTCAATTGTTGAATAACTGTCTTTAGAATCAAGGTAAACTTGATTGTATTGTTCTTTAGAACCAAACAAATAATTTACATTAAAGCCAAAAGAAATGTTATCATAAATTTTAAAAGAATTGCTTAAATATAATTGAGTTATTCCGCCATTTCCATAATAAACATAATGTATATTAGCAGTATCAACTGGGGCAAAATCTTCAGTTTGATGAATATTGTAGCCAATTTTTGAATAAGGCATAACTCCTAAACTTGTAAACCACCATCTTTTAATAGGAAATGAAAATGCTAAATGATCGAAAGAAAAATCATTAAATTCAGTACTAGCTGAATTTGATTCCATATTCTTAAAAATGCCATTTACACCTATGTCAAAAATAAACGACATAGTATCCTGTGCACTTATAGCAGCAGGATTTAAGTAATTTATCTGGTTGTCTTTTCTAAGTCCGGTTGAAAGACCCCCCATTGCTCTACTATTATTAAATCCATTTCTATCAATTTCACCAATGCCAAATCTGGTATAAGGCGAATTTGTTACGCTCTGACTGAATAAATTTATACTTGTTAATGCGATAATTCCTAAAATAAAAAGATGTTTTTTAATCATATGATTTATTGTGTTCTAATATTCTGTTTAACCCTATATTAATTATATTCAAATTTACAAAGATGGTATTTTTTAGCTTTTTATCAAAAAAAATAGCGTCTCCTCCTGTTAAAATTATTTTTAAGTCATCGTATTTGTTTTTTAAATTATCTATATAGCCCTCAATTTCAAAAATCATTCCGTTCTGTACTCCTGATATAATAGCTTTTACGGTGTTGACAGCAATTAAATTGAAATCTTCATTTTTATTTAATAGAGGTAATTTATTTGTGAAATAATTTAGTGCTTTAAATCGCATTTCTAATCCCGGAGATATAGTTCCTCCTAAATATTGTTTGTTTTTATTAATAAAATCAAAAGTTATTGCTGTTCCTGCATCTATAACCAGAACGCTTGTATCTGGAAAAATATTGTTTGCACCAATTATTGCTGCCAAACGGTCTTTACCTAATGTGCTTTTGGTTTGATAAAGATTTTCAATTGGTATTTTACTATTTTCATCTAAGTATATAAAAAAGCTTAAGTTGGATTTTAAATATGAAATAATTGTTGATTCAATGTTTTTTACTGTTGAAAGAATCGCAAATTTGATCTTAGGATAAGTAAATAAAATATTTGTAATATCAGAAATGGAGAAAGCTGTTTTTGTTATGATATCAACTATTTTATCATTGTTAAAAACAGCAAATTTAATTCTGGAATTACCTATGTCGATCGTAAGGTTCATTAAATCTTAAATAATTTAAAATCAGCTCGTAAAATTATGAAAATAATCTACTAAATAAGATTATTACAAGTAATTTTACCCTATATCTATTTTTCGGATTTTTTCAATTGCATTTTGTACGTCCTTCACATGATCAAAGCTCATAGTCAGTTTATTCTTTGATTCTTTCATTTTTATATCTTTTGGATTTTGTTGTATAAAACTTAGAATTTTGGAAAATATTGTTGATTTATAATAAGGAGACTCTTGATTATTGATAAAATATGTTACCATTCTGCCACTTTTTAATATAATTTTCTCAAATCCTAATTCAAGAGCTATCCATCTTAATCGAACTACATTCATTAATTCAATTGTTTGTATAGGTAATTCCCCAAATCTATCTTTTAACTGATTCTCGAAATCGAGAAGTTTTTCTTCAGTTTCAATATTATCTAATTCTCGATAAAGTCTGATTCTTTCCGAAATACTATTAATATAGTTGTCAGGAAGAAGTAATTCAAGGTCTGTATCGATTTGGCAATCGGTAATAAACTTTTGTTGTGAAATTTGTTTTTCTATTGCCTGCTCTTGTTCTTGCTCATAAAGTTCATGAAAAGACGATTCTTTTAACTCTAAAATAGCCTCATTTAAAATACGATGATAAGTTTCAAATCCTATATCAGTAATAAATCCACTTTGTTCTGCACCTAAAAGATTTCCAGCTCCTCTAATATCTAAATCTTGCATTGCAATATTAAATCCACTACCAAGTTCCGAGTGTTCTTCTATAGCCTTCAGTCTTCGTCTTGCTTCTGGACTGACAGACGTTAATGGAGGAGCAAGTAAATAGCAAAAAGCCTTTTTGTTTGAACGTCCAACACGACCACGCAATTGATGGAGATCACTCAGTCCAATATTTTGAGCATTATTTATAATTATTGTATTTGCATTAGGTATATCTAAACCTGATTCAATAATTGTAGTAGCAATTAAAACATCATAATCGTAATTAATGAAATCAAGCATAACTTTTTCAAGTTTAGTGCCGTCCAATTGTCCGTGTGCAACAACTGTTCTAACATCAGGGCATAGTTTATTTATAAGAATTTCTATCTCTTGAATGTTTTGAACCCGATTATGAATAAAAAAAACTTGGCCATTACGCTGGAACTCATAGTCGATAGCTTCTTTAATTATATCCTCATTAAAAGTATGAAGTTCCGTTACTATTGGATATCTATTTGGTGGTGGAGTATTCATTATAGAAAGATCACGAGCACCCATCATTGAAAACTGTAAAGTTCTTGGAATTGGCGTTGCCGTTAATGTTAAAGTATCAACATTAAGCTTAAAACGTTTTAATTTTTCTTTTACAGCTACACCAAATTTTTGTTCTTCATCAATAATTAAAAGTCCAAGATCTTTAAAGAGGATCTCTTTACCAACTAATTTGTGAGTACCTATTATAATATCAGTTTTTCCTTCAGCTAAATTTTTGATTGTTTCTGTTTGTTGCTTCTTTGTCCTGAATCTACTTATGTACTCTACATTACAAGGGAAATTAGACAGCCGTTCTTTAAATGTTTGATAATGTTGTAATGCCAGAATTGTAGTAGGTACTAAAATGGCAACCTGTTTACTATCGGTAACAGCTTTGAAAGCTGCGCGAATTGCTATTTCCGTTTTCCCAAATCCTACATCCCCACATATTAATCTGTCCATTGGGATTTCAGATTCCATATCTGCTTTAACGGAGTTTGTTGATTTTAATTGGTCAGGAGTATCTTCATAAATAAATGATGATTCCAATTCCTTTTGCAGGTAAGTGTCCGAGAGGAATGCAAATCCCTTTTGCTCTTTTCGTTTAGCATATAATAAAATTAACTCCTTAGCAATATCCTTAACCTTTGATTTGGTATTTTGTTTCAGTTTTTGCCATGCTCCTGATCCAAGTTTATATATTTTGGGAGGTTCAGCATCTTTGCCTTTATACTTTGATATTTTATGGAGTGCGTGTATACTTATATATACAGTATCCTGATCTTTATAAACCAGTTTTATTGCTTCTTGCGTTTTGCCGTTTATATCAATCTTTTCTAAACCTCCGAATTTTCCTATACCATGATCAATATGTACAATGTAATCGCCCGGGTGCAGTCCGGTAATCTCTCGAATTGATAATTGTACTTTTTTTTGTAGACTGTTTTTTATTTTAAATTTATGATATCGCCCAAATATCTGATGATCTGTGTACACACAAATTTTGAGGTCATGATCAATAAATCCTTCATGGATAGTTTTTAAAATTGGCTCGAATTTAATTTCTGGATTTATATCATTAAAAATAGCTTTTAGCCTCTCAATCTGTTTTTCGTTATCCGATAGAATATATGTTGTATAATCGTTTTCCGAATTTTGAATAATACTATTTCCTAGTAGTTCAAAGTTTTTATTAAACCTCGGTTGGTGAGCTATATTAAATAGAATTTTATCTCCCTTAAAAAATTTTTTTTGACCAAATTCAATACTCTTTAATTTGCTAATATTTTCAAGTAAGTTCGCATTAGTAATTATCTTGTCTCCTTTTTCTTCTTTATCTAGTTTTTCTTGAATTTCAGTTATTTTATCTAATATAAACTCAATATTTTCTGTCCATACAATTGATTCTTGATCTAAGAAATGAAAAAATGACTCGGTTTGTTTTAAGTCCTTATTATCGTCATCTGGATTAACAATATTTGGAATAATTGAAATTTGGGTAAAATTTTCTTGAGATAACTGACTTTCAATATCAAATGATCTTATCGATTCAACTTCGTTTCCAAAGAAATCAACCCTATAAGGTAAATCAGAAGCAAATGAAAATATGTCAATAATACTTCCACGAATAGAATATTGACCCGGTTCGTATACAAAATCTACATACTGAAAATGATATTCTTGTAATACTTCCTGAATGAAATCAACAGAAACCTGTTCTTCAACATTTAAGTTTAAAGTCGAATTTAATAAGTTATCTTTATTAATAACTTTTTCAATTATTGCTTCTGGGTAAGTAACAACAACAAGCTTTTCGTTATTTGCCAGTAGCTGTAAGGCCTCTGCTCTTAATAGCAAATTTGCACTATCTTCTTCTCCATAAACAATAGATCTTTTATAAGAAGTAGGAAAAAATATTGATTTTTGATCTGAAATAGCAGATAGATCATTTTGAAAATAAGCGGCTTCTTCTTTGTCGGGGAGAATTATTAAATGATTCCTATTAAGTTTATTAATTATATTGGATATATAAAGACTTCGAGTTGAACCCGTAAGGTTCATTAAAAATATGTCCTTATTATTTTCAAGATAATTTGTGCATTCAATTATTTTGGAATGCTTCTCTATAATTTTATTTAATAACTTAATTTCCAAATCCCGACAAAGTTAAAAACAAAAAGGTAGTTAATTAACAACTACCTTTTTTAGTATTTATATTAAATGATAATATTATTCATCTTTATTGGTTAAAAAACTTTCGGCATTTTCAACCATCTTTTTTGATCCTGTATATAAAGGTACTCGTTGATGTAAAGTTTCAGGTTGAATATCCATAATTCTGATATCTCCATTTGTAGCTTTACCACCAGCTTGCTCAGCTATAAATGCCATAGGATTGCATTCGTAAAGTAATCTTAATTTTCCATTTGGTGCTGTAGCTGTTTCAGGATAGATAAAAACTCCACCTTTTAATAGGTTTCTATGAAAATCAGCAACTAGCGATCCAATATATCGTGCAGAGAATGGTCTATTCGTTTCGCTGTCTTCTTCTTGACAATATTTTATGTATTTTTTCACACCTTCAGGAAATTTATTGTAGTTTCCTTCATTTAGCGAATAGATTTTTCCATTTTCAGGTGTTTTTATATTTGGATGAGAAAGACAAAACTCTCCAATTCCAGTGTCTAAAGTAAAACCATTAACACCAACTCCTGTTGTATAAACAAGCATGGTAGATGACCCGTAGATTATATATCCTGCAGCAATCTGCTTGTTTCCTTCTTGCAAGAAATCTTCTAATTGCGCTTTTTCTCCTCTTGGTGAAATCCTTCTGTAAACAGTAAATATAGTTCCAATAGAAACATTTACATCAATATTAGACGACCCATCCAAAGGATCCATGCAAACTATGTATTTGCCATCTAATGAAAGTTCGTCGTCAAATGTTATAATTTCTTGATTTTCTTCAGAAGCAATTCCACAACATTCACTACTATTTTGTAATGCTGCTGTAAACTGCATGTCAGCAAAAACATCAAGTTTTTGTTGGGATTCGCCTTGGACATTTATTGCACCAACTTCACCTAATACATCTACTAAACCTGCTTTATTAACCTTTTTGTGAACAATTTTAGCTGCTATTCCAATGTGATGTAATAAATTTGAAAGTTCTCCCTTTGCATAAGGAATATTTGCTTGTTTACGAATAATAAATTCGTTCAAAGTAGTTATATTATAGCCTTTCATTAAGCAAGATTTAAAGTGTTATAAATGGGGTGTTTTCAATTTATTGAATGCAAAAATAGGGTTAATTTTATGAATAAGCATAAAATAATCATAAAATCCACTTTTGCTAAACTTTATTGAGTTTTATAAAGATTTAAAAAGGAAGAAGTGTTAAATTTGTAAGCTTTTGTCATTTTAAAATGACTATGTGTGGTGTAAAAATATTATTAACATATATGGTAAAATAATTATTTTTATCATACGTTTCCATCTCACATTTAACAACTGAATTATAAACAGAAGAAATAATAAAATGCTTGTTTTCAAATTTGGAGGTGCTTCAGTTAAAGACTCTAACGGAGTTAAAAACCTTTTAAATATTATAAATACATTTAAAGATAATATTATTATAGTTGTATCTGCCTTAGGTAAAACTACAAATAAGCTTGAGGAGATTTTAAACTTATCTATTGAAAACATTGAACAGGGTAAAGAGAAATTTGAACTTTTAAAGGCTTATCATTTCGATATTGTAAAAGATTTATTTTCAGACTTGAATAATCAACTCTATAAGGAGCTTAAAAGTGAGTTTGCAAATCTTAATGATGAGTTATTTGAAAAAAAGCATGATTCGTATGATTTAAAATATGATCAGATTGTCTCTTTTGGAGAAATTTTCTCAACTTTGATTGTAAGCGCATTTTTAAATTCGAAGCAATTAACAAATAAATGGGTTGATATTCGGAAGGTATTTATTACCGATGACACTTTTCGTAATGCTAAAATCGATATGAACTTGACTAAAACTAAAGCTGATGCCTCTTTCGATTTTAAAAATGATAAAACTTATTTAACACAAGGTTTTATTGGAGGATTTAAAAACGGATTGGCAACTACATTGGGACGGGAAGGATCGGACTATACCGCAGCGGTTTTAGCAAATTTATTAAATGCTGAAAAAGTTATTGTGTGGAAAGATGTTGATGGAATACTAAATGCGGATCCTCAATATTTTGAAGCGACTGAAAAATTGGATAGAGTTTCGTACCAGGAGGCTGTAGAGTTAGCATATTTTGGGGCAAAAGTAATTCATCCTAAAACAATAAAGCCCTTACATAATAAAAATATTCCACTATATGTTCGGTCATTTATTAATCCAGAAGGGACAGGAACAGAGATAGGCTGTTTCAAACAATATGATAAGGATATACCTGTTTTTGTTTTAAAGAAAGATCAAATGTTAATTAGTTTGTTCCCAAAAGATCTTTCGTTTGCTATAGAGGATGAATTAAGCAAAGTATTTAAGTATTTATCTGAACATAGAATAAATGTAAATCTGATTCAGAATTCAGCCATTAGCATTTCATTATGTATTGATAATGCCAATCGTAAATCAAAGCAATTGATTGAGCGATTTAAGGAAGATTATAAAGTATTATATAATGATCAACTAGAATTACTTACAATCAGACACTATTCTGATCAAGCAATTGAAAAAGTGACAAAAGGTAGAAAAATATACATCGAACAGAGGAGTAGGCATACTGCTCACTTTGTAATTAAGTAAATTCCTTAATAATTTTATCAGCTAAATATTCCGAAAGTTTAATATTCGATTCATGAGTCCATCCAGCAATGTGAGGTGTAAGTACTACATTATTGCTTTTTATTAAATGTTGAAATGCTTCAGGGAGATCATTGCCTGAGTGCAAGTTTTCAAATGAAACCTGTTCATATTCAAGAACATCAAGAGCAGCACCCAGAACTTTACCCAATTTCATATTTTTAACAAGATCCTCAGTTTTTATAACTTTACCACGTGCAGTATTTATTATATATATGTCTTTTTTAAATCGATTAATAAATTCGTCGTTAACCATAAACTTCGTTTCTTCTGTTAACGGTACATGTAAACTAAGAATGTCAGTTTGTTCAAATAAGTCTTCTAACCCTTTTTCGGCAACAAATTCATTTGAATAATTGATTTTGTATTTATCGTAAGCTATTACATTCGCTTCAAAGCCTTTTAATCGTTGTGCAAATGCACCCCCCATATTACCGTAACCTATAATTCCGATTGTTTTCCCTTTGATTTCTACACCACGATTTCCTTCACGAATCCATTTTCCCGCTCGAACTTCTACATCAGCATTAAGTATATTATTAAATAAGCTTAGGAGCATACCGAGCGCTTGCTCTCCAACAGCATCTCTATTTCCTTCAGGCGAATTAAAACATTTTATCCCCTTTTGAGTTGCATATTCTACATCAATATTTTCTAATCCTGCACCAACTCTTCCTATAAATTTTAGTTTCGTAGCTTCATCAATAATTGTTTTATCAATTTTGATTTTACTCCTTATTATTACACCATCATATTTTGGAATGATTTTAATTATATCATAAGGTTTAATATCTGGCTTATAATCGCAGTTAAAGCCAGATTGAGATAGTTTATCGGGAAGTCTGTCGTGAGTTGAATCTACAAAAAGAACGTCCATACCTTTATTCATAATTTTTTCGTATTATTTTAGATAAACCTTAAATGCAGGTTTGTAGCCTTTTACTTCCCCATTTAGGTCATATATCTCATAAGCAAGCATAATAGAATGTACTTTTTTTACCATTTTTTGATTAGTGGCATCAAAATACCATGCTTCTTCAAATTGAACTTTTCCAATATTACTTTTACTAAACTCTGGATCATTTTCTAATGTTTTTATATCTTCAATACTCAAAGGATTGTTATTGAAAAACTCATACGGAGCAAGCTTTCCTTCATATACAGATTTAAAAATCTCATTAACTAATGTTTTTTTATCAAGTTTTCTTAAGCAATAGTCTGTCCATTCATCATTATCAGGATTTAAAATAACTACATCACTAACCAAAGTATCTGCAAGAACAATATAATTTTCTTCGTCTCCTAAATTTACAATTTGTGGTTTTTGTTGATTTAAATTACAAGCAACAGAAGTAATAGATATTATACATATATATATATTACGTTTGATCTTAATTTTCATACTATAAATTTAATGGAGTATATAAATATAATTTATCTTTCAAACAATAATCTTTCTCCTTTTACCGATTCATCAAAAACGCCATTATCAAAAACCAAATTACCATTTACAATTGTATGAGTAACCTTAGATTTAAAGGATTGATTCTCGAAAGGAGACCATTTGCACTTATATAAGATATTGTTTTTATTTACCGTCCAGGCAGAATCTAAATCAACTAATACCAAATCGGCGCTATATCCTTCTCTAATATATCCTCTATTTTTAACTTGAAATATATCAGCAGGAGTGTGACACATTTTAATTACAATATCATTCAATGTTAATTTATTTTGATGATAGAGTTCAAGCATTGCAACTAATGAATGTTGTACCAAAGGCCCACCTGATGGTGCTTTAAAATACGTATTTGATTTTTCTTCAAGAGTATGAGGAGCATGATCCGTTGCAACAACATCAATTTTATTGCTTTTCAACCCATCTATTAAAGCATCTCTGTTTTTTGCGGATTTGATCGCAGGGTTCCATTTTATCATAGTACCATGATTATCATAATCAGCATCTGAAAACCATAAATGATGAACGCAAACCTCTGCTGTAATTCTTTTATCTCTAGAAGCAATAGAATTATCAAAAAGTTCCAATTCTTTCGCAGTACTTAAATGTAATATATGTAATCTTGAATTGTATTTCTTTGCTAATTCAACCGCATATGATGAAGATTTAAAACAAGCCTCTTCATTCCTTATTAATGGATGATACTTTATAGGCAAGTCTTCCCCAAATTCCTCCTTATATTTAATAGTGTTTTTTTGTATAGTTTCCTCATCTTCACAATGCGTTGCAATTAATAAAGGAGATTCTGAAAATATTCTAGATAAAGATTCATGATTATTAACTAGCATATTTCCCGTAGAAGATCCCATGAATACTTTTACCCCACATACCTTACCAGGATCAGTTTTTTTAATTTCTTCAATATTATCATTTGTAGCTCCCATATAAAATGAGTAGTTTGCTAATGATTTTTCTGATGCTACTTTATATTTATCTTCTAAAATTTCATGAGTCGTTGCTTGAGGAACCGTGTTTGGCATTTCCATAAATGAAGTTATACCTCCGGCAATTGCAGCTTTTGACTCAGTATAGATATCTCCTTTATGGGTAAGTCCAGGATCTCTAAAATGAACTTGGTCGTCAATAATCCCGGGTAAAAGATATTTGCCTTTTCCATCGATGATTTTCTTAGCATTCATTTCGAAAGAATCGTTTGCCTTAAGTATTTTTCTAATCTTCCCTTCTTTTACGAAAATACTCCCAATAAATTGACTTCCTTCATTTAGAACAGTAACATTTTTAATCAGTAAATCATACATTATATTATAGGTATTTATTTTTCTATTTCGTATTTCCTAAAAAAACTCCTGAATTTCATTTTAATAACCCCCCAGACAGCTTCATTAAATATACCTCCACTCATCTTTGAAACTCCTTCCTGTCTTTCTGTAAATATAATTGGCACCTCTATAATATTAAATCCAAATTTCCAAGTAGTAAATTTCATTTCAATTTGGAAAGCATAACCTTTTAGTTTTATTCTGTCCAGATTTATTGTTTCAAGAACTTTTCGTTTATAACACTTAAATCCAGCAGTAGTATCCTGAATATCCATTCTTGTAATGAATCTAACATATATAGAGGCAAAGTACGACATTAAGATTCGTCCCATTGGCCAATTTACTACATTAACACCCGATTTATATCTTGATCCAATTGCTAAATCTGCACCTTGATACTCACAAGCCTCATAAAGTTTTATTAAATCGTCGGGATTATGTGAAAAGTCAGCATCCATTTCGCATATGTAATCATAATTATTTTCAAGAGCCCATTTAAATCCAGTAATATATGCCGTGCCAAGACCAAGTTTCCCTTTTCTTTCTATTATATGTAATGTTTCGTGATATTCCTTTTGTAATGATTTTATTATATCAGCAGTTCCATCAGGCGAATTATCTTCTATAATAAGTAAATCAAGAGGAAGAGAAAGTGAGAATACTTTCCTAATCATCTTCTCAATGTTCTCTTTTTCATTATAAGTAGGGATTATTACAAGTCTTTGTGGTGTTTTCATTTATTACATTTTAATTGATAAATATAGCTTAGCGAAGATAAAACTTTTATTTCAAATTGGCTTATTTCAGCATTCATAACTATAAAAGTATAAAATTATTTTATTGTATTCTAATTGCTTAGCATAAATGGATAAAAAAAGAGTGAAAAAAGTTTTTGAAAAGACTTGCAAAATAAAAAACAGTTTTTATATTTGCACACCCAAACGGGAAAAAGTTCTTTAAAGAAATGATATAAAAGCAGAATAAAAAAAGTTTAATTTTTTTTCAAATTTATTTGGAAGTTAAAAATTAAAGTGTTTATATTTGCAGCCGCTTTGCGAGGGGATGATAGAGGAAGAAAGGATCGCAAAAAAGGATAAAAAAAAGTTTAAAAAAAATGATTTTTTATTTGGTAAAAGCGGAAAAATTTATATCTTTGCAATCCCAAAACGAAGAGGTTGATTTGAGAGGTTGATTTTGGAAAAAAGAAGAAATAAAGTTCTTTGAAATATTGAGATAAAACTAAAAGTAAAGAATACTTGATTTAATTATAACCAGGTAAACTTAGTAATCTAGAGCACAGACATTAAATTATCTTTTTTATACAACGAAGAGTTTGATCCTGGCTCAGGATG
>WTBR01000201.1 GCA_013138975.1 Bacteroidales bacterium
AGAGCAAAACTTGTTTAATTTGTCATTAAATTACGAAAGGTTGAACTATTAACTGAAACCGCCACGTGCGAGAGCATGCGTGGTGGTGTGAGAGGACGGAGGAGTAATCCTCCTACCTACTCGATTAGTGTGAGTATAATCCGTATATTTCTAAGTCATTAGCCCCAAAAATTCGAAAAATTCAAATCTCTGACAAATTTTAATTAAGTTTGAGAAAACAAAATTAAAGTGATTGATTTAACAAAAATATTATCTCATCTTCCTGATACTAAAATCAGCGAGCTTGAAACTATAACTCAACGTATTGTTGATACTGAAAAAGCTGAGATCGTTGTTTTATTTGGTTCGTATGCCCGGGGCAATTACAAAGAAAAAAGAGGGAAAATCCAAGGCAAGAAAAGTGATTATGATATATTGCTTGTGGTTTCGGAATATGAAATAAAAAAAGAATTAAGCTCGGAATTAAGAGCCGTATTTACAGATATTTCGGTTCATGTACAATTGATTGTTGAGGAAATAAATTATGTAAACA
This sequence comes from Bacteroidales bacterium, assembly GCA_013138975.1. Lineage (GTDB taxonomy): Bacteria > Bacteroidota > Bacteroidia > Bacteroidales > UBA12077 > UBA12077. Next base: position 533 of record WTBR01000201.1, read on the forward strand.
GTAGTTTAGAAGAAAAGCAATTCTTTTTTACCGACATTAAACGAGAAGGAAAAGTTTTATTCAATTCAGGGAATTTTGAATTGTCTGAATTCAAAGAATTAACACCAACACGGAGAAGAGAGATTGCAGAGGAGGATTTTAAGCAGTGGTTTGAAAAAGGGATTAATTCATATAAAAAATTTGATTTTTGTTATAAAGAAAAAATTTATCAAGAAGCGTCATTTGAACTCCAACAAACAGCTGAAATGTGCTACACTGCCATAGAAATGGTATTTTCCCATTACAATCCTTACGAGCACAACCTGGAAATATTACGCAAACGGGTATTGCAGTTTGATAGCCGTATGAAAGAGGTTTTACCCTACGAAACAATAGAACAAAAAGAACAGTTCGATTACTTGAATTTTGCTTACATTGGCGGGAGATACAGAAGCGAAGAGGATTTTCCTGTTACCCAAGAACAACTGGATTATTGGAGAACAGAGGTAAAACAACTTCTTGTTTTAACAGAAACAATATGCAAGGAGCGGATTGATTGTTTGAAAGGAATTGAAAAAGGGAAAAGGTGATGACAATAAACGTAGTTCTGTTTAATCCCCGATGAGCGATATATAAAAAAGATAGAAAAACTAAGTGGCAATTGTATTGCAGCTTTCTTTTTTATTGAATTTGTGATGTAACAAAATACATAGTATTTTAAAAAATTGATAATTTAATAATGCAAAAGGCTAAAGCGGCAATTTTATTTTCGCTTAGCAAGAGAGGCCAAAGTTCAAGCCATGGAGAGGGAGCAAAAAATATACAGCAATGTTGGCCTTTTTTCGTTTATGTCTCCAGATAATCTTTCATATTTCTATGTCATTTTTGTAACTTTCGGCAAATAAAAATTGAATATGAGAATAGTCATTTTAATGTTATTGATTTCTGTTTCAGCTATTGGACAAAACAAAATTCAAATAGACAGCCTGACAAGTGTTTTGGAGAGGGCGAGTGATGCGGAAAAAATAGATATTTATAAAACACTATGCTGGGAAAACAGATATTCTTCGCCATCAAAAGCGCTGGATTTTGGTCAAAAAGCACTCGAAATAGCTATACGAACAGAGAATGAAACTGAAGAAGCAAGCCTATATAACTATATAGGAATTATTAAGAGAAATCAGTACGATTATCCTGAGGCACTTAATTTTTTCTACCAAGCACTTAATATTTCCGAGCAAATTGATTCAAAAGTTGAAATTGGATATGCATTAAATAATATAGGTGATATTCATAATAGAAAGAATGAAGATTCATTGGCATATTCTTATTTTAAAAAGGCAAGTAATAATTTCACTATAATAAACGATGACAAAGGATTAGCCTATTGTTTTACTCAGATAAGTAAGCTTTTTGAAAAAAATGAAAAATATGATTCCGCACTTAATTATAATAATAAAGCGCTAAAAATCAAAAAATATATTAATGATATGGAGGGTGTAGCTAACTCCTATAGGAATATTGGGAATATACATCTTGAAAAAGAAAATTACGAATTAGCTCGTGACTTATTCTTAATGGCACTTGAAATAGATTCTTCCTTAAATAATCCTACATCAATGATAAATGATTATTATCTTTTAGGTAAATTAAATAATAGATTGAAATTATTTAAAGAAGCAGTTAAATATTTAAATTTAGCAAAAGAGGAAGTTAATAATATTGAAACAAAACTAATTTTTAAAGACACATATAAAGAGTTAAGTTTTGCATATAAGGAAATGAGAATTTTTGAGAAAGCGTATGAGAATTATGTAGTTTTTAAAGAATTAGATGATGGTTTACGTAATGAGGAGAAATATAAAAATCAGATTCAACTTACAATGCAATATGAATTTGACAAGGAGCAGGAGCAAAAAGAAATTATTGCAAAAGCAATAAAAAAACGTGAAACGATTATTCGGTACTTATTGATTAGTATTATATTGGTTGTACTAATAATATTATCAATTATTTATAAAGCATATCAATTAATTCAACAATCAAATAAGAAATTATCAGCACAAAATGAGATAATTAGTAAACAAAGAAACATATTAGAAATAACAAATAATCAATTGATTAAGAGTGAGAAGATCATTAAGAAATCAAATGATACAAAAGATAAATTCCTTTCAATTATTGCTCACGATTTAAAAACACCCTTTACTTCAATTATAGGATATTCAGATTTATTAAATAATAATTATGAAGAATATGATGATGAAAGAAGGAAGGAATTTATTAGTTATGTATATACTGCTTCAATAAACACATTCAATTTGCTTCAGAATTTATTGGAATGGGCAAGATCTCAAACAGATGTTATAGAATTAAAGCTTGTTAAACAAAATATTAATGATTTGGTAAATGAAAATATTATTTTGTTACAAAACAGTGCTAATGAGAAGTCAATATCGATTAGTTTTGATACTGAGCCAAACGCAGTAGTTAATATTGATGTTAATATGATTAATACAGTTATTCGAAATCTTTTTTCGAATGCAATTAAATTTACTTTTCCCGGTGGTAAGATTAGAATTTTAACAAGAATACGAAAAAATAAGGTATTTGTATCAGTTGAAGATAATGGTGTTGGGATTAAAGATAAGGATATTGAAAAATTGTTTAGGATTGATCAACATTTCAGGAGCGATGGAACTAAGGATGAAAAGGGAACTGGACTTGGCTTAATACTTACAAAGGAATTTGTTGATAAAAATGGAGGAGAATTATTCGTAAAAAGTATAGAAGGAGAGGGTAGTACATTTAGTTTTTGCATTCCATTATATGGAGTAGATGAAGAAATTGAAGAGAGATAAATACATCTTTAGATAAGAACTTCGATAGACTTATATAAACCCCGACGGGCGATATATAAATTAGATCGAAGACGCTAAGTGGCAATTATATTGCTGCTTTCTTTTTTTATTGAATTTGTAATTCGGTAAAATACGATAGTATTTTAAAAACTGATATCTTAACAATGCAAAAGGCTAAAGCGGAATTGCAAATTTCGCTTAGCAAGGGGTAAAATAAGTTACATTCAATCATTATTAGATCATAGCAGTGCAAAAACAATAGAAATTTATACTCATGTTATAAAAAGAGATATCGAGAAAAAATTAGGGTATTGGATCAGTTGGATATTGTTTAAAATAACTAATTTTAGGTTTGTAAAAAATATAATGTATGTAGTTTTATATTTTTTGTATGTATACGACATATTTGATTCTGTGAGGGCTAAGTCAGCTTTTTGCAGTTACATAAATAAATAGGTGAAACTCTGTTTCATCTAAGCAATAGTTACAGCCAAGGCTAAAAAAGAATAATCCACAACATTTCATAGGCCAAAATTGCCAGCCCACAATTACACACATTCGCAAAAACCCACAAGCCATCGCTCAAAGACATTTTTTGCAAAAGAGTGTAATTATTCGCTTGTAAAGGTATGTGCAAAACCGGTGCATAACATTTCACGTTTAAAGGTTGCCAACGCTCATAGATTATCCTATTTTGTATTAAACAATATAGACTTGAAAAATTGCACATTTAACCAGAATTCGTATTTTTATGTAAATAAACTTCATATATTTGGGTTAATAATTTTAACAAAATGAAACTAACAGCAGAAGAACTCTATAATAAACTCGTATCTGAGAGTAATTTTATCGGTCAAAAAGGAAAAATTACATTTGAATTAATGAATATAATTCTAGAGGTTGATACCAAAGATACAGTTGGGAATTTAATTCAAGAATGGATAAAATCTTGGATGATAAAAGAGAAAATTGATTTTCAAGATCCTCCAAGCACACAAAAATTCCCTGATTTTCAACTTGATTTATCAGATAACACAAAAGGGCTATTAGAGATAAAATGTTTTGATTACGATGCTTCAGCAAATTTTGACATTGCAGCATTTTTAGCATATAGAAGATCACTCTTAGAGCATCCATTTAGATTAGATTCTGATTATTTAATTATTGGATATGCTATGAACGGGTCTGATGTTATTATAAAAGATGTTTGGTTAAAAAAGGTTTGGGAAATCTGTGGATCTAGTGCAAAATGGGCATTAAATTGCAACGTTAAACAAGGAGAGCTAACCAATATTAGACCAATAAAATGGTATGATAATCAAAGAACAACTTTTAAACCCTTTAAGAGTGTCTTAGAATTTGTTGAAGCATTTGATAGCAATCAAAGACAATGGGCTAGAACATCTCGAGATGGCGTAACCAGTACTTGGAAAAAATTAGTAATTAGTGGCTATAAAAAATCAACTGGCAAAGACTTGATCTGAAATTATATCATTAAAAAAAATTAACAAGAGTTAAAACATAACTCCAACACTTTCCTTTTTCAGTACCTTGATTTTTTTAGTCGTTTCTATAACATCTAAAACTCGTTCAGATATTGCCTTTAAAACCGGTACAACAACAGTGTTACCTAATAAATCATAGGCAAAATTAACTTTAACAGGAATTTCATAACTATCAGGATAACCAAAAATCCTCAAGCCTTCTCTGATTGTCAATTTCCTGACTCCATTACCATCAGGCACAACTATTTTACTCATATCAGTTGCAACAAGAGTTGGAGCTATCTCATTTGGATTTAAAATTTTATTTATTTCAAAACTTAATTTTCCTGTTACAATATTATATCCTTTAGGTTTTGTTTCATCATAAACACGAGAAGTAATAAGCCCATTTTCTAAAACTTCTTTAACCAACTTTTTTGGATGTTCAAATCTTAAATAACCTTTATCTAGCAAATCATCTAACATCCCTTTTAAATCAGAACATTCAAACAAATCATTTATTGGGGCAAATGTTTGAATTTGATTTAAAGTTAGTGGCATTCCGTCCATCCAATCAATACCTATTTCGATTGCCCATTGTTTTTTTCTTCGTGCTTTAAACAGTTTATTTAATAAACCAATTTGCTCCTTACTACATTCTCCTTTTATTCCTATATCCCAACTATGAATATTATTCTCTCCTCCTCTTTTATCCTTTATAGATTTACCATATAGTTCCTCTATTGAGAAATGAGAATGTAATTTTTTAGTAAAATCAGTTTTCATTGTTTCTTTACCTTCTTCTAAAACATCTTTTAAAACTGTAAAAGTAGGTGTAAACCCATCTAATGAAACTTTATTTTTCTTTGTTCCAACTATAAAAATTCTTTTTCGTGATTGCGGAACTCCAAAATTAACGGAATCTAAAACTTCCCAGGAAACTTTATAATTAAGCTCCTCTTCAAGTTTGTATAAAATTGTTTTTAAAGTTCTTCCAATTTTATCAGTTTTGTTTTCTAAATCGTGTTTAACCAAACCTTCAACATTTTCAAGAATAAAACCTTGTGGTTTTTTATGTCTTAAAATCCTTTCAACTTCAAAAAATAAAGTACCCCTAGTGTCAGCAAAACCATTTCGTTTTCCTCCTGCGCTAAATGGTTGACAAGGAAATCCGCCAAAAAGAAAATCAAAATCAGGGATATCTTCATTTTTCAATTGGAAAATATCACCAATAAAATTATTGTGTTGATGATTATGTTTTAAAGTTTCTACTGCATAAGGTTTAATTTCAGAAGTTAAAACACATTCAGTTTCAATTCCTCTTTCTTCACAAGCCTGTTCAAAACCAATACGTATTCCACCAAGTCCAGCAAATAAATCTATAAATTTTAATTTTTTATTCATCGTTCTTAATTTTATATTCAATATTATGTTCTGCAACAAGACTTAAATTTGATTTAAAATCTTCAATCTCAAATTTAGTACAACCAATAACTGAAAGACATTGTAAAAAGAAAGTAGCACTAAAAGTTCCTCTACTTATCTTGCTTGTAATACTTGATTGAGTTTCATTTAATCCTTGTTTGTTTAATAAGAAAACTAAATCAGAAGTTGAAATACCTCTCTTTACTAATTCGGACTTTAAAAGTCCTTTAACCTTATCGTTTGAATAAATCATTTGACTGAATTTTACAACGCTAATTTAATTGAATATTCTCATATATGCAAATAATCAGTCAAAAACAAATAAACCGTTTGGGAGCTAGCCAACCTAATTGCAGGCACATTGGTAAAACCGCACGAGGCTACCCTACCTCCAAAGTTTACCAAAGAGCCTGCAATTTCCCTTACACTAATGAAATTAAGTATTTTAATGCAACAAATGTATAAAGCCCAAGCTGTAACATTGGGTCAATCTTAAACTGGGTGTTTGGTGTTTCGCTGTCATTTTACTATCTGCAACTTTTCATTAACGGTGGATGGAGAAACAAGGCGAAAATCCAGCACAGTTTCATACCCAAAGCCCGTTGAACAAAACCGCCTTTGGGCGACAGTCTGGTAATAATTGTTTGCTTTTCAATTTGTTATGATGCAAACAAGCATTTTTTTTAACAAAACTACTTTAAATAAACATCCTCAAATTATCCGTTCAAGATTGAATGCCCATAGCAGCGGACGGCATCGTCCAACAGAATTCTATCAACAATTTCTAGTGGGAATAGGATGGATTGAAGAATACTAGAATTACAAGCTTTGTATTGTTAGTTAATAATTCTATTTTTATAGAAACAGTTGATAGAATACTAATACGTTGTAGGTAATTAAAAAAGGAATCTTATGAAAAAATTTAATCTTATTGTTGTAATTTTAATAGTAATAGTCATTTCGTGTAAGAATGAAAAAAATATTAATGTTACATCTGACTTAAATGCTATAGAAAATGGTCTTTTACCATCAATTCTGGTAAAAGGTGACTCCATAAAACATATCAATTTATTAGATAGAATGGAACATTATAAAGTTCCTGGAGTGAGTATTGCAATTGTTGAAAACGGAAAAATAAAATGGGCCAAAGGATATGGAACAGCAAACACTAACAATGGTAGTAAAGTTGATACCAAAACTATTTTTCAAGCAGGTTCAATAAGTAAACCTTTGGCAGCACTTTCTGCATTAAAATTAGTTGAAAACGGTAGTATTGATATCAATGAAGATGTAAATATCTATTTAAAGGAATGGAAAATTCCTGAAAGTAATTTTACCCAAGTGGAAAAGGTAACTCTTAGAAGACTATTGACACATACAGCAGGAATGACCGTTCATGGCTTTCCAGGTTATCAACAAACTGACACATTTCCATCAATAAGTGAGGTTTTGAATGGCAATGGTAACACACCCAAAATCTTTGTAGATACTATTCCTGGTAGTATTTGGAGGTATTCTGGTGGCGGTTATACGGTGATGGAAAAAATGGTTGAAGACGTTAGTGGACTGCCATTGGACGAGTATATGTCAAAAAATATTTTGCAAGTAATTGGTATGAAAAATAGTACTTACCAACAACCTCTAGGATTTGAATATCATTCTAATGCCAGTGCAGCTTATGACAGCGATGGGAAGATAATTGATGGTTTATGGCATAACTACCCAGAACAAGCGGCTGCTGGATTGTGGACTACCCCAACAGACTTGGCAAAATATTGTATTGAAATTCAACAAATCTTAGCTGGTAAAGAAAACGGTATTCTTTCAAAAGAAACAATTGGAGAGATGTTGACCAAACACAAAAATAATTGGGGTCTTGGCCCTTCATTACAATGGGAACAAGATTCATTAATATTCAGGCATAGAGGTAAAAACGCTGGATTCACAAATAATTTGATCTCTTTTGCAAATCGTGGAAATGCTGTTATTGTAATGACTAATGCAGACAACGGAGGAAAACTAATTGGAGAAATATTAAGAGCTGTTTCAAGCTATTATAATTGGGGAATAAGTAATCCAAAAGTTGTTGAAGTAATAGAAGTTGAGAACGAAAAACTCAACAATCTTGTTGGAAAATATTTGCTTGACTTTCAGGTGCCAGATATAGGTGATTATATTATTGATATAGAAATGAAAGATAATAAGCTTTTTGTAACTGATTCTAACAATGGAGATACCAATGTTTTGAATGCCTTAGAAGAATTGAAATTTATTGATTTAGAAAATGGTGATGAAGTGCTATTCCAAATTGGAGGAGATAATCTAGGAATATTATGGAATAACAGATTCCAATTTTATAAAATCAAAAAATAACTACCTACAAGAAAGAATCATAAAACTTAAGGGTTTCAGACGTTTATCGTTAGTTTTTTGCAAGGAATAAGCTCCGCCAAATTTGTGATTTGATGGGTAAAAAAAAGCTAAAATTGTGTCTAATCGCATATTTGGCTCAAAGCAAACTTTATAAGTAAGTGTTTCAATATCCCCAATGAGCGACATATAAACCAGATCGAAGACGCTAAGTGGCAATTATATTGCCGCTTTCTTTTTTTATTGAATTTGTAATTCAGCAAAATATGGCAGTATTTTATAAAAATTGATAATTTTACAATGCAAACGAGTAAAGCGGAATTGCAAATTCCGCTTAGCAAGGGGTTTTTAGCTATGCCCAGTATACAATAATTTTATAATTCATAAGGGTTTCAGTGGTTTTCGAGCCTTTTCACTCGCTTCAAATTTGGTGCATTTTGATAGATTTGAACTCCTCAATCCCTTACGCATCTTAGGGTAAGGCAAGAAAGACACCCGGCACAGAAGAAGTTCCCGACAATTAATTGATTGAAAATTGTACATTTATAGAAAAAATGCAGATTTGAATTCAAAATATGAAGAAACTATCAATAAAAGACGAGCTAACTGATTTTTTGCTTTATTCTGCACCAGAAGGTAACGTAAAGGTTGAAGTTATTTTAAATGATGAAACGGTTTGGCTTTCTCAAAAATCTATAGCTCAGTTATTTGGAGTTAAAGTCCCTGCAATTAGTAAGCATCTTAAAAATATCTTCGAATCAGGAGAATTAGAAAAAGATTCAACTATTTCCATTTTGGAAACAGTTCAACTGGAAGGAAATAGAGAGGTAAAACGTTATACAGAATATTTTAACCTTGATGCAATTATTTCTGTTGGATACCGAGTAAATTCAAGACAAGCAACAAAATTTAGAATATGGGCAACACAAACTCTTAAAGAATACATAGTTAAAGGGTTTGTAATGGATGACGAGCGATTAAAAAATGGAAGATATTTTGGTAAAGACTATTTCCAAGAATTATTAGAACGAGTTCGCTCAATTCGCTCAAGTGAAAGGCGAATATATCAACAGATTACAGACATTTTTGCAGAATGTAGCATTGATTATGCCCCAATTTCTGATACGACCAAAACTTTTTATGCTACCGTACAAAATAAGTTTCATTTTGCTATTCATGGTCATACAGCAGCAGAGATAATTCATGATAAATCTGATGTAGATAAGGAATTTATGGGGTTGGAAACTTGGAAAAATTCACCAAGTGGTAGGATTCTTAAATCTGATACTAACATAGCAAAGAACTACTTGACTGAAACAGAGATAAAAAGTTTAGAAAGAACGATTAGTAGTTATTTTGATTACATTGAGCGGATAATTGAAAATAGAAATACTTTTACTATGGAGCAATTTGCCGAAAGTGTGAATAAATTTTTGGACTTCAACGAATATAAGGTTCTTGAAGGAAATGGCAAGATTTCAACAAAGCAAGCAGAACAAAAAGCTTTTGGAGAGTATGATAAATTCAACAAAACGCAGAAAATTGAATCGGACTTTGATAAAGCTGTAAAGATGTTGGTAAAGAAAAATAAGAAAAAGTGATGATGCCCTACCCCTAATCGAATTCTAAGAGCTCCGATAGGCGATATATAAACCAGATCGAAGAAGTGGCAATTATATTGCCGCTTTCTTTTTTTATTGAATTTGTAATTCTGTAAATTACGGCAGTATTTTAAATATTTGATAATTTAACAATGTAAAAGGCTAATTGGAATTACAAATTCCGCTTAGCAAGGGAGGCTTGGGGTAAAATCTCGCTTGTGTACTTGAATACAGAACTTTAGCGATCATTTGGAAAAAATTTTTGTCTCAAAAATAAATATGACAATGGACAAATCATTAATTATTTTTAAATTAGATGAAACTAAAATAACTACTTTATGCACATAATTGACATTTCAATATTTGTATTATACATGCTTTCAATGCTTGGTGTTGGCATCTATTTTCTAAAACGTAATAAATCACAAGAGGACTATTATGTGGGAGGTCGAAAAATGACTTCGGTACATATCGGATTATCGGTTGTTGCAACCGATGTGGGTGGTGGATTTTCAATTGGATTAGGTGGACTAGGCTTTTTAATTGGATTGTCGGGCAGTTGGATGCTTTTTACCGGCTTAGTTGGTGCATGGATTAGTGCCATTTTTCTTATTCCGAGAATATACCCTTTGGCTAAAAAACACAACTTCTTAAGTTTTCCTGAAGTACTAAATCATTATTACAACGCAAAAGTAGCGTTTATAGCAGGTATTATTTCCTTGATTGGTTATATTGGATTTACCAGTTCTCAAGTATTAGCCGGTGCAAAATTAGCAGCTGCAACATTTCCTTCAATAACTATTATAGATGCAGTTTTATTGATGGGAGTCATTGTAATTGGATACACTGTGCTTGGTGGACTTAAAGCTGTTATTTATACCGATACTGTTCAGTGGATAATACTTATGGCTGGCCTAATATTAATTGGTATTCCATTAGGTTTCATCAAAGTTGGAGGTTGGGAAGCTATACGAACTTATTTGCCCAGCAACTTTCTAAGTCTTACCAATATTAGTATTGTTCAGTTTATTAACTGGCTAATTACGATTGTTCCTATTTGGTTTGTAGGTATGACCTTGTATCAAAGAATTTATGCCTCAAAAGATGAAAAAACCGCAAAAAAAGCTTGGTTTCTGGCTGGTTTGTTTGAATGGCCGATAATGGCTTTTATGGGAATTACTTTGGGATTGTTAGGCAGAGTGGCTTTTGAACAAGGAATGTTTACTGAATTTGGATATGCACCCGGCAGCCCTATTGATGAAGAAATTGGCTTGCCTTTACTCTTAACGCATATTTTCCCTATTGGATTGATGGGACTTCTTATGTCATCTTATTTTTCGGCAATTATGTCAACGGCTGATAGTTGTTTGATGGCAGCATCGGGTAATTTTACGACTGATATTTTAAAGATCTCAGGTAAAAACCCCAAGGCTATTAAATATTCGCAATTAGCAACATTGCTTATTGGAATACTTGCAATTATTCTGGCTACAATGATGGAAAATGTGCTTGAATTGATGCTGTATTCTTATGCTTTTATGGTTTCAGGATTATTTGTACCGATTTTGGGTACTATGTTTTTGAAAAATCCTTCTTCGAAAGCAGCACTATATTCAATGCTATTTGGCGGAGGAACTACCTTGTTTCTTATATTAACCGAAATACAATTGCCTTTTGGTTTAGATGCAAATTTCTTTGGCATAACATTTTCGGCAATCACTTTTATATTTATTCAATCGCTTAAAAACAAGTAGATGTATTGATTCTCTTAATTAAAAAAAATATTAATCTGAAAATAATAAGCTTAAGTCGGGGAAAATATAAATACACTGACGTTTCCCCCCCGAAGAGCGACATATAAAATAGATCGAAGAAGCTAAGCGGCTGTCCCAAAAGTCATTATCTGTTATTCCCAACTTGATTGGGGATCTCATAATTCATTGTGTACAATTCAATTAGAGATTAACTCCGTTGAGCTCGCAAAAGCTCGGTTCCCTTTTTCAAGGGAACTATTTTCATGAACGAAGTGAGTAATGACACTAAAGCGACTTTTGGGACAGTCGCTTTTTTTACTGAATCTGTAATTCAGCAAGATCCCGCAGTATTTTAATAAATTGATAAATTAACAATGCAAAAGGGTAAATCGGAATTGCAAATTCTGCTTAGTGAGGGATATAGTAGTATAAAAACAACAGAAATTTATACACATGTAGTATCAAAATCATTAGATGAAATAAAAACCTCATTGGATTTATTATATTTGAATAAGAAAATTGAATGAGATAGTTGATATATGTGCCACTATGGGGCATATAATTTTGTTATGATTAATTTTAAATGAACAGCATAATTATGGAGGAGATTAAATTCAATGAGTACATTGAGAATGAGTTAAAGCCAAATTTAGAGGAGCTTAGTAATTTAAGAAAGGAAATTAGAAGAGCAGGAATTATAAATAAATTCAAGTTCTCTATATTATTAATATTAGGTTTATTTTTTACATATTGGGAAATACAATCTGAAGCGGAAACTCAACTTCAGGGAGAGAATATTTTTTTGGTGGTGGGATTTATATGTATTTTATTGTTCGCTTATGCAAAGCCTCATTCCTTTGTTGCAAACAAAAAAATTAATGGGTTCAAATCAAAATTCAAATTTAAGATTATTGGGAATACCATAAGATTTATAGATCCCAACTTAAAATATAAACCAATTTTTAAAACTGGTAAGCAACAAATTAATAAAAGTGAATTATTCAATCCATTTACCGAGTATAGAGAAGATGATGGTATTATTGGCGAGCTAGGTGGCTATAAGATACAGATATCGGAGATACATGTGATGAATGGACTTAAAAGAACATTTGACGGCCTTTTTATTAAAATAAAGTTTAATAATGAAATAAATAAAGACCGATTATTAGAAATTATTAATGGTCTTCGAAACACGATTAATTTACCAATAATTACATCATTACAGAATGATTGCGTGTATCTTAGCGTAGAACATAAAAGTGCGTTGTTTGAGATTTCCTTGATTGAATCAAATGATGAGCAAATCATAAAAGATATTGGATTATTACATTCTATTTTGGTTGGTATTAGAGAAATAATTAAGTGCCAATCTGAAAAATTCACGAAGAGCGCCATATAAAATAGATCGAAGAAGCTAAGCGTCAATATAATTGCCGCTTTACAAAGAATAATTTTTCATATTTCTAATTCATTAGCCCCAAAAAATCGAAAAATTCTAATCTCTGAAAAATTTTAATTAAGTTTGAGAAAACAAAACTAAAGTGATTGATTTAACAAAAATATTATCTCATCTGCCTGATACTAAAATTGGGGAGCTTGAAACTATAACTCAACGTATTGTTGATACCGAAAAAGCAGAGATTGTTGTTTTATTTGGTTCGTATGCACGTGGCAATTACAAAGAAAAAAGAGGAAAAATCCAAGGCAAGAAAAGTGATTATGACATATTGCTTGTTGTTTCGGAATATGAAACAAAAAAAGAATTAAGCTCGGAATTAAGAGCCGTATTTAAAGATATTTCGGTTCATGTACAATTAATTGTTGAGGATATAAATTATGTAAACAGTAGTTTGGAAGAAAAACAATTCTTTTTTACCGACATTAAACGAGAAGGAAAAGTTTTATTTAAAACAGGGAATTTTGAATTATCTGAATCCAAAGAATTAACACCAACACGGAGAAGAGAGATTGCAGAAGAAGATTTTAAAAATTGGTATAAAGAAGCTAATGAATCATGGAATGAATCAATTAATGCAATTGATAGAAAAAGTAATAAACGTGCATCCTTTCATCTCCAACAAGTAGCTGAAATGTGCTACACCACTATAGAAATGGTGTTTACGCATTACAATCCTTATGAACACAACCTGGAAATATTACGCGAACGAGTATTGCAGTTTGATAGCCGCTTGAAAGAGGTTTTACCCTACGAAACAAAAGAGCAAAAAGAACAATTTGATTACTTAAATTTTGCCTACATCGGCGGAAGGTACAGAAGCGAAAAAGATTTTCCTGTTACAAAAAAACAACTGGATTATTGGAGAGCAGAAGTGAAACAACTTCTTGATTTGACAAAAACAATATGCAAGGAGCGAATTGATTGTTTGAAAGGGGTCGAAAAAGGAAAAAGCTGATAACAATACATATAGTTCTGTCGAATCCTCGATGAGCGGCATATAAAATTGATCGAAGAGGCTAAGCGGCAATTGTAATGCCGCTTTCTTTTTTTTACTGAATTTGTAATTTTGTAAAATATAGTAGTATTTTAAAAAATTGATAATGTAACAATGGAAAAGGGTAAAGCGGAATTGTAAATTCTGCTTAGCAAGGGAGATGACAAAAAAAGACAACTTGTTTGCCAAACAGAAAAAAATAAGAAAACGTAAAAAATGAGTAAGAAAAACGAAATAGAAAAAAGCACAGAATTGCAACAGTTCGATAACTTTGTGATTTTCCAAACTGAAAATGGTAAGGTAAATATTGATGTTTATTTTCAAAACGAAACGCTTTGGCTTACTCAAAAACGTATTTCAGAACTGTTTGAAAAGGACAGAACAGTAATTACTAAGCATCTTAAAAACATCTTTGAGAGTGGAGAACTAATCGAAAATTCAGTATGTGCAAATTTTGCACATACTGCCAAAGATGGTAAAACGTATAATACTAATTATTATAATTTACGAGCTATTACCGCCATTGGCTACCGTGTAAATTCGCACAGAGCAATTGAGTTTCGAAAATGGGCAAGCGAAATTTTACACGAATACATCATCAAAGGCTTTGCAATGGATGATGAACGTTTAAAACAAATCGGACACTTTGGAATAGATTATTTTAATGAAATGCTTGAGCGAATTCGTGAAATTCGTTTGAGTGAAAGAAGATTGTATCAAAAAATTACCGATATATATGCTTTATCTGCCGATTATGACAACAAATCGGATATTACCAATCAGTTTTTCGCAAGTGTTCAAAACAAATTGCATTGGGCAATAACAGGTAAAACAGCCGCTGAAATTATATATACCGAAGCCGATGCAAAGAAGATATATATGGGTTTAAAAACATGGAAACAAGCACCCGATGGAAAGATTCTAAAAAGCGATGTTGCGATTGCTAAAAACTATTTAAATAATGAACATATAAAAGCCTTAGAACGAATAGTTACAGCATATTTGGATTTAGCAGAAAGTAGAGCCACAAACAGAAGGGTAATGAATATGAAAGAATGGGATAAATTTTTGGTTCAGTTTTTAGAATTAGCAGATTATCCTATTCTGAAAGATGCAGGAAAAACATCAATGCTAGAAGCTAAATTAAAAGCCGAAGGCGAATACGAACAATACAGAGTAATTCAAGACAAAAATTATATTTCTGATTTTGACCGAGAAATTAATAAAATGATTGATAAAAAAAAGAACCAATAATGTGTCCTCGATGAGCGACATTTTAAATAGATCGAAGAAGCTAAGCGGCTGTCCAAAAAGCTAGTCTTAAAGCAAAAACACTTCGACAAGCTCAGTGTGACAAGCTGATGAACAGAAAGTTGTCATGCTGAGCTTGTCGAAGTATAGACAACTATTTGACTTTTTGGACACCCTCTTCTTTTTTATTGAATTTGTAATTCTGCAAAATACGGTGGTATTTTATAAAAATTTATAATTTAACAATGCAAAAGGGTAATGCGGAATAGCAAATTCCGCTTAGCAGGGTGCTTTTTCAAACTAGCCCACGTCCCTTATTCGAAACCTTATGCATCAGGCAAAAAAAAGAAAATAGTTCCACTTAAAATGGAATAATATCATTATCTTTGTCCCAAAAGATTGAAAATTGAAATTATTACGTAAAGACAAATTATTAAAGCTTAAAAGAAAGAATCAAGGTAATTTGAAGCTGACAAAAGCTATTGATAAATTGATTGAAGATATTGAGAGTTCTGAATGGAAAGATAAGTTAGAACTAATTGAATCAAGACCGGATGCTGATAGGGTTCATAGTGATGATATATTCTTTTTTGATATCAATATTCATAGAACTTTAACTCTAGTTGTATTTAACGAAGAGTGTGCTGAAATACTTTGGGTTGGAAATCATAACGAATATGATTCAACTTTCAAAGGGAATAAGAAAACAATTGAAACTTGGTTGCGTAATCACGGAAAAATTAAGTAAAATGGACAGATTGGAAATAGATAATATCTTAAAAATAGATGAGTTAGAAAATGAACTTGAATTTGAACGTGCTACCTCAATTCAAGGAAAACTAAGATGGATGGCAAAAGAAGATAGTTCTTTAGAGCCTATTCGTCAACACTTGTTAGTTCTTATTGAAAAATATGAAACTACGCACTGGAATAATGAAGATAAAATCACTGAAGAACAAATAAAAGAAAGTGACATTGCTGAAAAATTAATAAGTGCCGAAAGTATTTTTATCCAGAAACGAAAAGAACTTATTAAAAGCAAACTCAAGGAAAACGAAATATCACAAAAAGACTTAGCAAAATTATTGGGTCATAGACCAAATTATATGTCTGAATTGATGAATGGTGTTAGACCATTTTCAAGAGACGATATTGTTGTAATCTATAGGTTATTTGAAATAGAATTTGAAGATTTAATACCACCATTTTTAAAGAAAGAGGTTACAAATCATATAAAAACAACGCTTGGAGAATTAAAAAACACAAGAGTTCGACTAAAAATAAATGGTTTAGAAGCTGTATAAAGCTCCGATGAGCGATATATAAAATACGAAGAAGATAAGCGGCAATACATTTGCCGCTTTCTTTTTTTATTGAATTTGTAATTCAGCAAAATACTGCGGTATTTTATTAAAATTGATAATTTAACAATGCAAAAGGGTAATGCGGAATTGTAAATTCCGCCTAGTAAGGAAGACACGGGGTGAAATCTCCCTTGTTTACTGCAAAACCTTTACCTGTAAGTATAAAGAAGCAGGATGCAACGAATAAGTTATATATTTAACGCAAAAAATGCAAGGATAAATTTTGATATGCAACGAATAGATACTACTTTCGTTGTAAAATATGCAACGAATGAAAGTTTTTATACATCAACAAGATAATTGGCCAAATTTTACTTGGGATAGTGAAGGGTTTCTTAAGCTGTTGAGTGAAGCTCGCAATTTACAGGGAAGACTCTTAGGAAAAATGGAATCTTTAGGATTCGACCTGAGAAATGAAGCCATGCTTGATACTTTAACTCTCGACGTATTAAAATCTTCAGAAATTGAAGGCGAATTTTTGAATCCAGATCAAGTACGTTCATCAATCGCAAGAAGATTAGGAATGGAAATAGCAGGTTCAGTTGATTCCGACAGAAATGTTGATGGAGTTGTGGAAATGATGCTTGATGCAACACAAAACAATTTTAAGCCCTTAACAACAGACAGACTTTTTGATTGGCATGCAGCACTATTCCCAACAGGTAGAAGTGGAATGTACAAGATAACTGTTGCCGATTGGAGAAAAGATACTACTGGGCCAATGCAAGTTATATCAGGAGCGATGGGAAAAGAAAAAGTTCATTTCCAAGCACCAGATTCTGCTCGACTTGAGAATGAAATGAATAGTTTCATTGCTTGGTTCAATAAAAATAAAGAAATTGACTTGGTAGTTAAAGCTGCTATTGCTCATTTATGGTTTGTGACAATTCATCCGTTTGAAGACGGGAACGGTAGGATAACAAGAGCGCTGACAGATATGTTATTGGCTCAATCAGATAATAGTTCGCAAAGATTTTATAGTATGTCGGCGCAAATTAGACTAGAAAGAAAACAATACTATGAAATATTGGAAAAAACTCAAAAAGGAGAGCTTGAAATAACCGAATGGATTACGTGGTTTTTGACTTGTTTAATAAATGCATTAAAGTCAACAGACTCTGCATTAACAGGAGTTCTATTTAAAGCTGATTTCTGGAATAGACATTCTAAAACACTTATAAATGAAAGGCAGAAGAAGCTTTTAAATAAAATACTGGATGGATTCGACGGAAAACTGACTTCATCGAAATGGGCAAAAATTGCAAAATGCTCAAAAGATTCAGCGATTAGAGATATTAACGACTTAATAGAGAAAGATATATTACAAAAAGAATTAGCAGGAGGAAGGAGTACTAATTATGAATTGAAACAAATGCCAGCTGTAAAATATGGTGGTATTTTATATTAATACCAACTAAATACCAAAATGAGCTATATAATTCGTTTCTTTTTCACTTATATTTCTTCAAAAAATAAAACCGTAACTACTGCTATGCTTGTATTTTTTGAATCATCTAAGCAAAAAATAATTCAAATTATATATAGATCATTTTGAAATTCAATTGTTATAACAACAAGTTGTAGCACATAAAGACAAGGACTCTGTAAAATGATAGATGTAATTCAAATATATAAATCGAAGGAGATTTTTACGAAAACTACCTATACCCCAGAAAATAGAAAGCGTTTTCATGATTTAGAAATTTCGCTTGATTCTACGCAAGGATTTTTGGAAGATGAAACTCTGGTTTTACCTATTGATTATAAGAATCTGCTGGATATTAAAACTGCTAATTTGATTATTATACAAGATATTGAGGGGTGGGAGTCTTTTTTAGTGAATAAAAATCTTGAAAATCTTAATTTACCAGATTGGTTAAAAAAATCACGGAGAGAATTTTTAATTTCAGATAATAGAACTGTCTTTGCCTTAAGACAGTTAAGCAGCCCTAAAGCATTTGAAATTTTCAAATTACATAAATCTGACAAGGATATATATGAGCTTTTTATTGATTATACCTCAAATTCGATGAGAATTGGGATTCCTGAACGTGAGAACCATAAAATCTGTGAGCTGAAAAAATCTAAACCAATTAGATATAAAATAAATGGTAAATCAGATTTTACTATGACTGGCAGAAAAGAAAGGACTTTCTATGAATCTGATTATATTATTGAGTGGCTTGGTACAGCTGAAAAAGTTGAGTTTCGTGAATTAAATAAGATTAATAAAACAAAGATTATTCCGGCAGATACTTGCAAATTGATTGATGAACGAAAAATGTTAAGATAAAAACAAGCTGCTACAATACATAGAACTATGAGCGGCCTGCAAAACCCGGCGATGAGTGAATGCTGAACTATATCTTACGCTTTACTTTATTAATTTATCAAGGGCTTATTGCTTAGTGTTTTATTTTTTCGTTTTCACAAATTGTCATTGATTCTTACTTTTGTTATCTTTCATCCTTATTAATTAATACTTATAAGAATGAAAAATCGAGCAATATTATTTCTGGCTTTTATATTTGTAATGGGATTAGTAAATTCATGTGTTGAGAAAAACGGTGAGTTGAATGAAAATCATATAAAATCAGCTGAAAAAATTATTGGAATTGATTTTACTGACTCTGAGCGCGATTCTTTAATTGATGAATTAGCAATTGTAAAGGAGGAATTAAATGCCATTAGAGAAACTAAGGTTTCAAATAGTATATCCCCGAAACTTATTTTTGATCCACGACCTATTAATTTTGAGATAAATACTGTTCAAGAAAATATTAACTGGGAAATTCCTGAAGATGTGATATTGCCTGAGAATAAAGAAGAATTAGCTTTTTATTCGATATCAGAATTAGCATGCTTAATAAAGAATAAAAAAATAAGCTCAACCGAGCTCACAAATCTTTATATTAATCGTTTAAAAAGGTTTGGAGATACACTTGAATGTGTAATTAGCATTACAGAAGAGTTAGCATTAAAACAAGCACAAAAAGCCGATGCTGAAATTGCTAAAGGAAATTATAAGGGGCCTTTGCACGGAATACCTTATGGCGTAAAAGATTTATTGGCAGTCGAAGGATATAAAACCACATGGGGAGCTGTTCCATATAAGGATCAGAATATTGAGTATACGGCAAGGATTGTAAAAAAACTTGAAGATGCCGGAGCTGTTTTAATTGCGAAGCTTACATTAGGAGCCTTGGCAATGGGTGATGTTTGGTACGATGGGGTAACTAAAAATCCATGGGATTTAACACAGGGTTCAAGTGGATCATCTGCAGGATCTTCTTCGGCAACATCTGCAGGATTAGTTGCTTTTGCAATTGGCACCGAGACTTGGGGATCTATTGTATCTCCTGCAACAAGGTGTGGAGTAACCGGATTAAGACCCACATTTGGGCGTGTTAGCAGAGATGGTGCTATGGCTTTAAGTTGGACAATGGATAAAATAGGGCCAATTTGTAGAAATGCATTTGATTGTGCTATGGTTTTTGATGTAATTCGAGGTAAAGATAAAAGCGATCAGTCTACGGTAGATTTCCCTTTTAATTACAAAAACGAGCTTGATTTATCGACGCTTAAGGTGGCATATTTGAAAGATTTATTTGAAGAGGATTATCCAGGGCATGAAAATGATAAAAAGGCATTGGAATTATTAGCAGAATTGGGTGTAAATTTTACTGAGGTAAAATTGCCCGATAATTTACCTATAATGCCTTTATCAATAATCCTAGAAGCAGAAGCAGGAGCGGCTTTTGATGAACTTACCCGAAGTAATAAGGATGATGAGTTGGTGCAGCAACATAAGTATGCATGGCCAAACACATTTAGAAAATCAAGATTTATTCCTGCGGTTGAGTATATTCAAGCAAGTAGAATCCGTACACTTTTAATCGAAGAATTTCATAAGTTAATAAAGGATTACGATGTTATAGTGTGTCCTTCGTTTGGAGGGGATCAATTATTAATGACAAATTTAACCGGGCATCCTTGCCTTGTTGTGCCAAATGGGTTCGATAAAGAAAATCATCCAACAAGTATAAGTTTTATAGGAAATTTATATGATGAGGCTACAATTTTATCTATAGCAAAGGCTTATCAGGATAATTCTGAATTTGACGATGTTCATCCTGAGTTTTTTAATTAGTTTTTGCAAGAGAACGCCAAATTACTCACAATCACTTTTAATTTTTAAAGGAGTTCGTGAGCTACGCAAAGTTCTTCGTTACTCTCGTTTTGAAAACAGTTACTTCGACAAGCTCAGCACATAGCATTCACAAAAGTGAACTCCTTGGTTTTCAAAACTTCGAATTCCGATAGCTATCGGAACGTCTTTGACGCTTTCTTATCAAAGACCTTAAAAATAAGTAGTTTTCTTGCGGGCACTAATTAGAGGATTTGTTTAATCTGTTTCGATACTTTTTTGTAAAAACTTACAGATATATGAGTTGTGGAGTTTTTTGGGTAAAAAGGATAATAAGACTTCGAGAGTACTTCGACAGAGCTCTGTAACCACCTCAGTCTACATATTAGAAT
Source organism: Bacteroidales bacterium (assembly GCA_013138975.1). Lineage (GTDB taxonomy): Bacteria > Bacteroidota > Bacteroidia > Bacteroidales > UBA12077 > UBA12077. Next base: position 21,614 of record WTBR01000201.1, read on the forward strand.
TAAGAATCAAGTGAAATTATTTTGAAGTTTGTAATTCGTACTTGATACTTGAAATTCAAGTCCTTATTTTAATTCATACACGGGGTTAAATATAATTTTGAAATTGAATTTAGATTAATAATCTTGGATTACACAAAACTCGAATGGGATTTTGATTATTTCAGCGTATTCTTCACCTGCATCTAACATATCGTCGTCAACTTTAAGATAATTCCAACAAATTTTAATTTTCTTATCTTTTTCGCTAATAATTTCCTCAAGGATATAAAAGATTTCAAGTAACATTGTTGAGCTTGCTGAATTGTAATACTCTAATCTTATATCGAATACTGTTTCTTCATTCGGATTTTCAACATATTCTTCCAACCATAAAATTACCGGATCGAAATATCTTCTTGCTTCTTCGGGAAATGATTTCCCAAACATTAGGAATTTACCTGTATCTCTGTCGAAATTAACTCCAGGTGATTCTTCTTTGGCTCCAATAATAAGAGGTTCCATATTTATATCCTTATGATATGATTGTTTTTTTCGTTTGAAAAGTTTCATTAAAATTCGTCATCTGTTAATGGGTGATATTCAAAAGGTAAACTAACCAAATCAGCATATTCTTCACCTGCTTCCAGCATATCTTCATCAATATCTAAATAATTCCATGAAATAGTTACATGCTTTCCTTTTTTATGAATCAAATCTAATAAATTTAATATTTCTAAGATTATTAAAGAAGAAGATGAATTAAAATATTCCATTTTAAATTCAAATAAAGTTTGTTCGTTTGGCTCTAAAGTATATTCCTCAAGCCACGAAAATAATGGAGCATAAAAACTTCTACTTTCTTCTGGAAACGACTTTCCTTTTAATTCAAATCTCCCTAAATGTTTATCAAGATTTATTTGAGGCGTTGCACTTGTAGCTTCAATATTAAGTTCAGTCATAACATTAGTATTTTAAATACGAGTCTAATTTAGTTAAAAATAGTTTAAGCTTTATAGGTTTTAATATAAAGTCGTCACAACCAACTTCTACAGCTTTATTTCGTGCATCTTCTATATTTAATGCAGTTTGTGCAATGATTGGTATATCTTTTCTTATTTCTTTTATTCTTTTAGTTGTTTCAAATCCATCTAGTTTTGGCATATTTATATCCATTAAAATTAAATCGATTTGATCATTTGCATTGAATATTTCTATTGCTTCTTCACCATCTTTAGCTCTCAATATGTTAATATCGGTACGCTTTAATGCTTCTGCAAGAAATAAATAATTTATTTCTGTATCCTCAGCAATTAAAATAGTTTTTTTGCTCCAATCATAGGTGCCAGGTTTTGCATTTTTTTCTTTTGTAACTTCTAGTTTAATTCCAATTACTAATATATCGTCAAGCTGCATATAATCTCCTCGCCATTCCTCAATGGTTTTATTTAAAATTTCTTTCTGTTGATTCATGGGTTTTTCATAAATCTTAAAAAGTAGTTCCTGGAAATTTCTTGACATAAATTTTCTGTGCTTAGGGCCTCCTATTTGATCGTAGTATCCGTCAGAAAATAAATATATGATATCATTCTCTTCAAAGTCAAATTCGTGATTTTTAAATGAATTTGCCGCATTCTTATGAATACCTACCGGCATTCTATCTCCTTTAATAACTTCAAGCTTTTTATTTCTTATAAGGTATAGTGGGTTATGCGCTCCTGCATATTGAAGTTTGTGTTTTTCAGAATCTATTATACATATCGAAATATCAATTCCGTCTTTTGATTCATTATTAGTATTTGTTTGATGAAGAGACTTAATAATATAATCTCGAAGCTGGTTTAATATTTCGTTTGCCTGTAAGGAATAAATATGTTTATTTTCAATAATTTTTGTAACAATCTCATTCAAGAATGCTGTTCCTAACATACTCATAAAAGCGCCGGGAACACCATGTCCTGTACAATCAGCAGCTGCAATAATTATTTTACCATCTTTATTCATCATCCAATAAAAATCGCCACTAACGATATCTCTTGGCTTAAATAAAATAAAGTGTTCCGGTAAATTTCTTTTTATAAAATTTAAAGGAGGTAATAGGGCACTTTGAATACGTTTTGCATATTTAATGCTATCTGTAATATCCTTTTTTTGCTGATTAGCTAAATCTCGTTGAGATTCTATTTCTGATTTTTGTAATTTTATTTTTTCGTTTTGTTCTTCTAATAGCTTATTTGCTTTCTTTTTGGCTTTAAATTGGCGTAAGACTAGAACCGAAAATATTAGAATTAAAAAGAAAATAAACGAAATACCTATAAGAATAATTCGCTTGTTTCGTAATTCAGCTTCATTCTCCCTAATAGTAAGCTCATTTAGCTCAATTTCTAACTGTTGTTGTTTCTTTATTTCTTCGGTTTCCAATAAATTCTTTTGAGTCTGTTCTAGTTGATCTGAAGTTTCAGTAAGTGTTTTTTCTGTTTGTAATTTTTCACTTTGTGCTTTTTGCACTTGCTCTTTCGATTTTTCTTTTATTTCTTTTACTTGTTTCGATTTTATATGTTTATCGATTGATGCAAATTGCTCATAATACTTCATTGTATTTTCTGAATCGCCTAATAGTTCATAGTTTTCAGCAAGCGTTCCATAACAAGTACGTATTAACTTAAGATTATTGAATTCTTTAGCATATTCAAGTGCTTCGTTAATACAATTTATAGCTTCTTTATTTTTTGAGAGGTTTTTTAAAACTGTAGCTTTATTCATTAAACCAGAATATATTCCTTCTTTTTGATTTATCTGACGGGCAATTTCTAAGCCTTTATTAAAGTTTATTAATGAATTTTGATAATCTTCATGATCAGAATAAATTAAACCAATATTATAGTATATTGATTTCTGTCCATTTAAATTTTTAATGGCTTGATTTAGCTGTAGTGATTCTGAGAAATATTTTATTGCATCCGAATATATTTCATTTTCCCAATACAGATAGGCAATTTTATTTAGAAAATCGGATTGCCTAATGGTATTATTATTTTCACTATTCTTTTGGACTTCAGATTTATACTCATCGATTTTATCTTGAGCAGATGAATCTAGATTCTGAGCAAGACTATGAAAATCAGTGAGTAGAATTGTGATAAAAAAAAATAAAATATTTATTCTTTTAATCATATCATGGCTTTTCTAATGTAAAATTATTCAACAAAAAACTTGATTGTTTTCTGATTTTTATTACCTAGTTTATCAATTGAGCTTACCTTTATTGTGTAAAATTTATTTTTCTGAAAACCTTTAATTAAACTGGTATATGCTTTTTCTGGCTTTCCATTCACCGAGTATAACATATTTTCAAATCCAACTGATGCATCTGTTGAGGATAAAAATAAAACAACATGGTTAGGATATAAATCATAATTCTTACCTTCGATAGTTTTCTTTTTATCAGATACAAAACTAAATCGGTAGAAAATTTCAGGACCCACATTATCTTCTACGCAGATAAAAGATTTTGTACTGGAATTATCAACATTATCGTAGCCGGTATAAGTTACTGAGTGTGTTCCATCGCTGTTAATAGAAAAAGCTTCTGTGTATTCAACTATTTCTTTATTATCGATACTATATTCCAATCTTTTATATCCGGCAGCATCATCTTTAGCAGCAAGTCTAATTTTTGTATTTGAAGTTATAAAAGCAGTGTCTTTAGCAATAAAGTTTGCTCCACTAAAGCTATGTCCAAGAATAGGTCCTGATAAATCAACATAAGAAATATTCGATTTATTTGTCATTATTGTATTAATAACCTGGTTGTTTACATTGTCGGTTACAAAAGTTTTAATATTAAGTTCTCCTGATTTAGCCAAATAAAATGGTTTGGTGTATTCAATAAAATCACCACCATTAATTGAATATCTAATTGCATTAACGCCTGCTTTATTATCCATTGCAGTTAGTTTAACTTTGCTTCGTCCTGAAGAATATTCTTTTCCATTAGCAATAAAAGTATTACCTACCAATTCATCAACTATCATCGGAGCAGATTTGTCTATATAAAATTTGTATTCTTTTGTAATCTCTTCGTTCCCTGCATTATCAATGGAGTAATAGGCAATTGTGTGTTCTCCTTCTTTTAATCCGGAAATTATTATTGGATTGCGATAATTATATATTGTACCTCCGTTTAATGCAAAAACAGTCTTTTTAATTTTTGAATTTTCATCATTTGATTCTAAAACAATTTTTGATCTTGATGAAATTATATCATTATAAAGATCGGTATCAACACTTAATTTTGTATTAGGTTTAGTAAGGTCAAGTTTTATATAAATTAATTTTGGATTCTCGGCATTTCCAACATTATCAACAGAGTAATATTTGATTTTATATAATTTCTCTTCGTTAAGAATGATTGATGGTGTTAGTTTTTTATATGCTAGCCCGTTTATTGAAACGTAAGTGTCCTCAAGACCTGAAGTGGCATCGTGGATATTAAACTTAATTTCTATGTTCTCTTTCAAATAGTAAATAGAGTCTTTTTTATATGGTTTTTTATTATCAAAAGAAAATTTAGAAACTGGAGCTTTGCTATCCGAATAAAGTTCATAGATGATATCTTCTAAAGGATAAACAACTTTTTTTGTAACTGTATCAACTTTTGAAGGAGACCTGAACGTATTGTACCCTTCTGTATCAAAATACATAGGGTTTGCATATTTTTTAGAATCGGCACTAGGCATTAAAAGATATGTGGTCGCATTATCATCAGATGAAGTAGAGATGTGAAAATAAATTGGTAAGTCTTTGTTGGCATATAACTTGCCATTTTCAGATCTATAAATTTTATTTTTATGTTTTAATGGCTCCTGAGACTTACTGGGATTAGCGAAAAGTATTGTAATAAAAATTAAACAAAGGAGAACTTTAACTGATTTCATATTTTTTATTTTCTTAATGTAGATAATATGCTATGTATACGTGGTTTTATAAAAAAGTTTTATAAATGTAAAATAAACTCTCTTATATCACAATTTTTTTAAATATAATTTAAGATTAATCAAATTTTATCGAAGGATAGTAACTGTGCCTGAAATTCTTCCAGATCCATTTTTTAAATATATTATGTAATAATAAGCATCCATTGGTAGCTTTTTACCGTTTAATGATCCGTCCCAATACTGGGATTCTTCGTATCCTTTTGAAAAGAAAATACGTTTACCAAACCTGTCGAAAATTTCAATTTCAGCATTTGGATATAAGGACATATCTATTTCCCACTTTTCGTTAATGTTATCGCCGTTAGGGCTAAAGGCGTTAGGAATATTTATACAGAATGCAAACGCACTTTGTAATCTAAAAGTGGTATCAATTGCACAATTGCTAGAATCAATTATTTGAACTTTATAAATTCCGGATCGTATATCGTAAAGATTTTCTTCGAAACTTCCATTATCCCAATATATGTTATATTCATTATTTTGAGTTCTTCCTCCGGTAATGTTTAATTCAATTGATCCATCACTAATATCAGCACAGGTTGGTTTTCTTAAAACAGGTGTCATTATTAATTTATTGGGTTCATTAATTTCTATCGTAGTGTCTATTTGGCAATTCTGTAAATCTGAGATATCAATACGATATATTCCATCTGTTAACATATCTTCAGATGTTATATCAATTGTGGTTCCCGAAGCTCCTGTCGACCATGTATAACTATAATCCGGTGTACCTCCACCTATATTTAAAAATATGTATCCATCATCTTCACCGTAACAAGTTATATCTTCACTGTAAGTTGTTGGATCAAATTCCAGACGATCAGGCTGAGTTATATCAACAGAGGCAGATTCAATACAATTATTCGCATCTAAGATGTCGATATTATAATTGCCAGGCCATAAGTCGGGTGCAATATTCGTATCTAAACTAGCATTATGACTCCATAAATAGTTGTATGGAATTGTTCCTCCTGCTGGGTTCAATGAAATTACTCCATTACTAAATCCAAAACATGTAATATTTGAAGAAAAAATATTGGGTTCTATTTGTTCCGGTTCTGTAATTTCAACAGAATTGCTTGTTACACAATTCTCTATGTCGTTTACTGTAACGGTGTATAAACCGGACGAAAGTCCATAAATTGAATCAGTATTTTGTCCTATTGGATTTCCAGACCAGACAATAACATTCTCTCCATTTCCACCATCGATATTTATTTTAGCAGTTCCATCTTCATATCCAAAACAAGATATATTTGTTTCTGTTATAAAAGTTTCTAGTTGATCAGGTTCTATGATAATTGCGGAATCTAATATTTCACAATTATTTGCATCAGTAATAGTTACAAAATAATCTCCTCCTGATAAATTTGTTTGATCTTCGGAAATAGTATCCAATCCTTCTCCACTAGAAGTTTCCCAGTAATATGTATAATCAGACTCGTTATTTCCTCCTGAAACAATTAAATCAATTGATCCATCATCATCTTCAAAACAAGTTACATCAGTAGGTACAGTATATGAGTCGAATGTTAGTGGCCCCTGTACAATGGCTGAATCATTTGCTGCACATCCTAGGTCATCGATCACTGTTATATAGTAGTTTCCACCAGATAATCCTGTTTGGTTTCCTTCATTAGTTACTAAACCAGACCCATCTGGAGTAGTCCAATTATATGTATACTCACGTGGTTCATTGGTATTGAAATATATATTATTACCTCCAACTGCAAATAAATCCAATGTACCATCATCATCTCTTGCACAGGAAATCCTTGTTGAGTTTATTGAATCAATTTCTAATATTTCCGGTTCTCTTATTTCAGTTGACCCAATTGATTGACAACCTTCAATATTAGATGCGGTAACGGTGTATATTCCAGGTATCAAGTTGTTTATGATTGGTGTTGTTTCACCAGTAGACCATTCGATTAAATCCAGACCAACCACTTGTACTTCTGCCCATCCATCATTTTCTCCATTACAAGTAATATGGTGTGCAGAAACATCCATAGCAATTTGAGGAGGTTCATCAACTTCCATAACTGTATCTTGAGTACAAGCTTTCCAGTCGCTTACTGTTACATAAATAAAGCCTCCATTTAAACCTCCAATAGAATCGGTGGATTCTCCGTTTGACCATGAATATATATATCCACTGTTACCTCCTGTAGGATTAAGAATTATGTAAGCATCGCCTATTCCGAAACAAGAAACATTTCTAACAGTATCGATAACAGGAATAAGCCTGTCGGGTTGTTCAATTAAAACTGAATCTATTTTTGTACATGACTGATTATCTGTAACTGTTACCGTATACCAACTAATTGGTAATCCTGTCGCTAACAAATCAGTTTGACTATTTTGATCATCCCAATTATAAGCAAATTCATTTATACCATTTTCCGCCTCTACAATAGCTCTACCATTTGATTCCAAATAACACACCACACTATCAGCAATCATATTTGTATATGCTGTTGGATGTACGGTTATTGAATCTGTTTTTGTTAGTCCATCGGCACACCCAATTGATAAAGCTCTTGGTGTTATAATATATCTTACAACTAATGGTGTTGGCATTGGAGCTGTAGATATATTATGCAATAGATCTTCAATAATAAAACCATCAGTACGGTCTGAATTTCCAAAATCTCCGGTTAATCCTGGATCAGCCGAAGATGTGTAATCAAAAGTTACAAACCCGTTTGTTAAGACTGTAGGTGTATTTAATGTGATATGTGTACGAGTATCATTACAAATAGTATTATGAAGTATTGTAGTTATAATGCGAGGTGTAGGATCTATCCAGATATCTATTGTAATTATTTCATTTACATCATAACATTCATTTACATCATTTGCATTTACAGTCCAAGGAGTAATTATATACTGCACAAGCTGTTTGCTATCTGAAAGATTGTCTAATGTTTGAATAATAGAAGTCCCCATTACTTGACCAATAGGGTCACTGTCTGCTGCTCCGCTAATGTTTGTATTTGGTGTTACGGTCCAAGTAAATTGCATGCCGTTTGTTGTAGTATTTGTACTGGTAACAGCTAATGCAGTAGGCGTATTATCACAAATAGTATCATTTGCAGCAGCAATCACCACGGTAGGTTCTATCCAAATATCAACATTGATAAGTGTTCCTGTACATTTGTTATTACCATTGGCATCGATAGTCCAAGGTGTTATAGCGTATCTTACCATCTGAGCTACAGGAGATGTATTATCAAGAATCTGAACAATAGAAGTCCCCATTAATTGACCAATAGGGTCACTGTCTGCTGCTCCGCTAATGTTTGCATTCGGAGTTACAGTCCAGGTATATCGCATTCCATTGGTTGTTATATTATCACTTGTAACAGCAATTGCAGTAGGTGTATTATCACAAATAGTATCATTTGCTGCAGTAATAATAACTGTCGGTTCAACCCAAATAACAACGGTATCATTTAATCCAATACAGCTTGTGGAACCAGGCCCCGTTGGAGTAATAACATAAACAACCGAATCGGCATATAAAGTTGTATTTGTAAGTGTTTGTTGTATGGTTGTGTCGTTTGTTAATGTGCCATCTGCCCCCGTAATTCCACCAGTATATATTGTATCTACAAAGAATGTTGTTCCGGGAACTGTACTATTCAAATCTATGAATGTTGTGCCACCATTACAAATCGTATCTTGTTGTGGAGTAGCAATAGCAACAGGATTTGGATTTACAGTTAATGTAGCTTGAGAATTACTGCGTTTAACGTTTCCTAAACTGTCTGTTATGATAACTCGGTATTTATAACCACTCATAGACATATCAGTTGTCATTAATAAAAGAGTATCAGTATTTGAATTAGCATAAATAGCATCATCTGTAATTTCCTGCCATCCTCCACTAAGTTCAAGTACTTCCCATTCGTAAGCTAATGTTCCACGACCAGTTGCAACAACAGAAAAGGTTGCACTAAATCCATCACAGACTGCTGTATCGGCAGGTTGAGTTTGAATTCTTGGTCTTATATGTCCCCAGCCAAAATGATGTCCGGTAGAATTATCAATTCCTCCAATTAAGGTATTTCTGTAGGCAATGGAATCTACTCCATCTTTGTGATTTCCCTCCAGAATCCAGTCATCACCATCGAGACGTTTAATGATACGGCTTGCATTCTGAACGGTTGAAAATCCAATTCCGCTTAAATTAACATCAAAATTATTCGATTCAAAAAGGTTGTTGGCGCTTACACTCCAATAACCAACACTATCAGCATTATAAACTTCTACTGTATCGGCAGGATTCACATATCCTGGATCAGCTAGAGGTAAGCCAATGCTATCTGGATCGCTGGCAATAAACTCTGATAAAATGGAACCTGCATTATTGATTGTGGTAAAATCCAAGTTCATCGGATTATAATTTGCATCGGAACCAACTGGGAATAAATAATTATTGGTTGCATTAACACCCCTTTCAAATTTACCGATAACTCTACTTCCTGTTATCGAGTTATATTTTAATGATCCAAAGGTTTGATTTGTAAGGTATAACTTGTTCCCTCCAGTTACAACATTACCTAAAGTAAAGTTTAGTGTATCTGAAACAGTTACATCATTTGATAAAATTATCCTGTTTGTTAACCCAATTCCGGAGTTATTAATTATAAGATGATAAAAAGTTTCTCCACCCGTACTTGAAATTGTTTGAAAGTTATTACCATTAAAGCGAACTGTACTATTACCAGGAGTAAATATATTTGTATTTGTCCAGTCTCCTCCAATATTGAATCTACCATTACCATTTGTTGTACCAGCATTAATATAGGTTCCTGAAAGATTAAAAGTTCCGTCGTTTGTTAAAGTACCTGCTGTATTTTGTACGCTATCAGTATTTACAAAAGTTCCGTTTGTAATTGAAATACCAGCTCCGTTGTTAGAGATAACCTGAGCGAACAACTTATTTGTAGACATAAACATTATGATGCAAGCAAGAGCAATACTGATCTTAAGGAAAGATCGCATCGTTCTATTTGTTTGCATTATATGTTTATTTCTGTTGTTCATTTTTTATAATGTCACACTGAGCTTGTCGAAGTGTTTTATTTTTTTACTTTCATTAATTCAATATCAAAAACCAAAGCAGTGTTTGGTGGAATTACGTTTTGTAAACCTGTTGAACCATATCCCAATACTGATGGGATAAATATTCTCCAAGTTGAACCTACAGGCATTAACTGTATTGCATCATTTAGTCCTGGAATTAAAGAACTTGTAGCAGTAGTAATAGCTTGGTTTTTCTTATAGGTATCTTCAAAAACAGTTCCGTCAGGGAAAACACCAACTGCATTTATTACAATAGTATCTTTTGCAGTTGGACGAATTCCATCGCCTTGATTTCTTATAATATAATTTACACCATTGGGTAAAACACCAACACCAGTCTTTCCCTTTAAAGTAGCAAACAATTGTTCTTCCATTTGCTTGCTCTTTTCATTTTGAGTTGATAGTTGGTACGCCGAAACAATAGGAGCAATGGAAGAATCAGTCACTGCCAAAGCTTTGTTTTGCAATACATCGTCCATTCCTTTTAAAAACACATTAGCATTTTGCACTTTGAAATTATTTTTAACCATCCATTGACCAATGAATGCACCGATTGCATATTGTAAGGTGTCGGCTTGATTAATTAGCTGTATCGTCTGCTGATTTAAATTTTCAGCCTTTTTAGTTTCTTGAGCCGATAAACCAATTGTTATCAGTAATGCTGTGATTATTAGGATTGAGGTTTTCATTTTTCTCATTGTATATTTTTTTTAGGACTTAGTAGTACTGTTTTGTTTATATTAGTCAACGATGTTTAAAATTAAGAATTGAGTACCGTCATATACTAGCATATAAATATTATTAGCTGTAAGATAAGTGGAGGGCAATGGTGCAGGGCCAGAAGTCTTTATTGGATATAAGATATCCTTAGCCCCAAGTCCATTAACATTAAGTGTACTAGCACCTGTATTTGTATTTCCTGGTTTTAATAGAATTATCATTCCTGCAACATATGCAGTTGGTGCAGGAGAGAGAGTAACTGAATAAGTATCAGTGCCAGTTGTTGTACCATAATTTAAAGCACCATTAATTGTTGTTGAGCCACCAACTAAAACAGAACTAGATGTATTTCCAATTTCTATTGCTCCTGTTGATGTACCTGTATTGATATTAGTTGGCTGGTCATTATTGACATTTAAGTTTATCGCACCGCTTCCAGAAAGAATAGTTGTTGTACTGGTTGTATTACTACTACCAAGGTTTACCGTTTTTGCTGCAACACCATTACCGATTTCAATAGTTTGAGTAGCACTACCGCCAATTGTTACTGTTTCTGTTGAAGAACCAGTATTAATATTGGTCGCAAAATTGGAATTATTATTTAGGTTTATTATAGCACCGGAGGCTGTGAGACCAGTATTAAATGTTTTTGCTCCAGCAATGGTTTGAGCTCCAGTTGTCAATACGCCACCAAAAGAAGCATCTGCAGGTTGTAAAGTTAATGCTTGCCCAGATAGTGAAGCTCCGTTAGCATTTGGAGTTGAACCTATAGCCGCTAATGTGATATCTCCAGAGTTAGTACCAGAAATATTAGCATCATCAGATACTGTTAGAGTTTTTGTATCTGCAATGGTTAAAGTTGCACCTGCTCCTGGATCTGTTATAGTAACATCATTAATGCGTGTTGCTGTGGCTACACCTAAAGTTGGAGTAACAAGAGTAGGCGAAGTAGCTCTAACAACATTACCAGAACCAGTAGTTGAGATTTCTTCTACAATACCTGCACCAGCAGTCACCCTACCAAGTACCGTGTTAGTTGCTGATACATCTTGAATCTTCGCATAAGTAACATTTGCATTTAGTATTTTCGCAGTAGTAACAGCATCGTCCGTAATAGAAGTAGCATTTCCCACACTAGTTATCGGGCCAGTTAAGTTAGCATTGGTAGCATTATTTCCGTCAAGTTTTTGAATAGCTTCTAATATATTATCAGTGGCAGCAACAGCACCAGCACCACTGGTATATCCGGTAAGTATTTTGCCAATTACCGCAGCATTTGTCACTGTAGCAGCATTACCTGCAGAAGTAACTTCACCGGTTAGATTAGCATTTGTAACCACAGTAGTTGCATTACCCACACTGGTAACCATACCCGTAAGGTTTGCATTAGTAGTAACATTTCCAGCAGTAAAACCAGTAGCTGTTCCAGTAATATTTGTTCCCACAAGAGCAGAAGGTGTTCCTAGATCAGGCGTAACAAGAGTTGGAGAAGTATTCATAACAAATGTTGAACCTGTACCAGTTTGTGAAGCAACACTAGTAGCATTTCCTATACTAGTAATTGGACCAGTTAAGTTAGCATTGGTAGCATTATTTCCGTCAAGTTTTTGAATAGCTTCTAATATATTATCAGTAGCAGCAACAGCACCAGCACCACTGGTATATCCGGTGAGCACTTTACTAATTACCGCAGTATTTGTCACAGTAGCAGTATTACCTACAGAAGTAACTTCACCGGTAAGATTAGCATTGGTAGTAACTGTAGCCGCATTACCTCCAATACTTAAATTAGCAACAGGCGTTGTAGAAGTAATAATCAATGGAGCAGTACCATCAGCAATAGTTGATACTAATTGATCACCATATATATCGGCAGTTGCATTAATATTTCCAGTTACATCAATACCATTATTAGCATCAATATTTTCAGTGAATGTTGCCAGTTGCGTAACATTTAAAGTACCACGAACATTTGTAGGAGTTCCAGCAGCGGCCAAATCTGTTTGGCCTTGTACATCGAGCGTACCATTAATATCTGTATTGGCAATTACGTTTAAGTTATCAGTTATATCTACATTACCAGCGGTTACATCAATACCATTGCTAGCATCAATATTTTCGGTGAATGTTGCAAGTTCAGCAACGTTAAGCGTACCACGAACATTTGTGGCCACAGTAGTAGCCGCCAAATCTGTTTGTCCAGCCACATCTAAAGAACTGTTAAGGTCAGTAGCGTTTGCTACCTGTAATCCCAGCGTATTATTAAGAATTACCTGATTAGCGCCAATCACATTAAAGTTTGCATCATCGGTATTAATCTCTGTACCGTCTAAAGTTGTAGCACCATCCACATCAAGGTTTTCAGGAGAGAAAGTACCTGCTATTGTAACATTTGTACCTGTAAGATTTAAATCTCCTGCAGCTGTGATGTCAATATCACCAGTAGTAATTGTTGAAAGATCGATATTATTATTTGTAGCACTAATGTTAGCAGCACTCGTACCAGACACATCAAAGTTACCATCTGTTGTGTTAACCGTAAGTTGATCCAGCGAAGTAGCATCGTCCACATCAAGCGTTCCAGTAAGATTTGTATTGTCAGTAACATTTAGATTTCCGGATAATACATCAATACCATTGTTAGCATCAATATTTTCGGTGAATGTTGCTTGTTCCGCGACGTTTAGTTC
>WTBR01000193.1 GCA_013138975.1 Bacteroidales bacterium
ACTCTCGATCTAGGGGAAAGTATCTTTTTAGGGTTGAAGATATTAGTAATGTGTTCAGGGCTCGTTTTGTGGAAGAAGCACGCAAACTGGTAAAGGAAAAAGAAATTAAAGGTATTGTTCCCGGTAACCTTTTTGATAAAGACTGGGTAGTGTATGCCAAGCAAGCGTTTGGTGGACCAAAGCAGGTTATCGGATATCTTGGAAGATACACTCACCGAACTGCTATATCGAATGATAGAATATTGAAAGTTGATGATAATGAAGTAACTTTTACATGGAAAGATTACCATAACAACTACGCCAGAAGAACAACATCTCTTCTGGGTGAAGAGTTCCTGCGATTATTTTGTATGCATATCTTGCCCCCGGGGTTTACCCGAATCAGGCATTATGGCTTTTTGTCCAGTGCTTCTAAAACAAAATCCCTCGCAATTATTAGGGCTGTGTTAAAAGTAAACCATCCTACTGTTTACAATACAAGAAAATGGCAGGATATTGTTTTTGAAAGAATGGGTATTAAACCGGGTATTTGTAAATGCTGTGGTGGAAATATGGTCATTGTCGAAAGCTTTCCCAATCGTTTTAGAGCAAGACAAAGAGCTCCACCTGTAGAAGTTGTGAGAGTTTAAAATACTAAAAATATTAAATTTACATCATTCAATAGTATGGTCATGGGAAAGGTACATCCAATCGCAAGTGTAAAGCTGAATATAGTGCTAAATAAGAAGTATTTGGCATAAAAAATATTGAAAAAGTACATCTGCAAATATCAAATTCGGACTTTTATCCAGAATAATAGGCTTTAGAAAACAAATAAGCCAAAAACACGAAAAATCAATTCCACAATATATAAGGTGCTCCCTCTTAAATCAGGGTTTAGTTCAACATAAAGCACATATTCGGGTAAACCGAAAACGATGCTTAATTGTTATGTTTTTTCTACCACTCAACCTTATTCAAATTCAGGGATATAGTGAGATACATGCAGGTTTATCAATGCTACCAATTATTATTTTAATAGCTAGCATATCACCTTTTATGGGAAAATTTGCCGATCGAAGAGGTGTGCGAATACCTCTAATTATTGGTCCAATAATAACCAGCGCAGGATTTTTTATTTTTTCTACTTTCGGCATTACATCCGGATCCGAAGCTTATTGGGAAACGTTCTTTTTATCTTTTTTATTTTTAGGAGTAGGAATGGGCATTACAGTCGCTCCGTTAACAACAGCAGTAATGGGAGCCGTTTCCGAGGACAATACCGGTATAGCTTCAGGTATAAATAATACGGTAGCAAGAGCAGCTGGAGTACTTGCAATAGCATTAATGGGGGCTTTAGCTTTGCTTTCATTTAAAGAATCCATTAAAAAGGAAATTAATGTAATGGACATTTCAATTGTCATGAAAAATGAAATTATGCTCGAATCATCAAAATTCACAGCTGCAGAAGCGCCAAGCAGTTTGTCTGATGAAAATAAAGTAATTGTAAAGAAACTATTGAATGATTCCTTTATCGAGGCATTTAATAAAGTAGCTTATGTGGCATCAATATTGACTTTTTTGGGTGGCTTAATGGCGTTTATATTTATAAAACAGAAAAAACCAACTAAGGAAAAGCTTTAGTTTAAATAATTAGATCAAAGCAATTTAGTGCAGTGCTCGCTTATAGCAAATGTGAAAACATACATTAGAGATTAAACCTTAAACCTTGTGTTTCATTACGGAAGTACAATGAACCAAAATAAGATTTTTATTGTTTAGTATTAAATTTAATATCTGCAAGTAAATTTTCATTTATTTAAATATTAAGTAATTAACCGTGGCACGGTTAACTAATTTAGATAACATGAAATTATAATCAAATGCTAATTATTAATAAATCCGTTACACTCTTTGCGGATTTAAAGTTTAATTTAAAATATACAGAAATGAAAATCATAAAGAAAGCCTTAATCGTACTTGGAATTCTTGTAGCAATTCCTTTAATCATAGCATTATTTGTTAAAAAAGATTATGCTGTTGAACGTGAAATCAATATAAACAAATCAAATTCAGAGGTATTTGAATACGTGAAGCATCTTAAGAATCAAGATAATTTTAGCAAATGGGCTATGATGGATCCAAACATGAAGAAAACATACAAAGGAACGGACGGAACAGTTGGTTTTGTTTCAGCTTGGGAAAGTAACAACAAAGATGTAGGAAAGGGAGAACAAGAAATTATTAAAATAACCGAAGGAGAAAGAATAGATTTTGAACTTCGTTTTCTAGAACCTTTTCAAGCTGTTGAACCTGCATTCATGTCAACGGAAAGTGTATCAGAAAATCAAACAATGGTAAAGTGGGGTTTTAGTGGACACATGAATTATCCAATGAATTTAATGTTTCTTTTTATGGATTTTGAAAAAATGATAGGTGAAGATTTGGATAATGGGCTAAAGAATTTAAAGCAATTATTAGAATAAAATTTTTGAACACATAAAATCATTACAAAAATGACAAGTGCAAACATTTACTTAACATTTAACGGGAATTGCGAAGAAGCTTTTCTATACTATAAATCAATATTTGGAGGCGAATTTGAGCAGATCAGTAGATTTAAAGAGATGCCCGAAGATCCAAAATTTCCAATTTCAGAGGAAGATAAAGAGAAAATAATGCATGTTTCTTTACCAATAAGTAAAGAAGCGGTTATTATGGGAAGTGATATAGGAGGAGAATGGGCGGCTAAATTTAAAGAAGGAAATAATTTTTCTATTTCAATAAACACAGATAGTAAAAAAGAAGCAGATAGACTTTTTAGCAAACTTTCTGGAGGAGGTGAAATAATAATGCCGATAACCAAAACTTTTTGGGGTTCGTACTTCGGTAATTTAATCGATAAGTATGGAATTCAGTGGATGGTAAGCTTTAATGATGTAAATCCAACTTAGAATTAACAATAAATTTAAACATTAACTAAGGTTAAAAACAGCTAAGTTTTTTAATTTCACAGGAATAAAAGGTTCTAAAAAACAGATTATAAATACATACAAAAAAGCACCTTGTTTTTAACTATCTTGAGAATTAGTTTGTGTTTTATTGACAGTCTCACATTAAATTTTTAATAACCCTCAAAACAAAAAGATTTAGTACTAATAAAATAACACTTCTTGTTGGTGGCTTAATGATAATATAATTCTTAGGCAAAATGGAAATATAGAAGATTTTATTAATGATACCGGTAAATGAGAATATGGTCAATACATCCAAAATATCTTGATTCGAAAGGACTTGTAGCCCTTTGGCGTGAAACGCTATTGGCAAAAAAAGTGCTGGAAGGAAATACAAAAGGGTATAAGAATCACCCACAACTCAATCGATTTAAAAATTCTGTTAGTGCAATTGATTGTATAAACCATTACTTAAGTTTTGTTTATGATGAATCGGTAAAAAGAGGGTATAATTTCGATAAGAAGAAAATTAGTGATTTTATACAATGTGAATTAAATGTAAGCAATGGTCAATTAAAATATGAATTGAACCATCTATTAAAAAAACTTAAACTCAGAGATACAGAGAGATACAATAAACTAACAGGAATTGCAGATATTGAGGCTAATTCTTTTTTTAAAATCATAGATGGAGAGATTGAGGACTGGGAAATTTCTGTTATTTCCTGATGGATTTAGAATTGCATAAAACTAAACTACACAAAATCTGTTGGTTATAATATTATTGATTAACTTACCAATTGTAAAATTAAATTTCTAAGTCAAAATTAAACAATGAGCGTCTCCCAAGAAGAGCTAATAAACGGAAAACATCTTTATTATGGATTCATAGCTGGAAGTATTCGGGTTTTGGAGAATCAGGCAGAATTAAATCGGATTAACGTTTTTCCTGTGAATGATAAAGATACAGGTACAAATTTGGCTTCTACAATTCGAGCGGTAATCGATAACATAAAATCAAATAAATCATATAAAACAACAATTGAAAACATTGCTGATGCTGCTTTAATTGGCGCACGAGGAAACTCAGGAGTTATTTTTGCTCAGTTTCTTTATGGATTAAGCAAGGAAACAACAAATAAAAAAGGAATTACCTTTTCTGAATTTGCAGAAAGTGTAAAAAAGGCAATACCGTATATTTATGATGCTATCGGTAATCCAATCGAAGGAACAATGTTAACAGTTATTCGTGAATGGTCGGATTTTCTTAGCAGGAATAATAAATCAATTCATCATTTTAATAAAGTTATAATAGATTCCTTTGAAGTGCTGGAAAAGTCATTAGCAGATACCACATTCAAATTAAAAGAACTACGTAAAACAGGATTTGTTGATTCAGGCGCCAAAGGATTTGTTGTTTTTATTCAAGGAATAATAGATTTTATTAAAATCAGTAATATTCGAAAACTTAGTTTGGAAAAAAGCGAAGAAATATCACTTATTCATACAGAAAATTTTGTTGAAGAGGATATAACTTATCGATTTTGTACTGAAGCAATTATTAAAAATTTAAAAATTGATATAAAGGAACTAAAGCAAATATTAAGTGAGAAAGGTGATTCAGTGGTTGTAGCAGGATCTGAGAAAACTTGCAGAATACATATACATACTAATGAACCGGCTATTCTTTTTAACAATTTAAAAGAAGCAGGAACCATAAGTTTCCAAAAAGTTGATGATATGCTTCGACAACACCAAGTGGTTTCAAATAGGAAATGGAACATTGCCTTGGTTACCGATTCTACTTGCGATCTTTCTCAAGAATTAATTGATTATTATCAGATTAATGTCTTGCCAATAAATTTAAATTTTGGAGAAAATCATTATCTCGATAAAGTAACAATACAACCAGATCAGTTTTATGATTTACTGGAAAGTAGCAAAGAGTTTCCCAAAACCGCCCAAATTAATGAACGTGCATTTACAAACATGTATTCGCATTTGGCATCGCATTACGATGCAATAATTTCTATTCACTTAACAAGTAAGTTTAGTGGAACATATTCCAACAGCCTTAAGGCAGCAAAAAGAATAAGTAATGAGTTTAATAAGCCCGTGTATACAATCGATTCAAAAAATTTATCGGGAGCCTTAGGATTGCTTGTATTAAAAACTGCAGAATCTATTGATCAAGGAAAAAGCGTAAAAAACATTATAAGCTCAGTCGAAAAAGACATAGCAAATACAAAAATTTATGTTGGAGTTCGAGATTTAAAATTCATGATTAAAGGAGGCCGTGTATCAAAACCAGCCGGATTTATTGCAAATGCACTTGGATTAACTCCAATAATTACCATGGATAAAAACGGGAAATCATCCTTATTTGGAAAGACATTTAGTCAGAAAGCCAGTTTGAATAAAATTTACAAACACATAGAACAATTAAGTCTTGGAAAGACACTTTGGAATTATATTGTTTTGCATGCGCATAATCCGGATGAAGCAGAAAAAGCAGAGAAAAAAATGATTGAGATTAGTGGTAAAACGCCAAGGTCTGTGGTTGATATTTCGCCTGTAATAGGTATGCATGCTGGAATTGGAACTGTTGCTATTTCATTATTATACGATAATTAGTCTTTGCAAGAAAACGCCAAATACTTCGTTACTCTCGTTTTGAAAACAGTCATTCACAAAAGTGAACTCCTTGGTTTTCAAATCTTCGAAAGCCTCGTCTTTGACGCTTTCTTATCAAAGACTTGAAAAAAGGGTAGTTTTCCTGTATATATTAATTAAGTTAATGCTTATGTTAAGTTTATTTTTGACAGCCTCTTTAGTGATTTTTATTTTAGTAAGTCTATTGTGGATTTGGAGTGTAATTATTAAAAATGTAAGCATTGTAGATTTATTTTGGGGGCTCGGTTTTATATTTGTTAATGCATGTTATTTTTATTTATCAGGCGATTTTTATCCACGAAAAATACTTTTGTTTGTTTTGGTAAGCGTTTGGGGTTTTAGGCTATTTATTTATTTGTCGTGGAGAAACATAGGAAAAGGAGAAGATTTTAGATATCAGGAATTTAGAAGAAATTATGGACCAAAAAGATATTGGTGGTTTAGTTATTTTCAGACCTTTTTATTACAAGGAGTACTTATTATGATTGTTTCGTTGCCTTTATTGGGTGTAAATTTCAAAACCCAATCAGAAAGTTTAAATGCTTTCGATTACCTTGGAATATTGATTTGGGTAATAGGATTTGTTTTTGAGGCAGGAGGAGATTTACAGCTCGTAAAATTTAAAAAGAATCCTCAAAATAAAGGAAAAGTTTTAAACACAGGATTTTGGAAATACACACGGCATCCCAATTATTTTGGAGATTCGGCTGTTTGGTGGTCATTTGGTATTTTTAGTATTGCAGCCGGTGCTTATTGGCTTTCCATAGCTTCAATTTTTATGACATTATTGATTATTAAAGTTTCCGGAGTTTCATTACTTGAGAAAACATTAAACACCGAAAAACCTCAGTATAAAGAATATATCCAGAAAACAAACTCCTTTTTTCCATGGTTTCCCAAAAAATAATCAAGGATGGACATTATTAAAGAAAATATTTGGCTGATACTCTTTTTTATATGGGGAATCCCTTTAACATTTTACAGAAGTAAATTTCGAAAAATGATTTATCAAACAGATAGTTGGTTGATAAATATAAAGCCGGTATTCTGGAAAGAGCTTAAAGGATTGTTTGGGAACACATATCCTAACAATAAGATTTACAAGCGATTTAGAAATTTCTACTTATATTATTTAGCTATTTATCTAATTTTATTCATTGCTTATTTAGTATATGCATGAAAATAGCCTCTTTTTAAAGTCTTTGATAAGAAAGCGTCAAAGACAAGGCTTTCGAACTTAGCGTTAGCGATCTCTTGAGCGTTAGCGAAAAACTGTTGAAAACCAAGAAGTTTACTTTTGTAAATGCGATGTGCTGAGCGATGTCGAAGTAACTGTTTTCAACACAAGAGTAACGCAGTATTTGGCGTTTTCTTGCAAAGTCTATTTAAAGTTTAATTTTTAATCTAACGAAATGGTAAAACTGAAAGTCGGGAATAAAATTCCTCAATTCGAACTATATAATCAATTTGGAAAAATGTTTAGTATTAATTCGGTTATTGGCAAAAAAAATCTTGTAATATATTTTTATCCCAAAGACGATACCCCGGGTTGCACAAAAGAAGCATGTTCATTTAGAGATCAATTTGAAGTATTTGAAGAAACAGATGCAATAATTATTGGTATAAGTAAGCAATCGGTTAAAAGCCACGAAGCATTTGCAAAGAAACACAGACTAAATTATACTTTACTTAGCGATACAAGAAACAGGGTGCGTAAACTTTTCGGTGTACCTACAAATTTATTTGGTTTGCTCCCCGGAAGAGTTACGTATATTATAAATAAGAAAGGGGTGATAATTTCTATGTTTAGCTCGCAAACAGATGCTGAAAAGCATGTTTCAGAGGCATTGCGAATTTTGCAAGAATTAAGCTAACGAACATTTAACTTCGATCATGCGTTACTTACTTAATTAATGAGATTATTAATTACGAATCAAGGCTTAGAATTATATATTTTTTAGGCTGAAAGCCTAATTTAATTCAGCCCAATGCGCTGCATTGGGTTTTGCATAAGTAGAGATTTACGTCCTGTAAGGACAATTTAAATTAAGCTGCCTTTTCAAGGCGAATATTTATTCACAATAATTCAACCCAAGGCCTTGCCTTTGGGCTGAATTTAACTGCACTTTCAGTGCGTTACATTGAAAAAACATGATCAAGTTTCAAGCCTTGATTCGCATTAATTAATAATTTTAATCCATGATCAAGTTAGCTTTACTTAGTATTAGTTTATTGCTTATGAACTCATTTACCATCATTGAATTTAGTAAAAATAGTGATATCTCAAATTGGAATATTGTTGATGATATTGTAATGGGAGGAAAATCTTCAAGTGAATTTGAATTAAGTGAAAAAGGTAGTGGCATATTCAAGGGCTCTGTTTCTTTAGAAAACAACGGAGGATTTTCATCAGTACAACATCGTTTTAAAAATATTGATTCAAATGCTTTTTTAAAGTTTGTAATTCATATTAAAGGCGATGGGAAAAGATATCAATTTAGAATAAAAGCAAATGCAAACGATTATTATTCATATATATTCAATTTTCCGACCACAGGCGATTGGCAAATTGTTGAAATTCCTTTCGGGAAAATGTCTCCATCTTTTCGGGGAACAATATTAAATCAGTCAAACTTTTCTGGAGAAAAGATCCAAGAAATAGGATTTCTTATCGGAAATAAGAAGGCTGAAGATTTTAAGTTAGAGATCAAAAAAATAGAATTACTATAAATTCGCAAAACGTGGCACGGATTAATTAAATTTTGCTTAACCATAGCACGGCTAATTACTTAATATTTAAATGAATGAAAATTTACTTGCAGAAATTAAGAATTAAAATAATTTAACAAAAGAAATGAATGAAAATACTCTTAACCGGGGCAACCGGATATATAGGTAAAAGAATACTACCTGTTCTAATAAGCAAAGGGCATACAGTTATTTGTTGTGTAAGAGACAAGAAGCGGTTTACGCCTAAAGAATCTTTATTACCATTCATTGAGGTAATAGAAGTCGATTTGTTAAATAAAGAGTCATTAAAAAATATTCCAGAAGATATTGATGGCGCTTATTATCTTGTACATTCAATGTCAACTTCAAAAGATTACCAATTACTTGAAGAGCAATCGGCAATAAACTTTAGAGAAGCAATTAATAATACATCGGCAAAACATGTTATTTATTTAAGTGGAATAGTAAATGATAAATCATTATCAAAGCATTTATCTTCGAGAAAAAATGTTGAAAACGAACTTTCAAAGGGCAAGTATTCTTTAACAACACTTCGAGCAGGGATTATTATTGGTTCAGGTAGCGCTTCCTTTGAAATTATCCGTGATTTAGTAGAAAAGCTTCCATTTATGATTACGCCAAAGTGGTTAAATACTAAATGCCAACCAATTGGTATTTCTAATGTAATAGAAATGCTTGTCGCAACTTTATTTAATCAATCTGCTTATAATCAAAATTTTGATATTGGAGGATCCGATATTTTAACATACAAACAAATGTTATTGCTTTTTGCAAAAGTTCGTAAGCTTAAAAGATTCATATTTATACTTCCAATAATGACACCCAAGCTATCATCATATTGGTTGTTCTTTGTAACATCGATATCATATAAACTTGCAATTGCATTAGTCGATAGCATGAAAGTTGAGGTTATTTGTAATGATAATAGAATTAATGATTTACTAGGAATTAAGCCTATTTCATATCAGGAATCTTTAGAAAGATCATTTAAAAAAATTCAGCAGAATGAAGTAATATCAAGTTGGAGAGATTCTTTAGTTAGTGGACATTTAAACATTCAAATATCCGATTTTATAGATGTCCCTTCATATGGATGTTATAAAGGTAAGCAACAGCGAAAGCTAAATAATAAGAAAGAGAGTATTGAAAGAATCTGGAAAATTGGTGGAAAAAACGGATGGTATTACGCAAATTGGCTTTGGCGATTAAGAGGATTTTTAGATATTTTAGTTGGAGGAGTTGGTTTAAAAAGAGGACGAACAGATAATAATAATCTGGAAGTTGGTGATGCAATAGATTTTTGGCGAGTACTTTATTCTGATAAAGAAAAAGGAAGACTATTGCTTTTTGCCGAAATGAAGTTACCGGGAGAAGCATGGCTTGAATTTAGTATCAATGATGATCAATTAATTCAGTCTGCAACTTTTCGTCCTAAAGGAATATTTGGTAGATTATATTGGATATTCTTAATTCCATTTCATAATATTTTATTTAAGGGATTGCTGAAGAAATTAACTAAATAAAATATTTATGACAAAATATAAGTACTTTGTAGTGTAAAATCAATTTCTAAATATAAAATGAAAACATACATATCAATACTTCGCGGAATTAATGTAGGTGGACATAAAACAATTAAAATGGACGCTCTGAAAAAAATGTATAATGATTTACATTTTGAGAATGTTCAGACGTATATTCAAAGCGGAAATGTAGTTTTTCAAAGCAGCAATTCAAATTCTAAAGAATTAGAAGTAATAATCTCAACACAAATAAAAAAACATTTTGATTTTGATGTTCCTGTAATAGTTTTAGATAAAAAAGAATTAAAAGAAATTATTGAAAATAACCCGTATCTAAAAGATCAAACAAAAGACCTTTCACTGCAATGTATTACTTTTTTATCATCAAATCCAAAGCAATTTAACATAGAAGCAATTAAATTAAAACAAACGCAAGGCGAAGAATTTACAATTACCGAAAAGGCTGTTTATATGTACTGTCCTAATGGATTTGCCAGAACTAAATTAACAATCACTTTCTTTGAAAAACAATTGAATGTTATAGCAACAACCAGAAATTTAAAAACCTCCAATAAACTTTTAAGCATAGCTTCTGAACTTGTTTAAAAAGAGAGATTTAAAATAAAAACACTTCAATAGACTTAGTGTGAAATTCTGATAGTTAGCAAGTTGTCATGCTGAGCTTGTCGGAGTATAGACAACTTACTATCCTTTTGGACAGCCCTATATAAAACTATAAAATCGCAGTAGGTTTTAAAAGAGGAATTAATCGCTCCCAATTAAAAAGTAAAAATTGTTTCAATTAATGTATTAGTTTTGCTCGATACTTAAAATGATCAATATTTATTGACACATTGTTTTGTATTAAGCAATTATGAGAAAAATAATTATTCAAAAATCACTTATAAAAGTATTAATAATTGTAGCCTTAATTATCGGAAAAGAAATTAACGCACAAAACAGTTATTCAACAGATCTTGAAAGTTGGAATTTAATACAAGTTGCGTACAAACCCACCAAAAAACTTAAATTTGATCTTGAAGGCCAAATGCGGTTTAAAGATAATATTTCGGTTATTGATCGATATATTGTACAGCTTGGAACAGAATATTCCATTTATAAACAAATTAAAATTGGCGGAGCACTTAGGTATATTAACAAAAATGATAATAACGGACAAATTCAAGGCTACGAGAATTATTTGAGATATAATTTTGATGCTTCAAATAAACATAAAATCGAACGCCTTTGGATTAAATACAGACTGCGTTTCCAAAATAGAAAAGAGATTGAAGAAGGCATTTTCTCTAGTGATTTTAATAAGCCATATCTTCGATATAAGTTAAGTTTAGGATATAATATTAAAAAAAGTAAACTTGAACCGGAGATTTCCGGAGAGTTGTTTCATCCTATTGGGGGTGAGGAACGAACGGGAGTAAATGCTTTTAGATTTACATTTGGCACATCATATAGTTTTAAAGATTTTGGTAAAGTAGACCTTTTTTATAGGATTCAAAAAGAGTTAGATATTATCTATTTACAATCAACAAATATTATAGGTTTTAAGTATAGTTATTTAATTAAAGGATATTGACAGCAAGTCGTTTAACAGCATAAAACGAATAAGATTTGAATAAAATTAATGATATTTTAAAAAATTACTCTTCCATCAGTCTCGGTGAGATGGATGGAGTAAAACTTATGAATAGAGTTGATGAAAAATATGTGTTTGAATATGGTCAGATATATAACATATTGAATGAATTGCCCTTAATTTATAATGTTTTAGAAGTTAAGAATACACGTTTACTAAATTATCAAACTACTTATTTTGACACTGAAAATCTTTTAATGTACAATGCACATCAAAATGGGAAGAAGAACCGGTATAAAATTAGAAAGAGAGAATATATTATAGATAATCAGGGATTTCTGGAAATAAAGTTTAAATCCAATAAAGGGAAAACAATAAAAAAAAGAATACCATATCAAAATAATGAATTAGAATTAAATAAGCAGGAATCGGATTTTATTAAAGAAAAAACTCCTTTTAATTCTAAGGAATTAAAACCAGTACTAACAAGTAAGTTTTCAAGAATAACATTGGTTCATAAGATTGATAAAGAAAGAATTACCCTGGATGTGGCATTAAATTTTGAAAACTTTTCCAGAAAAGAAATTGGGCTCCCATTTATTTGTATTGCCGAAATTAAGAGAGAAAGAATGAGTATTAATTCGGATTTTATACAATTAATGAAAAAAAATAAAATTCAACCTTTACGAGTAAGCAAATATTGTATTGGCACAGTATTATTGAATAAAGATGTGAAATATAATAGATTTAAAAAGAAATTATTGAAAATTAATAAACACAGCAATGGCGATCATTTTAGCATTTTTAGATTTAATAACTGACCTAGCTTCATCAACTGAAGTTTTGGATGAAACCAGCAAGTTCCTTGGTACAAAACTAATAGATACAAAAGACTTTCTTGAGCTCTTGTTCAGGTTTTGTTTTCATATGATAATATCTATTACTTTAGTGCGATATCTTTATTATCCTGTGGCTCGCAGAAAAGATTATTTATTCACTTATATAATGATAAGTGTAACTATATTTTTTCTTTGTTTTCTATTAGAAAATGTGAAGCTTCAATTGGGATTTGCACTAGGCTTATTTGCTATATTTGGTATTATTAGATACCGAACAAATCAAATTCCAATTAAAGAAATGACTTATCTATTTGTTGTAATTGGTATTGCAGTTATTAATGCTCTGGCCAACAAGAAAATAAGTTATACAGAGTTAATATTCACTAATTTAGCGATACTAGCTGTAGTATTTATTGTAGAGCGAATGTGGTTATTAAAGCACGAATCGAGTAAAGTTATCGTGTATGAAAAAATTGAATTGGTCAAGCCCCAACGATATCTTGATTTAATGGCAGATTTAGAAGAAAGAACAGGCTTAAAATTAAGAAGAGCAGAAGTAGGGAAAATTGATTTTTTACAAGATACCGCAAGCATTAAAATTTTCTATTATAGTAGTGAGAACATTAACATTTCCGGTATGGAAAACTTTAGTGATTTTTCAAACCATGAAAACAATTAGCTTATTAATAAAAAATCTTAAACCCGTAAAGCTTTAGTTATTCGTGGAACGGCTAATTACGTAATATTTAGATGAATGAAAATTTACTTGCGGATAGTAGGAAAAAGAAATTATTTAAAAATCCAATAACAAATTCAAAACACTAAAAATGAGAAAACGAATCATTTTTTTAGGTATTTTGTTTGTGCTTTATTCTTGCGAAAAAGAACCAATAATATTTGAGGACAAAGGCACTTTACCAATCATCAAGCTAACAATTGACGAAAAATATCTTTGGTCACCAGATTCAGGATTATATGTTATCGGAATTAATGGAATCGACAATGAATGTTCATTCCCTGCCAATTATAATCAAAAATGGGAATTTCCTGCACATATCGAATACGAAGAAAACAACGAAGTACAGTTTAGTCATAATGTTGGTTTTAGAATAAAAGGTAATTGTAGTCGGGGGAATGCAATGAAATCTTTAGGAATCTATTGGAGAACAAAATATGGAAATGAAAATCTTCAGTATAACATGTTTCAAAATTCTCAAACAAGCACTTATAACCGTCTTTTTTTACGTAGTTCCGGAAACGATTTTGGCCAAACACATCTAAAGGATGCTTCTATCACAATGATTTTTAAGGATTACGCAAATGTTGATTATCAGAATTATAAGCCAAGCGTTTTATATTTGAACGAAGAATATTGGGGAATACACAATATTAGAGATATGATAACACCGCATCATTTTCAAAATACCTACGGAGTTAATAAGGATGAAGTTGATTTATTGGAGGGATCAGAATTAAGTCCTTTTACTGATGATGGAACTGCATATGATTTTAAGACTGATGTAATAGCTTTTATTAAAAATAATGATTTATCCGAACAGAATAATTATGAAGTACTCTGCGATAGAATAGATATTGAGAGCTTTATCGATTACATTATAATAAATTCATACATCGCTAAAACAGACTGGCCATGTGGAAATGCAAAATGGTGGAAAGCAAAAAACTCACTTGATCATGAAAAGTGGAGATGGGTAGTTTTTGATGCAGATTATTCTTTTAAATTAGAAAATGTAAATAAGGTATGGATAGGTGATTTGTACGGAGAAGTCTTTGGATATGGTTGTAATAGCGGGTTTTTTGTATTTAATAACTTAATCAAAAACACAGAGTTTAAAGATCTATTTTTAAACAGATACTTATTCTTTATAGAAACAGTTTTTGAAAAGAATCGCGTGAAGAATATTATAAAAGCGAATCAAAATAGAATTGAAACAGAGTATGCAAATCATCAAAATAAATGGAATACCTATTCTAAAAATAAATGGAATAATGCCATTGATAAGATGGTAGAATTTAATAATGAACGGAATGATAAAATGAAAGAAGTAATTAAACAACTGCAAAATGAAACCAATTAAGTTATTATTAATTATATTC
This sequence comes from Bacteroidales bacterium, assembly GCA_013138975.1. Lineage (GTDB taxonomy): Bacteria > Bacteroidota > Bacteroidia > Bacteroidales > UBA12077 > UBA12077. The sequence continues at coordinate 14,432 of WTBR01000193.1, forward strand.
TTCTGTTTATTCACAGTCAATTCGTTTTCTCAAAAATCGAATATTTGGATAACATATGGACAGTCAAAATTTGTTTATTCACCAGGTATTGAAGCAAATTATAGCTTTAACCGGTATATTGGGATTCAAGCAGGAGTTAATGGATATTTCCAGATTTACGACACTAAAAAAATAATAAATATTACGGAAAATATCCTTTTTGATTTTTATAATGCAAACCTTGGGCTTTGTACTCATATTCTTTATAAAGAGAAACACAAACTTGGACTTACCGCAGGATTAAAAGGATATTATGGCCCCGAATATGATGTTTTACATTACTACAAGGATGGAGGATATTATATTTATTATGACTCATGGGACTTAGAATTTTCATTTGGAGTTGATTTTGGGATTTTTTATACCTACAAGAGATTTTCTACAATATTAAAATTTGATACAGCCCGAAAAAAATTACGATTCGGTATAGGATATGCGCTGAAAAGCAGGAAAAACAGCATATAATATTAACTAATATTTATTAAGAAATTAAAAATCTAATTGCATTGCACAATAGGGATTTTAGCCTTACAGATAATTAAGATTACATTTCTTATCAAAGCATAGAATCCAATTGGCAGGTAACTGACACCTTTTTTTAATTGTGTATTTGTATTTTGAGAGATTAAAAACATATTTTCAATTATAACAGATACCGCTAATTAATTTATTGCTCCCTTTAGGGTTGGGGCAAACAAAAAATTAGGAACAAGGACTTGTTTAAAGTCTTAAATCCAGTTTTTGTGCGATTCATAAGGAATAATTTTCGTTTTACCCTAACCATTCTTGAAACTTGCCCAATTGTAGAAAATGTATCAGGAAAATAAATATGATTTATGATTTGAATTTCTAATATTCAAAGAGTAAATTTGATATATCATGGCGTTTATTGAAATATCCTTAGGGTTTTATACAAAAAATAAGATTTAAATTCATATATAATACGCCGTATTTTTTTTGACTAATTATATGAGCATCATATAAATAATTAAAAACGATGTCAAAAACAGCACATAAAATTTTCCTTCTTTTATTAACTATAATTATTGTTTCTGTTCTTATAGCAATTATATATAAAGGATTTTCATATTATAAAACAGGAATTGAAAATCGGTTTTTTCATCATAATCATACGGTACTTAAACCAAGTGGGTTTATAGGACATGGCTTAGGAATTATTGGTTCCTTAAGCATGATAATGGGAGTTTCACTTTATATGATTCGAAAAAGGTATAAAGCATTTTTACGTTTAGGCGTATTAAAACATTGGCTTGAATTCCATATTTTCCTTTGCACCTTGGGGCCAATTATGGTTCTTTTTCACACTGCATTTAAGTTTGGAGGCATTGTAGCAATTAGCTTTTGGAGTATGGTAGCGGTTTTTTTAAGCGGAATAATTGGGCGATTTATTTACATTCAAATACCTCGCACTATTGAAGGAAGGGAGCTAAGTTTGAACGAAGTAAAGGATATGAAAATCGATATTGCGGAATTTATAAATACTTCGATGCAATTGGATGAGGAGAGTTATAAAACCATTATTGATTCTATAAAAAAGAAAGTAGAGCTTTATCATAAATTCTTTTTAGTACGGTTTTTTAGGAAATACCTTGATGATACTAAAACGCTAAAAAAAGTAAAGGCAGTTCTAAAAAAGAATAACTTATCAAAGGAATTGCAAAATAAGATTTTAACACTAGTAAGGAACGATATTTCCTTAAACAGAAGAATTGAAAGATTAGTGTCCATGCAAAATTTATTTAAATACTGGCATGTGGCACATTTACCATTTGCATTAGTTATGCTGGTTATAATGATTCTTCATGTAGGAGTTACATTAGTTTTTGGATATAGATGGATTTTTTAAGATGGAAATAGTAGCAGAAAAAGTAATTATTTATTCATTAGTGATTTTCTTTTGCTTTGGAGTTGTATGGTTTTATTTACGCAAGCAAAAAAGGGATTCGCAAGTGGTTGAAAAAAAAATTGCCAAGGCGAAGCTTGAAGGCTTATATGAGCCCGTTTCGCTACATCCGGTTGTAGATGTTAATAGTTGTATTAAAACGGGAGCTTGTGTAGCTGCATGCCCTGAAAAAGATGTATTAGGAATTCGTAATGGGAAAGCAACAACGATAAATGCATCCGTTTGTATTGGGCACGGAGCATGTTTTCATGCCTGCCCTACTCAAGCCATAACACTTTGTATAGGTACTGAAAAACGTGGAGTAGATTTACCTCATGTTAATCAGAACTTCGAAACCAATGTTCCGGGAATATTTATTGCAGGAGAACTGGGAGGAATGGGCTTAATTAAAAATGCAGTTGAACAAGGTAAACAAGCAGTAGATAACATTGTAAAATCATTCAAAAAAAATCATCAGGCAACTTTCGATTTAGTTATTATAGGTGCTGGCCCTGCAGGAATTGCTGCATCGCTTACTGCAAAAAAGCATAAGCTCAACTTCCTGACACTCGAACAAGACACCTTAGGAGGGACAGTATATACTTTCCCCAGGCAAAAAATAGTGATGACCTCAGCCATGGAAATACCATTATATGGGAAAGTAAAACTCTTCGAAACAAGTAAATCGGAGCTCTTAGAATTATGGAAAGCAGCCTTGGACAAGAATAATTTATCGATACAAGAAAATACTAAAATTGAAAAAATTAGCCCTGATAATGGACATTTTGTTATTGAGACCCTAAAAGGTGAAAAGATTT
>WTBR01000114.1 GCA_013138975.1 Bacteroidales bacterium
GAATCACCAAAAGTTTTCTTTCTGCGAATACAAAATTATTGAAAATAACTTGGATTTTAACACAATTCAATTAAATTTCAAAGTGAGCTATAAATAATTTGAATTCTTTTTTGCTTAGATGATTCAACAAATACAAGCATAGCAGTAGTTACGGTTTTATTTTTTGAAGAAATATAAGTGAAAAAGAAACGAATTATATAGCTCATTTTGGTGTTTAGTTGGTATAAGGTATATAACTTTATAACAGAATAAATTTATAAAAAAATGAAAAAGCCCGATCGTAATGTAAATCGGGCTTTTTTGAATGTAATTTCTATTTAAAATTTATTTATTGATTTACTGTTTAATTGGTGTTAAACATAACTATGAAATCCCCAGTGTATGAACCGGTGAAAGTCACCCCATCAACCATTTCAATGTTCATGCTTACGGTGTAGTTATTACCACTATTATGAGTAACGCTAACCTCTCCTGTTTCTAACTCGGAGGTGTTTATGTTTGTCCCATCATAATCTACATAGACAGTTAGCCAGTCGTCTAATATTTTTTTTCCGCTTACTTCAGGGAAAGCATAATCTCCTTCGATAGTAGCCTGTGTAAATGATTCAACATTTATAGTTAGGCTTTTGCCCTGCGTTTCGCTGCCATTAATAAATGAAATACTTGAATGTCCCAAAACTCCCATAGAAACACCTGTTATTGAAGCAGTGACTACAGAAAAATCATTGCCATTCATTTTTATGGCATTATTAAAGCTTGGAGTGGATTCTTCTTCCTCACATTGAGTAAACAATATTACCGTTAAAAGAACAATAAGGCACTTAGAAAATTTAACAAATTTTTTCATTTTAAATTGATTTATAGATTATTAATTGTTTTTGATTATTTAAAGTCAATTTTATTGTTTCGATACTTTTATAACATCTTTTATTCCTGAATAACTAGGCTCAATTACCCACTCGCCTGATTTATCAATTATACCCCATTTACCATCTAATCTGGCAGCAGCATATCCATTTTTAAAATCACGAGCTCCATCAAATTGGGGTTCTATAATCCATTTTTGGTTTTCATCTAAAAATCCAAATAAACCATCAAGAGTAACAGCCATTGCCAAGCCTTCTGAATAATCATATATTTTTTTCACATTCTCGACATATCTAATTTCGCCTTTTTTATTGATATAACCCCAAAATTCATCTACGCGAGCTTTTGCCAACTGGCTTGCCGGATCAAAATCTTTAACAGCTAAAAATTTAGGTTCAATTACCCATTCACCATTTTTATTAATATAACCAATCTTTCCTTCTGAATTACGAGCCCATGCTACTCCTGATTTAAAATATCCACAGTTTTTATATATTAAAGGGATAACTGTTTCTCCTTTATGGTTAACATAACCCATCAATCCCTTCTCATTTTTTATAAGTACTAAGCCCTCAGAAAACATTTTTGTAATAATAATATCCTTTTCTTTTATTTCTATCTCATTTCCAAAACTGTCAATTACAAAAAATTCATCTTTCAAGCGAGCCGTTGCATAACCATCAATAAACTTAGATATGAAATCATACTTAATGGGTACTATAACTTTACCATCTTTATCTATTGCACCCCATCTTGTTTTGATTCTAATAGCAAGTATCCCGGAAGTATATCCTTGAGCACCATACCCAAAACCTTCTTTAACTATAAATTTTTCAGGTTCAACATCCAATACTTCATTATTCAAATTGATAATATCGTAATGATTACGTCTGGAATAATAGACTAAAGCAAGTCCTTCTTCTGAAAAATCATAACACTTTCTACGTTGTGGTTCAATACTAATTTCTCCATTTATGTTCATGTATCCCCACTCTCTTGACTCCCAAGGTTTAAACTGAAAAACATAAGTTTGGGCTAATGAGTTAAACGAAATTAATATTAGTGTTACAAAAATTAAATAGTTCTTTTTCATAAGATTATTTATAATTAATAATGTTAATTTCTATCTTTTATTTTTCCAAAACAAAGTAGTCACAGACTACTTTTTATTTCCGACGAAGTTGTAAACTTCGCCGAGCTACTTCGATTTACATACTGCGCTTAGCGGAGGCTCTTTGTTTTCGCTATTATTTGTTTAATTTTTTTATTAATATAATTCACTAACATACTACATTTTTTTGTATTATTGAAAAAGGAAATCTCTAAATTGATTCGCACACAATTAATTATTAGATCCCCAATCATCCCGATAACAATCGGGAGGGGATGACAGATGATGACTTTTTGGACAGCCCTCTATGATTATATTCAATGATAGCTTATATAAGTTCTAATCCCCGTCAATAATCTCATAGCATACTTTTTTACCCCGATTAAGAGCATCAGGAATTTATCTTATTCGCCTAGCCGCTTCTCAGACCTAACAAGTCCATATAAGGACATTAAATTTTATTCGCCAAGCCGCTTGAAGCGGCTTGGCGAATTCAATATGTTTAAGCAGTTCGCTTATTATTTTTTAGTATAGCTAAAAACATGTTTAAAAACCCTTGTATAAAATCCATTTTCTAAGCAAATTGTTTTTTATGGGTCAATAATTGTCGCTTGTCTATATTTAAACACCGTTCGTCAAACGGCAACTAAGGAATTGAACGGTAAAGTTAAAATAGAAAAGTGCTGTATTATTAGAATGTATCAAGCTGAATATTTTACTTTTTCATGATAAAGAAGTAATAAAAACTCTAGAAAAAAAACACTGTTTAGTTTTTCATAGCTTAGCCTCTGGCACGTGGCACGTGGCACGTATTTTTCCCAATTTATCTTATTCGCCAAGCCGCTTGAAGCGGCTTGGCGAATTCAATATGTTTAAGCAGTTCACTTATTATTTTTTAGTATAGCAAAAAACATGTTTAAAAACCCTTGTATAAAATCCATTTTCTAAGCAAATTGTTTTTTATGGGTCAATAATTGCCGTTTGTCTATATTTAAACACCGTTCGTCAAACAGCAACTAAGGAATTGAACGGTAAAGTTAAAATAGAAAAGTGCTGTATTATTAGAATGTATCAAGCTGAATATTTTACTTTTTTCATGATAAAGAAGTAATAAAAACTCTAGAAAAAAAACGCTGTTTAGTTTTTCATAGCTTAGCCTCTGGCACGTGGCACGTATTTTTCCCAATTTATCTTATTCGCCAAGCCGCTTCAAGCGGCTTGGCGAATTCAAAACTCCTTTTAACAAAAAAACAATCCAAGAAATTAAGGCTTCAAATAGAAAGCTTTTATTTATTTTAAAACACGGAAGTAGCCAATGTGTCATTATAAAAATTCATTATCATGCCATTGTGGCATTATAATTTGTGTTTTGATCCTATTTTTGTCAAAAAAATGAAATGGTATAGCATTTGAAATACTCAAAACAAATAACAAATAATTAATTTAATCTAAATAAACATAACTAAAACATTAAAACTATGACACTAGTAAGAATGAACCGACCAGTATCTCAAATGAACAGAACTCATGGATACAGAACATATTCAGATTTATTAAATGATATGTTCACAGAAGAAAGATCTTCTACAAATGAACTTAATTCTAGCCCTCAAGCTAATATTTTAGAATCGAAATTTGATTTTAGAATTGAATTAGCAGCTCCGGGATTTGCAAAATCCGATTTCAAAATTGATTTGGATAAAAACTTACTTACCATTTCACTTGATAAGAAAGTTGATGAAAATGAAGAAGAAAAGTTTAATTTGAAAGAATTCAATTTTAACTCTTTTAGCAGATCTTTCAGAATTTCTGATAAGATTGATACTGAAAAAATTAATGCTATCTATAAAAGTGGATTATTACAACTTACGCTACCAAAAAGAGAAGAAGCAATTGAAAAACCAGCAAGAGAGATAAAAATTTCATAATAATTTTCATAGCTAAGTTTTAAGTAAAAACACCCAAGTCTATATGGCTTGGGTGTTTTTTATAAAATATCAGTTTTTAATTATCTACTTATTCAATTTTAGGGCTAAAACCCAATAAATAGCACATATTGTAATCCAAGGCTTTAACTCTAAAGTTTTGACTTTAAGTGAGCATTTAAATATTATCTTTTAAGGTGTCCAACTAACAGTTTTCCATTCAGTACCGTTGTGTACTTTTAAAGTATTGGTTGAGCCATCAAAATATATATCTCCTGCTGATGGATTTAGTGGAGCTGTTAAGCGTGGTTCTAATCTCATCACATCTTTAATATGAACTGTTCGCTGTGGGGTGTCAATTCCCACACCCATATTCCCATTTTTTAAAATTGCTAAAGCATTACTTTTTAATGCTGTAGAAAGAACGCCGGGAATCCCAAAAATTCCGTTTCCAACAACAAATATTGGATCACTCGTATTCCATAAATCAGTTGATCCAAAAGGATCGTTAAGCTGACCAACAACAAATGATCCTGTAGTATTAGCTTCAACAAATGTTCCTAAAGCAATTGCTGCTATTCCTGAAGCTCTGGATCCAACACCCATAGCCATTGAATTATATGCAGATGCTGTATCACTTACTCCAATCGCAAGAGCTTGTTCAGCGCTTGCAACAGAGCCAAATCCTATTGCTGTTGCTCTGTTTGCTGTTGCACTTGCAAATACTCCAAATGCTGTGGAAGCAAAATTGCCTGTTGCACTCGACCTTAATCCTATTGCCGTATTTGCTATGCCGGATGCATTTGAACCTAAACCTAATGCGAAAGAAGCAGTTCCATCGGCTATTGTATTAACTCCTGTTGAAGTTCCATCAACACCTCGTTCTTCACCTCCAACGGCAAAACAACCTACTCCGTTTGCCTGAGTCTTGAAACCTATGGCAGTTGAAAAATTACCTCTTGCGCGTGTTTGATAGCCTAAGGATTGTGAATTATTTCCTTTTGCCATAGCTTCATATCCAATTGCCAAAGAATTGAACCCAACACTATCAGGGTGTTCAATTAAAACCCTACCTGCCCAAAAAGCCTCTTTTCTTGGAAACCAAACTACTCGCGACTCACTGGGATTGATAATTATTGGTGTATTATCACCTGAAACATTAAAATAAGTTGCAATTCCTTTTGAAGGACTTCTTCCACTAACTGCAAAACCACCAACTTTACCTTTTGCTGCTGTCGTATCTGTTATATATATCCTGGTACTGTCAGCTGTTACAGTTAATATATTTTCATCAATAGATTTTGACGGACTACGACCACTTACTGCAAACCCACCAACTTTTCCTTTTACCGATTCATTTACGATTACTTGAGCACCATCTGGAAAAACCGCAAAAACAACATTTCCGGAATGATCTTTCACGACAAACAGTGTATCCGAATTTGTAGAATATACTCCTTCCGATCCCAAAACATCAGCTATACTTGCCGTATATGCCATCCCTGCAACTCTTGCAGAATCAGTATTATTTGCAAATAAAGCATACGGAACTGAAAGCATTTGAGTAGTTCCTATTGGAATATAGCTTGTTCCGCCATCGATATCTACCTCCAGTTTCAGAAATTTATCACTTACAGCCCAATCAATTGAACTAAAATCGCTTGAAGGATTTGTCCCGGTACCAATTTCTATTGCAACCTGCCCGTAAGCATTTGCAGCAGCAATATGTTCTTCTGAATATAAAACAGAACCGGTTGATGTTTCGTTTAAGATACTAACTTTTAAACCCACATCTTGGGAAGATATTAACTCACCTGTAGAATTCCGAATTACTGCTTGATAATTAATTTTCTCTGGAACTTGTGCGTTAATTAAACCTGCCGTTACCATAAGTAAAAATAAAATAAATGCTCTTTTTTTCATGATTTTAGATTTAAATAAAAACAGTAAATTAGCACTTATTTATTAAATTTCAAAAAAATTATTTCAATATTAGTTCTTCAAGATGTTTTAATCTTTGCTGCAAATCTTCATTTTCTGCTTTCAATTTTTCAATTTGATTTTGTTGCTCCTTTAATGCTTCCACAATAATTGGCGTAAATTTAGTATATTCCACTCCTTTATACCCATTAGGCCCTTCCTTAACAAGATTGGGTGCAATTTTTTCAACTTCTTGAGCAATGAATCCCAATTGTCTACCGTCAGAAAATCTTTGTTGTGGAAATTCATCAACTCTCCAATCGTAAGAAACTCCTCTAAACTGCATTATTGTATTTAGAGCATTTTCATAAGTTGTTATATTTTTTTTGAATCTTTCATCAGACGTACTCCAAGTACCTCCTGAGGCCCAAGCATTACCGTAGATTAATAAAGTATAAATGCTTGTTTGTCCATCAGGAATATCTACAATCAAACCATAGCTATTATACGCTTGATAATTTATTCCAACATTTCCATTAATTCGCAAATGATTTTGATCGAATTCACCATAAAATAAAACATCTGTAGAATCCATATTTGCGTTATCAATAATTAGTCTGTTATTAATTCCATCTGCGTAATAACCTGCTTCATGTCCTATAAATACATTACCTGAACCTTCGTGAATATTATGTCCTGCATCATATCCAATAAATGTATTTCTTGATCCTTCATAATTTAAATATCCGGCATCAAAACCCAACATTACGTTATAGCTACCAGTTGTTGTTTTAGCACCTGATGCTTGCCCAATATAAGTATTTCTTAAACCCGTATTTTCGGTTGGGAAACCATATCCTGCACCATTTCCAACAAAAGTATTGTTTCCACCTGTGGCGATTCTACCGGCAGATGTTCCAATAAAGGTATTATTACCTCCTCCGGCATTCTCACCTGCCATTGACCCCATAACCGTATTTCCTGCACCACTTAAATCATAACCACTTCTATATCCAACATAAGTATTCTGGAAAGTAAATTGGTTTACATATCCGCTTTCTGTACCAATAAAAACATTATTTCCTCCCGACTGGTTTAAATAACCTGCTTTATAACCAAAAAATATGTTATTTGAGCCCGATGAGTTTGTTAAACCTGCCTGGTATCCAATCATGCTATTATAAATACCAGTAGTATTTCTACCTGTCTGATGTCCAATTAAATAATTTTGTTTATTCAAATTAAGAAAGTTTTCAGCTACACCACTTTCAATATTCGCAATACCAAAGCCCGCAACAGTGTCTTTAACATATATCCGTGTACTATCAGCGGTTACAAAAAGGATATCGGTATTTACGTTTTTTGCCGGACTTCTGCCACTAACAGCGAAACCTCCAACTTTCCCTTTTGCATTAACGGTATCATTTACATATATCCTTGTGCTATCTGTAGTTACTTTTAAAATATCAACATCAACTGCTTTTGAAGGGCTACGTCCACTTACAGCAAAACCGCCTACTTTCCCTTTTGCTGCCTCGTTAACAATAATCTGGGCACCGTCAGGAAATACAGCAAATACAACATTCCCATCATGATCCTTAACTACAAACAAGGTATCGGTGCTTGTTGTGTAAACTCCTTCTGATCCCAAAACATCAGCAATACCAGCTGTATAAGCCATGCCTGCGACCCTTGAAGAATCAGCATTTTTTGCAAATAAAGCATAAGGTACTGAAAGCATTTGTGAAGTACCAACCGGAACATAGCTTGTACCACCATCGATATCTACTTCCAGTTTCAGAAATTTATCACTAACTCCCCAATCGATTGCATTAAATTCTCCTGAAACATTTGTTCCTTCACCAATTTGTATTGCAACCTGCCCATAAGCATTTGTTGCAACAGTATGTTCTTCTGTATATAAAACAGAGCCTGTGGATGTTTCGTTTAAAATACTGACTTTTAAACCCACATCCTGAGAAGCTACCAGCTCACCTGTAGAATTCCTTATTACCGCTTGATAATTAATTTTCTCTGGAACTTGTGAAAAATTATTAAAACTAGCAAGCAGAACAAACAAAATTAAAGTAATTAGTTTTTTCATGATTGTATAGTATTAATTAAAATTTTCATGTTAAAAAATACAAGTTAAACAAAATAAAAGAGCATTTCAAGTTCATATGCAATATCAAAACTCATATGTCAAATTGTTCATCAATAACCCTTTATACATAAAACAAAACACCCGAATCAACTAATGATTCGGGTGTCTAATATTTATAATTCTTATTTATTTTAAAATCAACTCTTCTAATCTTTTCAGTCTCTCTTCTAATTCATTATTTTCTTTTTCAAGCAAATCAATTTTATTTTGTTGATTATCGATCAGTTGTTGTTGTTCTTTAACTGCCTCAACTAATACGGCAGTTATAGGAGCATATTGCATTGAATATTCTGTTTCTTCGCTACCTAGAACGACTTCAGGAATAACCTCTTTTGCTTCCTGAGCAATAAATCCAATTTGGGAACCTTTCATCTCAGGATCTTTCCAATCAAAATAAACCCCCCTTAGATTTTGCACTTTTTCTAATGCACTATCTATGGTTTTTATATTTTTCTTTTTTCTTTCATCACTAGTGTTTACCCAAGGACTTGTACCAGCGGCTGATCCATTTACAAAAAAGGTATAAGTAGAGTTATTAATTCCTTCTCCATTAATTACAACCTGATTATTATCAAATTCGCCATAAATTAAAGTACTAGATGAATTATTTGCAATGTATAATTTATTATCACCCGTTTTTCCTGAACCTGCATTATTACCTAAGCATACGTTATCGCTTCCTAATCGTGTGAGATGTCCTCCCATTCCAGCACCAGCGCCTACAAATGTATTATTATTACCGGTACTCTCACCGCCCCAACTGGAACTGGCGCCATAACCCAATACTGTGTTATTTTCTCCAACAACATTTCTACCGGCATCAATTCCAAGTATTACTGTTCCAAATGTTTCATGCGAAATAGCATAATCATTCGTTCCGGATCTGTCTCCAATGCAAATATTATCATCACCTGTAATGTTTTTACCTGCTTCATTACCAATAAATGTACTATGCGTATTACCCGAAGCATTTTCTCCTGCAAGATTTCCTATAAAAATATTATCATAACCGGAAGTATTACTATACCCACTTCTATATCCAATAAAAACATTTTCATGTCCGTAGGTGTTAGAATAACCCGTTTGATGACCTAAAAATACATTATAATCACCCTCATCATTACTTTTACCTGATTCGTAACCCATAAAAGTATTATAGGCTCCTATTGTATTTTCCCTTCCAGCAAGATATCCTAAAAAGGAATTGTAACTAGCATTATTTAAATAACCTGACTGATATCCAAGAAATGTATTATACGAACCTGTTTGATTAGATAAGCCAGATTCATAACCTATCATAATATTATAAAGACCTGTTGTAAGATTCGACCCGGTTTGGTGACCAATAAAATAATTATCAGATGTTAAATCCAAAAATGTACTTACGGTAGACTTTGAAGGGCTCCTCCCACTAACAGCAAAACCACCAACTTTTCCTTTTGTAGGCGATTCTTCGTTTACATAAATTCTTGTACTATCAGCGGTAACAACAAGCAATTCAGCATTAAGGCTCTTTGAAGGACTCCTTCCACTTACTACAAATCCTCCAACTTTTCCTTTTGCACTTACTGCATCGTTTACATAAATTCTGGTACTATCAGCGGTAATTTTTAATATATCAACATCAACCGCTTTTGAAGGGCTTCTTCCACTAACAGCAAAACCACCCACTTTACCTTTTGATGTTTCATTAACTATAATCTGTGCTCCATCAGGAAATACCGCAAATACAACATTTCCATCATGATCTTTTACAACAAATAATGTGTCGGTTTTTGTTGAATATACTCCATCTGATCCTAAAGCCTCTGCTGTTATTGCAGTATAAGCCATCCCTGCAACCCTTGCAGAGTCTGCAAAATTTGCAATGTCAGAAGTATTTGCAGAATAAGCTATTCCTGCTATCCTTGCAGAATCAGCAGTATTAGCAACATCAGCCATTTCTGCTACCTTAGCTAAATCAGTGTTGTTTGCAAATAAAGCATATGGAACGGAAAGCATTTGTGAAGTTCCAACTGGAACATAATTTGTTCCACCATCGATATCTACTTCCAGTTTCAGGAATTTATCGCTAAGGCTCCAATTAATTAAACCAAAATCGCTTGAAACATTTGTTCCATCACCGATTTCAATTGCAACTTGCCCATAAGCATTTGCAGTAGTAGTATGTTCCTCTGAATATATAACTGAACCTGTTGATGTTTCGTTTAATATACTAACTTTTAAACCCACATTTTGGGATACTACCAAATCGCCAGTAGAATTCCTTATTACCGCTTGGTAATTAATTTTCTCTGGAACTTGCGAATATACTGCGATAGTTAAAACTAAAAATAACAGACTAAAACTTATCTTTCTCATAAATATTTATTTTTTAATTAATCTAGAAAATTAATATTTATTTATTAAAAAACAAACAGCAATATTAACTTCTCTATATGCTGTTGCTTATATTTAAGCATTATACAAATCAAATTACTTAAAAACATAATAAATGATCTAATTAATTTGTTTAAGCTTTATTTATAATTTGTCTTAATAATCACAAAATCCTTTTACACTCTACGTTTATAAATTGCTATAGTTTGTAACAACACTATTTTATAGCCTAAGCTCTTTAAAATAATTCTTCCATTAAAAAAATATTAATAACTTGCTGTAAATAACCATTATTACTTAATAATTTACTTTACCCATGAACCCTAAAAAACTTAACTATGAAAAACTTAACTATGAAAAAACTTATTTCCTTTAATTGGTTTTATCCTTTTAACATGAAAGGATTGAAATTTCTCTTTGTTTTATTCTTTTTTATTTCATTTTTAAATGTTCATTCACAAATTATAAGTCAAGAGGAAGCTGTATATAATACACTTCTGCCGGGATCAACCCTTTCAGCTTGTCCTGGAGGCAGTTGTTTAATATCACTTCCACCTGCCAGGTTTAATCAAGACTACCAAGTTACAATCCCATTAACTGCACCAATAACCACCCATGTTTTTTCTATTTCAAATGTTAACGGAAGTTGTACAGAAATAACAAGTAATCATACTTTAACAAATACTGTTAATATCATTGATTTCATTGTAACTGAGAGATGTGCCGCTGGTACAAGTAATTCTTTAAGCTTTACCCTAAATGTAGATGACGGAGTAAATCCTGTCGAACAACAAAACTTTATTATTCCAATAATTAGAGATTCGGTTAAACTGGTTTTAGCACTGGATATTTCCGGTAGTATGATTTTACCCGTGACTGGTGGAACCGGAACTCGCCTTGATGCATTAAAAGATGCAGTATATGCTCTTGTTTTTAAACTTGAAGAACTTAAGCAAGGATTGGGAGATTCATTATCTCTTACATATTTTTCATCAACTGTAATAGATCCAAGTATTCCAATTTCAGAAGGTTTTATCGTAATTGACAATAACCCTATGCAATGGTCATGGAATGAGGTGTTTACAGATTTAGATCCTAGAACACCAATGCAAATGACTGCTATGGGAGAAGGTTTATTACATGCTAAAAACAAATTAAAATTAGATGATTCTGACAACTTAAAACGACTTGTGTTTCTATTCACCGATGGATTGCAAAACTGGGGTAACCAGGTTAATGCTGATGGAATGAGTTTTTCTGGATCTTTAGATTCCTTAAATAATTACTCTACTAATCCGAAAGACAGCATACAGTATTTTCCGGTAGCAACTTGGGGCGCAGGTGCAGAACCTGTTATATTACAAGAAATTGCGAATCAAAGTAATGGAGAAGTGTTATATGTTACTCCTGCATCAACCCCATATTTTACAGATTGGTTTGATAATCAATTAGTAAACATGCTCGATCAGGGTAGTCCTCAAATTGTTTTGAATAAATCGATGAGTAATTTATCTGGAGAATTATCCATTCCATTTAGCATGAACGAACATATAAACACTTTATTAATTCAACTCAACACGAATGATAAAGTTAAACTATCAATTATAAAAGATGGTGTTAACTTGAATTCAAAAGCCAGAGTAAATTCAGGTGATAATTTCACTATTCTTAGTTATCATTTCCCAATAATAGATGATCCGGCAATTAATTCAGGAGGAGAATGGAAAATAATCCTAAAAGGGGAAACACAAAACCCCTTAAGTTTATCGGTTATAGTTGATGACCATTATTTAGATTATGAATGCACAAGCAATAAAAGCTTATATACAGTTGGCGATGCCATTCAATTAAAAACAACTCTTACACATATTGGTGATGCTATTGTTGGCTCAGGAAATACCGTAACAGCTATTGTTCTTAAACCAGGCGATGACTTAGGAGATTTACTATCTACTTATGATACCCCTGAACTTGATGATTCCTTGGTTGATGTTGATTCGGGAGCTTCTCAAAAATTCAATGAATTAATGATGAATGATACATCATTCTATAATGCTTTGCTACCTAACGAACAAATAGTAAATCTAACGGATGAAGGAAATGGCGTATTTTCAGGTTCTTTTTCAGCAACAGAATTAGCCGGTTTTTACAACATTATTTATCTAATGGATGGTGAAATAATCAATTTTGGAAAATTCAAAAGAAGAAAAACGAAATCAGTAGTATTTGTATTTGGACAAGTTGAAGAAGAAGAACCTGAAGTTGCAGAAAATGCACCACCTTCATCAAGTGGAAGTAATAAAGGTTTAACTGTTTTAAAAATTCGTCCCAGAAATAAATATGATAAATACATGGGGCCTGGTTTTAAATCAAAAATAAAATTACAGATTAATCCAAAATATACTAAAACTCGTAAAGTTGCTGTGGCTCAAAAAACAACAATTGAAAAAACACCAATAATAAGTGAAATTAAAGATAACTTAGATGGTAGTTATTATTTATACATAGCCAATTTAGATACCGACAAATGGAATTTTAGCATAATAGTTAACGATGAAGTATTACATAATTATTCAAAATCTTTTCCTTGGTGGGTATATCTAATACTCATAATACTTATTCTGTTAGTTTATTTATTTAAGAAATCAGGAGGTATTAAAAAATTTAATTGGATCTTACTAATAATATGGTTGATAATAATCATATTACACTATACGGGATACCTGAATTTTTTATTTATATAGTTAGTCTTTGCAAGAAAGGGCCTTTCGGCCCTTTCTTTTTTTCATCTAAGTTTCTGTTCAATTAATTTAAGTTTCTCATTTATTTCTTTCAATTGATCTTCTAATTCTTTGTTTTTCTTATTCTGATCTTCAATTATTTTTTGCTGTTCCTGAATACTTTTAATTAAAACAGGAATTAAATCCGAATATCTAACTCCTAAGGTTTGATTCTCATCATCTCCAACATATATTACTTCATTAATTATTGGTTGAACTTCCTGTGCAATTAAACCCAATCGCATTCCTTTTCCCGGTTTATCTTTCCATAAGAAAGTAACAGGCCGTAATTTTAAAACCTCATTTAAACCATAATTAATATTTGAAATATCTGATTTTAATCGCATATCAGAAGTATTTACTACTCCATTAGTATAAATATCTTGCCAACGAGCTCCTATACTACCTAAATCATATGAATCATCACTTGCAGGATAAAAGTCCCCATCAATTTTCATATTACCATTTCGATAAACTATAAGAGCATCATTTTCAAATCCCCCTCCATTCAATCCATTTCCAATAATAAATATAGGATCGGTACCATTATTAGGAGGATTCCAGCTTGTAGAAGTCCCTGATGTTGTTTCATTCCATTTTCCAATAACAACACATCCATATGATGGTGCTATAGTGTTATACCCTAAAGCCACAGAATATTTTCCAACTGCCTGCGTTGATTCTCCAGAAGCCATTGATCCATACCCCGAAGCAATGGTATTTAATCCGGCAGCAAAAGCATTATCACCATTCGCAGTAGTTTCTGTTCCGTATCCTATAACCAATGAATTATCACCAGATGCAGTTGTAAATTGTCCTGAAGATAAAGATCCCTGACCTGCTGCTTGCGTTCCAGATCCAGTGGCAAATGCATACGAAGCACTTGCTGTATTACCAGTACCAAATGCAGTTGCATAAGTCTGTGTACATGAATTCGAATTACCGGCAATAAATGTTCCATCACCATTAGCAGTATTGCTCGTTCCCAAAGCAATAGCTCCAACTCCAACTGCAATGTTATTTCTACCGGCTACCATAGATTGTAATCCTTCAGCTGTATTTCCTAAACCAAACGCTACAGATGCACTTCCCAAAGCTTGATTTAAAGTTCCAAAAGCCAACGCATAATTTCCACTTGCTATATTATTTGCTCCCATTGCTGTAGCACTAAAACCCGACGCTTCGGTTTTAAACCCTGCTGCCATTGAAAAATCACCAAAAGCTTCACAATCATTTCCCAACACAAACGAACCTAAACCAATTGCTTCTGACCCCAAACCAAATGCAAACGAATAATCACCACTCGCTTTAGTGAAGTTTGTTGTAATATTACCTAAGGAATCTAATCCAACGGAACCAAAAGCAAAACTATTATAACCAAGAGCTTTAGATCCAGTTCCAAATGCAAAAGAATTTGTATCAGCTATGGTTTCATAACCAATGGCTGTAGAATATGGCCCCCTTGCTACACTTTGATATCCCATAGCTTGTGACCATTGACCTTTTGCGATGTTTCTATATCCTAACGACATCGAATACTGCCCAACACTATCAGGATCGGGAACATAAATTTCACCAGCTAAAAGTGCCGATTTAGATGGATACCACATTATTCTGGATTCATTATTTATTTTTTCTGCCGTAATATTAGCAGAGATATTAAAATAATCCTTTTCGATTCCTGCCTTGCTTGGGCTTCGTCCACTAACTGCAAATCCTCCAACCTTTCCTTTTGTTCCATCATCGTTTATATATACTCTCGTGCTGTCTCGTGTAACCTGCAAATAATCACCTGTTATTCCTTTCGAAGGACTTCTACCACTAACTGCAAAACCTCCAACTTTTCCTTTTGCTGTTGGATCATCGTTAACGTAAATTCTCGTACTATCTGCTGTAACTTTTAAAATATCAATATCTACAGCTTTTGAAGGACTACGCCCACTAACAGCAAATCCTCCAACTTTTCCTTTTGCTGCTTCATTAACAATAATCTGTGCACCATCAGGAAATACCGCAAATACCACATTTCCTGAGTGATCCTTTACTACAAATAAAGTATCTGAACTTGTTGAATAAACACCATCGGAACCCAACACTTCTGCTATGTTAGCGGTTTCAGATGAATTCGCATAATGTGCAAATGGAACTGAAAAAAGTTGGAAAGTTCCCATTTCAACAAAACCGCTTCCTGCATCTATTTCAATGTTAATAAATTTAGAATTCAATCCCCAGTTAATTGTTGTAAAATCACCTAAGCTAGGAATTCCATTTCCAACAAGCAAGTTAATTAATCCAGTACTGGTTGATGTCACTGAATGCGCTTCTTTATAAATCTCTGTTCCATCTGCTGTTAAATCTATAATTGATAATTGAACAGAAATAGATTGATTTGTGATTAAATCCCCATTATTATCTCTAATTACCGCTTGGTAATTAAAATTTCCTGTAGTTTGCGAAAATAAATCATTTGAAAACAAACATACAACTAGCAAAAATAAAAATGATATCCGTCTCATAGCTATAGTTTTAGAATAAGTAGTCAAGATAACGTTTTATGAACGTATAATCAAATTAAATTATTAAACGTTTGCATTTTTTAAATGAACGTTTTAAAACTGGACATGATCTTATACATAAAATATCTATAAAAATAAGTTTCAAATGGCGCTAGTATTTCAAGGCAAATCTGAATCAAAGTTTTACCAATAGAATCAAAAATTACCTCAAGTCTATATTTTGCTAGTAAAACCTAATGAATAAGACGTAAAGTTTTATTTTAACTATTATTGATATGATCTAACGTGTTGCTAAGATAAGCTCTTACAGCTTTATGAAATCCTTCAGTTTTCAAATTTTCTTCTACCCCTAAGCCAGAACCATGAGAAATTTATTTCGATTAAATTGCTATTAATTTAGAACTATTTTAAATTTAAATCGTTAAAACTAAAATATGCATGATTTTTGAATGAAAAACATAAATTTATAAAGTATTATTTTATTTAGTAACTTTGATGTAAATTCGTATTCTGAGTAAACTCTGACAATAGCAATGAAAAACTTAATTATTATTACATTATTAATCTTTTCAGTAAATCTTTTAAAAGGACAGATTCCCGGTGAAAAGAAATGGAAAGAAAACATTGTACACAATAAAATTGAAAGCCAGGTTCAATGGAATCATAAATATGAAAAGAACAAACCAAAAAGAACCGGTTATAAAAATTATACCAAAAAATTTGATCATGCCGGAAATGTGATTGAAGAAGTATATTACCAGTCTCAGTCTGATATTATTGACCAAAAATTAAGTTACAAATACGACAACAAAAAAAATAAAGTTGAGTATGTAAATTATGAGGGTAACGAAAATAAGATTTTATTCAAACAGAATATTACATATGACAATTCTACCCGAAAAATTGGCGAAGATAGATATGATGGGGTTGATCGTCAGATAATTAAATACAACTACAAAGATAATAAGCTTTCACAAATAACAAGATCGGATACTCTTGGAGAAATTAAACATAAAAGAATTTTTAACTATTCTGGAAATATTTGCACTATATCAATTTTTGATGAGTCAACAATTAAAACAGGTGAAATTATCAATAAGTACGATAACAATGATAACATTATTGAAAGTACCGAGTATGATAAGACCGGAAAAATAAAAGAACAGTATTACTATAATTTCAATAACAATCTAGTTAAAGAAAAAGTTAAACATGTGCTCGGTAATTTTATGTATAAGGAAGATTATGAGTACGATTCTAAAGGGAATCTTATAAAAATCATTAAAGAAGAACCTAAAGACAAAGTGTTTGTGAGTAATTTATACAAATACGATTCTAAAGAGAATTTAATTGAAGAAGAATGGTACGATAACAATCCTAAAGAAAATTCAAAGAAAACATATTATTACGATGATAAAGGGATATTAAAAAAAGTTGAAGTTTATTATGCTCTTTATAAATACCGTATACAATACAGATACAAATACACTTCCTATTAATAAAAAAATCCCGAATTAAGTTCGGGATTTTTTTTAATCATATTTATTTAAATCCATGTTTTTTTCGCGAGTTCCGGGTATAACTTCAACGAGTTCCACTTCAAATAATGTAGATGTATATGGAGGAATAATCCCTGTTGATGATCCTGTTTCACCAAACCCAATTTGAGAAGGAATAATAAATAACGCTTTCTCTCCTTCACTCATTCTGCCAATAGCCTCTTCCATTCCTTTAATAACTTGCCATTTTCTCCCATACACAAATTGAAATGCAGAGTTTCTTCTTTTTGTTGAGTCAAAAAACTTACCATTTAAAAATTTACCCTCATAATGCACAGTTACAGTATCTCCAACAAAAACTTTGTTCCCATTTCCGTTTTCCATTGTTATATGATAAAGTCCTGACTCGGTTGGTTTAATTTCAAATTTCTCCTGATCAATGTATTGCCTTAAAATAACCTTCTCATAATCGCCAAAATCTTCAATCCAATGCAAAAAAGCTTCTTTCTCCATAAAATACTCTTGCTCTGTTTGAATATCAACAACATCAATATCAACTTTCATTGGATCACTTTCATTTATAAATGCAGGTAAAGTGGTTTCTAATGTTTTAGTGAAAAAATCATTTGCTGAAATTATAAATGTTGCCATTTCACCTTCAGATAATATTAAAAAACATTCATCAATAGCTCCGGCAAAAGTAAAATCCGTAATCTGCAGCATTCGACGCCCCTCAAAAAAAGTAGAATCATCTAAAGTTTTATATTTAATATCAACAGTCACATAATCGCCCGATTTTGCCTTATCAGTGCTTTCACCAAACTTTAATAGTTTATAATAAATACCTGTTTTAGTTTTTTTGAAACCCGGATATTTAGAAAAGTAATTACAAGAGCTAAAAGCAAATGCAATAATTATGAGTAATAAAAATGTTCTTTTATTCATTGGTCTAATAATATTTAGTCTTCTACATTTAATATCTCAATATCATAAACAATCGATGCACGCGCAGGAATTCTATTTTCATCCCCAATTAAGCCATGTGCAAGATGTGGTGGTAATATAAATCTAGCTTTACTTCCTTTTTTTAACAACAACACTCCTTCTTCCAACCCAGACTCAACACCACCTGATCCAACTACAAAACTTTTAACTCCTAATTCGTCTGAAGAGTAACAAAGTGTTCCATTTAACAAGCAAACTTCATAGTTAAAACTAATTTCGTTGCCTTTTTTTATCAATGAACCAGCACCTTCTTCATAAACCATATACCAAAGTCCCAATTCAGTTTGCTCCATACTCCAATTCCTTCTATCAACATAGCTCTTAATTTGTTCAGCATCCTTCGATACAAGCATTTTATTAACCTCTTCCAATGACTTCTTTGAGTGCTTAATTCTAGGCTTTCTATCTGGTTCCTTTTCTCTATTACAAGAAAAGAAAATAATAAGAAAGATCAAAATAATACTTTTCAACACAAATGGCTTATAACCCATTATTAAGTTCTTTTTTATATTTTGGCAAAAGTTCTCTGAATCTTTTTAACGTATTCTCCAAAGAATCATTTGAATAACCGCCCGATGCATTTTTATGGCCACCACCATTAAAATTTTCTTCAGAAAACTTATTCGTTGAGAACTCTCCTTTTGATCTAAATGAAATTTTTACATTCTTATCCTTTTCTATAAAGATAGCTGTAAAACAAATTCCTTTAATCGAAAGAGGGTAATTAACAAATCCCTCTGAATCTCCAGGAGAAAACCCAAAGTCTCTCAATTCTTCTTTCGTTATAGATATAAATGCAGTATTAAATTCTGGGAAAACTTCCATCTTTTTATACAAACAGTAACCCAACAAACGCATTCGATCAGTTGAATATTTATCATATATATTCCAATGTATCTTATCCTTATTTATCCCTAATTCAATTAATTTAGAAACAACATAATAAGTATACGGTCTAGATGAATTATAATTAAACGCTCCGGTATCAGTCATTATACCGGTATAAATACATTCTGCGATTATTTTATCTACTAAATTTGCATCACCCAATTGTTCAATTACATAATAAACCAATTCAGCAGTTGAACTATATTGAGTATCAGAAATTACTATATCTGCAAAATCGCCAGGTTCTGGATGATGATCTATTAATACCTTTTTTCCGGCAGCCTCTTTTATATATTTCTGCAAGCCTTCTGTGCGATCAGGATCGTTAAAATCCAAACAAAAAATAGTATCTGCATCTTTCAACGCATTCAATACCGTACCACTATTCCGCTTATAAACAACAACTTTTTCATTCCCCGGAAGCCAATGTAAAAATTCCGGATAATCATTTGGTGTTACAAGTATTGGAGTTTTACCCTTTTTAACCAGGTAATGATACAAAGCTAAGGTTGAACCCATAGCATCACCATCCGGGTTGTAATGCGTTATAATTAACGGCTTTTGAGTTTGATCAATTTGATCCTTTAACTCATTTATATCTTTTTCTGATATGGAATTCACTTTATCTATCATAAATTAACTTAAGTATCAAAGATAAAATAATCCACCTAGAATTTCAGATAATAGTAAAAAAATTATACCTTAGATTAATTATAAAAAAATTCGTTATGCCATTAGGATATACATTCGCAATGATTAAACCTTCTGCTTGCAGGAAAAATCACGTCGGCCCTATTTTAGCAATGATTAATCAATCGGGATTTAGAATTTCGGCCATTCGATCTACAAAATTAAATAAAGAAGAAGCCGAACATTTTTATGAAATACACAAAGAAAAAGGATTCTATGATAATCTTTGTGAATTCATGAGTTCGGGTCCAATAATAGCTTTATTACTTGAAAAAGAAAATGCCATTGAGGATTTTCGTACATTAATCGGTAACACTAATCCTTGTATGGCTGAAGAAGGTACAATTCGAAAAATGTTCGCAGAATCATTGCAAAAAAATGCGGTGCATGGATCTGACTCGGTAGAAAATGCAAAGCGAGAAGCTGACTACTTCTTTAATGAGCGGGAAAGATATTAGTTTTTTATTCCAAGTTAAAGATTGAAGTTTTCTTATTTTAGAATTATTTCATCAATAATTATTTCTCCGGCTTTATCGTTTAAAGCTTTTTTTAATCCTTCACGAAGCATAAAAAGCTCATTACGAATTACAGATGATTTTAAGATTACAAACAACTTGCGGTTATTTATATATATATTACTTGTAGATCGAGCAATAGTTTTACCAACTATATCATCCCATGATTTAATTAATCGAACTTCTTTTAATTTATCATCAATTTTAAACGCTTTCAAGTATTCCCTAACAACGTCATCAATTTTTTGAGTGTTTTTTTTTCTCATTATAAATTCTATTAATCAATCTTAATAATTAGATTATTTTCTCCTGATTCAATGGAAAACAAATTGTGTGGAATATCTATTCCCTTTAAAATCTCTTTAAGGCGATCTTGATTGGTATCAGTTATATAAATTTGTCCAAAATGATTTTCAGCAACTAATTCCATAATTTGCTGTACTCTGCTCCTATCAAATTTATCAAAAATATCATCTAGCAATAAAATAGGTTTTATCCCGCTTATTTTTTTAATAAAATCAAATTGTGCCAGCTTTAAAGATACTAAGAATGTTTTTTGCTGTCCTTGAGATGCTGCTTTCTTAATAGGATATGTTTCCAGCGTTAATATAAGATCATCTTTATGCACACCAACTGTAGTATGCTGTACTATACGATCTTTACCAATGGCATCTTTAAGTATTTGTCGATAATCACCTTCATATAATTGTGAATCATAAACTAACTGAACTTGCTCCTTATTTCCTGAAATACTTGTGTAATATTCCTGAAAAATTGGAATTAATTCCTCAACAAATCTAACCCGCACAGAATGTATCTTTTCACCTAATACAATTAATTGCTCATCCCAAACATCAATTGAATCCTCATCAAAAGTTCTAGTCTGATAAAAATCTTTTAATAGTTTATTTCGCTGTAATAAAGCTCTATTGTATTTAACCAAACAATCCAAATAATCCTTATCATATTGGGATATCACGCTATCCATATATTTACGGCGTTCGTCACTTCCTTCAAGAATTAAACTAATATCAAGAGGAGAAATCATAACTATAGGCAATAGTCCTATATGATCAGACAGCTTTTGATAATCTTTCTTATTGCGTTTAAACTGTTTTTTTTTATTCTTCTTTAGTCCACAGTATACATGTTCTTGCTTATCATGTAAATAATAATCACCTTGAATAACAAAAAAGTCTTCGTCATATTTTATGTTCTGGCTATCAATAGGATTTAAATAACTTTTACACATAGACAAATAGTAAATAGCATCTAACAAATTTGTCTTTCCTACTCCATTTTGCCCAATAAAACAGTTGATTTTAGCAGAAAAACTCAACTCAGCTTGATTATAATTCTTAAAATTAATTAATGATAATTTCTGCAGGTACATTTTTATATGGATTATTTTGCAAAGATTCTTAATATTCTATTAAATAAAAAACCTAGATAGCATTAAATATCAATTTTTATAAACAAAATATTTTTAAAATTATACAAAAGAATTACATTTGCGATTCAAATGTTTTAAGCCTAATATTTTAATAATATAATTACAATGAGTAAAAAGAACGAAACACATAAAGATCAGTTTGAGAATGTTGAAAATGCATTAAGTAAAACAGAACATTATATTGAAGAGAATCAAAAAAGCTTAACAATTATTGTTGTTGCAATTATAATTATTGTTGGAGGTTATTTAGGTTATAAACGATTCGTAGAAACACCTATGGAAACTGAGTCAAAAACACAAATGTGGATGGCTGAGCAATATTTTGCAAAGGACTCATTCAACTTAGCTTTAAATGGTGATGGTAACGATTTAGGATTTCTTGATATTATTGAAGAATATAGTATAACAAAATCAGCAAACCTAGCAAATTACTATAGTGGAATTAGCTATTTACGTTTAGGACAATTTGAAAATGCTATTGAACATCTAAAGCAATTCGAATCGGATGACAAAATGGTTGCCCCGATAGCTTATGGTGCAATTGGTGATGCGTATATGGAACTCGATAATTTTGATGATGCCTTAGTATTTTACAATAAAGCGGTAAATACTTCAGAAAATAATTTTACAACACCTATTTATTTAATGAAAATTAGTGTTGTACAAAAGCAAAATGGTGATTATAAAAAAGCATTAGAAACTTATAAAAAAATTGAAAAAAACTTTCCTAATACACCTGAAGGACGTCAGATTTCAAAGTACATAGCTCAAGTTGAAGTTTTAATACAAGACTAAAAATATATTTATTTAAATAAATAATTAAAATCCTGAGAAATCAGGATTTTTTTATTTGTATAACTTAACTTTGAATCCAACTATAAAATTAAAATCATGGCAACAAATTTGAAAAATCTATCAGACTACGATATAAAATCGGTACCAAATGCTGAAGATATGATTTTTGGCATTGTAACTGCTGAATGGAACAAAGAAATAACTGACTCATTACTTAAAGGAGCTTATGAGACTTTAATAAAGCACGGTGCCAAACCAGAAAATATTCTTAAGAAATATGTTCCGGGAACTGTAGAACTTACATTAGGGGCTCAATTTATGGCTGAATATGCCGATCTTGATGCAGTTATTTGTTTAGGATGTGTAATACAAGGAGAAACTCGTCATTTCGACTTTGTTTGTCAAAGTGTAACTCATGGCATTACCGAACTAAACATGAATTATAATATACCATTCGTTTTCGGTGTTTTAACAACGGATAATCAACAACAAGCAATTGACCGTGCTGGTGGAAAACATGGCAACAAAGGTGATGAAGCTGCCGTTACAGCTATAAAAATGGCACAATTACAACTTGACATGGAAGATTTGGAAGAATAAAGAACTTTCTTATTATATGACTAGTCCCAAATAAGCGTTACAGATTTATTGGACTAAAATTAATAAATTTTCAGACCGTATCAAAGCTAGCTTTGATACGGTTTATTTTTTTATAGTCTTTAATTTTCAACTTTCTTTGTTTATGCATTTGAGCAGGAGTTTTCATATTGCATGATCAATGGGGTCTTTCGTTATTATATATTTCTATACTTTCTTTTACCACCTTTTTCATTATTGGTAGTTTAACATTATACTCCTCCAGCATAACCTCTTGTTTTAAAATGCCATTAACTCGTTCTGTAATTGCATTCGCATAAGGGTCATAGGACTCTGTAATACTGCATTTTACTTTTCTTCCAGTCAATATTTTTTGGTATTCATCACAACAATATTGTAGACCTCGATCGGAATGATGTATAAGCCTTCTTATACACCCTTTGCTTAAGACCACTCTTTAATACTCTTATTGCTCCATCTGCACTTAAACTGGATGATATGTCGTACCCCATTATTCTTTTAGAATATGCATCAGTTACCAATGCTAGATACCTATGCTTAGATCTGCTACCAATATAGGTAATGTCCAATACCCAAATCTGCTCTGGTTTAGATGGTATAATTTCTTGTACAAGGTTTTTATGCTTACGAAAACGATGATGTGAGTCTGTTGTTTTTCTATAACACCGTTTTGGCTTTATGAGCAAGTGATTTGCCTTTAATATGGCAAAAAGTCTATCCCTGCCAACACCTAGTTGTTTTAACTTGTCCTCTAGAAGGTAATAAAGTTTTCTTGTTCCTAGTCGTGGCATGCGTAATCGTACATCATTCACCATATATACAACTTGCTGAGCAGTCGCCTGCCGCTTTTTATGTGAACGTTTTTTTCGATAATAAA
>WTBR01000177.1 GCA_013138975.1 Bacteroidales bacterium
TTTATCCGTGCTACGGCTTGTTACTTATGCAGTCGTGCTATGGCTAACAGAACTTGTCCTCAGGCTGTTGCACAGTTTTATTCAAAAGCCGTAGTACGGATTTACTAAAACCACTGTGTTAATATCCTTGGCACGACTTGCTAAATGATCT
Source organism: Bacteroidales bacterium (assembly GCA_013138975.1). Classification (GTDB taxonomy): domain Bacteria; phylum Bacteroidota; class Bacteroidia; order Bacteroidales; family UBA12077; genus UBA12077. Next base: position 152 of record WTBR01000177.1, read on the forward strand.
AGGCAAAAAATATTTCAAATTATTTTTTGGTCATTTTGAAATTTAAATGCTATAATTGAGTCTTATTTTAAACAATGAATTTGTTTTATTTTATAAATCCTGACAGAGTCAGAATGACCTGTCAGAGTTTTATTACCAGACTCCAGTGTCGTTTAGTTAGCAAATCCTTCGATAAACTCAGGATGACTAATCTATCAATGTCAGGCTGAGCTTAAGATAGTGAAATTCGCCAAGCCGCTTGAAGCGGCTAGGCGAATAAAAATCCACAGGTTTGGAAAAACTCTGTCAGGTCGACCCGAAACTTAAAGTTTTTGTTTTATTTTATTATAAAAAAATTCTATTAAAAGTGACACATCTATTTAGTTCTAAAATAAAAATATCTCCAAACGCTTCTTTCTCAATTTCAGACTTTATAATGTTTCAATCAAGTCTTTTCTCTTGAGAATTAAACATTCACTAAATTTATTATAAAGAATTTTAACATTCGGTTGTTTAAATATTGTATAATGGTTTCCCTGTACTTCTTTAATAATTATATCCTTTTTGGAAAATACCTGCCAGTTTCTAGTAATTATTCGTTTAGAATCACTTGCTGCAAAATAATTTATCTGAGAATTTATACCATTATCTGGATTGTAATTATTACATGCTGTACTTAAACTTCTAGTGAAATTCATGTATTTTACCAAGTCTTCAATTGAAACTTTTTCATATTCTTTAATTTCAAATCCTATATTTTTTACTATTTCATACTTTAGTATCTCACTTGCATCGGCTATATTTTTTAAGTACGCAATTACATTAAGCCAGAAATCTTTAAGGTCTATTCCGGTATTTAATCCTGCTATAACTTCATCATCAAAATATTTTCTTATCCAATCCAGCTCAGAATCAATTGTAAATTCTTTTATTTTAACTTCTTCGTTTACATTTGGTGGCATAGAATCTATTATACCAAAGAATCTAACATCTTCTTTTTCTTGTTCTAATTGCCTAATCATTTCAAAAGCTATTGTTCCGCCTAAGGACCATCCTGCAATATTATATTCTCCTTGCTTTTGAACTTTCTTTATACTCTTAATATATTTAAATGCCAGTTGCTCAATGGTAATATTTGTTGGTTCATATTTTTTTAGACTTCCTGCCTTAATTCCCCAATAATTGATTCCATCATTTGCTTGTTTGCAAAATTCAATATATCCATCCACTTCTCCACTACCATCATGAATTAGGAATATATTTTCGCCATTAACATCTCCTTCTCTCAACAATACTAAATGATCATCGTTTATACTTTTTTGGGATGTATTTATATAAATAAATTCTGCCATTTGAAGTATAGTTGGATTTTTAAATATTTCAAGTAATGGAATATTTACATCAAATTTATTCATCAATTTATTTATACAGGTAGCTGCTTTTAGGGAATGGCCTCCTATGAAAAAAAAGTTGGCTGTTGTGCTTATCGCTTCTTTTTCTATATTCAATACTTCTGACCAGATTTCTACTATTTTTTCTTCTGTTTCGTTTGATGGTGCTACATAATCGTCGCCTGCTTTTATCTCGGGGGATGGTAGTGCTTTGCGATTTACTTTTCCATTACTTGTTAATGGAATTTCATCCAAGTCTACAAAATAGGAAGGAATCATATAATCAGGAAGACTTGATGATAAATATGTGCGTATTTCTTCCTCGTTAAAATCTTCCTTTATTACAAGATAAGTACACAGATATTTATCTCCGTTTTCTTCTTTAGCTATTACTGCACATTCTTTTATGTTTTTATGTTTTAGCAAAGCATTTTCTATCTCGCCTAATTCTATCCTAAATCCACGAATTTTTACCTGGTGATCAATCCTTCCTAAAAATTCGATGTTACCATCGGGTAAGCAACGTGCTAAATCGCCTGTTTTATATAATCTTGAATCAGGATCATTACTAAACGGATTTTTTATGAATTTTTCTGCTGTTAAGTCCGGACGCTTTAAATATCCTCGGGCAAGTCCTGCTCCTGAAATACAAAGTTCTCCCGGAACTCCCATTGGAACAAGTTTTGTATTTTCATCTGTTATAAAAATCATAACATTTGCTAATGGGCGACCCAAAGGAATATTCCTATTTGTGTGTGTTACTTTGTGATTTAAACATGTTACTGTTGCTTCTGTAGGCCCATAATGGTTATATACATCAAAATTTCTTTTGGGTATTGCTTGCAACTTATCTCCACCTGAAATAAGTATTCTTAAACTTTTAATTTCCTCTTTTAAAACCTGATCGGTTAATGCGGCTGGCAATACCAATATTGAAATATTATTTTTCTCTAAATAATTTTTCATCTCTTTAATATCGGCTAAATATTCTTTGGGGATTATATTCAATGTTGCTCCGGAAAGTAAAGTTGGATATAATTCCTCAACGGAAGCATCAAAAGCAATATTAAGATATTTTCCTACTATGTCATTCGTATTAAATTGATATGTTATAATACTCCAATGTATAAAATTAACAACAGATTTATGCTCAACTAATACTCCTTTGGGCATACCCGTTGAACCTGATGTATATATGACATAAGCAAGATTATTACTTTGCACTTCTGAGTTCACTTTTTCACAGGTTTCTTCGTTAATTTTATCCCAATCTTTATCAAGATAAACCAGCTCTGAATTAGATTGAGGAAATTTTAAATGCGCTTGCGTTAAAACGATATTACATTCACTATCTTGAAGCATATAAGCTATACGATTATCAGGATATGCAGGATCAATAGGTACATAAGCACCTCCTGATTTAAGAATTCCAAATATCCCTATTATCATTTCAAATGATCGATCTACACAAATTCCTATCAATGATTCCGGTTTAACTCCTTTGGCTTTTAAATAATGTCCCAGCTGATTGGCCTTTTCATCTAATTCTCTATATGTTAGTTGCTTATTTTCAAAAACTACAGCTAAGTTGTTTGGTGTTTTCTCGACTTGCTCCTCAAATAACTGATGAATGGTCTTATCTTTTGGGTAATCTACTTTTGTATCGTTAAACGTATACAATAACTGATGTTTCTCTTCTTTGCTTAGAATATCAATTGCAGAAATTTTAATCTCAGAATTATTGGCTAATTGAGCTATTATCTGTTTAAAATATTCTATAAATCGATCTATTGTTTTGGCTTTGAATAGTTGGGTACAATATTCTAAACTAAACATCAATTGTTCTCCATAATCTACTGTCATTAAAGCTAAGTCGAACCTGGAAACTCCCTTTGTGTGTATACGATTTTCATTATCTATTCCTGAAATATCGCCACTATATTCTGCCTGATTTAGTAAATTAATCCCCACATCGAAAATTGGATGACGGCTGGTATCTCGCTCCACTGATACCTTATCTACTAAATCTTCGAACTGGTAATTCTGATATTCGTAAGCTTCAAGTACGGTTTGCTTTAAGTTTGATACGAACTCTTGTATGGTTTCTTCTGCTTTTACTTCATTACGTATGCATAATGTATTAACAAACATACCTACTATATTCTCTAAATCGACATGATTCCTTCCTGCTATTGGTGCTCCTACAATTATATCATCTTGCCCGCTTAGTTTCGATAGTAGAATATTAAATACAGATAACAAGGTCATATACAATGTAAGGTCATTTTCTTTGGTGAAAGTTTTTATCCCCTCCGTTTCTTCCTTGCTCAGTACAAAATTTACTATTGCTCCTTCATTACTTTGTATTAATGGTCGAACATAATCGGTGGGAAGGTTCAATACGGGTATCTCGCCTTTAAATTTATTAAGCCAATATTTTTCCTGATTTTTTATAAGTTCTTGCTGCTCTTCACTATTTTGCCACTGGCTATAATCCTTATATTGTAAGGCTAATGGTGCTAATTCTTCTCCTGAAAACAAAGCCTGAAATTCTTTCTCTAAGATTACTTGCGTAGCTCCATCACTTATTATATGGTGCATATCAATCATTAACAAGCTATCTTCTCCTTTTATTTCTATTATAGCTGCTCGCAAAAGCGGTGCTTTTGATAAATCAAAGGGCTTTATAAATTTATTTTGTGTGTTTCTAAGTTCTGTGTTTTCTATACTTAGTTCTTCTAGCTCAAAATCAACTTCTTTGTGTATTAGTTGAACTGGTACCTGATCAACAATATTTATACTTGTACGGAAACTCTCGTGGCGATTTATTAGTTGTTTGAATACATTTTTAATTTTTCCTATATCGGCCTCTTTTCCCAATGAAATTAAATTTGGCAAATTATAAGTTGTTGATGTTAAATCAAACTGTTGCAGTAAATACAAACGCTTTTGTGCCGGAGATACCGGGTAATTTGATTGTTCTTTTGCTTTTAGTATGGATACAAACTCTTTCTTTGTACTTTTTGCTATCTGACTTGCCTGAGATTTTATAGTTGGATGTATAAATATTTCTCGTAATGGAAATTCAACTCCTATTTCTTTATGTATTTTACTTGTTAACACAGTAGCTTTGAGCGAATGACCTCCTATAGAGAAAAAATTGACATTTACACTTATGTCTTCCTTATCTATTTTTAATACCTCTGACCATATTCCAAGCAAGTTTTCTTCTATTTCATTGGATGGTGCTACATAATCATCTCCTGCTTTTACCTGTGGTGATGGCAGTGCTTTGCGATTTACCTTTTCATTTGCTGTTAGTGGGAAACTCTCCAACTCAACAATATACGAAGGAACCATATAATCGGGAAGTTGTTCTGACAAATATGCTCTTAGCTCTTCATGATTAAGTTCTTCTTTACTAACTATATATGCGCATAGATACTTATCTCCATTTTCTTCTCTGGCAAGTACTACACTCTCTTTTATATTTTCATGTTTTAACAAAACACTCTCTATCTCGCCTAATTCAATTCTAAATCCACGAATTTTCACCTGATGGTCTATTCTTCCCAAGAAATCAATATTTCCATCATTAGTCCACTTTGCTAAGTCTCCTGTTTGATAAATTTTATCTCCTTTAATAAATGGACTTTCAATAAACTTCTCTCTGGTGAGTTCTTCTTTTCCAAAATATCCTCTTCCAACCTGAGTTCCTCCAAAATAAAGTTCTCCTGTAACTCCTATCGGCACAGGTTTAAGACTCTTATCTAAGATATAAGCTGATGTGTTTGAAATAGGTTTACCAATTGTAGGAAATTCCGGATGATTTTCATTCGGTGATATTGTTAAAGTTGTAACAACATGGGTTTCTGATGGGCCGTAATGATTATGTATAAAAACATTGTTGGTTTTAAGATAATTTCTTAATGATTCATTTATTATTACCTTTTCCCCTGCTGTTTGAATATGGTGTAAGCATTTTGGTATTTGCTGAACAAATGTTTGATCTCCAAATACCATTTGTATAAATGACATGGGCCAAAAAACAGTTTTAACCGCTTCTTTTGTCATCAAATCGAAAAGTCTCGTTACATTTAAACGTGTAGGTTCATCCACTAAAACAAGTTTCCCTCCACTTAATAGTGCTCCAAATATTTCATGTGCCGAGGCATCAAAACTAATGGTCGAAAATTGTAAGATTGAATTAAAATCCAGGTTGGTCTTATCGTAATCAAATTGTACAAGATTAACCATATTCTTATGCTCCAACATTACTCCCTTGGGTTTACCTGTGGAACCTGATGTATAGATAATGTAAATCAAATCGGAAGAATTGTTTGCTATATTTAAATTTCCTTCTTCTTGTTTTTGTAAGGTTTTATTTAAACTATCAATTAAAATAATATCTCGATTTAATGATATAACATCCTTCTCTTTTTCAACATAAGCAATTCCATTAATTTCTTTTAATTCTCTTATCTCAGGAAACTCATTATTATTTCGAATAATTTTTTCAACTATTTGACTCAGTATAATTTCTCCTTCGCCAAGGACGGCTAAATTAATGTTTGAATCGTTTAACATTGTTTTATAATCGCTTGTGGCGTAAGGCCCTCCAGCAATTATCGAAATATCAGGCTTTATATGTTTAATTTTTAAAATAACTTTATGAAAGAAGTCTTTGTAATATGTTAATGAACGTATGCAAATCAAATCGGGGTCAAAATCCAATATAATCTCATTTAACTGATTGAAGCTATCAAAATCGACTCGTGACTTTATTATTCTGCCATTCACTTTTTCTTTATATTCTGAATTTAAGTATGATAATAAGGATAAAAGACCCAGCGGCGCTTCAAGCATATCATACAAGGTGTTAGCACTTTCCGAGGTAAATAACATGGATGCATCAATGAATAGTATTTTTAATGCATCCTCTTTTTTATCCTTGTTTTGATTAAAGTACTTCTTAATTTTTGTCATATAATCCGGAGCAGACCTATAATCAAGGGGTAGCATTTTGGCATCGTCCAATTCACTGATTTGAATATCTGCCAGATCCAATATATCTGAAATACTATTAATTTCTACCGGTAAATAACTATTATACTTTTGAATTATTTCATCGGGGCTAAAATTCTTAAATTCATATTTTAGAACGTGTAACAATCGATCCTTATTCAAAAAATATTCATTAACAAACAAGGCCTGAATTTCTTGTACAAATTCCTTCGGATAGGGCAAGGTTTCCGGCAGCTCATGATATGCATAGTTTGATGATTTTATAATGGATTCATGGCTAATTCCATTATCAATTGCTAATTTATACATATCTGTGTTAAGATATATTTTCAATATGTTAATGTTTGGAAAATGTATCCATTTTAATTCTTTCAAGAAATTATATGTCAATAGAACCTCTTCTTTTGTCTCCGTTGGGAAGCCAATCATCAATTCTAGCTCAAGAACAACATGAGGATATTTTGTACATATATACTCGATATTTTCTTTCAACCTTGGCAAATTCATTTTCTTCCCTATCAATTTCTGTATTCTTGGGGAAGCTGACTCTAAACTTAAATCAATATTAACTGTTCCTGCATTAATCATTAAGTCTATAAAGTCGGTTGTTAAAATATCCCCCCTTAATCCATTCGGGAAAAATATCTGTATGTCAATTTTGCTATCGATGATTTTATGTAGTAATTTCTCGCTATTCTTTCTATGCAAATTAAAAATATCATCAATAAACACGAACCTGCTTACTCCTGAATTATAGGATTTCATTATTTCTGCGAAAATATCATCGGCTTCTCTAACAACATGTTTCTTTGGCCAAATCTTATGACAAAATGCGCAATTATATGGGCAGCCTCTTGTTGCCTGAATTGAGATGCTATGTTTAGCCATTCCAATGCCAATATGATTGTGATATTTTCCATAATCGATTAAACTTCTGTCAATGTGTGGTAAGGTGCTTAAATCTGTTATCTGCTTACAAGTATCTGTTTTTACTATATTTTCATTCACTAAATTCTTTACGCTTATCAAATTATAAGAATATTTACTTAAAAATTGATCTTCTGTTATTATGGTATTTGCATTACTATCCTCTATCATTATTCGTATTCTCTCCTCCGGATATTCGGTATCGATAGGAAGATAGGCTCCTCCGGCTTTTAATATACCCAAAATGGTAATTATCATTTCAAATGATCGATCCAGAATTAAGGCTACAATTGAATTTCTTTCGACACCTCTTTTTTGAAGCAATCTTGCCAGCTGATTTGCTTTTTGATTAAGTTCCCGGTATTTCAATGAAACACCATTGAATGTTAGTGCAATATTTTCCGGCGTTCTTTCTACCTGTTCTTCAAATAGCTGATGAATGGTCTTATTTTCAGGGTAGAAGGATTCTGTATCATTGAATTTAAATAATAGTTGTTGTTTTTCCTCTGCATCTAAAATTTCAATCGTTGATATTGTACTTATTGCTTTCTCTGGCAACTGATTAACAATATGTTTAAAATATTTTATATATCTATCAATTGTTTCTGATTTGAATATTTTTGTACAATAGTTAAAATGCAATAATAAATATTCGCCATAGTCAATAGCGGAGAAATTCAAGTCAAATGCTGCTGAATGTTCTCTATGAACATAAGTATTTTCTTCATAACTTAATCCATCGTATTCTTTTTGATTTAATAAATTGAACATTACATCAAAGATCGGATTACGGCTTGTATCTCGCTCTACGGATACCTTGTCTACTAAATCTTCGAACTGGTAATTCTGATTTTCGTATGCTCCAAGTACTGTTTGCTTTAAGCCTGATACGAACTCTTGTATGGTTTCTTCTCCTTTTACTTCATTTCGTATGGATAGTGTATTAATAAACATGCCTACTATATTCTCCAAATCGGCATGATTTCTTCCTGCTATTGGTGTTCCTACTACTATGTTTTCTTGCCCGCTTAGCTTCGATAGTAGAATACTAAAAGCAGATAACAAGGACATATACAATGTAAGGTCATTTTCTTTGGTGAAAAATCTTATCCTTTCTGTTTCTTCTTTGCTCAGCACAAAATTTACTGTTGCTCCTTCGCTACTTTGTACTGAAGGTCGAACATAATCGCTTGGAAGGTTTAATACGGGTATCTCTCCTTCGAATTTATTGAGCCAATATTGTTCGTGATCTTTTATTAGGCCTTGCTGCTCTTTACTATTTTGCCACTGGCTATAATCTTTGTATTGTAAGGATAATGGAGCCAGTTCTTCTCCTGAAAGCAGTGCGCGAAATTCTTTTTCTAAGATTGCATGCGAGGTTCCATCACTTATTATATGGTGCATATCAATCATTAAGAAGCTTTCCTCTCCTTTTATATTTACAATAAGTACTCGTAAAAAGGGTGCTTGGGATAAATCAAAAGGCTTTACGAATTTATTTTGTGAGTTTTCAAGTTCTGTGTTTTTTATATTTATTTCTTCAAGCTCAAAATCAACTTCCTTATTGATTATCTGAACAGGCTCTTCATCAACTACAATAATGCTTGTTCGGAAACTTTCATGTCGATTTATTAACTGCTTGAATGCTGCTTGTATTTTTGATTTATCAAGCTCTTTGCCCAATGGAATTATATTGGGCATATTATATGCTGTTGATGTTAAATCGAACTGTTGCAACAAATACAATCGCTTCTGCGCCGAAGATACCGGGTAATTTAATTGTTCCTTTGCTTTTGGTATGGATACAAAATCTTTCTTTGTACTTGTTGCTATCTGAATTGCCTGAGTTTTTATTGTTGAATGTATAAACACTTCTCGTAATGGAAATTCAACTCCTATTTCTTTATGTATTTTACTGGTTAACACGGTAGCTTTTAGCGAATGACCTCCTATTGAAAAGAAATTAGCATTTACACTTATATCTTCTTTATCTATATTTAACACTTCTGACCATATTGCAACTAACTTTTCTTCAATTTCTGTGGATGGTGCAACATAATCATCTCCTGCTTTTATTTCCGGGGATGGCAATGCTTTGCGGTTTACTTTTCCACTTGTATTTAGAGGTAAACTTTCTAATTCTACAAAATATGACGGAATCATATAATCGGGAAGTTGCGCTGACATATAAGTTCTTAGCTCTTCTTGGCTGAATTCTTCTTTACAAACAACATATGCGCATAGATACTTATCATTGTTTTTTTCAATGGCTAGTACGACATTCTCTTTTATGTTTTCATGTTTTAATAAAGTACTCTCTATCTCTCCCAATTCTATTCTAAATCCACGGATCTTAACCTGATGGTCAATACGTCCTAAAAACTCAATATTCCCATCGGGTAAGCAACGGGCTAAATCGCCTGTGCGGTATAAACGTTCTCCTTTTTTAAAAGGATGAGAGATAAACTTCTCTTTGGTTAATTCAACTTGGTTTAAATATCCTTTTGCTAAACCATATCCACTTATACATAATTCTCCTGCTATACCTATTGGCTGAAGCTTATTAAAACTATTAACTATAAAGATATTACAATTCTCTATTGGCTTCCCAATTGGAATATTTGTCTCTGTTTTTAAAACTTCATACCTACTGCTTACTACTGTGTTCTCTGTTGGCCCATAATTATTATATAATCGATATTTTCTTTGCTTAAAATATTTTAGTTTATCTCCTCCTGTTAATAATACTCTCAATGAATTATTTTCATATTCCATAAAATTTTCACAAAACTGGGTCGGTAGAAAACTTATTGTTACGTCTTTCTTATGAAAGTATTCGTTTAATCTTTGTGAATCCGTTTTTATTTCTTCATCTATAAGATATAAGGATGCACCTTTTATTAATCCGGGGAAAGTCTCCCATACTGATGCATCAAATCCGAATCCTGAATATTTACTTATGCGATCTGTTGAATTAATTTTATAAAATTCGTTATGTCCAAAACATAAATTAACTAATGCTCTGTGTTCAACTAATGTTCCTTTTGGCAAGCCTGTTGATCCTGATGTATAAATAATATATGCTGTATTAGTTGCTTGAACTATTAGGTCAAGATTACTTGAATCCAATAAATTCATATCATTTGTATAAACATTATTTATACAATTATTTTTATGATTTAAGTATTCTTTTGTAATATTCCCGGTAAAAATTGTTTCTATACAACTATCATTCAACATAAATTGTATTCGAGAATCCGGTAAGGAATTATCTATTGGGAGGTAAGCTTTTCCTGCTTTTAATATTCCAAAAACACCAATATAGAGATCTATTGAGGATTCATACAATATACCAACAACTCCCTGTTCATTCCCACTCAATCCAATCAAATATCGAGCAAATTGATTGGATTTTTCATTCAATTCTTTGTATGTTATTAACTGGTTTTCAAAAACCAATGCTATATTATCCGGGGTTTTCTCTACCTGCTCCTCAAATAACTTATCAATTGTCTTATCATTTGGATAATCTGCTTCTGTATTGTTAAACTCATACAATAATTGTTGTTTCTCTTTTTCGGTTAGAATATCAATTTCAGAGATTTTAATCTCAGGCTTTCTTGCTAATTGAACTACTATCTGTTTAAAATATACTATAAACCGATCTATTGTTTCGGCTTTGAATAATTGTGTACAATAATTAAAGCTTATTAATAGATGTTCTTCATAATCAATCGCTGTTAATGTTAAATCAAATTTAGAAACTCCTTTTTTATGAATAAGATTTTCATTATCTATTTCTGATATATCTCCGCTATATTCTGCCTGGTTTAATAAATTAATCACCACATCGAAAATAGGATTGCGGCTGGTATCTCGCTCCAAGGATACTTTATCTACTAAATCTTCGAACTGGTAGTTTTGATTTTCGTAGGCTCCAAGTACGTTTTGCTTCAGGCTTGACACAAATTTTTGTATGCTTTCTTCTCCGTTTACTTCATTTCGTATAGATAGTGTATTAATAAACATACCTACTATATTCTCCAAATCTGCATGATTTCTTCCGGCTATTGGTGTTCCTACTATTATATCACCTTGTCCGCTTAGCTTCGATAGAAGAATATTAAATACAGATAGCAAAGACATATACATAGTAAGATTATTTTCTTTGGTGAATTTCCTTACTGCTTCTGTCTCTTCTTTGTTAAGTGCAAAATTTACTGTTGCTCCTTCATGACTTTGCATTAAAGGTCGAACATAATCCATTGGGAGATTCAGTACTGGGACCTCTCCTTCAAATTTATTAAGCCAATATTGTTCCTGATTTTTTATAAACTCTTGCTGCTCTTTACTATTTTGCCACTCACTATAATCCTTGTATTGTAATGGTAATGGAGCTAATTCTTCTCCTGAATATAAAGATTGAAATTCTTTCTCTAATATTGCATGCGAGGTTCCATCGCTGATGATATGATGCATATCAATCATTAACAAATTGTCTTCTCCTTTTATATCTACAATAGCTACTCGCAAAAATGGTGCTTTGGATAAATCAAAGGGCTTTATAAATTTATTTCGTGTGTTTTCAATTTCTGTGTTTTCTATACTTATTTCTTCAATCTCAAACTCAACATTTTTACTTATATGCTGAACAGGCTCACCATCAATTACAATAATACTTGTTCGGAAACTCTCATGACGTTTTATTAGTTGTTTGAATACATCTTCTATTTTTCCTTTATCGGCCTCTTTCTCCAATGGAATTATATATGGCATATTATAGACCGTTGATGTTAAATCAAACTGTTGCAGTAAATACAAACGCTTTTGTGCCGGAGATACCGGGTAATTTGATTGTTCCTTTGCTTTTGGTATGGATACAAACTCTTTCTTTGTGCTTATCTCGATATGACTTGCCTGAGATTTTATGGTTGAATGTATAAATACTTCTCGTAATGGAAATTCAACTCCAATTTCCTTATGTATATTACTTGTTAACACGGTAGCTTTGAGCGAATGACCTCCTATGGAGAAAAAATTAGCATTTACACTTATATCTTCTTTATTGATATTTAATACTTCTGACCATATTTCAACTAATTTTTCTTCTATCTCATTTGATGGTGCTACATAATCGTCTCCTGCTTTTATTTCCGGTGATGGCAGAACTTTGCGATTTACTTTTCCATTGCTTGTTAGTGGAAGTTCGTCTAATTGAACAAAATAAGAAGGAATCATATAATCAGGAAGTTGTACTGACATATAAGTTCTTAACTCTTCCTGATTGAACTCTTCTTTGCTTACGATATATGCGCATAGATACTTTTCATTGTTTTTTTCAATGGCTAGTACTACACTCTCTTTTATGTTTTCATGTTTTAATAAAGCACTCTCTATCTCGCCTAATTCTATCCTAAATCCTCTAATTTTTACCTGGTGATCTATTCTACCTAAAAACTCGATATTACCATCGGGTAGCCAACGTGCTAAATCGCCTGTGCGGTATAAGCGTTCTCCTTTCTTAAAAGGATGAGAGATAAATTTCTCTGCTGTAAGTTCTGGATTTTTTAAATAGCCTCTTGCAAGTCCTTCTCCTGAAAAACACAATTCTCCGGAAATTCCTATTCCTTGTAATTGCAAATGTGAATCAATAATATATGCTTCAATGTTTTGTATTGGACGTCCAATTACAATTTTACCAATCTTACTAAATTCAGAGGTATCCCAATAGCTTGCACAAATACTTGTTTCTGTAGGCCCATATGCATTAATGTACTGTGCATTTTTATTTATTTTTTCAATTAGTTTACTATTTGTCTCTGAACCTGCTGTTATAACTAATCGAAAGTTTTTAAATGTACTTTCATTCAGATTGTCGGCGAAAGGAGGCGGAAATGTTGCTACTGTAATCTGATTTTTAATCAGGTATTCCTCAAATAAACTTATATCTTTTTTTATGTTTTCATCTGGTATATATAAACTGGCTCCGTTAAATAAACATGAATATATTTCTGCAACTGAAGCATCAAATGAAATGTTAGCGAACTGTAAACATTTGTCATCCGGATTTATTTTAAATCCTTCTTTCCAGAATATATTTTCACTCACAATCCCTTTATGTTCCAGTAGTGTTCCTTTGGGTTTTCCTGTTGAACCGGAAGTATATATTATATAGGCTAAACTTGATGAATTAATTTCAAGCGAAGGATTTGTTAATGAATAGTTCTGAACATCCAATTTCTGTATGTTGATACTTTCTATATTTTCAGGAGCATTCTTTTCAAAAGAAATATCATTATGAAATAATATTTTAAGCTCGCTATTTTCTATTATATATTTCTTGCGTAAATCTGGTAATTTTTTATCTATTGGTAAAAATGCTCCTCCTGACTTTAGTACTGCAAAGATAAAAGCTACGTACCGGTATGATGAATTCAATTCGATTCCAACTATATCTTCTCTTTTTATTCCTCTTTCAATTAAATAATGAGCTATTTGATTCGATCTTTCATTTAATTCTTTATATGTAATTAGCTTATTTTCAACAACCAATGCTATATCATCAGGGATTTTCTCTACCTGCTCTTCAAATAATTGATGTATTGTCTTATCTTTTGGATAGTCTGTTTTCGTATTGTTAAACTCAAACAATAACTGGTGTTTCTCTTCTTTGCTTAGAATATCAATTGCAGATATTTTAATCTCAGAATTTCTTCCTAATTGAGCTACTATCTGTTTAAAATATACTATAAATCGATTTATTGTTTCGGCTTTGAAGAGTTGGGTGCAATATTCGAAACTAAATGAAATTTGTTCTCCACAATCAACAGCTGATATAGTCATATCAAACTTAGAAACTCCTTTGTTATGAACAAGATTTTCATTATCTATTCCGGATATATCCCGACTATTTTCTACCTGATTCAATAAATTAAACATGACATCGAAAATAGGATTGCGACCGGCATTTCGCTCTACTGATACTTTGTCTACTAAATCTTCGAACTGGTAATTCTGATTTTCGTATGCTCCAAGTACGGTTTGCTTTAAGCTTGACACAAACTGTCGTATAGTTTCTTCTCCTTTTACTTCATTTCGTATGCATAGTGTATTAATAAACATACCTACGATATTCTCCAAATCGGCATGATTCCTTCCGGCTATTGGTGTTCCAACTACTATATCATCTTGTCCACTTAGCTTTGTTAGAAGAATACTAAAAGCTGATAGCAAGGACATATACAAAGTAAGGTCATTTTCTTTGGTGAAAAATCTTAGTCCTTTTGTCTCTTCTTTGCTCAGCACAAAATTTACTGTTGCTCCTTCGTTACTTTGCATTAAAGGCCGAACAAAATCGATTGGAAGGTTCAATACCGGGATCTCTCCTTCAAATTTAGTGAGCCAATATTGTTCCTGATCTTTTATATGTTCTTGCTGCTCTTTACTATTTTGCCACTGGCTATAATCCTTGTATTGTAAGGATAATGGAGATAATTCTCCTTCTGAAAGCAGTGCCTGAAATTCTTTCTCTAATATTGTATGCGAAATTCCATCACTTATTATATGGTGCATATCAATCATTAGCAAGCTGTCTTCTCCATTTATAGCTACAATAGCTACTCGCAAAAAGGGTGCTTGGGATAAATCAAAGGGCTTTATGAATTTATTTCGTGTATTTTCAAGTTCTGTGTTTTCTATACTTAATTCTTCAATTTCAAACGCAACATTCTTACTTATTAGCTGAACAGGAACTTGATCAACTACAATTATACTTGTACGGAAACTCTCGTGACGATTTATTAGTTGTTTGAATACTTCTTCTATTTTTTCTTTATTTGCCTCTTTTCCCAATGGAATTATATTGGGCATATTATAGACTGTTGATGTTAAATCAAACTGTTGCAGTAAATATAAGCGCTTCTGCGCCGAAGATAATTGGTAATTTGATTGTTCCTTTGCTTTTGGTATGGATACGAACTCTTTCTTTGCACTTTTTTCTATCTGACTTGCCTGGGATTTTATTGTTGGATGCACAAATACTTCACGTAATGGAAATTCAACTCCTATTTCCTTGTATATTTTTCCCGTTAATATTGTAGCTTTTAAAGAATGACCTCCTATTGAGAAAAAGTTGGCTGTTGTACTTATCGCTTCTTTTTCTATATTTAATACTGCTGACCAGATTTGTGCAAGTTTTTCTTCTGTATCATTTGATGGTGCTATATAATCGTCGCCTGCTTTTACCTCTGGTAATGGCAGTGCGTTTCGGTTTACTTTACCATTGCTTGTTAGTGGAAGTTCGTCTAATTGAACAAAATAAGAAGGAATCATATAATCGGGAAGGCTTGACGACAAATAAGTACGTATTTCTTCCTGATTGAGTTCTTCTTTACAAACTAAATATGCGCATAGGTACTTATCATTATTTTCTTCAATTGCTAAAACAATACATTCATTTATACTTTCATGTTTTATCAGTGTATTTTCTATCTCGCCTAATTCTATCCTAAAGCCTCTAATTTTTACCTGATGGTCTATCCTACCCATAAATTCAATATTACCATCGGGTAACCAGCGAGCTAAATCACCGGTTCGGTATAAACGTTCGCCTTTCTTGTAAGGATGTTCTATAAACTTTTCCGTTGTTAATGCTTCATTATACAGATAACCTCGTGAAACTCCTGCTCCACTTATACACAATTCACCGGATACACCAAGCGGTAATAATTCTAAGTTTTCACCTAATATGAAAATTTCATAATTCGAAATTGGTTTACCTATTGATGTTTTCTCTTTCTCAATTAAACTCTCAAGAGTACTTGACTTAATTGTTGTAACATCTGTACATTCGGTTGGGCCATAAACATTACTTATCTTAAGATCTTTAACAGCAATTTTTTGAAATAAACTCTGTATCAATTCTAATTTTAGTTCATCGCCTCCTATTACAAATTGACGAATATTTAATCCTTGCGTTTTGTCATCCACATATTGAGCCAGCATTTGTGCATGAAATGGGGTACCATCGGCAATTTGAATATCATGTCTTGTATAATGATTAACTAATTCCAAGCCTTCGAAACGGGTAGATTCAGGAATAATATTCAAGCTATGGCCTAAGGTTAATGAGGGGAAAATTTGCTTTACGGATGCATCGAAATATATGGGTGAAATTAAAGAAACATGAAGTGTCTCATAATAATTATTGTATATACTTGTTGTAAGAGCGTTTACCAAATTAACTACATTTCCATGCTCTACTATTACTCCTTTTGGTTTACCGCTTGAACCTGAGGTATAAATAATATAAGCCGAATCACTTGCTTTGCCTTTGCTAATATTATGATCCGTAATATTTAAATAAAGGGATGAATCAAATAAATCCAAAAATTCTTCTTCTAATTCAATGTTCTTATAAACCGAATCTTGACTAAGAATAATTTTTAATTTACTTTCTTTTATTATATACTTAATCCTCTCTTTAGGAGATTCTATATCAAGTGGTAAGTAAGTACCTCCCGCTTTCAAAATCCCTAAAATACCAATTATCATTTCTATGGATCTATCTAATAAGATCCCTACAATATCTTCCGGCTTTAATCCTTTTGATAATAATAATTGAGCTATCTGGTTCGATCTTAAGTTTAATTCTTTATACGTAATATGCTGTTCATTAAATACTAAAGCTGCATGATCTACAGTTTGTGCTACTTGTTCCTCAAACAACTGATGTACTGTCTTATCTTTTGGATAATCTGCTTTTGTATCGTTAAATGTATACAACAAGTGATGTTTCTCTTCTTTGCTTAGTATATCTATTGCAGATATTTTAATCTCTGGCTTTCTTGCTAATTGACTTACTATCTTTTTAAAATATACTATAAATCGATCTATTGTTTCGGCATTGAATAGTTGTGTGCAATAATTAAAGCTTATAAAAAGCTGTTCTTCATAATCAATCGCTGTTAATGTTAAATCAAACTTAGAAACGCTTTTGGTATGAACAAGGTTTTCATTATTTATTCCCGATATATCACCACTATTTTCTGCCTGATTCAACAAATTAAACATGACATCGAAAATAGGATTGCGACCGGTATCTCGCTCTACTGATAGCCTGTCTACTAAATCTTCGAACTGGTAGTTCTGATTTTCGTATGCTCCAAGTACTGTTTGCTTTAAACTTGATACAAATTCTTGTATTGTTTCTTCTGCTTTTACTTCATTACGTATAGATAGTGTATTAACGAACACACCTACGATATTTTCCAAATCTGCATGATTTCTTCCGGCTATTGGTGTTCCTACAACTATATCATTTTGTCCACTTAGCTTTGTTAGAAGAATACTAAAAGCAGATAACAAGGACATATACAAAGTCAGGTCATTTTCTTCTGTGAAAAACCTTATCCCTTCTGTCTCTTCTTTGCTCAATACAAAGCTCACTGTTGCTCCTTCATGACTTTGCATTAATGGTCGAGCATAATCCAATGGTAGGTTCAATACGGGTATCTCTCCTTCAAATTTAGTAAGCCAATATTGTTCCTGATCTTTTATAAGCTCTTGCTGCTCTTTACTATTTTGCCACTGACTATAATCCTTGTATTGCAAGGATAATGGAGATAATTCTTTTCCTGAAAGCAGTATCTGGAATTCTTTCTCTAATATCTTATGTGTGATTCCATCGCTTATTATATGGTGCATATCAATCATTAACAAGCTGGCTTCTCCTTTTATATCTACTATAGTTGCACGCAAAAGCGGTGCTTTAGATAAATCAAAGGGTTTTATAAATTTATTTTGTGCCTGTTCAAGTTCAGTGGTTTCTATACTTAGTTCTTCAAGCTCGAACGTAACATCCTTACTTATAAGCTGAACAGGATCTTGATCAACTATATTTATACTTGTACGGAAACTCTCATGGCGATTTATTAGTTGTTTGAATATTTCTTCTATTTTTGATTTATCGGCCTCTTTTCCCAATGGAATTACATTGGGCATATTGTAGGCTGTTGATTTTAAATCAAACTGTTGCAGTAAATACAAACGCTTTTGTGCTGAGGATAATGGGTAATTTGATTGTTCCTTTGCTTTTGGTATGGATACAAAGTCTTTCTTTGTACTTGTTGATATATGACTTGCCTGAGATTTTATGGTTGAATGTAAAAATACATCACGTAAGGGAAATTCAACTCCTAATTCTTTATGTATATTACTTGTTAGAATAGTCGCTTTGAGCGAATGTCCTCCTATTGAGAAAAAATTAGCATTTACACTTATGTCTTCTTTATCGATATTTAATATTTCTGACCAAATTTCTACTAGTTTTTCTTCTGTTGCATTGGATGGTGCCACATAATCGTCTCCTGCTTTTATTTCAGGTGATGGCAGTGCTTTGCGATTTACCTTTCCATTTGCATTTAGCGGTAAACTCTCCATTTCTACAAAATGAGAAGGAATCATATAATCGGGAAGGCTTGATGACAAATAAGTACGTATTTCTTCCTGATTGAGTTCTTCTTTACTAACTATATATGCGCATAGATATTTATCATTGTTTTCTTCTCGGGCTAGTACTACACTTTCTTTTATGTTTTGGTGTTTTAATAAAGTACTCTCTATCTCACCCAATTCTATTCTAAAACCACGGATTTTGACTTGATGATCAAGACGACCTAAAAACTCAATGTTACCATCGGGTAAGCAACAGGCTAAATCGCCTGTGCGGTATAAGCGTTCTCCTTCTTTAAACGGATGTGGTATAAACTTTTCTAAGGTTAATTCCGGATTATTTAAATAACCCAGACTTAGACCTTCTCCACTTATACATAACTCTCCAGGAATTCCTATTGGCTGAAGCGTATTAAATTTATTCAGAATATAAATTTCAGTATTAGCTAATGGCTTCCCTATTGATAATTTATCTAAACCTTTTTTTACTTTTAACTCAATAGATGTTACTGTAGTTTCGGTTGGGCCATATTCATTATAAAACAAATAAGCTTCCAATTTACCTACCAATTCCAACGAACAAGTATCTCCTCCTGATATTACTCTTCTAAGATTCTTTAGATTATTAAAATCTAAATTACTCAAATAGGAAGGGACAGCATGTAAATGGGTTACTGCCTCTCTTTTCAGCAAATTCTCTACTTGCTTAGTTTCATGCAAAACTGCTTTATCTACTCCTACTAAAGTTGCTCCTGTTAGTAAAGCTAAGCAGATTTGCTCTACGGATGCATCAAAACTTATAGTCGAAAACTGAAAAATATTCTCATCACTTTGGATATCAAATTCATTTACTTGACTATTAAATAAATTAATGACATTTTTATGGTTCACTACCACTCCTTTAGGCTCTCCTGTAGAACCAGATGTGTAGATTACATATGCGGGTGATGTTGGGAATATTTCTAATTTCAAATCAACAACAGAACTATTATTCAATATGGTTGAAGTTAGCTGAATAAGGTTAACTTCTCCCTTAAATTTTTTATCTCCTTTTGTTAATATAGTCTTTACATTACTATCTTTTAACATATAGTCCATTCGCGATTCAGGGATCGATGTATCTATTGGAATGTAAGCTCGCCCTGCTTTTAAAACTCCTAAAATCCCAATATATAGTTCTAATGAACGATCAATTAATATCCCTACAAAACTTTCTTCTAATACTCCCTGATTTACTAAATATGTAGCTAAACTATTTGACCGTTTATTTAATTCTGAATAACTGATTTGCTCATCTCTGAATACTATTGCTATATTATCCGGAGTTCTTTTAACTTGTTCCTCAAATAACTGATGAATGGTCTTATCTTTTGGATATTCTGTTTTTGTATTGTTAAACTCATACAACAACTGGTGTTTCTCTGTTTCCGTTAAAATATCAATTTCAGAAATTTTTACTTCCGAATCTGAAACAATATGATTTATTATATTCTCAAAATGTATTTTCAAGCTCTTCATCATTTCTGAATCAAACATATTGGCATTGTAAATAAAATTCACATGCAATACATCACTTAATGAAGCACTAATTGTTAAATTATAATTTGTCTGCTCAAATACATCAAGTCCTGATATTTGAATGTTTAATTGCTCATTATCATTATCCAAACTCTCCATCTTTTCTGCTATTGGAAAATTCTCAAAAACGATTATATGATCTATTAAATTTTGTTGTAATATACTTTGTGCCTGTATTTCTGCCAAGGAAATATAATGATGCGCTTCTGAATCAAGATTTGAGTTTTGAACTCGTTTTATTAATGTATTAAATTCGAGATCTTGTGAAAATTGAATGCGTACGGGAACATTGTTTATGAATAAACCTACTATGTTTTCAACTCCATAAATTTCTGATGGTCTTCCTGATACTACGCTTCCAAATACAATATCTTCTTTATTGCTATACTTACCCAAAAGTATTGCCCAAACAGTTTGTAGAATTGTGTTCGCAGTTACATTATTCTCGGAAGCTATTTTCTGAAATTTAGTCGATACTTCTTTAGATAATTGCAAGTGCTCTTTTTGCTGAACAAATTCATTTCCTTTTTTTGGTAATTTAGGAAGTGATGCTTGCTCCTCATATCCTGAAAGATAATTTTCCCAATATTTTAAAGAAGAATCCTTATCTATTTTATCTAACCATTTTACATATTCTTTATACGGTGTTACACTATTTAATTTTAATGTTCGGTTATTTAATAAGCTATTATATATTTCAAAAAAATCATTATTTATAATACTTATGCACCAGCCATCCATCAATATATGGTGATTCGACCAAATCAACTCGTATTCATTATCGTTTATTTGCAATAAAGAAACTCGCATTAAAACATCATGATCCAGAATAAAACCTCTTTTCTTATCCTTGTTTTTATAATTGCTTATATATTCTTTTTTATCTTCTAAATTAAGATGTCTTATATCTTCATAATTAAACTCACATTCTCTATTGTTTAATACTATTTGAATAGGAATCTCAACTTCCTTATGAATAAAGATCGTACGAAGTATTTCATGCCTATTAAAAAGTTCATTTAAACTTTTTTGCATTAGATCCACAGATAATTCACTTTGTAATCGATAATTCATCTGTTCAAAATATGCAAAGGATTCTGAATCATGCCTTGCATGAAACAACATTCCTTCTTGCATTGGTGTTAACTTGTAGATATCTTCTATTTCGTATTGCTTAACTAGTTTATCAACTTGTTTTATTGAAAGGCCTTTATAGGTAAAATCTGACGGTGTTATTATATTCTCTGTAAGATTTGCACAATGATTTAAGATCTCTAATAATGATTTTTTATAGTTTTCAAGTAAATTATCTATCAATTCTTCTGAATAATACTTTTTCTTGTAAGTAAGTGTAATTGATAATTTTCCATTGCTTATCATCCCACTTATTGAAAAATCAGATTTGCTTTTTCTTTTGGAACTTACAGAATTTCCTCCGGATTCTTTGGCAATATTAAATAGACTCATCTGATCCACATCCGAATCGAACTGACCCAAATAGTTAAATTCTATTTGAGGTTCAATATCGTAATTCACCTCATCTTTTAATTCAGCAGGTGTTAAGTATTTTAATATGCCAAAACCTATTCCTTTATTTGGTATTTGACGTAAATTCTCTTTTACACTCCTTATTTGTAGTGACAAATCATCTGTATTTTTCATATCCAGAAGTACCGGAAATTCGGAAGTAAACCATCCGATTGTCCGACTAATGTCGAAATCATGAAAAATATCTTCTCGGCCATGCCCCTCTAGTGATATTAATACTTTTTCGTTACCTAAAGTCTTTTTAACTCCAGACCCTAATCCACACAGTAAAATGTCATTTATTTCTGTACCGTAAACTTCATTTGTATTGGTGAGCAAATCTGTAGTTGCAATTTGGTCTAGCGTAAATTCCTTGTAGCCTAGATCATTATCTTCTATATTTTTATTATCAATTTGTCTATTTAACGAAAATCCTTCATTTATGACAATATCTCTCCAGTATGATTTCTCCTTTAAAAATAGACTAGTCTTTGAATATTCTGTAAGTTTAGCTGACCAATCTCTAAATGAATTACTTTTTACCGGTAAGCTTAATTTTTCTCCCTTATTTACTTGGTTAAAAAGCGTTTCTATATCTTCAAATAGTATCCGCCACGAAATTCCATCAATTACCAGATGATGAATAACAATTAATAATCTGTCACCATCCTGCAAATGAAATAAGCCCAACTTCAATAATGGCCCATTTTCCAAATCTATTGATCGCTGAATTTGATCTGCATGACTTGTGATCTTTTCTGAAGCTTCTTTTTCGTCTCTAAAATCATGAATTTCAAGAGAAACAGGAAAGCCCTTAATCCCATTATTATATAAGCCGCTTACTTTTTTTGAATTGTCAAGTTTACAGGTAATTCTTAAGGCATCGTGATGCTCTTGTAATTTTCGAAATACAGCTTTTATTTTTTCTTCTTCCAGATATTCTTCTGAATGCAACATTACAGATTGATTAAAATGATGCTGCTCTGTTTCATCACTTAGAAAGTAATATTGTATAGGACTTAATTTAAATTCTCCAATTATAGCTTCCTGAGATACTTCATTCGCTTTAAATATCATCTTAGGTGCCAAATCAGAAATTATTGGATTTAGAAAAATATCCTTTACACTTATTGTAAATCCGGCTGTATTTAGTCTGGCTTGTATCTGAATTGTCTTTATGGAATCGCCTCCTAAACTGAAAAAATTATCTGTAATACCTATTCCTTCAACTCCTAATACTTTTGACCAAACATCAACTAATAAGCTTTCTTCTTTTGTTTTCGGTGCAACATAATTATCACCTGCTTTTATTTCAGGTGATGGCAGAGCTTTGCGGTCTATCTTACCATTTGTAGTTAGTGGTAAACTCTCCAGCTCAACATAATGAGAAGGAACCATATAATCGGGAAGCTGAGATGACAAATAAGTTCTTAGTTCGTCATGATTGGATTCTTCTTTACTAAGAATATATGCGCATAGGTACTTACCCCCTTTTTCTTCTCTGGCTAGTACTACACTCTCTTTTATATTTTCATGTTTTAGTAAGGTGCTTTCTATCTCGCCCAACTCTATTCTGAATCCACGGATCTTTACCTGATGATCAATCCTTCCTAAAAACTCGATATTACAATCGGGTAAGCAACGAGCTAAATCGCCTGTGCGATATAATCGTTCTCCTTCTTTAAAAGGATGATCGATAAATTTTTCTTTTGTTAATTCAGGATTTTTCAAATAACCTCGTGCAAGTCCGTCTCCTGAGAAACATAACTCTCCTGGAATACCTATTCCTTGTAATTGCAAATGCGAATCAAGAATATATGCTTCCATGTTTTGTATTGAACGTCCAATTACAATCTTACCGGTTTTATTATATTCAGATGTATCCCAATACGTCGCACATACACTTGTTTCTGTAGGCCCATACGCATTAACATACTGCGCATTTTTATTTATTTTTTCAATCAGCTTACTATTTGTCTCTGAACCTGCTGTTATAACTAAACGAAAGTTTTTAAATGTACTTTCATTCAGATTGTCGGCAAAAGGAGGTGGCAATGTTGCCACTGTAATCTGATTTTCAACTAAATATTTCTCAAATAAACTTGTATCTTTTTTTATGTCTTCATTAGGTATATATAAGCTTGCTCCATTAAATAAACATAAATATATTTCCCAAACGGAGGCATCGAATGAAATGTTGGAAAACTGTAAACATCGGTCTGTTGCTTGTATTTTAAGACTTTCTTTCCAGAAAATATTCTCACTCACAATGCCTTTATGTTCAAGTAGAGTTCCTTTGGGTTTTCCTGTTGATCCTGAAGTATATATTACATAAGCTAAATTAGACGAATTAATTTCAAGACTTGGGTTAGTTAATTGGTAGTTCCGGACATCCAATTTCTGTATATTGATACTTTCTATATTCTCAGGAGCATTCTTTTCATAAGAAATATCATTATGAATTAACATTTTAAGCTCACTATTTTCTACTATATACTCCTTACGTAAATCAGGTAATTTTTTATCTATTGGTAAAAATACTCCTGCTGCCTTTAAGACTGCAAAGGTACAAACAACGTACTGATAAGATGATTCCAATATAATTCCAACTATATCTTCTTTTTTTAATCCTTTTTCTATTAAATAATGAGCTATTTGATTCGATTCTTTATTAAGTTCTTGATATGTAAGTATTTTGCCTTTACACACCAATGCAATATTATCAGGGGTTTTATCTACTTGCTCCTCAAATAACTGATGAATGGTTTTATCTTTGGGATAATCTACTTTTGTATTGTTAAACTCATACAATAATTGGTGTTTCTCTTCTTTGCTTAGAATATCAATTGCAGATATTTTAACTTCCGAATCGGAAACAATATGATTAATTACATTCTCATAATGTATTTTCATGCTCTTCATCATTTCTGAATCAAACATGTTGGCATTGTAAATAAAATTCACATGCAATACATCACTCAAAAAAGCACTAATTGCTAAATTATAATTTGTTTGTTCAAATGTATCAACTCCTGATATTTGAATGTTCAAGTGCTCATTATCACGATCCAAGCTCTCAATCTTTTCTGCAAGGGGATAATTCTCAAAAACAAGTATATGATCTATTAAATTTTGTTTTAATATACTTTGCGCTTGTATTTCTGCCAAGGAAATATAGTGATGTGTTTCTGAATCCAGGTTTGAGTTTTGAACTCGCTTTATTAATGTATTAAATTCCAGATCTTGTGAAAATTGAATACGTACAGGTACATTATTAATAAATAAACCTACCATACTTTCAACTCCATAAATTTCTGATGGTCTTCCTGATACTACGCTTCCAAATACAATATCTTCTTTATTGCTATACTTTCCCAGAACAATTGCCCAAACAGTTTGTAGAATTATATTCGCTGTTACATTATTATCTGAAGCAATTTTCTGAAATCTAGCAGATACTTCTTTCGATAATTGCAAGGATTCTTTTTGCTGAACAAATTCATTTTCTTTTTTTGATAAATTAGGAAGTGATGCCTGCTCCTCATATCCTGAGAGATAATTTTTCCAATATTCTAAAGAAGAATTCTTATTTATTCCATCTAACCATTTTACATATTCTTTATAGGGAGTTACGCTATTTAATTTTAATGTTCTGTTGTTTAATAAACTATTATATATTTCAAAAAAATCATTATTTATTATACTCATGCACCAACCATCCATCAAAATATGGTGATTTGACCAAATCAGTTCATATTCGTTATTATCTATTTGCAATAAGGAAACTCGCATTAAGACATCTTGATCCAGAATAAAACCTCTTTTCTTATCCTTGTTTTTATAATTGCTTATATATTCCTCTTTTTCTTCTAAATTAAGATGTCTTATATCTTCATAATTAAACTCACATTCTCTATTG
Organism: Bacteroidales bacterium; assembly: GCA_013138975.1. Taxonomy (GTDB): domain Bacteria; phylum Bacteroidota; class Bacteroidia; order Bacteroidales; family UBA12077; genus UBA12077. The sequence continues at coordinate 25,949 of WTBR01000177.1, forward strand.
TTTAATACTATTTGAATCGGAATTTCAACATCCTTATGTATAAAAACAGTACGAAGTATTTCATGCCTGTTAAAAAGTTCATTTAAACTTTTTTGAATTAGATCTACAGATATTTCATTATTTAAGCGATAAGTCATTTGAACAAAATATGCAAAGGATTCTGAATCATGAATTGCATGAAACAACATTCCTTCTTGCATAGGTGTTAACTTGTAGATATCTTCTATTTCGTATTTCGCAGTAAATTTATCAACTTCATTAATTGATAACTTCTTATATGTAAAATCTGATGGTGTTAATATTTTATCTGTGAATTTTGTACAGTGATTTAAGATCTCTAATAATGATTTTTTATAGTTTTCAAGTAAGTTGTTTATTATTTCATCACTATAATACTTTTTCTTATAAGTAATTGTTAATGATAATTTTCCATTGGCTATCATCCCTCCTATTGAAATGTCATATTTAGCCTCTCTATTAGGACTTATTGCATTTCCTCCGGATTCTTTAGCAATATTAAATAGACTCATTTGCTCAACATCCGAATCGACCTGACCTAAATAGTTAAATTCTATTTGTGGTTCAATATCGTAATTCACATCATCTTTTAAATCCAGCGGTGTTAAGTGTTTTAATATACCAAAACCTATTCCTTTATTTGGTATTTGACGTAAATTCTCTTTTACACTCCGTATTTGTAGTGACAAATCATCTGTATTTTTCATATCCAGAAGCACGGGATAGACTGTAGTGAACCATCCAATTGTCCTACCAATTTCTAAATCAGGAAAAATATCCTCTCGTCCATGTCCCTCTAGTGATATTAATACTTTTTCGTTGCCTAAAGTCTTTTTAATACCAGATCCTAATCCACATAATAAAATATCATTTATTTCTGTACCATAAACCTCATTTGTATTGTTAAGTAAATCTGTAGTCGCAATTTGGTCTAATGTAAATTGCATTTGACCTAAATCATTATCTTCTATATTTTCATCATCAATTTGCCTATTCAATGAAACCTCTTCCTTACTGACAATATCTCTCCAGTAGGATTTCTCCTTTAAAAGCATACTACTTTTTGAGTATTCAGTTAATTTAGCAGACCAATCTCTAAATGAATTACTTTTTAATGGTAAGCTTAGTTTTTCTCCCTTATTAAGCTGGTTAAAAAGCGCTTCTATATCTTCAAATAGTATACGCCACGAAATCCCATCAATTACAAGATGATGAATAACTATTAATAACCTGTCTCCATCCGGCAAATGAAATAATCCCAACTTCAATAATGGCCCGGTTTCCAAATCTATCGATCTTTGAATTTGATCTGCACAGCTTGTTATTTTTTCTGATGCCTCTTTTTCATTTCTAAAATCATAAACTTCTAGAGAAACAGGAAAACCGTCAATACCATTATTATATAAACCGCTTACTTTTTTTGCATTGTCAAGTTTACAGGTAATTCTTAAAGCATCATGATGCTCCTGTAACTTTCGAAATACAGATTGTATTTTTTCTTCTTCCAAATATTCTTCAGAATGCAACATTACAGATTGATTATAATGATGTTGCTCTGTTTCATCACTCAAAAAATAATATTGTATTGGGCTTAATTTAAAATCTCCAATAATTACTTCCTGAGATACCTCATTCGCTTTTAGTATCATCATTGGTGCCAAACCGGAAATTGTCGGATTTAGAAAAATATCTTTTACACCTATTTTAAATCCGGCAGTATTCAGTTTGGCCTGTATCTGAATTGTCTTTATAGAATCTCCTCCTAAACTGAAGAAATTATCTGTTACTCCTATTCCTTCAACTCCTAGTACTTTTGACCAAATATCAACTAATAAGCTTTCCTCTTTTGTTTTCGGCGCAAGGTAATTTTCTCCTGCTTTTATTTCCGGCGATGGCAGTAATTTACGATTTACTTTTCCATTAATCGTTAATGGGAGTTTGTCCAGCTCAACAAAATAAGATGGAACCATATAATCGGGAAGACTTAACGACAAATCTGCACGTATTTCTTCCTGATTGAACTCTTCTTTACTTACAATATATGCGCATAGGTACTTATTACCATTTTCTTCTCTGGCTAAAACAATGCATTCGTTTATACTTTCATGTTTTAACAGTGTGTTCTCAATCTCACCTAATTCTATCCTAAAGCCTCTTAATTGAACCTGATCATCTATTCGTCCAAGATATTCCAAGTCTCCATTGGATAAGATCTTCACAAGATCCCCGGAACGATATAATCGTTCTTCCGGTTTATATGGATTCTTTATAAACTTCTCTTTTGTCAGATCTTCTCTTCCCAAGTAACCTCGACTAAGGCCATCTCCGCCTATTAATAATTCCCCTGCAACTCCTTTTGGAACTAATTTTAAATTATTATCAAGTACATAAGTTGTTAGTGTTGGTATTGAGGTGCCAATATTGCTTATGTTATTTGCTATTTCATTTTTGCCTATTTCTTTATATGTAACATGAACTGTTGTCTCTGTTATTCCATACATATTAATCAACTTAACATCGGAATAAATATTAAACCATTCTGCCAATTTATTTGGTTTTAAAGCTTCTCCTCCAAAAATTACATACCTTAAATTTTCTAAAGATTTACCCGGCTTCTGCAAGGCTATTTCCGATAAATTATAAAATGCCGAAGGTGTCTGATTTAAAACAGTTACTTTTTCTTCACTAAGTATTTTATAATATTCAACTACGTCTTTTGCTACTATTTTTGGAATAACAATTAATTTACCTCCATAAAGTAAAGCTCCGTACATTTCCCATACTGAAAAATCAAAACAATGTGAATGAAACATTGTCCAAACGTCTTTTTCATTAAAGTCAAATTGAAACTTTTCATTAAAAAATAATCGTACAAGATTTTTATGTTCTACCATAACTCCTTTAGGCATACCGGTTGTACCTGAAGTATAAATAATATAACACAAATCCGATGGTTTATTAATTATCTCGATATTAGAAATATTATTCTCTAATTCCGACATCTCTTCTACACATATTATATTTCCATCAAATTCAATTCTCGTTGAAAGTTCTTTTGTGCTTATTACAATTTTAGAGCGGCTATCATTTAATATAAAATCTATTCTATCATCAGGGTAATCAGGATCTAGAGGAAGATATGCCCCGCCTGATTTTAACACCCCTAACATAGAAAATACGGTCTCAATGGAACGATCAAGGAATATTGTTACAATATCATCTCTAGCTATTCCAATCTCTCGTATATGATGGGCAATAACATTCGCTTTTCTGTTTAATTCACTGTAAGTAAAAATATTGCCTTCACAACTTACTGCCACATTTTCAGGAGTCCTTTCTACTTGCTCTTCAAATAACTGGTGAATGGTCTTATCTTTTGGATAATCTGCTTTTGTATTGTTAAACTCATACAGCAACTGATGTTTCTCTTCTTTGGTTAGAATATCAATTTCAAAGATCTTAATCTCAGGCTTTCTTGCTAATTGAACTACGATCTGTTTAAAATAAACTATAAATCTATCTATTGTTTCAGCTTTGAATAGTTTGGTGCAATATTCAAAACTTAATATTAACTGTTCACCATAGTCTACTGCAGTTAAGGTGAAATCAAACTTTGAATCTACTTTGGTATGAATAAGATTTTTATTATCTATTGCGGATAAATCACCACTATATTCTGCCTGATTCAATAAATTAAAAACAACATCAAAAATAGGATTACGGCTGGTATCTCTTTCTACTGATACCTTGTCTACTAAATCTTCGAACTGGTAATTTTGATTTTCGTAAGCTCCAAGCACAGTTTGTTTTAGGCTTGACACGAAATCCTTTATTGTTTCTTCACCTTTTACTTCATTAGGTATGGATAGTGTGTTAACGAACATCCCCACAATATTTTCCAGATCTGCATGATTCCTTCCGGCTATTGGTGTTCCTACAACTATATCATCTTGTCCGCTTAGCTTCGATAAAAGAATACTAAATACGGATAGCAAGGACATATACAAAGTAAGGTCATTTTCTTTGGTGAAAAATCTTATCCCTTCGGTCTCTTCTTTGCTCAGTACAAAACTCACTGTTGCTCCTTCGTGACTTTGCATTAAAGGTCGAACATAATCTATTGGAAGGTTCAATACGGGTATCTCTCCTTCAAATTTATTAAGCCAATATTGTTCCTGATATTTTATTAGATCTTGCTGATCTTTACTATTTTGCCACTCGCTATAATCCTTGTATTGTAAGGATAATGGAGATAATTCTTCTCCTGATAGCAAAGCCTGAAATTCTTTCTCTAAGATTGTATGCGAAGTTCCATCACTTATTATATGGTGCATATCAATCATTAGCAAGCTATCTTCTCCTTTTATATCTACTATAGCTGCTCGTAAAAAAGGTGCTTTAGTTAAATCGAAGGATCTTATGAATTTATTTCGTACGTTTTCAAGTTCTGAATTTTCAATTCTTAGTTCTTCTAGCTTAAAATCAACATTCTTACTTATAATCTGAACAGGCTCTTGATCGACTATATTTATACTTGTACGGAAACTCTCGTGTCGTTTTATTAGTTGTTTGAATACTTCTTCTATTTTTGATTTATCTACCTCTTTTCCCAATGAAATTATTCCGGGCATATTGTAGACTGTTGATGTCAAATCGAACTGTTGCAACAAATACAATCGCTTCTGTGCTGAGGATAATGGGTAATTTGATTGTTCCTTTGCTTTTGGTATGGATACAAACTCTTTTTTTGTACTTTTTTCTATCTGACTTGCCTGGGATTTTATAGTTGGATGTATAAATATTTCTCGTACCGGAAATTCAACTCCTAATTCTTTGTGTATATTACTTGCTAACACGGTAGCTTTGAGCGAATGACCTCCCATGGAGAAAAAATTAGCATTTACACTTATTTCTTCTTTATTTATATTTAATACTTTTGACCATATTTCAAGCAAGTTTTCTTCTATTTCTGTGGATGGTGCTACATAATCGTCTCCCGCTTTTATTTCCGGTAATGGTAAAACTTTGCGATTTACCTTTCCATTTGTAGTTAGTGGTAAACTTTCTAATTCTACAAAATATGACGGAATCATATAATCCGGGATTTGCAGTGACATATAAGCCCTTAAGTCTTCATGGCTGAATTCTTCTTTACTAACTATGTATGCGCATAGGTACTTGTCTCCATTTTCTTCGCGTGCTAATACTACACTTTCTTTAATGTTTTTATGTTTTAGTAAAGCATTTTCTATCTCGCCAAGTTCGACCCTGAAACCACGGATTTTCACCTGGTGATCAATCCTGCCTAAATATTCTAAATCTCCATTTGGCATTATGCTAACTAAATCTCCAGAACGATAAATTTTCTCGTCCTGTTTATAAGGATTTGGGATAAATCTATCGTGAAATAATTCTATTTGATTTAAATAACCTAAAGATAAACCTTCACCTGCAATATGTAACTCTCCCGGAATACCTATCCCTTGTAACTGATTTAAATTATTAAGCACATATAAACTCGTGTTTGATACTCCTTTTCCTATTGGTATATTATTGGAAATATTTTCCTTATTTATAGAATAAAAACTTGAAAAAACAGTGGTTTCTGTGGGCCCATATAAATTCTCCAGCTTTATATTCGGTGCTATCTCACTAAAAAGTTCTACATGCTCACTTTTTAAAGCTTCTCCTGCTAATATTATATACCGAAGGCTTCTTAACTTGTTTGATGTTTTGTTATTGATATAATAAATAAATGCACCAAACATCGAAGGAACAAAGTTGATGTGAGTAAGCTGATGTAATGATATATAATGTAGAATTAATTCCGGATTCTTTTCTCCTTCAGGTGGTAATATTGAAAGACTACCTCCCGGTAATATCCATCCAAAAATCTCACTTACAGAAACATCAAATATATAAGGTGTCTTAAATAACCAGGTATTTTGCTGTTCTATTGAATATTTTGAGTTTAGAAAAAATAAAAGATTAACAACTGAAGAATTTCCAACTAAAACTCCTTTTGGTAATCCTGTCGATCCTGAAGTATATAATAAATATGCTATTTCCGGTTTTAGGTTTTTCTCTTTAACCCTAGGTCTTGATTGAGAATAAGCCAGATGTTTATCAATGTATAAAACATCTAAATTTAAGCTTTCAAATTCTGAATATTTGCTTTGTGTTAAAAGTATATCAATACAGCTATCACGTAAAATATATTCAATTCTTTTACTTGGAGATTTTGTATCAATTGGTAAATACCCACATCCGGCTTTTAAAATCCCCAAAATACTAAGCATTAAATCTATCGACCTTTCTGCAATAATTCCAACTAAGCTATTGACTTTTAATCCTCTATTTATTAAATAATGTGCTATTTGATTTGAGCCTTGATCCAATTCTAAATAGCTTAATTTGGTATCTTCGAAAATTAAAGCTGTATTATCGGGTGTCCTTTCTACCTGCTCCTCAAATAACTGATGAATTGTCTTATCTTTTGGATATTCTGTTTTTGTATTGTTAAAATCATACAATAACTGTTGCTTCTCTGCTTCTGTTAGAATATCTATTTCAGAGATTCTAAGTTCTGAATCGGAAACAATATGATTAATTACATTCTCAAAATGTACTTTTAAGCTCTTTATTATTTCTGAATCAAATATGTTGGCATTGTAGATAAAATCCACATGCAATACATCACTTAATGAAGCAGTAATTGTTAAATTATAATTTGTCTGCTCAAAGGTATCAACTCCTGATATTTGAATGTTTAACTGCTCATTTTCATGATCCAAATTCTCCATCTTTTCTGCTATAGGAAAATTCTCAAAAACAATTATATGATCGATTAAATTTTGTTTTAATATGCTTTGTGCCTGTATTTCTGCCAAGGAAATATAATGATGCGTTTCTGAATCAAGATTTGAGTTTTGAACTCTCTTTATTAAGGTATTAAATTCAAGATCTTGTGAAAATTGAATACGTACGGGAACATTATTTATAAATAAACCTACAATATTTTCAACTCCATAAATTTCTGAAGGTCTCCCCGATACTACACTTCCAAATACAATATCTTCTTTATTACTATACTTACCTAAAACTATTGCCCAAACAGTTTGTAAAATTGTATTCGCTGTTACATTATTATCGGATGCAATTTTCTGAAATTTAGCTGATACTTTTTTAGATAATTGCAAGTGTTCCTTTTGCTGAACGAATTCATTTCCTTTTTTTGATAATTTCGGAAGTGATGCTTGCTCCTCATATCCTGAGAGATAATTTTCCCAATATTTTAAAGAAGTATCCTTATCTATTCCGTCTAACCATTTTACATATTCTTTGTAGGGAGTTACGCTATTTAATTTTAAGATTCTGTTATGTAATAAGCTATTGTATATTTCAAAGAAATCATTATTTAAAATACTTAAACACCAGCCGTCCATTACAATATGGTGATTTGACCAAATCAACTCGTATTCGTTATTATCTAATTGCAATAAGGAATCTCGCATTAAGACATCGCGATCCAGAATAAAACCTCTTTTCTTATCCTTGTTTTTATAATTGCTTATAAATTCCTCTTTTTCTTCTAAATTTAGATGTCTGATATCTTCATAATTAAACTCACATTCTCTATTCTTTAATACTATTTGAATCGGAATTTCAACTTCCTTATGAATAAAAATAGTACGAAGTATTTCATGCCTGTTAAAAAGCTTATTTAAACTTTTTTGCATTATATCCAGAGATATTTCACTATTTAAGCGATAGCTCATTTGAACAAAATATGCAAAGGATTCTGAATCATGTATTGCATGAAACAACATTCCCTCTTGCATTGGTGTTAACTTACAAATATCTTCTATCTCATATTTTTCATCTAATTTATCAACTTCATTAATTGAAAGGTTTTTATAGGTAAAATCTGATGGTGTTAATATTTTACTAGAAGTGCCTTTACAATGATTAATGATATTTAATAATGAGTTTTTATAGCTATCTAGAAAATCTGATACAAATTCTTCACTGTAATATTTTTTCTTATACTTTACAGTAATTAATAGCTCACCTCCACTAACCATTCCTTCAAATGAAAAGTCATTAATAAATTCTCTATTCGAGCTTTTAGTCTCTCCATAAGATTCATCAGCAATACTAAACTTTTTCATTTGCTTAACATCGGCATCGAATTGACCTAAATAATTGAATTCTATTTGTGGTGTATAATTTAAATCCAGATCGGGAGTAAATTCTTTGGGTGTGAGGTATTTTAAAATACCATAAGCAATACCTTTCTCCGGTATTTGATGTAGGCTTTCCTTTATACTCTTAATTTGCATGGACAGATTATCCGCATTTGACATATCAAGTAAGACAGGATATAAGGAGGTAAACCAACCAATTGTCCTACTAATGTCAATATCTGCAAGGATTTCTTCTCGCCCATGCCCCTCAAGGCTAATTAATACTTTATTATTCCCCAGTGAACTTTTTATCCCATAACTCAATCCACAAAGTAAAATATCATTGATCTCAGTCCCATAGGCCGAATTTGTCCTATTTAACAAGTCCGATGTTGTTGCTTCATCAAGTGTAAACTGACTAATCCCTATTTCATTTTCCAAAAATCCCGAATCTTCAAATTCTCTATGGAGTGATTCTATTTCATTGTTTGTGATATTATCCCAGTATAATCTTTCCGAAAGCAGCTTTTTGCTTTGCGAATATTCTTTTAATTCTTTTGACCAATCCTTAAATGAATTAGTTTTTAATGGTAAAACTAATTTTTCCTCTTTATCAATCTGGTTAAAAAGCACTTCTATATCTTCAAACAGGATACGCCATGAAATTCCATCAATTGCAAGATGATGAATAAGGATTAATAATCTATCTCCATCCGGTAATTGAAATAATCCTAACTTCATTAATGGCCCATTTTCCAAATCTATTGATCTTTGAAGCTGATTTGCACAGTTTGTTATCTTTTCTGAAGCCTCTTTTTCATCTCTAAAATCATAAATTTCAAGAGAAACAGGAAAATCTTTAATCCCATTATTGTGTAAACCGAATCCTTTTTTTGAATTGTCAATATTACTTGTGATCCTTAATGCATCGTGATGATCCTGTATCTTTTGAAATACAGCTCTAATTTCCCCCTCATCAAGTCGCTCTTGTGAGGACAACATAAGCGATTGGTTATAATGATGAAGATCCGTTTTATCACCAAAAAATTCATGATGTATAGGAGTTAATTCTACGTCTCCACTCACAGCATCTTGAGGAATTTCCCTGGTCGTAAGTATCATGTTTGAAACCACTCTTGAAATTGTCGGCTTATCAAAAATATCTTGTACACTTAATTTATAACCGGCTTTATTCAATCTAGATTGAATTTGAATGGTTTTTATAGAATCTCCTCCTAAACTGAAAAAATTATCTGTTACTCCTATATCTTTAACACCAAGCACCTTTGACCAAACTTCAGCCAGTATCTTCTCTTCTTTTGTTTTCGGTGCTACAAAATCATCACTAGCCTTTATTTCTGGTTGAGGTAAAGATTTCCTATCTATTTTCCCATTTGCTGTTAATGGCATTTTTTCAAGTACAACAAAAAATGCCGGAACCATATAATCGGGAAGCTGATCGGATAAATATGCACGAAAAGTTTCATGTTCGATTTCTTCTTTTGTAACAATATAGGCGCATAAATATTTATCTCCTTTATTATCTCGATCCATTACAGTGCATTCCAGAATACTTGAATGCTTTAATAAAGCATTCTCTATTTCTCCTAATTCTATTCTAAATCCCCGAATCTTGACCTGATGGTCGATTCTTCCTAAAAATTCAATATTACCTTCGGGTAACCAACGTGCTAAATCTCCGGTCTTGTATAAGCGATCGCCTTCAATGAAAGGATTATCAATAAATTTTTTAGATGTTAATTCAGGATTGTTTAGGTAACCAACTCCAAGTCCTGCTCCGCTTAAACACAACTCTCCAGAAATTCCTATGGCTTGATTTTTATTAAATTCATCTAATATATAAACTTGTACGTTTGCAATCGGACAACCGATCAATATCCTTTTTTTATTATTGCTAAATTTATATACTGTTGAACATACGCTATTTTCCGTTGGGCCATACTCATTAATCAATTCAACCTTATTGAATTTTTCAAAATGTTCATTTACTAATTCTTCTGTAAAATTATCTCCTGCTATGGTTATTGTTTTCACATATTTCAGTTCGTCAGATAATTCCTTCAAAAATAAGCTGTATAAAGATGGGGTTATTAAGAAATTTGTTACCAAATTTCTTTTTAGCAGATGAGCTATGTATGCAATGTTTACCCTTTTATCTTGTTGTATGAGTATCAATTTTGCCCCACAAATTAAGGGTGTAAAAATATCTTCAACCGAACTATCAAATGAAAATGATGGTATTTGTAAAACCTCATCCGTTTCATCAAAATTGTATTGTACTTTCCTCCAATTAAGTGTATTGATTATTGTTTTATGCTTTATTGCAACACCTTTAGGTTTCCCTGTTGAACCAGATGTATAAATTACGTAAGAAATATTATTACTGTTATCTATTCTATTTAAATTTCTTTTTTCCTCTAAACTAATATTAATATCGCTTAAGGATATTACATTACAATTAACATTTTCAAAATTAGAAACATACAGATCAGTAGTTAACAATTGAGATATATTTGAATCTTTTAATATATACCTTATTCGTTTTTCAGGGTATTCCGAATCTATTGGTAAATATGCTCCTCCAGCTTTTAAAACACCCAACATACTGACAATCATGTCAAACGAGCGATCAACTACTATTCCAACTATGTTATTATCCTGAATACCATAAGTCGTCAAATATCGCGCTAACTGATTAGATCTGACATTTAACTCTGAATAAGTTATCTCCTGATTTTCAAATAAAAGGGCTATTTTATCCGGTGTTTTTTCTACCTGCTCTTCAAATAACCGGTGAATTGTCTTATCTTTTGGATAATCTACTGCCGTATTATTAAACTCATACAATAATTGATGTTTCTCAATATCTGAAAGAAAATCCAAAGATTGGATTGCCGATTTATTATCATCTATTATCGTATCAAGTATCCTTACATAATGCTTCTCTATATTCTCTATTAATTCTCTTTCAAAATAGGTATTGATATAATTAAAGCTAATTTCTATTTCTTCGGATATTAATGCACTTACTGTTAGTTTATAATTTGTTGTCTCCTTTATAGAGAAAGATTTAAAAGCAATCTCTTCTTGCTCTTGTAAACTCTCTTTATCAAGAGGATAGTTCTCAACTACAAATATTGATTCTATTAGCTCATTTTCTTTATATCCTGAATAATCTAAAATATTTCGTAATGGAACATTTTCAAATCGCCCTCGCTCTAATGTTTGTTTTGCATTCTCTTTTAATACGGAAATTAAGGGTTTATCTGGTGTAATTTTCATCCTTATTGGAATGGTATTAATGAATAATCCAACCATTTGTTCTATACCTTCAAACTTTATATTCCTTCCGGATATAGTAGTTCCAAAAAGCATATCAGATTCTCCGGAATATTTGCTTAAAAGAATTCCCCAAGCTCCATATAATATGTCTGCAATTGTTAATTTTTGCGATTTACAAACTTGTTTTAGTTTCGAAAACTTATCTTCTGAAATAGAAAATCTATGGCTCTGATTTTTTGAATTATCCGACAAAGAACCGGTGTTCTTAAAGCTAAAAACATTTTTAGCTTCAAATCCATTTAGATAATCTTTCCAAAATGATTTATCTTCAATGGAAGGCTCACGGTTAAGTTTAAGGTAATTCTTAAATTGTGCTTTTTTATTTACTTTTAAAGTACTGCCGGTAACGAGCTCATTATAGTAATTTAGAAACTCTTTTAGTATTATCCCATTACTCCATCCATCATAAATTATATGATGATTACTTATTAATAATCTATACTTATCCGTTTTGATTTTACATAAAGTGAGTCTAAAAGGAACTTCCCTTAAATCAAAACTTTCCTCCGAATCTTTAAGTTTGATTTTTTGATATTCGGATTCTAATATGTTCTCTTCTTTTGATAAATCATAATATCTAATATCAACATTTCTTTCTTTTAAGATAACTTGTATCGGTTTATTTAGCTTTTCCCACCGATATACAGTTCTTAACATTTCATTATTAGCAACAACTTTATTCCAAGCTTTCTGGAAATAATCAAACTGAACAGCACCTTGTATTTCTAAAGATAATTGAACAAAATATAAATTTTTACTTACCTCTTTAAGATAATGAAATAAGATCCCCTCTTGTAAAAATGATAAGTCTACAATATCTTGAATATTTTTTTTATCTAATTTAAAAGCTTTTTTCATGTTGAAATATCGTTTATATTTAATTACAGTACTTGCTCGAAAGCGCCAAAATACTCACAATTCCTTTAAATTTTCAAAATTGATTATCAATCAATCAACCCCAACAGGATTAGCATTAATAAGCGAATGCCTATTCTATACAATTACCTATTAATCAATTAAGATCATTCAGATTTTGAGGATATAAGGAACTACCAGAACGTCTTTGAAGCTTTCTTTTCAAAGGCTTTAAATATACGTAGTTTCTTGCAGGCACGAATTAGAAAATAAAGATACTTCCAATCTTTTTTTCTATCACATTATTAGCAAACGCTCCAGCATAAGTTAAATCGAAATTAAACACCAAAATAAGCTATAAAATTTGTTTCATCTTCACGCATATTTCTTCAAAAAATAAAATAGCAAGGATTATTCAAGAACTAATAAGACACAATTCAATAAAAACTACAGAAATATATTCTCATGTAGTTATGAATAAGCCTAAAAATAGTAAAAGCTCCATAGATAATTTAGATATATAAAATGATTCATTTATATTTGTTAACGAAACTGGATTGTTATGATAAACAATTTTGAGAATCTTAATTATGATGCTTTTAAGTAATTTTAAAGAATTAAATAAACGTATTATATATGCGAAATAGAAACCATAATCAAAAAAAAAGAAGTGGTTGTGGTCTCTATAACTAAGTTAAAAACAAGGCGAAAAAACCTAAAAATTACTATCAGATAATAATACGAAAAAAAATATTTTAGTATTCTAATGCGCTTTTGCACTTACGTGCAATAAAAAGATACCCTGAGCATTAAACAAATTTGTTTCGCGTTGCTTCACAAAAGAGTTTAACCTTGATCTATTAATAATGTTATATTGTGTTGTTTGTACTAAATATTGCCCAATGATATGCATTAGTGCTTATTAACTATAAAGATTTAATAGGTTTTTAAAATCTTTATCATCGTAAAAGAACGCCCAATCTTTATCCTTTTTGATAAATTTAACTTCAATTTCATTATCTAAAAGGCTCTGTTCTAAATATTTGAGAGCATTTTTTTTATCATTACTTATTGCATAAATACATGCAAGATTATATGAACCAGAACCTAAATCTCTTGCCTTTTCTAATTCTTTTCTCGCTTGATTAATTAAATTAACCTTTTCATTTCCTGTGCTCATTCGTGCTATTGATCCTAGAACACCACCCAGATCTCTATACACTTTTTGGTTGTTAGGATTAATATCTACAGCTTTTTTAAATTTATTCAAAGCTTGTTTATACAATGTCTGAGCTTCAATACCAGATTTATTATTTCCAATATTCCCTAAAGCGACCCCCCATCCATAGAATACATCTGAATCGTTTGGATTCAGTATAGATGCTTTTTCAAAAATTTCAATTGCTTTTCTATTTAATTTTTCAGACTTTGTATCAGATATATTCTTTGCCAACAGCCATAGTTTAGTGCCCCAATTCACATAAAGGCCTGCCATTAAACTATTTACATCTTTATTGTCTAATTTATTAACTTTAATCTCAATTTTAGAGATTTTGTTTTCATTGTAATCCTCATTAATTGATATGTCAATAATCTCTTTCTTAAACAATTCTATTTCTGCAGTTTCATTTTTCATTTCTTTGCTCTCTAGGTTACCATACTCAAATTGCTGAATTGCTTTATCTACCTGATTTTTTGATATATCTAATCTCTCTTTCACTCCTTTAAAATGTTTCTTATCGTCTATATCAACAATATTATTTATCATGGACCTTAAAGAGGAAAAAGGCTTATCAATAATTTCTGGCTCAGGTAATTCTAACTCTTTGTTTAATTTCAGCATAAACGAATCTGCGTCATATCCATCAATTAAAAAAGCATTGGTATTCGGTTTTGATAATAATTCTTTTGAAACTTTCAATGATGGTTTATGGTCATTATATCCTACCCAATATAAACCATTATCAAATCTGCCAAGTTTCTTGATATGATCGAATATTGGATCTTCTCCACTGTACCCAATAAATATCCATGGTCTTTGATTTCTTATTCCATTTAGAATTGGGGGCACAATTTCGTTGACTTTTGCCATTTCCTCAGAAGTATTTAACAACCACAGACCATGGTGTTGCCCATGAAGATATACAATTGACTTTTCTCTAAATGTTGTAGTTGTAAGATCTTTGAGAATAGCCATGTCATATGTTGGAGGAAACTCATTATATAACGCTAAGGCTCTTTGCATAAGATTATCAAAATTTACTGTCAGAACATAATCAGCAAAGCCATGCATCATTAATTGAGCAATATAAATATGTGTCACATTAATTTTAGCTGCATCTATATATTCTTTTAGTACAGAATTTCTTGCATTAGGGCCAATACATTCCATTACTGTTGAATAAGTGATATCATCTTTAGGAAGGGATTTTATTTTAGGATTATCACAATATCTAACCAAAATATCTTCTACAATTTCGTTAGCTAACAATATACCACTTGATTTAGAAGCTCCTGCTCCAAGAAAAAAAATAGGTCCAGGCATTCCTTGACTTTTTGCCTCCTTTAAGAAGTATGCTAGTTCTGTGACTGTTGATTTATTCATCTTTAATATTTTTACATTAAGAATAACCACAAATAAAAATAGAATAATCCTTCTATTTTATTTTGTGAATGTACTATTTTTACACACATCTATCAAACAAATAATTTAAAATAACTTGTGTTTAAAAGTCTAATTCCTATTACAAACACATTAGTAAGCCAGCACAAATTCAATACCCTGTTCGACTTAGGCTGCCAAAGAATATAAATATAATACAACAAAGTAGTTCGGCTTAGGCTTTTGCCTAAGTCGGTCTATTTTTGGTAGCTTGTAGCTACCTTTTTTCTGGAAACAAAAAAGAAACAAGAGAGTATAGAAAGAATATATGGCTTATTTTTATTAGCTCTATCCTCAACTGAATGCTTTATAAATAGAAAAAAGCAGTAAATTCCGATTAAAGCAGGTGTAGTTGCTAAACCACTAGATTATTTATATTCAAGTGCAAGAAATTATGCAGACATGGATAGTGTAATAGAAATAATTAAAGCAGATCGAAGATGAAAAACAATTTGATTAAGGTACGACTATAAGGATATAAACGACTCAGGCATAGCCTAAGCCGAACGGGGACAGCCTCTTATTCCAAAGGGGGCACTGATTTTCAGCAATTTTTCGCCCCGACCCTAAAGGGAGAAGTTACCGGAAATCTATTTATATATTGCTTTTGGGACAGCCTCTTATTCCAATTAAATTTCAAAATGAGCTATAAATAATTTGAATTATTTTTTGCTTAGATGATTCAAAAAATCCCAGAAATATTAGATTGATTTATTACTATTAAATTTTGGAAATGACTTCTGCTATTCTTTTTAAGGGTTATCTATTGCATTATGAATTGAATTTGCAGTATAATAGAATTTGCTTTAGTTAATTCTGACCACTTTGTTGGAGAAAGGGTAAAGGAATTAATTCCTGCTTCACACAATAAGGAGCCGATTTCGCCCCCCTTTAAAATCTGAGTTATTTTACTGCTCCCAAATTCCTAAAAATTCGATCGTTGTTCTTCTTCGTAGACAATTTTTATCCGGCACATCAATATGACTTTTAAAAATTCCAAAAAAATTTAATTGAAATATTGAGAATATCTGATATAAAATATGTTTTACAATCTAACGGCTCCGTGTTAACAGCAGTGTGGGTTTTCGCCTTTTTTCAGTATCACCCATTAAGAAAATTAAAAATAATAAAATATGTTAGAAAACCGCTGCAATCCTTATGTTTTATGATCCAATGTTGAACTAAACCCCGCCGAAGCGGGGTAGCTTTTGAGCAGTGCCACTAAAAAGCAGTAATGCTCGTATTATTAATTGAAAAAATAAATAATATGAGTAAAAATACAATTTATTCTGAAGCTTGCAACAAGGTTGTGGGGTTTCAATCAATGGGCGAAGAATTTATTCGCAAACTGGTAATTGACGATAAAGCCAGATCAACCCATGAAAATTATCTTCGTCAGATGTCTAAATTGGCACTTTATTT